>MPNQ01000002.1 GCA_002239105.1 marine group bacterium Sva0996 bin134 | reverse complement strand
TGGAGTGGACGACGAAGATCACCGGCGCTCCCATCTTCGGTTCCTCGTTGGCGTGGATCGACTGCGAGATCGACCAGGTGGTGGAAGGCGGCGACCACTGGATCGTCCTGGGCCGAGTGTTGGATCTAGAGGTCCAGCGGGACGACGTGGGGCCGCTGGTGTTCTTGGCCGGGAAATACGGCTCGTTCAATCTGCTGGGCTGACGAGCGATGCCGGTTTATGCGTTGGGAGACATTGAGCCCGATATCCACCCCGAGGCGTTCATTCACCCGCTGGCGGTGATCATCGGCCGGGTGAGCGTCGGCGCAGAGTCCACGATTTGGCCGGGAGCAGTGCTCCGGGGTGACGGAGCGGGTATCACCATCGGAGCCCGCACTTCGATTCAGGACAATGCCGTGATCCACAACACCGACGAACTGGCCACTGTGGTGGGAGACGATGTCACCGTCGGCCACCTGGCCCACTTGGAAGGCTGCACTATTGAGGACGAAGCGCTGGTAGGCGTCGCCTCAGTGGTATTGCACGAAGCGGTTGTAGGCCGAGGTGCGCTGGTGGGAGCCAGTGCAGTGGTCACCAACCATATGAAGATTCCTCCTCTGGCTTTGGCCGTTGGCGTGCCCGCCAAGGTTCGCGAAGGCCATATGGCCGAGGGGCAGAATCGAGAGGACGCCCAGGGCTATGTGGCCCGGGGCAACCGATATCGAGCTGAGATGCGCTTACTCGGCTGATCGCCGGTAGTATTCAGGTAAGCCAAGTCGAACCCATCGCTAGGATTTTCATATGTCGTCGGAAGCCCTCGCCCTTGATCTCGGCCGATACAAGCTCGGCTGGAGCGACGAGGAAGATTACGTCTTCAAGCCCAAGAGAGGGCTGAACACCGACATCGTCCAGGAGATGTCGTGGATGAAGAGCGAGCCTGAGTGGATGCGCAACTTCCGCTTGAAGTCGCTCTCCCGATTCGAGAAGCGGCCCATGCCCAACTGGGGCGGCGACATGTCGGGCATCGACTTCGACAACATCTACTACTACATCAAGCCCACCGAGGGTCTGGCCGACGACTGGGACGCGGTGCCCGACTCAATAAAGGACACCTACGAGAAGCTGGGCATCCCCGAGGCCGAGCGCAAGTACTTGGCCGGCGTGACCGCCCAGTACGAGTCCGAGGTGGTGTACCACCGCAACCGGGAGGACTTGGAGCAACAGGGAGTGCTGTTCTGCGACATGGACACCGCTCTCAAGGAGTATCCCGAGTTGGTGCAGGAGCACTTCGGTTCCATCATTCCGCCGGGCGACAACAAGTTCGCCTCCTTGAACTCCGCAGTGTGGTCGGGGGGCAGCTTCATCTATGTGCCACCCGGTGTGACGGTGGAGATGCCGCTTCAGGCCTACTTCCGCATAAACGCCGAGAACATGGGCCAGTTCGAGCGGACCCTGATCATCGCCGACGAGGGTTCGCAGGTTCACTACATCGAGGGGTGTTCGGCTCCGGTGTATACCAGCGATTCGCTGCACTCCGCGGTGGTGGAGATCTTGGTCAAGAAATCGGCCCGGGTCACCTACACCACCATCCAGAACTGGTCCAACAACGTGTACAACCTGGTCACCAAGCGGGCCAAGGTCGAGGCCGAGGGCCACATGGAGTGGATCGACGGCAACATCGGCTCCCGTCTGACCATGAAGTACCCCGCGGTAGTGATGGTCGGCCCCAAGGCCTCGGGCGAGGTGCTATCGGTGGCCTATGCCGGCCCCAACCAGCATCAAGATGCCGGGGCCAAGATGACCCACGCCGCCCCAGAGACCACCTCAAAGATCGTGTCCAAGTCGATCTCCAACGGTGGAGGTCGCACCAGCTACCGGGGCTTGGTCCGAGTGGAGGACGATGCCTACGGGTGCCGCAGCCACGTGCAGTGCGATGCGCTGATCTTGGACGAGGACAGCGTGTCCGACACCTACCCCTACATGGAGGTGGGCACCCGGGACGCGGAGATCGGCCATGAGGCCACCGTCTCCAAAGTGGCTGACGAGCAGTTGTTCTATCTGATGAGCCGCGGACTGACCCAAGAGCAGGCCATGGGCATGATCGTCAATGGCTTCATCGAGCCAATCACCCGCACCTTGCCCATGGAGTACGCCGTGGAGTGGAGCCGGCTTATCGAGTTGCAGATGGAGGGATCTGTCGGCTGATGCCCATGCGGCAAGATTGCAAGTACTTCGAGAGCCGGTCGTACCCCAATGGAGAGACCGTGCGGAAGTGCGATTTGGATTTGGCCCCTGAGGCCCCGTGGCGCTGTCCCGACGACTGCTCGGCCTATGAGCGCCGAATGGTTGACGTGAACTGGTCGCACGGCACCTTGGTCACGCCGCCAACTCCCGAGGCGCCATCCAGCGTGGGAAGCGATGAGAGTATCGGCGCTTTGTTGGACGCCGCCGAGGACATCGTGAACGAGGCCGGCCCCCGAGTGATGGCTGAACTGGAGAAGGAGAAGTCCCGGAGAAGGTCAAGAGCGGGGGGCGGCGGAAAGGCCAAACGGCGAAAGCGCCGTCGTCGTTCGTGATCGATTCACAATTCACTCCCGAGGCGGCCGGTGCCATACCCGGCCCCGATTGGCTGGCCCGCCGTCGAGTGGCTGCCGCTGAGCAGGTGGCTGCCTCGGCTATGCCCTCGGTGGAAGAAGAACTCTGGCGGTATACCCCCATCGGGCAGCTAGACCTAGGCCGCTATCAGCTGGCTACCGACGCTGGCGCCCAATCACCGACTGCCATCCCCGGTCACTGTGCGATCGCCGACACCAGCAACGGCTGGCTGTGCGGGATTGAGTTGACCCCCGAGACCGCAGCCCAAGGAGTGGAGGTCAGACCCTTGGGCGAGAGCGACGCCGAGCTGGCTGCATCGGTTGATGTCGACCTATTCGCCGTCATGAATGCGGCGTTCTCCGTTGAGCCGGTGTTGGTGCGGGTGCCCCCAGGGGTGAGCGTGGAAGGGCCCATCGTGGTGCGCCACTGGATCGACACCGAAGGAGCCGCAGTGTTCCCCCGGTTGATCGTGGACGCGGGGGCCGATTCCTCGGTCGAGGTGCTGGAGCTGTACGGCTCAGCCGACGTTGCCGCGTTTGTGAGCCCAGTGGTCGAGATCAGGGTGGCTTCCGCCGCCCGGGTTGGCTATCTGGCTGTGCAGGACCTGGGTCCCAAGGTGTGGCACATCGGCTCGCAGGTCAGCCACATCGGCTCGCAGGCCCATATGCGGGCCTCCACTGCCGCGTTGGGCGGCGAGTATGCCCGAATGCGGCTGGACACCCATCTGTCCGGCCGGGGCGCCACCGGTGATCTCATATCGCTGTATTTCGGCGACGGCGACCAGACTCTGGACTTTCGCACCTTCCAAGATCACGCCGCTCCTGATACCACCAGCAGCCTGCTGTTCAAGGGGGCGGTGGACGATTCCTCCCGTTCGGTCTACACCGGGCTGATCCGGGTTCGGCCCGATGCCCGAGGCACCAACGCCTACCAGACCAACCGGAACATCAAGCTGTCGGAGGACGCTTGGGCCGAGTCGGTGCCCAACTTGGAGATCGAGAACAATGAGGTGCATTGCAGCCACGCTTCCGCGGTTGGCCCGATCGACGGCGAGCAGTTGTTCTATCTGGAGAGCCGGGGGGTTCCCACCGAGACCGCTGAGCGCCTGATTGTGACGGGGTTCTTCGACGAGGTGCTCGATCAGTTTCCTGTTCTTGAGGCGGTCCCTGCGGTGCGAGATCGGCTCCAGGCCAAGATCGAGGGGCTGAGCCATCACCACGCTATTGAGAGAAGCGGGTCGGGGGCGTGACCGGGGATCGAGTGGTGCTGTGCCCGCTTGACGAGTTGGGCGACGGGGAAGCCCGGAGGTTCGACATCGATGTTGGCGGCTTGGCTCACCAGGTGGCGGTTGTCCGGTTGGGAGATGACCTTTACGCCCTGGGCGACATATGCAGCCATGCCGACTACTCCCTGGCTGAGGGCGAAGTAGACAGCGAAGAGGGCACCATCGAATGCTGGAAGCACGGCAGTTTGTTCTCATTGGCCACTGGTGAGGCGGAAACCTTGCCTGCCACTCGTCCGGTGCCCGTCTACGACGTAGCGGTGGAAGACGGTCAAGTTTGGCTGGAGGTTGGCCACGATGAATGAGCCAGCCGTGAGCGAGCTGGTTGTCTCGGGCCTGCACGTCCGGGTCGGCGGGCAGATGGTGCTGAACGGGGTAGACCTGCGGGTGGCATCGGGTGAAGTCCATGCGGTGATGGGGCCCAACGGTTCGGGCAAGTCGACCCTGGCTTACGCCATCATGGGCCGCCCTGCCTATGAGGTCACTGCCGGGTCGATCACACTGAACGGAGCCGACCTGGTGGATCTGTCCCCGTGGGAGCGGGCCCACGCTGGGCTGTTCTCCACCCAGCAGTATCCCACCGAGGTGCCGGGTGTGGGCTTGGAGATCATGCTGGAAGAAGCAGTGGCCGCTACTGGAGGGGACCGCAGCGCGGTGGAAGCCCAAGTAGCTGCCGAGGCTGAGCTAGTTGGCTTCGACCCTGACTTGCTGTACCGGTCATTGAACGTAGACCTGTCCGGGGGCGAAATGAAGCGAAGCGAGGCGGTGCAGCTCGGCGTACTCCGCCCCCAGATCGCCATCTTGGACGAGCTGGATAGCGGCCTCGATGTGGACGCCTTGGCCGCGGTGAGCCATCGCATCGAGCTGGCCACCCACCAGGACAATTTGGGCGTGCTGGCCATCACCCACTTCAGTCGTCTGCTGACCGTGCTCCATGCCGACGTGGTCCACATCCTCATTGACGGCGTGATCCGGGAGACCGGAGGCCCGGAACTGGCTGCCCAACTAGAGGACACTGGCTACGATCCTTGGGTCGATGACCGCTCTGTCGCCCCCGTTGAAATCCACCTAGGAGGAGACCCATGGCCGTAGACGCCGATGCCAAGAGACTGCTGAGCGACGAGGAGATCGCCGCCACCCTGGAGGACCTTCCCGGTTGGGAGCGCCAAGGTGACAAACTCGCCGCCACCTTCAATTTCTCCGACTTCTCCGAGGCCTTCGGCTTCATGTCCCGAGTGGCCCTGATCTCCGAGCGCCTCTTCCACCACCCCGAGTGGTCCAACGTCTGGTCCACCGTAGAAATAGCCATCACCAACCACGCCGCCGGCGGCCGCGTTCACCGCACGTCTGCCCCACCAAAAAACGAGCCCCCCCCCCCCCCGCCGCGGGCGCCCTCAGGGGGGTGATCTTAGGCTCCCCCCGCCGCGTCAACGCCCTGGATTAGGCAAAGGGATTGAGCACTGGGACATCGAATTGATCGAAGTCGCGTGTGTTTCGAGTGACCACGGTCAACCGGTGGACAATGGCAACGGCAGCAATCAAGGCATCCTGAAGCAGCTTGTCGGCCTGTCGGTGCATCAACCGGGCCCACTGACGAAACGCGGCGGCGTCTACCGGTAAGACGTCGTAGGCATCAAGTACTCGTTCCAGCCAGGCTTCGATTTCTCCTGCCTTGGCCGGATCCTGCTCTCGGGTGATCTCGATTCCAGCCTGGATCTCGCCAATGGTGACCGCTGACAATTGCAGTTGTTCTGCCGGGATGTCCTGTATCCAGTTCAGCACCGATTGGTGGGGGCGGGGGCGACGAAGCTCGGAGACCACGTTGGTGTCAAGGAGGTACATGGTCTAGTCAAGAGTCAACGGTTCTCGTTGGCGGAGTCCTCCACGAGGCGGGGTCAACGCTTCTGTTCGAGCCTCCGTGTCGAGAAGTAGCTCTTTCAGGCTCGGCTTGGCCTTCCCCACAAGCTGGCGCCATTGGTCAATTGGGACCACTACCGCCGTCTCCACCCCCCGCTTCGTGACCACTTGGGGCCCGTGAGCAATGCTGGTCTCCAGCAACTCGCTGAAACGAGCCTTCGCCTCCTGCACCTGCCACGCCTTATCTTCCATGTTCCCTCCGACCACTTACTGACTAGTCAGCGCACTAGTCAGTATAGCGGGAGCAATTGGCCCACCACCCGACATTTCTGCTGCTGACCCTCTTAGAAACGCGCCGCGAGTGCTTTGAGATCCACTTCGAGGCTGCCATCGACGAGGGCGGCTCTGCATGCCTCGATGATCTCCTTGGGCAAAGATGGTCACAGCCTGAACATAGTCAGAATTGGCTCAGCGGAATGCGAGGTTTTCGCAGCGGTTGAGGGTTCGTTCTACGGCATTGCGGTCGGGGATGAGGATGGCGGTGAGCCAGACGCCGTTTTGTTCGATGAGGATGTCGGAGGCCCGTCGCTCGACCTCGGGGCGGCCGAGGTCGGGACGAGCGGCGGCGATGAGGTCGGCGAGCTGTGCTAGGTAGCGACGTTGGGCGGTCTGGTTGATGTCGGCGAACTGAGGATCGACACCGGCCAGCGACCATAGCTGGAGGCGCAGGCTCAGGTAGTCGGGGGCCAGAAAGGCAGGGTCGAGGGCTTGTCTCAGGCAGTGGCGAAGCTGATCGGGGGCGGCCGGCCCGGGCGGGGGAGTTACCAGCTCAAGGTCCTGGTCGCCCACTCGGTGCAGGGCGGCGCAGATCAGCGACGTCTTGTTCTCGAAGTGGTAGTTGGCCAGGCCCACAGCAACTCCGGCCTCCCGGGCCACGGCCCGCATGCTGACCCCGGCGATGCCCTCTCGGGCCAGAACGGCGAGGGTGGCGTCGAGGATTCGCTCGTCGGCCAGGGTTACAGCCTCGGCCACGTTCAGAACCTCATCTGCTGTAAGCGTCCAGCACGAGTCCGTGGAAATGATGCATGGCGTGCTCTGACAGCCCCGACCCGCTGGGGTCGTTGACAATGCGGCCCTGCTGGAACGCCGGAGTCGACATGCCCCGCTGCACGCTCTCCACCAGGTTGATGTCCTCCACCTGTAGGACTTCGTCGAGATAGCGGATCGACTCGATCTCGACCTCGTTGGGCTCGTCAGTCTCCAGGTAGAAGTCGTAGGTCTCAAAGGTGAGGTCGGGGGCGACGGGGGTGATCTTCAACACGATGAAGTTCCCCCGGCCCGGGTATCTCATCATGCAGGTGTTGGGCCATAGCCACCACACCGCGTGGTCGGTAACGGTGGCCTCGCTCACGTCGTAGGCGGTATTGGCGGACTTGCCGGCCTCGGCCATGTGGCTGGAGTAGATGCCGTGGGTGGTAACCACGTAGGTGTCCATGTCCACCAGCGACACGAAGTCCTTGTGGGCGATGTGGCAGTGGTAGCACTCCAGGAAGTTGTCGACCACGTTCTTCCAGTTGCTGTTGATCTTGTAGGAGAGGCGGTGGGCGAAGGTGAGCTGCTCCACATCGGGGGCCCAGCGGGCGATCTCAGCCCCCAAGTCGCCAGACTGCTGTTGCAGAGGAGCGGCCTCGGGGTCGAGGTTGGCGTATACGAACCCACCGAACTCGGTGATCTGCACCGGGTCGAGGCAGATCTGATGGGTGTCGAAGTCAACGAGGTGATTGGTGTGGCGAGCGGCTTGAAGCTGGCCCGCTAGGTCATAGGACCATCCGTGGTAGGGGCAAACCAGGTTCTTCAGCCGACCCTCGCCCTCGACGAGCTCGTGGGCCCGGTGCTGGCACACGTTGTAGAACGCTCGTAGGTCCCCGTCGTGCCCGCGGATGGCGAAAATCGGCTGCCCGGCGATGACCTCGGCCACAAAACTGCCCCGATCGCGGAGCTTCTCGCCATGGCAGAGCCACTGCCAGGTCCGGCTGATGATCGCCGATTGGTCGGTGTCGAACCACCGCTTCTTGGTGTAGGCATCGGCGTGTAATGAGAGCGAAGAGCTGGGATCAGGGTGCCATCCCTGCCCGATGTCGACAGCAGAATCTTCGCTCATTGCCCATCGCTCTGGATTCGAATACGGCCCCGCAGCACTGAGTCCAATCTAGCATTGTTGAACGACCGTTCAAGATGGAACGGTCTGGCTGAGTCAGGCGGGAGTTTGAGCTTCGTCTAGGGCTTGGGTGAGGGTGTGCCAGGACAAGGTGGCGCACTTGATTCTCACAGGGAACTTGACCACGCCTTTGAGAGCCTCTAGGTCGCCCAACTTGATGTCGGCACCGTTGCCGTTGATGGGCGCAGGGTCGTCGGCCGGGTCGGGCTCGATCGACATCATGGCCTTGAACGCCCGATTCAGGCGATGCAGTTCCTCGGTGGTGCGGCCGATGACGGTGGCCGACATCATCGATGCCGAGGCTTGGCTGATCGAACAGCCTTGGCCGCCCACCTTGATGTCGTCGATCACCCCGTTGGCCAAGCGCACATAGACGATGACCTCGTCACCGCACAGCGGGTTGAAACCCTCGGCCCGGACTGCGGGCGGGGTATCCAGCTCACCCCGGTTGCGGGGATTCCGGTAGTGGTCGAGGATGATCTCGCGGTAAAGGTCTTCAAGATCAGGCATGGCAGCGGTTCACTAGTTTACGGGTGAAGGTTCGTAGAATTGCAGTCATTCTTCATTCAAGGCTTCACTCAATAAAAAACGCGTCGGCGTCGCCCAGCGCATCAGCTAGCGCGTCGACATCAGACTCATCGTTGTACACATACATCGATGCCCGGCTGGTGGCGGCACAGCCCAGCACCCGCATGAGCGGTTTGGCGCAGTGGTGGCCAGCCCGTACGCACACCCCGGAACGGTCCAACACCTGGGCCACGTCGTGAGGATGGATTCCCTTGTACTCGAACGACAACACTCCGCCCCGCTCAGCCGGCTCGGTTGGCCCGTGGATGGTGATGTCGTCTCCATAGCGCTGGTTCAGGGTGCGCAGGGCATAGCCGGTGAGGGCCACCTCGTGCTCTCGAATCTGCTCCATGCCCAGCCCATTGAGATAGTCCACCGCTGCTCCCAGCCCGACCGCCTCAGCTATGGGCGGGGTTCCGGCCTCGAATTTCCAGGGAACCGCCGCGGTGCTGAATCCCTCCTTGGTCACGTTGAGGATCATCTCGCCCCCGC
Source organism: marine group bacterium Sva0996 bin134 (assembly GCA_002239105.1). Lineage (GTDB taxonomy): Bacteria > Actinomycetota > Acidimicrobiia > Acidimicrobiales > Bin134 > Poriferisocius. The sequence goes on along the minus strand of MPNQ01000002.1, from coordinate 234,143 downwards.
CCAGAAACGGCGGCATGGCCTCCAAGAGCTCGGATTTGGCCCACAGCACCCCGATTCCCGTTGGGCCGCACATCTTGTGGCCGGTGAAGGCCACGAAGTCGGCCCCCATCTCCACCACATCGGTGGGCAGATGCGGGGTGTACTGGCTGGCGTCCACCATCATCAGCGCGCCGGCTTCGTGAGCCGCGTCGGCCAGTTGCCGTATGGGGTTGATGGTGCCCAGCACGTTGGACACTGCCGCCACGCTCAGCAGCCGGGCCCCGTCGAGCAGCCGGTCGAGGTCGGTCAGGTCTAGATGGCCGTTGGCGTCGATGGGGATCCAGCGCAGATCGATGCCCTGCTCGGCGGTCAGCATGTGCCAGGGAACGATGTTGGCGTGGTGCTCCAACTCGGTAATCACCACTGGGTCACCCGGCCCCAGATTGGCCCGGCCCCAGGTTCGGGCCACCAGGTTAATGGCCTCGGTGGCGTTCTTGGCGAATATGACCTCAGAGTCCCGAGAGGCTCCGATGAATTGGGCGACTTTATTCCGAGCCAACTCCATCGCCTCGGTGGCCTCTACCGCAAGTTGGTAGGAGCCCCGGTGGACGTTGGAGTTGTAGCGCTCGTAATAGTCGGTTATGGCATCGATCACCGCTCTGGGTTTGTGGGAGGTGGCGGCCGAGTCGAGGTACACCAAGCGGCCGCCGTGGACCTTCCGACATGTGATGGGAAAGTCGGCTCGAATGGCGGCAGGGTCTAGCGCCATGCCTCGTACCCCTCGGCATCCAGTTGGGCGGCCAACTCGAAGCCGCCGCTGGCCGCGATCTTCCCGTTCATCAGGATGTGGACGTGGTCGGGCTTGAGGTGGTCGAGCAGCCGGCGGAAGTGGGTGATGGCCAGAACCCCCATCTCCGAGCGGGAGTCCCGCACCTCCTGCACCCCGCTGGCCACGATCTTGAGGGCGTCGATGTCCAGGCCGGAGTCGGTCTCGTCCAAGATGGCCATCTCCGGCTCCAAGATGGCCAGTTGAAGCACCTCATTGCGCTTCTTCTCGCCCCCGGAGAACCCGTCGTTCAGATAGCGGTCGGCAAAGGAGGGGTCCATGTCGAACCGCTCCATCCACTCCATCACCGCCAGCCTCAGTTCAAGCACCGACAGGTCGATGCCCTTGCGGGCCGACAGGGCCTGCCGCAGGAAGTTCATCACCGAAACGCCGGGGAACTCCTGGGGGTACTGGAAGGCCAAAAACAGTCCGGCTTTGCCCCGGACGTCGGCTGACCAGTCGGTTATGTCGTCGCCCTTGAAGCAGATCCGCCCCCCGGTCACCTCATACTCGGGGCTGGCCAAAAGCGCGTTGGCCAAAGTTGACTTGCCCGAGCCGTTGGGTCCCATTAGGGCGTGTACCTCACCCGCTCTAACGGTGAGGTCGATGCCCGACAGAATCGGGATGCCGCCGTCGGCCGTGGCCACGTGCAGGTTCTCGACCTCAAATAGTGGGGCCTCGGGCTGGCTCACCTGATCAGTCTACGTCGGAGGAGTCGTTTTCCCTATCACCGGAAAGCCGCATAGCAAGCCGGTGGCCGGGTCTACCAACCCCGGTCGATCCACTCCTGGAGATGGGGAGTCTCGTCGCCGATGGTGGTCTGATCGCCGTGGCCGGGGAGCACCAGGGTGTCGGAGGGCAGCGGGGAGAACATCCGCTTTTCGATGGATTCGATGATGGTGTCGAAGTCGCCGCCCTCGAATCCGGTGGCCCCAGGGCCGCCGGGGAAGAGGGTGTCGCCGGAGAAGAAGATGGGCGAGCCCTCCAGTCGGAACGACATCGACCCCGGCGTGTGGCCCGGCGTGTGGATGCAGTGCAGGCGGAGTCGGCCCACCTCGATGACCGACTCGTCCTCGAGCAGGTAGTCGTAGGAGTCGAGCATGGCGGCATCTTCGGCGGTGACGCCCACCTCGTACCCGGCGTCGCGCACCGCCGGGATGGCCTGGATGTGGTCCCAGTGCCCGTGGGTTTCCAACACCGTGCGGACCCCTAGGGAAGAGCACAGCTCCAACAGCCTCTCGTGCTCGTTGGCCGCGTCAATCAGCACCGCGTCGCCGGTTTCGCGGCAGCGGACGACGAACACGTTGTTGTCCATCGGACCCACTACCACTTTGTGGATCTCGGCCTGGGTGTCTTGCCAGTGCAGGGTCATGGCTGCTCTTTTCGCGTGTGGGTCACGTTGCGACCCCGATTGTGCCCTATGTATCGGCCCAGTGACAGGTTCGAGCGTGGCTACCAGGGTTGTGGTCTAGTAGAAACAGAGCCGTGAACTTTGCCTTCAGCGAGGAACAAGAAGAGCTGCGGCGATTCGTCCGGCAGTTCTTGGAGGACAAATCTCCGGAATCGGCGGTCCGAGAGCAAATGGACACCGAGAAGGGCTACGACGACGCGGTCTGGAATCAGATGGCCGAGCAACTCGGTTTGCAGGGGCTCATAATCCCTGAGGAATACGGGGGCAGTGGCTTCAGCTATATCGAGCTGATCGTGGTGTTGGAGGAGATGGGCCGGGCGCTGCTCTGTGCTCCGTTCTTCTCCAGCGTGGTGCTGGCGGCCAACGCCCTCATCCACAGCGGTGATGAAGAGGCCAAGGCTGCGCTGCTGCCCGGCATCGCCGGCGGGGAGACGGTGGCCGCGCTGGCCTTCACCGAGGAGAACGGCCGCTGGGACGAGTCGGGCATCACCGTGGAGGCCACCGCCGACGGCGACGGCTGGCGCATCAGCGGAACAAAGATGTTCGTGATCGACGGTCACACCGCCGATGTGGTGGTGGTGGCTGCCCGCACCGCTGGTGGGGTGAGCCTGTTCTGGTGTCCCGGCGACGCTGAGGGATTGACCAGTACTGCTCTGTCCACCATGGACCAGACCCGCAAGCAGGCCCGCCTGGACTTCGACAACACCCCGGTCACGCTGATCGGCGCCGAGGGCGGGGGCTGGGCGGTGCTGGAGCGGGTTCTCGACCTGGCTGCGGTGGCCCTGGCCGCCGAGCAGGTAGGCGGCGCCCAGATGTGCCTGGATATGTCGGTGCAGTACGCCAAAGACCGGGTGCAGTTCGGTCGGCCCATCGGGTCGTTCCAGGCCATCAAGCACAAGTGCGCCGACATGCTGCTAGAGGTGGAGTCGGCCAAGTCGGCGGCCTACTACGCCGGCTGGTGCGCCTCGGAGCTCAACGACGAACTCCCCTCGGTGGCCAGCCTGGCCAAGGCCTACTGCTCGGAGGCCTACTTCCACGCCTCGGCGGAGAACATCCAAATTCACGGCGGGATCGGATTTACCTGGGAGCATCCCGCCCACCTCTACTTCAAGCGGGCCAAGTCGTCGGAGCTCCTCTTCGGCGACCCCACTTATCACCGCGAGCTGCTGGCTCAGCGCATCGGCATCTGACGCTCTTACTGGTAATTGCCGCAGTCTTGGTGGTCGGGCTGGCCACCTATGCGGTAATGCGGGTGTCCTCCCGGCTGGCCCACACCCGGGCAAGGGCCGTATACGACTTATTCGAGGCCGTGGACTACGTGGCCGAGCGACTCCCCGATGCGCTGTCGGCCAAGCTGAGCTATGACGACGTGGAAGCGGTGCTGTTGTGGCGGCTGGACTACCTGCGGTTGCGGGGATCGGCCACTTATGGGCGGGCCGATGTCACCGCCGCCGCGGCGGAGAGCCGGGATGAGCAAGTGGTTACTAGCGATGACGACTCGGTGGACTATGTGCTGGCCAAGGCCACAGCATCCGGTCGGGACATCGACGCATTGGACGTGGTGGTGGTGCTCGACCTGGAGAGCCAGTACCTGAGAGAGATCGGTGCACTCGGCCCTCCAGCCGATGAAACGGGCAACCAAGACGGTACGGTTTAGAGATGGATAGGCCACGGTCGTTGGAAGGCTTCCGGTACGTGGGAGACAAGCGCTCCCAGTTGGTGTATGACTTGGATGAGATCAGCGACGAGTCGGTCATCCAGGAATTGGTGGCGTCCGAGCAGTACTTGGTGTTCGGACCTGACAGCCTGGCCGAGGCCCGAAACCGGGGCTATCGGCCCCGGGCGGTGTGACTCACTGGCAGACTACCGGCGGGCTCAAGCTGGCCGGACATCTAGGCCTACCGGAGAATCGTCGTTTGCGGGCCCTGCCCAGTGTGGTGCTGTGTCCCGGGTTTCCTTCGGCAGCCAACGGAGGTTCAAGGGCGGCTGAGCGGATCTACTCGCTGGCCGATCGAATCGCGCAGAACATGGAGTGGGCCGCGCTGGTGCTCAACTACCGGGGATGCGGCGACAGCGAAGGCGATTTCTCGCTTGATGGATGGACCGACGATGTTCGCAGCGCGGTTGACTACCTCAACGGTCTTGAGCAGGTAGAAGGGGTCTGGCTAGCAGGGTTCGGCATCGGTGGGGCGCTGGCTGCCCACGTTGCCCAAGACGATTCCCGGGTCAGGGGGGTGGCCACCATGGGGTCGCCGGTGGACTTTGCCCATTGGGATCTCGGTGCGTCAGGGGTGGTGGAGTACGCCCGATCTCTGGGAATCATCTCTTCGCCGGGCTTCCCCGACTCGGTGGATTCGTGGGCCAAAGCCGCCAGTTCCATCCGTGTAGACCGGTGCGCCGCTGAGATCGCCCCCCGGCCCATGCTGGTGTTACACGGCTCCAACGATGTGGAAGTGTCCCCCTTCGACGCTCGAGCCATCGCCGAAGCCCACGGCGATGCCGGCCTGCGCATCATCAGCGGTGCCGGCCACCGCCTCCACTCCGACCCCCGCTGCATAGCCATCCTCCTAGGCTGGCTCGACTCCCAAATCACCCTCATCCCCTGACGGGTTGAGAGCAGGGCTGCGCCGGTCAGTCTTGCTTGGTTTTGCCTTTGGCTTTTTGGGCTTTCTTCCAGGCTCTTACTTCGGCGAGGGCTTCGGGGCTGTCGATGTCGGCGACGGTGCGAGGGGTGGGGTCAGCGAAGGGCCCGGCGGCGGCTTCCCAGCCGTCGGGGGTCACGCCGAAGCGCTTGGCCAGCACGGCGAGGAAGATCTTGGCCTTCTCGTCGCCGTAGCCGGGCAGGGCCTTGAGCCGGCTGAGCAAGTCTTGGCCGGTGGCGGCTTCGGTCCACACTCGGGCGGCGTCGCCGTCGTAGTTGTCTACGAGGTGGCGGGCCAGCTCTTGGGCTCGGCGGGCCATCGAACCGGGGAACCGGTGCAATGCGGGCTTCTCTTTGAACGCGGCCTCGGCCGTGTCTGGATCCAGCACGGCGAGGCGCTCGGGCGAGAATTCGTCGGGGATTCTCTCCTTCAACCGCAGGGGCGATTTGAATGCCCACTCCATGGGGACCTGCTGGTCGAGCATCATTGCCAGCAGGAGCGCGAACGGATCATCGATGAGCAGTTGATCGGCGTCGTGGTCGCCGGTGACGGCAAGTGTTCCCATCTGCCCATCGTACTGATCAATTGTCACAAGACGTAGCCTGAAACCGTGGCTCGATCCGTCGCCAAGTTGCTTGCCCACCCAGGAATCTGGCTTACCGCACTGAGGGTGGGATGGCGTTTGAGGGTGTTCCCCGATCCGGCCTATCTGAAGTTTCGGATGGTCACCATGTATGGCGATGCCCATGCCCAACCCCGCCCCGACGACCTGGTCACTTACTTGCAGTGGTGCAAAGCCTGGGAGCAAGCACGGTAAATCGGCGCTGAATTGCTTCTTTCGGCGGGTCGACGAGGGGGAGTGTTCTCGGTAAACCCCACGAAGCGCCCTGGCAGGTTCACTATGGTTTCCACCATGACCCGGGCGCTGGTGCTGAACGCCTCCTTCGAGCCGCTGAGCGTGGTGTCCCCCCGGCGCGCCCTCGTGCTGGTGATGGCGGAGAAGGCGGAGGTCGTGCTGGAGTCCGGAGAGAGAATCCGCTCCGAGCGGCTCGACTTCCCCGTTCCGTCGGTGGTTCGACTGCGCTACTACGTCAAGGTGCCGTTCTTCCGCACCGGCGGGCTCAGCCGCCGTGGGGTGTTCGCCCGTGACGGTTACCGGTGCCAGTACTGCGGTCGTCACGCCGACTCCATCGACCACGTTCAGCCTCGAAGCCGGGGTGGTACCCACTCGTGGGAGAACGTGGTCGCCGCCTGTCGGCGGTGCAACATGGCCAAGCGGGATCGGCTCCTCTCGGAGACCCCGATGAGGCTGGTCCGTCCGCCGGCCGAGCCACCTCGTTCGGCCTGGGTGGCCTCCGCGGTCGGCCATGTGCCCTCCGACTGGCTGCCTTACTTGGATCCTTCGGCTGAGTCTGTCGCCCAGACTGCGTAGAAGTCACGTAAGTGTGGAGGCGGCCGACGGTGGGTGGACGACCAGTCGGTTGAGCGGGCTAGTGGGGGAATTGCACGACCTGCGCCCCGACCCCGATGCCAGACGGCAAGTCTGGCTAATGGCCCCCCTCGACACCGCCCTGGTGTTGGGGTCGGCTCAATCGGCAGAGATTGCCTCAGACCGAGTCTCCCAAGAAGCCGTCGTGGTGCGCCGTCGCAGCGGTGGGGGAGCGGTGATGGTGGTCCCGGACGACTCGGTGTGGATCGATGTGGTGATCAACCGAGCCGACCCGCTGTGGGATGACGATGTGAACCGGGCGCCCATCTGGCTGGGCCAGGTTTGGGCCAAGGCCTTGGCTTCACTGGGTTTGGCCCACGGTGAGGTGTTCGACCGCTACCAGCCCGGTCGGTGGGGCAGGGTGGCATGTTTCGCCAGCTGGGGGCCGGGCGAGGTACGGGTAGGTGAGGCCAAAGCGGTGGGAATCTCCCAGCGTCGCACCCAGAATGTGGCCCGATTCCAAACTCTCCTGTACCGATGCTGGGCCCCCGAGACGCTGCTCGCCCGCCTCTCGATACCACCAGAACAGAGCGATGATCTTGCCGAAACCTTGGCTGCGGCCGCCTACCCGGTAAACGCCCACCCCGACGAAATCCACGCCGCTTTCCTCAACGCCCTGCCCCAATAGACGAACTACTCCCCCGAGAGCGAGCGCGCCCAACCGAGACTCGGCTGCTCTGCCTACGCAGAAACCGCGCGACCGGGTTGCGTTGGTGGGGTAGAGGGGGATAGGGTGGGAAGAAGTGGGAGATAAGGGGAAACAGCCGGTACCCGTCGGAGGGGACAATGCTCACCGGTGAGCATCGGCGTTCCCTGGACGACAAGGGTCGGCTTTCGCTGCCGCCGACATTTCGTTCGGCGCTGGCCCAAGGGGCCTATGTGGCGATCTACAAGCAATGCCTCGGGATTTGGACGGCCGAAGAAGCCCGCAGTGCACTGGAGCGGCTTGAAGCTGCTGTCCGGGCCGGCGAGGCCACCGGCGATGACTTGCGTCGATTCTCCGCGAGCCTCGAGCAGGTATCCCTCGATGCCCAAGGCCGGTTGAGCCTGCCCTCTGCCAAGCGCGAGCAACTGGGTATGGGCAGCAAAGTTGTCTTGGCCGGGGTATTCAACCGTGGCGAGGTGTGGGACGCAGTGGAGTGGGAATCGTTTCATGCTGGTTTGGGTGATGCCGATGTGGATCGGTGGTTGTGATGTGGGCTCATGGACTGGGACAAGAACCGGTGGCCGCCATGTAGTGAAGGACACCAGCGCTTATGGGCAGTCCTCCGTCTGACGAGATGGAAGGCCCCTACTCCGCCCGCTTGCCATCTGACACTGCCGGGGAGAAATCCCGGAGTGCGGTCGCCAGGCGGAGGACTGCCGATAAGCGCCATTTTTATCGTCCGACCCGGTCGGACGCAAAAGCTGATCCCTCAACGCTAATCAGCTGCATCGCCAAGGAGGTGAATGGACATGAACGGGGGGACACCGACAGCGACCGATAGTCGATTTGTCCATCACCCCGTCATGGTGGCAGAGGTGGTGGAACACCTGTCCGAAATTCCTTCGGGAGCGTTTCTAGACGCAACCGTGGGCGGGGGAGGACACGCCCGGGCTCTCCTCAACGCCCGCCCCGACCTCTCGCTGGTAGGCCTCGACCGTGACCCCTCCGCGGTCGAGGCTGCCAGCGAGTTTCTATCCGGCCGCGGCGCCACAATCTGTCACGCCAGCTTCGCCGAGTTGGGCGACGTGCTGGATTCCCTCGGAGTGTCTCGATTAGTGGGGTCACTGTTCGATTTCGGCGTCAGCTCTCCCCAGTTAGACAGGCCAGAGCGCGGCTTTAGTTACCGCCAGAATGGGCCTTTGGACATGAGGATGGACTGCGGCCAGCAGCTATCGGCTGAAGAAGTGGTGAACAGTTGGCCAGCCGACGAAGTGGCCAGAATCCTGCGGACCTACGGCGATGAGCGCTACGCCAACCGCATCGCCGCCGCCGTAGCCGCGGCCCGGCCGATCGCCACCACCACTGAATTGGCGGATGTGGTGCGCGATGCCATACCCGCTCCCGCTCGCCGACGGGGTGGTCACCCCGCCAAGCGGACCTTTCAGGCCATCCGCATTGCGGTAAACGACGAGCTGAATCAGATCGAGCCCGCTCTGGAAGCGGTCATCGATCGGATGGAGCCCGGAGGCCGCGGAGTGATCCTCAGCTACCACAGCGGGGAAGACCGCATCGTTAAGCAGGTCCTCCGCCAGCATGCCGGCCTCAACGATGAAGCCCGCTTTCGTGGCCTTCCCCGATCTGCGGCTCAGGCCCCGCCCGCCATTGAGTTGGTTCCCCGGGGCAGCCGCCGACCCAGTCCATCGGAGACGGCCGACAATCCCAGGGCTTCCAGCGCCCGCTTCCGGGGATTCTGCAAGCTGGGGGCCGAGCAGGGTGAAGGGGCATGGTGATGGCTTCCCCCCAACGCCACCCACGCCCGTCGCCAGCCAAACCTGCCGATCAAGCCCGCCAGCACCTACAGGCCGCGCCGCGGCACAGCCGCAGACTGATGCCCCTGGTTGGCTGGGCTGCCGCTATCACGGTGGTGGTGTCCCTGTTTGCCCTGGCTTTGTTCCACGCCATGATCGTCGACCGGCAAACCACGCTCGACAGCCTCAATGAGCAGCTAGAAGACGCCCAGGCTGTGAACGACAGGCTGCGGCTCAATGTGTCCAGGGCAGAAGCACCTGACCGCATCGTGGCTGAGGCCCTCTATCGATTGGGAATGGTCGAGCCCGATCAACTCGTGTATCTGGCCCCCGTTGAATTGGACGAGGGCGGAACAAAGTGAACACCTCTGAGGAGGCTCCGGGTAATCGTTCTCGACGCAGGGGCGGGGCAGGGGCTGAGGAGGCGACTCAAATTCGCTCGGGTCGCCGTCGAGGCGCCGCAATGGCTGTGGCGTTCGCCCTGTTGGCAGTGGTTCTGAGTGTTCGGCTAGCCGACCTCCAGCTCTTCAGCTCTGACGCATACGTGGAGTACGGACAGCAGCAGCGAATCCGGACGGTCAAGTTGACGGCTGACCGGGGACAGATTCTCGATCGCAACGGGTTGGCGTTGGCCATGTCGGTTCCTCAGTGGACCGTGTGGGCCGACCCCAGCCAGGTGAAAGACCCGGCCGCGGCCGCGGCCGCTCTCGCCCCAGTGCTGGAAATGGACCAGGATCGATTGCTCCAGTTGCTGAGCGAGCCCGACCAGCACGCCTATTTGGCTCGGACCGTTCCTGATGATGTTGCCCGAGCGGTAGCCGAACTCGATTTGGCAGGTGTGTTCCGGCTGGAGGAGTCCGCCCGATTCAATCCCGCGGGCTCGCGATTGGGCCGAGCAGTTGTCGGATCTGTGGATGTGGATCAAGAGGGCATCAGCGGCATCGAATATCAATACGACGAACTGCTGGGCGGCATTCCCGGCGAGATGGTGTTGGAAAGCAGCCACGATGGGCGCACCATCCCTACCGGGGCCCGTCACATCAAGCCTGCACAACCGGGCGCCGACCTGTACCTGACTATCGACCGCTCCTTGCAGTTCGAGGCCGAGCGTGCGCTCATGCGCCAGATCGAGTTGGTCAATGCCTCCACCGGCACCGTCGTCATCATGGTTCCCGACACCGGCGAGATTCTGGCCATGGCTTCGGTGGGACGTGATGAGGAGGGAAATCCAATCTCGCTCATCGAAAACCGCGGGGTTACCTGGGCCTATGAACCTGGATCGGTCATGAAGAGCGTGGTGCTCTCCGGTGTGGTCGAAGAGGAGTTGGGAGCGCCCCACCATGTGCGCGAAGTCAACCACTGGCTTCAGCTTTACGATCAGGAGTACACCGACCACACCGAGTACGGCACCGCGCTGTACAGCATGGAGGAGATCCTGGCCCGCTCGTCCAACACCGGCACTGTCGAGTGGGCCCTCGTCTTGGGGTCCACCCGCTTGGCCGCCTATATGTCCCGTTATGGGCTGGGTTCGCCTTCTGGACTGGGATTCAGGGGCGAGTCATCTGGGTTGGTTCCGCAGCTCCTGACCTGGAACGGCACCGACGTGGCCAGCTTCGCGCTCGGTCAGGGCATTCTGGCCACCCCCTTGCAGGTGCTGATGGTATACAACACCTTGGCCAACGGCGGCGTTCGGGTTCCGCCCACGCTGGTGCACTCGGCGGTCGACGAAGATGGCCAGGAGATCCCCGTGGAGCGGGCCGAGCCGGTAAGGGTGGTGTCGGAGCGTACGGCCTCGCAGATGACCGACATGCTGATAACTGTTGTCCGCGAGGGAACCGGGCGGAACGCCCAGGTCGAGGGCTACACCGTTGCTGGCAAGACCGGGACCGGTCAGAAAGTTCTGTCCGACGGCAACTACGAGGACGACCAGGGGTTCAGCCGATATACCGCGACCTTCGCTGGCTTCTATCCGGCTGAGAACCCCCAGCTCTCGATGATCGTGGTAATCGACGAGCCGATCACCAATTTCTACGCCAGCCAGACTGCTGCACCGCTGTTCGCCGAATTGGCCAAGTACTCCCTGCAACGCCTCCGAATCGCCCCACCGGTCGATTTCATCACCATCGATTCCAAGTTGGGCCCAGCCCCCACCCCTCAGCCAGCCCCAGTCGTCACCCCTCAGCCGGCCCCTGCCCCGGCCGTCACGCCTCAGCCAACCCCGGCCCCTACCCAGATTCCAGTTCCCACCGCCACCCCCGTCCCGGCCCCAACGGCGACACTCGAGCCCACAACACCGGCAGCGCCCGAGCCATCTCCCACGCCGCAAGTCACCCCTGAGCCGACCCCCCAGCCAAGCCCGGAGCCATCGCAGGGGATCGAGCCCCAGGGGTCTGAGACACCGGAACAGGTGACCGGCGAGTCGCCCCCCACCGAGGGAGGGCCATGACCGCTTCGTCGATGGCGTTGCGGCAGCTTGCCGAGGCCGCTCCCGTACTGGTGGACAGGCGCGGCGATGCTGAGATATTCGGCCTGGCTCACGACTCCCGCGTTGTAAATCCCGGTGACCTGTTCTTTTGCATAAAGGGCGCCAATCACGACGGACACGAGTTTGCCTCTGAGGCAGTAGACCGGGGCGCAGCGGGGCTGGTTGTTGAGCGACCGCTCAGCCTGGCATGTCCTCAGGTGCAGACCGATTCGGTGCGCCAGGCCATGGGTCCCATCAGCTCGACCTTTCATGGCCACCCGTCCCGCTCGATGACCGTGGTGGGGGTCACCGGCACCAACGGCAAGACCACGGTGTGCAGCTTGCTGGGCTCGGTTATGGCTGCCGCCGGGTTGCGAACCGAAGTTCTCGGCACGCTGACCGGAACCAGGACCACCCCTGAGTCCCTCGATTTGCAGCACCAGTTGGCCCGCTGGCGGGCTGACGGAGTGCAAGCAGTTGCCATGGAGGTGTCCAGCCACGCCCTGCACCAGCACCGAGTGGACGGCATCCGATATGACGCCGCGGTGTTCACCAACCTCACATCGGACCATCTCGATTACCACCGCACCACCGGGGAGTACTTCGCGGCCAAAGCCCGGCTGTTCACCCCCGAATTGTCCGACCGGGCGGTGGTTAACCGAGGGGATGAGCACGGCAAGCGGCTGGCTCGCGAACCCAGCATTCCCACGGTGGGCTATGACCTCCGGAGCGTGCCGGTCCAGCTGGGGTCCCGGGGTCTGGCCTTCCGATGGCGAGGCCAGAATGCAAGGCTCTCCCTTATTGGCCGGTTCAACGCGGCCAACGCCCTGGCCACCGCGGAAACTGCTCTTCTGCTGGGAGTCGCCGTGCCCGAAGTAGTAGTTGGTCTGGAGTCGGCTGCCCCAGTGCCAGGCCGCTTCGAGACCATTGATACCGACCGCCCGTTCGCAGTGGTGGTGGACTATGCCCACACTCCAGACGGCCTGGCCCAGGTACTGGCCGCCGCCAGAGAACTCGTAGTTGGAGAAGGGCGCCTACGAGTGGTGTTCGGCTGTGGCGGAGACCGCGATGCCAGCAAGCGCCCCATGATGGGCCGGGTAGCAGCCGAACTGGCTGATCGGGTCATCGTCACCTCAGACAACCCCCGTTCCGAAGATCCTGAGGCGATCATCGCTGATATCTTGACCGGGATTCCAAGGCCTCTTGAGGGCATCTTGGCCCAGCCCGACCGACGAGCGGCCATTGCCCGGAGCTTGGCCGACGCCGCTGACGGCGATGTGGTGGTGGTGGCCGGGAAGGGCCATGAGACCACCCAGACGGTGGGCGATCGGGTGATCCCATTCGATGACCGAGTGGTGGCCCGAGAGCTCTTGGCCGCTATGAGGGAAGCCCCGTGATCCGCCTCCTGTTTGCCGTAGCTGTCTCAGGCGTTGTTTCGGTGGTGGGCACCCGCCTGTTGATTACGTTCTTGCGCAAGCACTCCATCGGCCAGCCCATCCGCCTGGACGGACCCCAAGGCCATGTGAGCAAGGCGGGAACGCCCACCATGGGCGGGGTGGCCATCGTGGTGGGGGCGCTGGCCGGTTATGGCATCAGCGACCTCTACAACGGCATCTTCACCCGCACCGGCCTGATTGTGATGGCGGCCATCATCGGCTCGGGCATCGTCGGCTTTGTCGACGACTGGCTGAAGGTGTCCCGCGAGCGGAACTTGGGCCTGGGCAAGCGGACCAAGATCCTGGGCCTGCTCGTCGTGGCGGTGGGCTACGCGGTGCTCATGGTCCACTTGACCGATGTCCGCACCGAGCTCTCCTTTACCCGCTACGACTCCTTGAACATTGATCTGGGGCCATGGGGTTGGGGGCTCTGGGCGGTGCTGTTGATCCTGGGCACCAGCAACGCGGTCAACCTTACCGACGGCCTCGACAGCTTGGCTGCCGGCTCGTCGGTGTTCGCCTTCGCCGCATTCGTGGTCATCGGATTCTGGGCATTCCGCAACCAGGACATCTATGGCATCCCCCACGCATTGGACTTGGCCATCTTGGCCGCAGCCATGGTGGGGGCGAGTGCGGGGTTCATGTGGTGGAACGCGGCCCCGGCCCGCATCTTCATGGGCGACACCGGATCACTGGCCCTGGGAACCGGGATGGCCGCGCTGGCCTTGGCCACCAATACCCATCTGCTCCTGCCCATCATCGGGGGCTTGTTCGTGATGGAAACGCTGTCGGTGATCATCCAGGTGTTCAGCTTCCGAGTGTTTGGCACCCGGGTGTTCCGCATGGCCCCCATCCACCATCACTTCGAGCTCGGAGGCTGGCCGGAGACGACGGTGATCATCCGGCTTTGGATCATGACCGGTTTCGCCACTGCAGTGGCTCTCGGACTCTTCTACGCAGACTTCGTTTCCATAGGGGGTGCAGATTGAGCCAGGCCCCCGTGCTGCTGGCGGGATACGCCGTGGCCAACCAAGCGGTCTGCGCGCAGTTGACCGAGCGCGGCAGCCCGGTAATAGCCGCCGACGATGCCCCCGACGACCAAGCCCGCAGTCATGCCGCTGCGTTGGGCGTCGAACTGCTGGAGCCCCCAACCCATCAGGTTTGGGACGAATTGGTTGCCGATGCCCAAGTGATAGTCCCCACTCCGGGATTGCCTGAGACCCACCCAACGTTTAGGGCCGCTGCCGCTGTGGGCACGCCGGTTGTCTCCGAATTCGACTTGGCTCAGCGGTGGGATTCCCGCCCCTCGCTAGCGGTGACCGGCACCAACGGCAAGACCACAGTGACGCTTCTGGCCGCAGCCATGTTGGAGGCTTCCGGGATCTCGGTGAGCGTGGCCGGCAACACCGAAACGCCGTTGGTGGAGGCCATCCGAGATGACCGGGCCACAGCATTCGTGGTGGAGGCATCCTCTTTCCGATTGGGCCACAGCCGGTGTTTTCGCCCCGCAGTGGGGGCATGGCTGAACTTCGCCCCCGACCACCTCGACATCCATGCTTCGTTGGACAGCTATCTGACGGCCAAGGCCTCCCTGTGGACCAGAGCCGACCAGCACAGCACCGCGGTGGTGAACCTAGATGATCCGGTGGTGGCCGCCCATGCTCCCGGCACATGCCGGGTTGTGGCCTTCGGCCTCAACGAGGGAGATTTCCGGGTCAGCGGCGGTTCGCTTTGGGCCTGGGCAGAGAAGCTGGTTGACACCGCCGAATTGCACCGGTCGCAGCCCCATGAGCTGTCCAACCACCTAGCGGCGGCCGCGGTGGCCATGGCCGGAGGCGCGCACCGAGATGGAGTTAGAGCGGCGTTGCTGGGGTGGACCGGGCTGCCCCATCGGATGACCCTGGTTGCCGAGCACGATGGGGTGCGCTTCTACGACGACTCCAAGGCCACTACCCCCCACGCGGTGTGCGCCGCGGCGCGGTCGGTGCGACAAGCGGTTCTCATCGCCGGAGGACGCAACAAAGGGCTCGACTTGGCGGCGATGGCCGATGTGGCCGACAGGCTGCGTTCAGTGGTGGCCATCGGGGAGGCCGCGTCCCAGGTCGAGCAGGTGTTCGCCGGACGATGCCCGGTGACCACGGCCGAGTCCATGGAGGAGGCGGTGAGGGCTTCTGCCGGGATCGCACGAGCTGGCGACGCAGTGCTCCTGTCGCCGGGCTGCGCCTCTTTCGATTGGTACGGCTCCTACGCCGAGCGCGGCGACCATTTTGTCCAGTTGGTACATGAGCTGATCGGAGGCTCGTCATGACCACAGTTGCCCCCCGGGTGTCGATGCGAGCATGGACGGCGGCGTTCCGGTCGGCGCCCGTGGGCCAGGCCACCATGCCGTTCTACCTGTTGTTCGGAACGATCGTGACTCTCAACGCCATTGGGTTGGTCATGGTCCTCTCAGTCTCTTCGGTCACGAGCTTGTATGTGGGCCAGTCCACCTGGTTCACCTTCCAGCGCCAGTTTGTTTGGAGCATGGGGGGGCTCGTGGCCCTTATCTTGGTGATGCGGGTCGACTACCGGCAGTGGCAGAAGTACGCCAATGGCGTGGTAGTGCTCACCATGCTTCTGTTGGTGGCGGTGCTGGTGCCGGGGATCGGCACAACGGCCAATGGCGCCACCCGCTGGATCTACCTGGGCCCGATCAGCTTCCAGCCCTCTGAACTGGCCAAGCTGGCCATGGCCCTGTTCGCGGCCGCATGGCTGGCCGACAAGGCGGGCAAAGAACGCGATACCCGCACCACCATTCGCCCCATTCTGGTGATTTGCAGCGTTATGGCCGGGTTGATTCTGCTCCAGCCCAATCTAGGCACCGCGGTCATCATCGTGTTTATTGCCTTCGCTGCGCTGTTCATGGCCGGTGTACCCCTGCTCCCGCTGACCGGCTGGTCGCTGATAAGCGGGGGAGCGGCGGCATTGGCCGCCTGGGGATCGGGCTATCGGCGCGACCGTGTGATCTCGATGCTGGACCCGTGGGCCGACCCCCTCGACACCGGTTGGCAGACCATCCAGTCGCGGGTGGGAATCGCATCTGGGGGTGCATCTGGCGTGGGGCTGGGAGAGAGCCGCATCAAGTGGGGGTTTCTGCCCGAGGCCCAGACAGATTTCATCTTCGCCGTCCTAGCCGAGGAGATGGGCTGGGTGGGTGCGATGTTCGTCCTTGGACTTTTTGCCGGGTTTGTGTTCTGTGGGATTTGGGTGGCCCTGCACAGTCCTGATCGCTTCGGACAGATTCTGGCTATCGGAATCACTGTTTGGGTGGGGTCCCAGGCGTTCGTGAACATCGCCGCAGTGGTCGGGGTGTTGCCGATTACCGGTGTTCCCCTGCCGTTCTTGTCGGTGGGAGGCTCGGCGTTGTTGACCAGCATGGTGGGCACGGGGATTCTCTTGAACATCGCCCGCCAGATCCGGGTCGGCCAAGTTCGAGTCAAGTCGTGAACCGCCGCGCCCGGCGCGGCGAGTTGGACGGGCAGAGCCCGGAATCCGACTGCCGCCAGGTGTGGGCAGTGATCGCCGGGGGCGGAACCGCCGGCCATGTCCACCCCGGCTTGGCGGTAGCCCGTGCTCTAGTTCGGCGCGGCCATGAGTCTGAGACCATCCACTTCGTGGGATCGGCCCGGGGAGTGGAAAGAGACCTGGTTCCCGCCGCCGGGTTCGGGCTCACGCTGCTTCCCGGACGAGGGATCAAGCGTCAGCTCACTTGGCAGAACGTGGCTTCGGCTTGGGGTCTCGCTCGAGCGGTGGCTGAGGCCATAGGCCTCCTGCGGCGGCTTCAGCCTGCGGTGGTGTTGGGGTTAGGCGGCTACGCCAGCATTCCCTGCGCGTTGGCGGCGCGCCTGCTCAGAATCCCGGTCGTTGTGGCTGAGCAGAACGCCGTCCCGGGTCTGGCCAACCGCCTTGCCGGGCGGTGGGCCCGAGCGTGCGCGGTGTCGTTTCCGGGTACCAAGCTGCCCCGGTCGGTGCTCACCGGAAATCCCGTGCGCGAAGAGGTCCAGAGGGTGGATCGAGAGCGCGGCCGGTCAGTGGCCCGGGCCGCCCTCGGGGTGGACGACAGACGGCGCCTAGTGGTCGTGGCCAGCGGGTCGCTGGGTGCGGCCCGCATCAACCGGGCGGCGTTCGAAGCTGCCCGCCACTGGGCCGATCGGGACGACCTCGCCGTTCACCATGTGGTGGGCCGAAGGGATTGGCAAGAACTGTCCCAGCTGCGTCCCGATCTGTCCCAGTCCTCCCTGCACTATCGAGCGGTGGAATACGAAGAGGACATGCCCGGCGCGTATGCCGCGGCCGACCTAGTGGTGGGCCGAGCGGGTGCGTCCAGCGTTGCCGAATTGGCCGTTGTCGGACTGGCGTCGGTGCTGGTTCCATTGCCGGGGGCCCCTGGCGATCATCAGACGGCCAACGCCGCCCACCTGGCGGCTGTGGGAGGGGCAGTGATGGTGTCCGACGCCGAAATGGATGGCCCTCGCATGGTCGCCGAAGTGGACAACCTGCTGAAGGTTCCCGGCCTTCTTGCCGCCATGGGTAGAGAGGCGGCCGACCTCGGTTGCCGCGATGCTGACCACCGGGTGGCCGAACTCTTGGAGGAGCACGGCCGCAGTCCCCAACATGGTCGCCGGAGGAAGCAACAATAGGAGTCATGGTCGATTTGTCCCCGGAGACCCGGGTTCACCTCTTGGGGGTGGGCGGGGCGGGTATGTCGGCCATCGCCGTTGTGCTGCGCGGTCTGGGCTGTCAGGTTAGCGGCAGCGATTCAGTTGACAGCCTGGTGCTCGACCGTCTGAGGGAGATCGGGGTAGACGTGTCGGTAGGCCACGACGCCTCCCAGGTATCGGGCGCGGACATCGTCGCCCGATCCACCGCCGTCGGTGATGACAACCCCGAGGTGGTCGCCGCCCGCGGGGCTGGGATCCGAGTCTGCCGCCGGGCAGAGATCCTGGCGGCCATAACTGGTATGCGCTCAGCGGTGGCGGTGGCCGGCACCCACGGCAAGACAACCACCGCGGCCATGCTGTCCCATGTGCTCATGGAAGTCGGGGCCGACCCCGGCTTCGTGGTGGGTGCGGTGTTGGCTGATGGAAGCATCGGGGCTCGATGGTCGGACAGTCCCTGGTTTGTGGTGGAGGCAGACGAGAGCGACGGCACCTTCGGGGAGTTGATCGTGAGCCGGGCGGTCGTAACCAGCGTGGAGCCCGATCACCTGCGACCCGACCGCCCAGTGGCTGAGCTGGAGGCCGAGTTCGCCCGGTTCTGTGCCGGGGCCGCTGACGGGTTGGTGGTATGCGCCGACGACCCCGGAGCCATGCAGGCCTCCGAGGGTTGCAAACGGGTTCTCTACGGCACCGGATCCGAATCCGACTATCGATGGAGGGCATTGAGCAGCAACCGCCAGTCGATAGTCGGCGAAGTTCATTGCCGTGGGGATCTGCTGGGTCGTATGTCGGTGCCCATGCCGGGAGACCACAACGCCCTCAATGCCCTGGGGGCGCTGGCCATGGCCTGTGAGATGGGGATGGACGGGCCCAACGCCGCGGCGGCCTTGGCCAGCTTCGAGGGCGTGACTCGACGGTTTGAACGGCGGGGGCAGGCCGCTGGGGTCGTGTTCATCGACGACTATGCCCACCTGCCCACCGAAGTAGCCTGCGCGCTCAAGGCCGCGTCCGAAGGGGGATGGAATCGGGTGGTGTGCGTGTTCCAGCCCCACCGCTACAGCCGAACCTCGCACCTGTGGCCGGCGTTCGCCCACAGCTTTGAAGCCGCCGATGCGCTGATCATCACTGACATCTATTCCGCAGGGGAGGAAGCTATCCCCGGCGTGTCCGGGGAGCTGATCTGGCGGGCGGTGACCGAGGCCCATCCGGAACAGGATGTCTCCTATGTGGCCCGCCTAGACGATGTTGTCGACCACTTGGTCAAAGTGCTTCGTCCCGGCGACCTGTGTCTGACCCTCGGTGCTGGCGACTTGACAAAAGTGCCTGATCAGGTGATCGCGAAGCTTGCCGGTCGGCCATGACTCCTCGCTGGGATCGGCTGGCCCAAGATCTGGCCGACATTTTGGGTGAAGAAGCGGTCAGCCGGGAGCGCCCGATCGGACCTGAAACCACATACCGCGTCGGTGGTGCTGCCCGGGTCGGAGTGTCCCTCGCCGTAGACGCCGATGTCGCGGCGGTGGCCCAAGTGCTGGCCACTGGGCGCCCTGAGGTGCTGGTGGTGGGCAGAGGATCCAACCTGTTGGTGGCCGACGCCGGCTTTGACGGAGTAGCCATTTGGCTGGGACGCGGGTTCGACTGGGTGGAGATCGATGGAGTTGTTGTCAGGGCTGGGGCTGCGGCTGGGCTTCCGGTACTGGCCCGGCAAAGCGCCGCCGCTGGGTTGGCCGGTTTTGAGTGGGCGGTAGGAGTGCCGGGATCTGTGGGGGGTGCAGTGCGAATGAATGCCGGTGGCCACGGTGCAGACATGGCCGCGTCGCTGATCTGCGCCGAGGTCGTCGACCTACTGGGCGGGGGCATCGAGCAGTGGAACGTGGAGCGACTGGAGCTCGGCTACCGGCGATCGGCGCTGGCCGACCATCACTTGGTAATGGGAGCTGAAGTGGGTCTGACTGCGGGCGATCCGTCGGTGTCGCAGGAATTGATCGCCGAGATCGTTGCCTGGAGGCGTGACAACCAGCCCGGAGGACAGAACACCGGTTCGGTATTCACCAACCCCGATGGCGACAGCGCCGGGAGGATTATCGACGCCTCCGGCCTGAAGGGACACCGGGTGGGCACTGCCTCGGTTTCAGGCAAGCACGCCAACTTCTTCATCGCCGACCGGGGGGGCTCCGCCGACGATCTTCACGCACTGATGTGCGAGGTGTTCACACAGGTCGAGTCCAGTTTCAAGATCACACTTCAGCCGGAGACTCGCCTCGTGGGCTTTGGCCCAGGGCCGTGGACAGACCGGGCAGGCTGAAATGACCTCGGATGAGAAGACAGACGATGCGTCCCCGGTCCCCCCGCAAGACCCCCAGGCTCCGGTCGATCCCCGTATCGAGGCTCGCCGCCAAGACGTTCGCTCCCGTCGGCGACTTCGAGTGTGGATCACCGCCGGGATTGTTGCCGTCTTGGCGGCCATCGGTTTCGGAGTGACTCAGAGCCCATTGCTGGATGTGGACGAAATCGAGGTCATCGGCGCCCGGCGAACCGGCACCGCCCGTGTCTTGGAAGCGGCGGGCATAGACCTCGGCACCGCACTTTTGGGACTGGATCTTTCTGGCCCCACGAGATCAATTGCCGCTCTGCCGTGGGTGGATCAAGTCCGGTCCAGCCGGACGTGGAGCGGCAAAGTCACGTTCGATGTCACCGAGCGAACAGCGGTTGGCCAGATCCCCATCCAAGAAGGATGGGCGTTAGTCGATCTTGACGGGAGAGCGCTCCAGACAAATCCGAGCCGCGGGACTCTGCCGGTCGTGCTGTTCAGCCCGGTTCCCGAACCAGGGGATTGGCTGTCGACTAGGGCGCTGCCGCTTCTAGAAGCCAGCGATGCTCTCATCTCCCTACAAGGCGAAGGAATCGGTGCGATTTCCTGGGTAGACGGACAAGTGACTGTGGACTTGCCTGGCGCGGGAATGGTCCACTGGGGAGGTCGAGATGACCCTTACGGGAAAGCCGTTACATTGGCCACCTTTCTGGCCAGAGTAGACCTGAAGTGCTTTGAGGTGATCGACCTGACCGTTCCGGAGTTTCCCGTCTTGACCCGAATCGACAACTGCTCGTAAGCTGGATACACCTCAACTAGAGGAATAGGTTCCAAAGCCTCAACCCTTCATTCAGATAAACCACAGGTAGAGAATGATGGTTCGAGCTTTTGAGTGAGGAATTCCCATGAATGAACCCCAGAACTATCTAGCGGTCATAAAGGTCATCGGCGTAGGCGGAGGCGGTGTCAACGCGGTTGACCGCATGATCGAAGCTGGCCTGCGCGGTGTTGAGTTTGTGGCTGTCAACACCGATGCCCAGGCCCTGCTCATGAGTTCAGCTGAGGTAAAGCTTGACATTGGTCGAGAGCTGACTCGAGGGTTGGGAGCTGGAAGCGATCCCGATGTCGGCGCCCAGGCTGCGACCGATCACCGCAAGGACATCGAAGAGGCGCTCAGCGGTTCCGACATGGTGTTCATCACCGCGGGTGAGGGTGGCGGCACCGGCACAGGTGCGGCTCCGGTGATCGCGGAGATTTCCAAGAGCCTCGGCGCGCTCACCATCGCGGTGGTTACCCGGCCGTTCGGCTTCGAGGGCCGTCGCCGTTCAGTTCAGGCCGAGAGCGGCATCCAGGCCCTGAAGGACAAGGTCGATACCCAGATAGTTATTCCCAACGACCGCCTACTCAGCATCTCGGACGACCACACCTCGGTTGTCGATGCGTTCCGCAAAGCCGACGAGGTGCTGCTGCACGGTGTGCAGGGCATCACCGACTTGATCACCACTCCTGGTCTCATCAACACCGACTTCGCTGACGTGCGCATGGTGATGCAGGACGCCGGTTCTGCGCTCATGGGAGTTGGCATCTCCTCTGGTGAGGGCAAGGCGGTCAGCGCGGCCCGCAAGGCCATTGCCAGCCCGCTTCTCGAGGCCTCAATCGAAGGGGCACGCGGTATCCTGCTGAGCATCTCCGGTGGTCCCGACCTCGGGATCTTCGAGGTGAATGAGGCTGCCGAGATCGTTCAAGGCGTGGCCCACCCCGATGCCAACATCATCTTCGGCACGGTGGTAGATGAGTCCATGGGCGACCACATCCGAGTCACGGTGATCGCTGCCGGATTCGACCGGTGGGAGGGTGAGCGGGCCACCCGGATGTCGGCCGCCGACTCAGGGGGCTCTTCGGAGGTCCCCGATGTATTCGGCGGGCCCGACGACGAACTCCTGTCCTCCGATGTCGATGACGAGTTCGACATTCCCTCCTTCCTCCGGTAGCTCTTTGATGGCCGGCTGCGGCCAGTGATCGACGCCGCAGAGGTAGCGGAGCGCGCCGGGGCATTGCGAGAGCGGCTGGCCCGGGCCGGAGGCGACCGAGTCAAGGTGGTGGCAGTGACCAAGGGCTTCGGCCCCGACGCGGTCGCCGCGGCGGTGGAGGCAGGTTTGGCCGACGTCGGCGAAAACTACGCCCAAGAGCTGCTGGCCAAGGCAAATGAACTCGGCATCGCCCCTATTGACGCTCAACAACCTCGCTGGCACTTCATCGGCCGCCTCCAGCGCAACAAGGTCCGCAAGATCGCCGGCCATGTTCACCTTTGGCAAAGCGTGGACCGCCCCGAACTGGCTACTGAGATTGCCCGATGGGCCCCGGATGCCAGAGTTCTGGTGCAGGTGGACACCGCCGGCGTCGGGGGCCGCGGGGGGTGCCCCCCCGAAGAGGCTGCGGGCCTAGTGGACCGATGTCGCGAGGCCGGTCTGGCGGTGGCGGGGCTGATGGCCGTCGGCGCTCCCGGACCACCCGAGCACGCCCGTCCTGGTTTTCGCCTGCTGGCCTCCCAAGCTGCTGATCTCGGCCTGGCGGAGCTGTCCATGGGTATGACCGCCGACATCGAGGTTGCGGTGGAAGAGGGCGCCACCATGGTCAGGATCGGCACCGCCTTATTCGGCCCCCGGCCCCATTGATCCCCAAAAAGCAGCGTGGGGTCGGGACCCGTCCCCGAAACTGGGGGCTGCTTCCTGTACCATCGGAAAGGTCAAGTGAATCACTGCCGAGAGGGGGATGAGCAAATGTCGTCCGTGTGGCAGAAAACCAAGTTTTGGCTCGGGTTCGGTTCCGAAGAGGAATTCGGTCCTGGGGGACAAGTGGAACAGGACCCCGACATGCGCCTCGTGTCGCAGCCGCTCACAGGGCAGTACCCGGTGGGAGCCGGTGTCGGCTCGGTCCGGCCAATACCACCGTCTGAGTCGTCAGATGCCGAGGCTACGGCCGAGCAGCCTCGGGCCAGCTTCGTCCGGCCCATTCCCTCCGCTGCCTCAAAGCCGTCAGTGGTGACGCCGGTATCGTTCGACGACGCCAAGGACGTGGGGGACTGCTTCAGAGGCGGGCAAGCGGTCATTGTGAACTTGCAGCACGGCAGTCGGGAGGTGGCCCGGCGGCTCATCGACTTTTCCAGCGGCCTGTGTTATGGGCTAGACGGCCGCATGGAGCGAGTTGCCGACCACGTGTACTTGCTGACCCCCACCAACGTGGAGGTGTCACCAGAGGAGCGGCGTCGCATGGAGCAAGCCGACTACCAGAACAACAACTGACCGGTAGCTGCTAATCGGCCTTCGCGAAGCGGAATTGCAAGGGGCCCGAGTCGATGGCCGTCTCGCTGGCCATGACCGCTGCTTCCTCAGAGACACTCAACTCCAGGGTGCCGACTGCGAGTACCTGCTCGCAGACGTAGGTTTCGTTCGCCTCCACCGCCTTGATGATCTTCGGTCCGGCGGTTATGGACAAAGTGATCCGATCAGTGACGTCCAGGGCTTGATTCTTGCGCTCAGCTTGGATCAACCGGACCACGTCTCGGGCGATCCCCTCGTCGGCCAAATCGGGGGAGACGGTGGTGTCCAGCGCTACCAGGGCATCGTTGGTGCGCAGCGCAGCGGCAGTGGTGTCGTCAGCCGGGTTCAGGGCCAAGACGAATTCGGTGTCTGACAAAGTGTGACCGGACACGGTAACGGAGCCGTCGGGGTTGCGCTCCCAGCGGCCCTCGCGGGCGGCGGCGAACACCCCTTGCACGTCCTTGCCAAGACGGGGTCCCAGTTCCTGGCCGTTGGGCCGGAGCACGAACTGGCCGTAGGCCGTCAGGTCGTCGCTCAGGTGGACTTCCTTCACATTCACCTCGTCGGCGATGAGGGAGATGAACGGTGCCAATTCGGCTACGCCCGTGCCAGCCACAGTGAGCGACGGCAAGGGCTGGCGGACCCGGATTCCCTCGTCTTCTCGCACCCGCAGCCCGGTGGAGCACACATCGCGCACCCGGTCCATAGCGGCCACCAGCTGGGAGTCGGCCGGCAGTTCCGCCGGTTCGGGCCAATCACAGAGGTGAACGCTCGACTCTTGGGTCAGCCCCCGGTAGATCTCCTCCGAAACCAAGGGCAGAAATGGTGCCAGCAGCCGGGCCAGGGTGGTCAGCACCGTGTACAGGGTGTCGTAGGCATCCTGCTTGTCATCAGCCGAGGATGGGCGGGCCGGCGCCCAGAACCGGTCCCGGCTGCGGCGTATGTACCAGTTGTTGAGGGAGTCGATGAACCCCTCTAGCTCGTCGGCGGCCCCGGGCAGGTCGTAGGTGTCCATTCGCCGAGTGACCGCCTCGATCAGCTGCCGGGTCTTGGCCAGGATGTAGCGGTCCAGCAGCTCTTCGGAGTTGGCCTGAGGCTTGGCCGAGATGCCATCGGCGTTGGCGTAGAGGGTGAAGAAGTAATAGGCGTTCCAGATGGGGATGATCACCTGGCGCAGCACGTCGTCGATTCCCGAGTCGTCGAGGCGGAGGTCGCCGCCCCTAACGATGGGAGAGCCCATCAGGTACCAGCGCAGGGCGTCTGCCCCCTTGGTGGCGAAGATCTCCTCGGGCTCGGTGTAGTTCCTCAGCTTCTTGGACAGCTTCCGGCCCTTGGCGTCGAGCAGGATGCCGTGGCAGATCACATTGTTGAATGCGGGACGGTCGAACAGCGCGGAGGCCAGCACGTGAAGGGTGTAGAACCATCCCCGAGTCTGGTTGATGTATTCCACGATGAAGTCGGCCGGGAAATGGTGCTCGAACCACTCCTTGTTCTCGAACGGGTAGTGGACCTGGGCGAAGGGCATCGACCCGGACTCGAACCAGCAGTCGAGCACCTCGGGCACCCGCCGCATGGTCGAGGCACCGGTGGGGTCATCGGGGTTGGGGCGGGTCAGAGCGTCGATGTAGGGCCGGTGCAGATCGACGGGCCGCACGCCGAAGTCTCGCTCGATCTCGTCCAGGCTGCCGTACACATCGACTCGGGGGTAATCCGGGTTGTCGCTGCGCCACACTGGGATGGGCGAGCCCCAGAACCGATTTCGGCTTATCGACCAATCTCGGGCTCCCTCAAGCCACGTACCGAACCGGCCGTCGCGCACATGGCCCGGAACCCAGTTGATCTGCTGGTTCAGCGCCAGCATCTTGTCGCGGATGTCGGTGACCCGCACGTACCAGGAGCTGAGCGCCCGGTAGATGATCGGCTCGTCGGTGCGCCAGCAGTGCGGGTAGTTGTGCTCATAGGTGGCATGGCGGAGGATCCGCCCCTGCTCCTTGAGCCGGGCGATGATGCCGCTGTTGGCCTCGAACACATTCACCCCTGACCAGTCGGCCACCTCGTCGGTGAAGCGGCCCTGGTCGTCTACCGGCACAACCACGGGAACCCCGTTGGCCTCGGCGGCCTGCTGGTCGTCTTCGCCGAAACCGGGGGCGGCGTGGACCACCCCGGTGCCTTCGGCGGTATCCACAAAGTCGGCCCCCACCACACAGAAGGCGCCGTCGGCGGCCAGGGGGGCGAAGTAATCGAACAGGGGACGGTAGCGGCGACCGATCAACTGCGAGCCCGCGACGGTGCCCACAATGCGGCTCTCGCCCAATTCGGCCCCGTAGGCCTCCAGGGTGGCTGAGGCCAGCACGACGTGGCCGCCGTCATGCTCCACGATGGCGTATTCCACCTCGGGGCCGACGATCAGCATCAGATTGGACGGGAGGGTCCACGGCGTGGTGGTCCAGGCCAGAATCCGCATGGGCCCCGGATCGCCCGGCTGGGGCACGAGATCGAAGGCCACGGTGATAGCCGGGTCTTGGCGGGGACGAGTGGCGTCGTCGAGGCGGATCTCGAAGTTGGACAGGGGTGTCTCAGCCGCCCAGGAGTAAGGCATCACCCGGTAGGCCTCATAGAGAAGGCCCTTGTTCCACAGCGACTTGAATGCCCACATGACCGACTCCATGTAGGGCAGGTCCATGGTCTTGTAGTCGTCGGCGAAGTCCACCCAGCGGGCCTGGCGCGTCACCGTGGTCTCCCACTCCTGGGTGTAGCGCAGCACCGATTGGCGGCAGTATTCGTTGAAGTGGTCGATGCCGTAGTCGGTGATGGCCGCCCGTCCCGATACCGACAGCTCCTTCTCAGCCTCCATCTCGGCGGGCAGGCCGTGGCAGTCCCACCCGAATCGGCGTTCCACCCGGCGGCCCCGCATGGTGTGGAAGCGGGGAATCACGTCCTTTACGTAGCCGGTGAGAAGGTGGCCGTGGTGGGGGAGCCCGTTGGCGAACGGGGGCCCGTCGTAGAACACGTATTCGTTGTCGCCATCGGTTCCCGCCGGCCGTTCGGTCACCGATTGGCTGAAGGTCTCATCTGCGGCCCACGACTCCAGAACCCGGCGCTCAATCTCGGGGAAGAACGGCTTGGGGTCGACCTCGGGATAGGGAGTGGTCGGATCGGACAACGGGCCTCCAGGGCAAACTGGGAAAACACAAAATAACCCGTGTTCAAGCCGGTTCTGACATTGTTAATCCTCTCTCGGCCCATTTGGGAGTAATTGGCGTCAACCGCGGCTACACTCCGGCCTGCAATGGCAGCAAAGAAGACCGCGTCGAAACAATCGGCGCCGAAGAAGCCGGCACAGAAGAAGGCCGGAAGCACGAAGTCGGCCCCGCGCAAGTCGGCGGCAAGAAAGCCTCTGTTCGACAAGAAGTACCTGGACAAGCAGCGCCGGCTTCTTCTTGAGGAGCGCAGCCGCTATGTCGACTCGGCCACCCGGCTCAAGGCCGAAGCCGACTCCCTGGTGGAAGAGCGGGAGCCCGGCGACGTCCAATTCGACGAGGAATCGGGCGAGGGCGACACCTTGGCGGTGGAGCGGGAGCGGGATTTGGCTCTAAGCGCCCATGCCCGCGCCGCGGTCGACCAGATCGACGCCGCCCTGGCCCGAATCGACGATGGCACCTATGGGATGTGCCTGGTGTCGGGCAAACCGATCCCCCGGCAGCGTCTCAACGCCATTCCGTGGGCCGCGGAGCGGGTCGAGCATAAAGCCGGTGGGTTCTAGGACCGCTAGCCCGGCCGAGACAGAACACCGATCTCGCCGCCACAATCTGGTCCTGCTGGGGATTGGCTCCCTGGTTGTGGCCGTCGACCAGCTGACCAAGTGGTGGGCCCTGGAAGCGCTTGATGACCGGGACATCGATTTGTTCTGGACCCTGCGGCTGCACTTGGTCCACAACACCGGGGCCGCCTTCGGTTTGGGGCAAGACCTTGACACCGTGATCGCCGTGATCGCCCTGCTGTTCGTCGCCGTGGTGGCCTGGGCCAGTTGGGGAGGCCGACGGTTGTCGCTGTCGCCGGTGCTTTTGGGCATGGTGCTGGGCGGGGCAGTCGGCAATCTGGCCGATCGGGCAGCGCGGGCCGGTGACGGATTTCTCGGCGGCGCGGTGGTCGACTTCATCGACCTACAGTGGTGGCCGGTATTCAATGCTGCCGACTCCGCCATAGTGGTTGCTGGAGTCATCCTGGTGCTGACTGCTTCCCGCCACCGACAGTCACAGCCGGCCGACGAGCCCGATGAACACTGACTTCGCCATATCCGACACGCTGGTCGGGGAGCGCCTCGACCGGGTGGTGGCGTTGGTCTGCGGGTGCAGCCGAGCCGAGGCCGCCCGCTTGATCGACCAGGAGAAGGTGGCGGTAAACGGCGTACGGGCTTCGGGTCGGTCTCAGCGGATGGCTTTGGGGGATCACATCGCATTGTCAGAAGAGCCGGTTCTCAGCCGCCCGGAGCCGGCAGCCGATCCGTCGGTGGAGTTGGATGTGATTTATGCCGATGAGCAGGTGATAGTGGTGAACAAGCCAGCCGACCTAGTGGTGCACCCCGGATCGGGCAATGCCACCGGGACGCTGGTGAACGGCTTGTTGGCCCGGTTCCCCGAGATCGCCGGAGTGGGGGACATGGAGCGCCCAGGAATCGTCCACCGGCTCGACCGGGGCACTTCAGGGCTGCTGATGGTCGCCCGCACCCCGCGCAGCTACGAAGCGTTGACTGCCGCTTTGGGCCAGCGAGAGGTTCAACGGGGCTATGTGGCCCTGGTTGCGGGGATGCCTGCCGATGACCGGGGGTTGATAGACGCCCCGGTAGGACGCTCCACTCGCCATCCCACCAAGATGGCAGTGATCGCCGACGGCCGTCCGGCCCGTACCCACTACCAGGTGACCGCTCGCATGCCGGCCTGCACTGAGCTTCCCGACGAGCCGGTGCCCTATGACAGCGCTCGATTGGAGTTGCAGCTAGAGACCGGCCGCACCCATCAGATACGAGTCCATCTGGCGGCGATCGGCCATCCCGTGGTGGGCGACGAGCAGTACGGAGGCCCGGCCGCTCCCGGCATCAGCCGACCTGCCCTTCATGCCCGCACCTTGGGCTTCGACCACCCGGAGACCGGCCAGCCCCTGCGATTTGAAGCCGAAGTGCCCGAGGATTTCTCCCGCCTTTACCAGCTCTTGTGCTCGTAGCAGCGGTACCCGTCAGCTTGATCCTGGCCAGGGAAGGAGCCCGTTTGCGGTCTTGGCGATGTCGTCCAGCGTGTAGTCGCTCAGCAGGTCGTGCATGATGTCGCCCGCGTGGGTCCAGATGGCTAGCAGCACGCATTGGCCTTCGTGATCGCAGGCACCGTCTTGGTGGGGCTCCCCGAAATCCCCGAGCACAATGGGTCCGTCCACCGCGCTGACGATCTCGCTCAGCTTGATCTCGGTGGCCGGGCGGGCCAGGACGTAGCCACCGCCCGCCCCCCGCTTGGAGCGGACCAGGCCAGCACCCTTCAACGCTTGGAGAATCTGCTCCAGGTAGGGCTGGGGGAGGCCGGTGCGCTCGGCGATGTCGCGAACCGAAGTGGGTCCTGCCTCATCGGCGTGCAGGGCCAGCGACAGCAACGCCCGACTGGCGTAATCCCCTCGAGTCGAGACCCTCACGACCCATCACACTACTTCTCAATCTTCTCTGCCGGGTTGAACCGATAGGTTGAATGCGGAATGGGAAGCAATAGCCACCACTCCAGCCCCGAAGACCGCGGATCAACCGCCGCGTTTCCGGTGCTGCCCGACTACCGGGGGCCGTGTCTGAGCAACGTGGTGCCCGCTCTGCTCGGCCCCGCCGATGCCTCCGATTGGCTGCCCGCCCCAATCCAACAGGCCAAAGCAGTGGTCTTGTTCTTGGTGGACGGAATGGGCTGGGAGCAGCTCCAAGACCGGTCCGAGCTGACCCCAGTGCTGTCGGCCATGGAAGGCGGTCCAATCACCACTGTGGCCCCAACAACGACCACCACGGCGCTGACCTCGCTGGTCACCGGCTCGGCTCCGGGTGAACACGGCCTGATCGGCTACCAGGTCTATGTCCAAGGGCAGGTGCTAAACGCCTTGCGGTGGACCGCAGGACCCAAGGGCTCGGATGCCCGCCGGTCCATCGTTCCCGAGCAAGTGCAGTCCCGGCCCGCATTCTTCGGACGAAGGGTGCCAGCGGTGGGACGAAGCGAATTCCAGGGCACCGGTTTCACCCGGGCCCACCTCGACGGGGTGGACCACAAGGGGTACAAGCTGACCAGTTCCATCGCCGTGGAAGTGCAGACGCTGGTGGAGGGGGGTGCCCCGCTGGTGTACGCCTACTACGACGGTCCCGATCGAATCGCCCACGAATACGGGTTCGGCCCCTACCTGGACGCCGAGTACGCCGAGGTAGACCGCATCGTGGCCCAAATCCTGGCGGTGCTGCCGCCGGAGGCCGCGTTGCTGGTGGTCTCCGACCACGGCCAGGTCATGGTCGGAGACGCCAAGATAGAGCTGGCCCACGACGTGTTGGCCCTCTCGTCGGCGATCTCGGGGGAGGCCCGGTTCCGCTGGCTGCATGCTCGGCCCGGTAGAGCCGGCGGACTCCTGGAGGCGGCGGCTGAGCGTTACGGCCGCTACGGACTGGTGGTCGGAGTAGACCAGGTGTTGGATGAGGGATGGTTCGGTCCCTATGTGAGCCCGGAGGCCCGGTCCCGGATGGGCGATGTGGCTTTGGTGCCCAACGACCCGGTGGCTTTCACCGAGCCCAAGCCGCCGCCCCGGAATCCCACCGGTGGCGAGAACAAGCCCGGGTTCCAGCTGGTGGCCCGCCACGGATCGTTGACCTCGGCCGAAATGCTGGTTCCTTGCCTGGCGGGGTTCGGCACCCGGACATGAGGGTGTTGCCGGGTCTTGACCGCTAGCGGATAGATTTTCCGACATGTCCGACATCGAACAGCCGGCACCGGCAGAACCCGCCGAGGTCGTCCTCGAAGGTCCGCACGGCGACGGCAAATCGGCTGAGCCGGTATCGGCCAAAGAGGCGATTGAGCAGCCGGCCAAGGTCATGAGGGTCGGCACGATGATGAAGCAGCTCTTGGATGAAGTCCGCCAAGCCAACTTGGACGAGTCGAGCCGCGACCGGCTGCGGGAGATCTATGCCACTTCTATCGAGGAACTGGGATCGGCGCTGTCCCCCGACCTGAGCGAGGAGCTAGATCGCCTGATACTTCCTTTTCCTGAGGACCATCCTCCCAGCCAGGCTGAGCTTCAGGTGGCCAAGGCTCAGTTGGTGGGCTGGTTGGAGGGCCTTATCCAGGGCATCCAGGCTGCGCTGTTCGCCCAGCAGGTTTCGGCGCAGCAGCAGCTGGCCAACATCCGCGCTGAGCTCCCGGCTGGCGGTCAGGGTCCGGTCGATGGCGTCCCGGGCACGTATCTGTAAACCCCCGATAACCTGCGCAAACACCCGGAATAGCAAGAGGGCGAGCATGTGTCCCTCCGGCTTGGTATGGTCAAGACGAGGCCAAACCACAAGCCTGTAGTTATCCACATACAGGCCACAGATCGTCCACAGGAGCGCCGTGTCCAGTTCCTTCACTCACCTCCACGTCCATACCGAATATTCCATCCTCGACGGGGCCTCCCGGGTGGGGGATCTGGTCAAAGCCGCCGCCGCCGACGGGCAGCCCGCGCTGGGGATGACCGATCACGGAAACATGTACGGGGTCATCGACTTCTACCGGGCCTGCCGCAATGAGGGCATCAAGCCGGTCATCGGCACCGAGGCCTATATGGCCCACGAGAACCGCAGCGAGCGGCCGCCGCGCCGGGGCAAGGTGGACGATAGCGGGGGCAGCACCGAGGGGGGCCAGAAGATCTACTACCACCTCACGCTGTTGGCCGAGAACAACACCGGTTACAAGAACCTCATCCAGCTTTCCAGCCGGGCCTTCCTCGAGGGCTACTACTACAAGCCCCGGCTCGACTGGGAACTGCTGGCCGAGCACAGCGAGGGGTTGATCGCCTCCACCGGCTGTCTGGGCGGCCACGTTCTCCAAGCCCTGCTGCGCAACGACTACGACGGCGCGGTGGCCAAGGCCGCCCGCCTCCAGGACATCTTCGGCAAGGAGAGCCTGTTCGTGGAGATCCAGGACCACGGCATCCCCGAGCAGCATCGCACCAACCCCGATCTGATCCGCCTGGCCCGCCAGATCAATGCCCCCTTGTTGGCCACCAACGACAGCCACTACACCCATCGCCATGACGCTGAGGCCCACGACGCCCTGCTGTGCGTGCAAACCGGCTCGCTGG
The DNA here is from genome assembly GCA_002239105.1 of marine group bacterium Sva0996 bin134. Taxonomy (GTDB): domain Bacteria; phylum Actinomycetota; class Acidimicrobiia; order Acidimicrobiales; family Bin134; genus Poriferisocius. The sequence continues at coordinate 202,780 of MPNQ01000002.1, read as the reverse complement.
TCAGCGACACCGACCGCTTGAAGTTCGACGGCAGCGAGCACTACCTCAAGACGGCGGCGGAGATGCGCCAGGTGTTCTCCGACCTCATCCCGGCCTGCGACAACACGCTGTGGATCGCAGAGCGGGCCGATGTGGAGATCGAGTTCGGCAAGCCGCTGCTGCCCGATTTCCCCATTCCCGACGAATACGACGACGCCGACGAGTACCTCCAAGCCCTGACGTTGGAAGGGGCCAAAGCCCGGTGGGGGAGTCCCTTGTCTGAAGAGGTGGCCGACCGGCTGGCCTTCGAGCTCAAGGTCATCTCCGACATGGGCTTCTCCTCATATTTCCTGATCACCTGGGACCTGATCCGGTACGCCCGGGAGCGGGGCATCCGGGTGGGCCCGGGCCGGGGCAGCGCGGCCGGCTGCGCCGTGGCCTACTCCCTGCGCATCACCGATCTGGATCCCATCCGCTACGACCTGCTGTTCGAGCGCTTTCTCAACCCGTCCCGAATCTCCATGCCCGACATCGACATGGACTTCGACTCCCGCTACCGCGACGAGATCATCCGCTACGCCTCCCAAAAGTACGGCGAGGACCATGTGGCGCAGATCATCACCTTCTCCACCATCAAGGCCCGGGCCGCGGTGCGCGACAGCGCACGGGTGCTGAACTACCCCTACGCCCTAGGCGACAAGCTGGCCAAGGCCATGCCCCCGCTGGTGCTGGGCCGCGACACCCCGCTGTGGGCCTGCCTGGAGAAGACCGAGGAGTACGCCGACGGCTACACCGCGGCCGCCGAGCTTAGGGAGATGTACGAGGGCGATGAGGACGCCCGCAAGGTGGTCGACGTGGCCCGCGGCCTGGAGGGCCTGCGCCGCCAGGACAGCATCCATGCCGCCGCGGTGGTGATCACCAAGGAGCCGCTCACCGAGTATCTCCCCATCCAGCGCAAGGCATCGCCGGGCCAAACCCTCGAAGAGGCTCCCATCGTCACCCAGTACGAGATGCACGCCGTGGAGGACCTGGGCCTGCTCAAGATGGATTTCCTGGGTCTGCGGAACTTGGACGTGCTCGAGGACGCCGTCGGGCTGATCGAGCAGTCCCAGGGCGTCAAGGTGGACATCGACAACGTGCCGCTGGACGACGCGGCCACCTATGAGCTTTTGTCCCGAGGCGACACCATCGGGGTGTTCCAGTTGGAGAGCGGACCGATGCGGTCGCTCATCCGGTCGTTGAAGCCCTCTTGCTTCGACGACGTGGCCGCTCTGGTGGCCCTGTACCGGCCCGGCCCGATGGCGGCCAACATGCACAACGACTACGCCGACCGGAAAAACGAACGCGAGCAGGTGAGTGTGTTCCACGAGGACGCCGCCGACATCTTGGCCGACACCTACGGGCTGATGATCTACCAGGAGAGCGTGATGCGGGTCGCCCAGCGATTCGCCGGCTATGGACTGGACGAAGCAGACAACCTTCGCAAGGCCTGCGGCAAGAAAGACCGCAAGCTGATGGCCAAGGAGCGGGACTCCTTTGTGGAGGGTTGCGAGCGCAAGGGCTACGGCAGGGAGCTGGGCACCGAGCTGTTCGACATCATCGAGCAGTTCGCCGACTACGCCTTCAACAAGAGCCACTCCTACGGCTATGGGCTGATCGCCTACCAGTGTGCCTACCTCAAGGCTCAGTACCCGGTGGAGTACATGGCCGCGTTGTTGACCAGCGTGAAGAACAAGTTGGAGAGGGCGGCCGTTTATCTGGCCGAGTGCCGCCAGATGGGGATCACCGTGGCGCTGCCTGATGTGAACCAGTCGGAGTCCGACTTTGCCGCCACCAACTCCGCGGAGGGGGAGCGCGCCATCTCCTTCGGGCTCTCGGCCATCCGCCACATGGGCACGGGCACGGCCCAGATGATCCTCGAGGAGCGCAAGGAGAACGGCCCGTTCGCCGATTTCCACGACTTCTGCTCGCGGGTGGATCCGACGGTGCTGAACAAGGGAGTGGTCGAAGCTCTTATCAAGGCGGGAGGCTTCGACGCGATGGGCCATCCCCGCCAAGGCCTGCTGAACGCGTCTGAGGCCATCGTGCGCCGCTGCATCCAAGAACAGCGGGAGCGCAGCCAGGGCATCATGAGCCTGTTCGGGGAAGGCAGCCAGGAGAGCTTCGAGGACCGCATCGACATCCCCGATGTCGAGTTTGACAAGACCCGGAGGCTGGCTGCCGAGAAGGAGATGCTGGGCCTCTACGTGTCCGACCATCCCATCATGGGCATGGAGGGAGTGCTGTCTCGAAAGACCACCCACCGAATCGACCAGCTGAGCGAAGTCGAGGAGGGCACCTCGGTGAAAGTCGGCGGGGTGGTCAGCAACCTGCGCAAGCGGTGGACCCGAAAGGGCGATCAGATGGCCTCCTGCGATCTGGAGGACATGTACGGGACCATGGAGGTGACGCTGTTTCCCCGGTCGATGGAAGAGCACGGGCACAAGTTGGAAGACGATCTGGTGGTTGTCTTCGAAGGGCGCCTCGACCGCCGCGATGATGAGCCCAACTTGATCTGCTATGGGGTGGAGCCGCTCGATCCTGCATCAGCCAACGGGACGGCGACCTTGAGGTTGAACCTCGGGGCCTGTGGTCTGTCTCCCGAGCGCATCGACTCCCTCAAGACGGTGATCGCCGGCCATCCCGGCAAGTCTGAGGTGATCTTGATGCTGGGCGCCGACAGGGGTATCAAGCTTTCTACGGCCTACGGGGTGGACGCGGGAAGCGGATTGATAGGTGAGTTGCGAGAGATGCTGGGCGAGAACGCCATCGCCGTGTAGCCCGACTAGCTGGCACTTTGCCGGGGTGCATCCCATCGGCAAAACCCCTGTATTCCTGCGGGTTTGCACGCCTGCCTGGGTGATTGATGGACTATAGGGGTACCCACGGGGGGAAATCTGTGGGAAAGCAGCGAGCGAGGAGGACGAGCAGCGCATGGCTATCGACGTCGAAACCAAGGACTGCACAGCGGTTACCGACGCTGAGTTAGCCGAAATGGCGGACATGTGTGCTGATGGCCCCAACCCGTTTTCGGTGGGGCTGCTCTCCAAGCAGACCGAGGAGTGGGTGCTGATATCCACTGCTCGGGAGAACGGAAAACTCCGGGGGTTCTCCTTTTCCACATTGGAGCGGATCGGCGGAACGCCGAGCGTGCTGGTGGGTCTGGCATCGGTGGCCCGCACCTCCAAGCGCAGCACCGTCCTCCGCCAACTCACCGAGGCGCAGCTTCACCGGGCGCTGATGGCCTTTCCCGACGAAGACGTGCTCATGGGAACCCAGTTTGACAACCCCGGGGGGTTCGACGCCTTCAAGCCCTTGGTCGACATCGTTCCCCGTCCCGGGCACAAGGCCTCGGGAGAAGAGCGGGCCTGGGGCCGCCGGCTGGCCAAGCGCTTCAGCATAGGCGCCTCCCGGTATCTCGATCGCGACTTCCGGGTAGTGGGCGACGACGGCCAGGCCTGCCTGCTCGACTACGAGACGGTCAAGCCCGAGAGCATCGACCCCGATGTAGCCGCCCTGTTCGACAAGGTGAACCGCGACGGCGGCGACACCATGATCGCCTTCGGCTGGATTATGGCCGAAGACCTGCTCAAGTACGCCTGAGCGACTCACCGCCCAACCGGCGGCCCATGTGCCGCAACTTCCTCCCTGGGCCTCTCCCTGATGGCGCGGTAGCCGAACTGCTCGATCATGCCCGCCGAGCTCCCTCTGCGGGCAACACCCAGGCCGTGGAGTTCTGTGTGGTCAACGACCCTGAGCAGTACTGGCGCCTCACGCTCACCTCTGAGCGCCGCGCCGAATTCCCCTGGCCCGGCCTGCTAGTTGCCCCTGTACTCGTGGTCGTGCTCACCGATCCAAAGCGCTATGTCCAGCGCTACTCCGAGCCCGACAAGTCCCATACCGGCCTCGGCGAGAGCACCGAAGCCTGGCCCGTGCCCTACTGGTGGGTAGACGCCGGCATGGCCGTCCAAAACCTCCTCATCGCCGCCACCACCGCCAATTTGGGCTCCTGCTTCTTCGGCACGTTCGAACACGAGGATGCCGTCATGGTTGGTCTCGGATTGCCGAAAGGCCGCCGCGTCGTGGGAACGGTGGCCCTCGGCTATCCCGACAATGACCGCCCCAGCTCATCAGCCAACCGCCCCAGGCGGTCACTGGACGAGATCATCTACTACGGTGGCCCGCCATGAACATGCCTGATCCCGTCGACCGCTTGGCCATTGAGGACACGATTGTCCGCTACACCATCGCCATTGATGAGAAGGACTGGGACCTCCTCGACACGGTCTTCACCCCCGACGCCCATCTGGACTATTCCTCCTCGGCCCCCGGGGTGGACGACGCCAATGCCGAATACCCCACGGTCAAGCGCTGGCTCCAGACTGCGCTGGCCATCTTCCCCATGACCCAGCACATGGTGGGCAAGACCTACATCCGCAGCTGGGACGGCGACACTGCCCAGTGCACGACGCTGTTCCACAATCCCATGGGCATCCCCGTGGGTGACGATGGCAAGACCTGGGATCCCAACGGCACTCAGCTGTTCATGTTCTATGTGGGCGGCTGGTATCACGACACCGTCAGCCGCACCCCCGACGGCTTCCGCATCGTCAAGAAGGTCGAGCAGTCGGGCTACCACGACGGCGGCTTCCCCGAGGGCTTCGGCATCCCCGAGTAGCGGGCCTCCCCTTGGGGCGGTTGGGCCAGTGAATGGGCCGCTGGAGTATTCTCTCGACGTGCAAATCCCTCTAGTGGACTATCTCGTTTTGGACGACGGCCCCTACTTGCAAGCCAACGAGTGCCAGAACTGCGGCGCCCGGTTCTTCGGCCGGCGCAACGCCTGCGCCCAGTGCGGGGGCCGGGAATTCAACTCCGTGCGGGTGAGCGATACCGGCACGCTGCGGACCTTCAGCATCGTGTACCGGGCTGCCCCCAGCATCCCCACGCCCTACGTGTCGGCCATCGTGCAGACCGACGACGGCACCTCGGTTCGCTCCAACCTCATCAACGTGGAGCCCGACCCGGCCAAGATCACACTGGGCATGAAAGTGAAGCTCGACACCTACATCGTGGGCACCGACGACGACGGCCAAGAAGCAGTCGCCTTCGGTTACGCCCCGGCGTGACAATCTGACCCAAACAACCGACAGGAGGCCGACAATGGCTCAAGACATCTGGGTTCTGGGAACGCACATGACGGCGTTCGGCCGCTACCCCGACCAAGATGCGGTGGACCTGGCCTCCACTGCGGCTCTGGGTGCCCTGGACGACGGCGGGGTGACCATCTCCGACATGGACCTGCTGGCCTGCGGGACCCTGTTTCAGGCCAACGCCGGCATGGGCCAGCAGGTTCAGAAGCAGATCGGCCAGACCGGAATTCCGGTGTACAACGTGTCCAACGCCTGCGCCACCGGGGCCACCGCCCTGCGCACGGTGATCATGGCCATCCGGGCCGGTGAGGCCGATATGGGCCTGGCCATCGGCGTTGAGCAGATGGGCAAGATGGGCCTTTTGGCCGGCGGCGCCCGCAAAGAGAAGAACGTGTACGAGCCCTCGGGCCGCTTCGGCGCGGTAATGCCCATCGATGGCATATTGGGCACTGACACCATGCCGGGAGTGTTCGCCCAAGCCGGAATGGAATACGCCAACGACAATGACGGAGTGGGCTTCGAGCAGTTCGCCAAGGTGGCCCAGAAGAACCACGCCCACTCCACGCTGAACCCCCTGGCCCAGTACCAGAAGGAGTTCAGCCTAGAAGAGGTCATGGGCTCGCCCATGCAGTCGTACCCCAACACCCTGCTGATGTGCTGCCCCACCGGGGACGGGGCCGCCGCTTGTGTGTTGGTGGGCGAGGAGCGCTTCGCGTCTTTGAGCCGTGAGCAGCAGTCCCGGGCGGTGAAGATCTCCGCCTCGGTGCTAACCACCGACCCCTACGTGGAATCGGGCGCCATGCAGCCCGACGTGAACACCCTCACCCGCAATGCGGCCCAGGCTGCCTATGAGCAGGCCGGGGTTGGTCCTGAGGACCTGAGCCTGGTGGAATTGCACGACTGCTTCGCCACCGCCGAGCTCATCCACTACGACAACCTGGGGCTGTGCGAGCCCGGCGGCGCCGGCGACTTCATCGACCGAGGCGCCCCGTGGCGTGACGGCGAGACCCCGGTAAATGTGTCCGGCGGCCTCATCTCCAAGGGCCATCCCATCGGTGCCACCGGCGTGGCCAACGTCTATGAGGTGACCACCCACCTGCGCGGAGAGGCCGGAGACCGCCAGGTGGAGGGGGCCAACGTAGGCTTGGCCCACGTGATCGGACTCGGCTCGAGCTGCGGCGTTCACATCCTGGAGAAGAGCGGGATCGGCTGATCCCGTGTTAGCCGGCCCACAATTCCTGGGGGGAAGGCAGCAATCATGAGCGGCACCTGTCGGGGAGTGGTCTTCAACGGCGACGGAACCTATACAAAGCGCGACGACTTCACCGTGCCCGAGCCACCTCCGGGTGGCGGGGTGCTGAAGGTGGAGGCCGTGGGCATGTGCGGGAGCGACTTGGCTCAGTTGCACGGCCACCAGCATGTGCCGGGGGAGAAGTCCCCGCTGGTGCCGGGGCACGAGATTGTGGGCCGGATATATGAGCTCGCCGCTGACGCCGACTTGGGCGTGACACTGGGCGACCGGGTGGCGGTGGACCTCATCGTGCGGGTTCCCCCCACCGATACCAACCCATTCGGCCTGGGCAACCTGTACGGCTACACCATGGGCGTCGACGACGACCACGGGCTGTGGGGCGGCTACGGGGAGTACATGGGCTTGTTGCCCGGATCCCACCTCATGAAGCTGACCGATGATGTGGAGGCCGCCGAGCTGACCCTGTTCGAACCGCTGGCCAGCGTGTGCAACTGGTTCAAGTTGATGCCGATAGTCGAAGGCGAAACCGTGGTGGTGCAGGGGCCCGGGCACATGGGACTGGTGTGCGCCGCCGAGGCCAAGCGTCGGGGTGCGGAGACGGTGATCGTCACCGGCACAGATGCCGACGAATTGCGCCTCGAGGTGGCTCGCGAGCTGGGCGCCGACGTGACCGTGGACGTGACCAAGACCGACCCAGTGGCGCTGGTATCGGAGATCACCGGGGGAGCCATGGCCGACATGGCCATCGACTTGGCCGCCGATACCACCGTGACCGTCCCGCTGTGCCTCAACCTGGTGCGCCAGGGGGGCAAAGTGCTGCTGGCCGGGCTGAAGAACATGGCACCGGTGGAGCTGATCAGCGACCTCATCGTGCTGAAGGGTCTCAGCGTGCAGGGGGGCTCAGGGTCCAGCTACAGCTCCATGGAGGAGGCGGTGGCCATCTTGAACACCGGGGAGTTCCCCACTGGCCCGCTGTTGGGCGAGGTGTTCGGCATCGACCAGATCGACGAGGCCATGGCCATGCTCCAGCGCACCGCCGACCGCGACGCGGTGCGCGTTGGGCTCCGCCATAGTTAGCGGTCCTGGAGGATGAGCGTCGAGATCGACCACACCGGCAAGGTGGCGCTGGTCACCGGGTCGGGTGCGGGCATCGGCCGGGAGATCGCCCGGTGGATGGCCCGGGCCGGCGCCTCGGTGGCGGTGAACGACGTCCGGGGCGAGACGGCCAACGATACGGTAGCTCTCATTTCCGAAGAAGGTGGCACAGCTAACGCGTTCGTGGCCGACCTGCGAGATGATGCCGCAATCGACCAGCTGGTGGCCGATGTGGTGGCCTGGGGCGGACGGCTGGACATCGCGGTGAACAACGTCGGCATGATGGCGGGGCGTTCACCCACTCGGTTTGTGGACATGGACGGTGCCTTCTGGCGGGATCTCGTCGATCAGAACCTGGTCTTGACCGCGCTATGCGCCCGGGCCGAGGCTCTGGTGATGATGGAGCAGGGAGGCGGCGTGATCATCAACGTCAGCTCGGGTGAGACCACCCGGCCCTCGCCCATGATGTCGAGCTACGCCGCGGCCAAAGCGGCCATCAACCACCTGACTTGGTCAATGGCGGTGGAGCTCGGCCCCCACAACATTCGGGTCAACGCCATCGCCCCCGGCACCACCCCTACCGAACTGATTAGAGAGGCATTTCCCGCCGACCACTACGAAGCCATCGTGGCCGCCACCCCGCTGCGCCGGGAGACCCTGCCCGAAGAACTGGGCCGCCTCTCGGTGTACCTAGCCTCCGATCTAGCCCGCTGCACCACCGGCCAGCTCATCCTGGCCGACGCCGGGGCATTCTTATCTCGTACCCGACCACCCAACCTCGGACAAGACACTAGCTAGGAGGTTCCGTGATGGATCAGGCTCTACTAGACGAGGCCGTCGGCGAGCTGCGTTCTCTAGTAGCCCTCGATGGCGGTGACGTCGAGTTGGTATCAGCCGATGCTGGCACGGTGGCGCTGAGATTGATCTTGGAAGGCGCCGAGTGCCGCGAGTGCGTTATGCCCAAGGAGTTCTTGGAGCAGATTGCCCTCGACATGGTGAGCACGCGATTGGGTGACGTGAGCGCAGTCACCATTGACGATCCCCGAGAGGGTTAGAACTCCGGTAGGGCCTTGCCGGACGGCGGGCCTTTCATACGGTTTAGTGGCGCTTGTCCGGTGGGACAGGGCCCGCCTGCCCCACCTAGATCCACAGCGTCAGGAGCTAGCCCGCCGCCCTAGTGGGAGGAGGGCCAGGCCGGTTAGTTGGTTGGCAATTCTGTGACCGTCACCGTGTCGTCGTTTTTGTCAGATGTATCCATGTCGTCAATTTCGACGAGGAACCTTCCAGATTCAGCGTAGGCACCGTTGCCACCGCTGGAGTTGGGACCATTAGCCCTTACACGGGCCTGGTAGTAAATGCCATCACGCAGGCTTGTCGCTGGATACAGAGACTCCAGCGAGACATCGGTTGCCACTCTCTGACGTGAGCCCCATCCACCACAGCTGTAGCCGCTTGTGCCGCAGGAACGCCATTCCACATGATAGTCGCTGACAGCCAATGAGCCACTTGGCGAGGTCCATGTCACTTGAATGGTTTGGCGGGTGTCGCCGGTATTGGGACCAGAGGTTATGGGCTCGATTGATGGAATGAAGCTCGAACCCGGCCTTTCCACATTGGATGCGCTAGTTATTGGGTCGGCATCAGGAGGAGTAACTGACCACGGGCCGTTGCCGTAGCTGTTCCGCGCCAGAATCTGGACCTCATAATATTCGCCAGTTGTCAGACCGGTTAGCTCGTATGAGAATCCGGAGCAATAGGGATAGTCCGTATTGTCAGTGTTGTCAGCATTCTTTTCGGGGCAGCCAGCCTGAGTCAGCGAGATGTTCCGAGTAGAACCCCAGTTCGTTGTCCCGACTCGCCGCCACCGAAGGGCGAAACCGCTCAGGGTGGGCTTGCCTGACTCTTCTTCGTAAGTCCAGCTCAAATCCAGGTTCTTGATGTTGCTGGGATCATCCGTTGTACCTTGGTTGTCCTCAGCAGCGGTTACGCTGGTCGGAGCGATCAGTGTGCCGGGTTCGCCGGAGACAATTTCGGACCACGGACCAGGACCGTTGTCGTTAATCGAGCGCAACCGGACGTAGTAGACCGTATTGCTGTTCAACCTTGGGGTGGTGAACGTCATTGCATTGGAAGCCAGAGTGTCCTGGTTGCAGGAGGCGTCGGAATCACAGTTGGAAGCAAAGCTGCGACTGGTGTCCCACTGAATGATGATGTCGTCCACCGTCGGAGAGCTGTCCGGGTTGGTCCAGTTCACGGCGAGGTCATGGCTTCCCGGCACAATTGTGATGTCGTAGGGCGCTCCTGCGACTCCCAGGGTGATCCTGGCTGTGGAAGACCACGGTCCACCCACCCTGTCGTTGATGGCCAGAACCCTTGCTTCATACACGTCCAAGCTCTCTAGTCCGGTGATGGTGTAGGTAAGGGTGCCGGCGGCGATAGCTGGTGACCGTCGCGTGGACGGGGACCAGTTCTCATTGTCGCTCACGTTGCGCCATTCGACCCGGTAACCGGTTGCCGCCGGGTCGTTGTCATTGATCAGCGGCGCATCCCAGCTCACCTGCAAGCTGGTGCCGGTTCCGGTAGTGGTAAGCCTGACGTTCGTCGGCTTGCCGGGATCTTTGAGGTCGCTGGTCAGCCTGAGTTGCTGGGTAAGCGACCAGGTGCCAGGACCGTTCGACGTGGTCCCTTGGACTCTTACCCGGTAGGTGCGCCCATTGGTGAGCCCAGTGATGGTGTAGTCCGTGGTAGAGCTAGAGACCCTTGCTTGTTCGCAGTTGTTGCTGGTATCGCAATTATTGGCGAAGCTGCCGCCAGAACTCCACTGGATGGTGTAGTTCGAAATGGCGCTATTGCCCTCAGCAGGGTGGTCCCAATCGGCAATTATTTCGCCGTATTGCTCGCTACGCAGCGATTGAATGCCTCGAGTGTCTTCGTCATGGTCCATAACCCATCTAGGCGGGCCGGCGATCCCCGTCCTGATCGCCAAGGTTGGAGTCCAGTAGTCGCGGGAGGCGCTGTTGCCCGACCCAGTGGAATTGCCTAGCCCCCGATTGGCCAAGACCCGCACGTAGTAGGTGGTGTCAGTGCGCAACTGGGTAATCGGGCATTGGAACTCTGAGTGGGCGGCGGACTCAGCACCGCAATCGTCGGGTTGGGTGCTCGAAATTGAGCCATCAGTGTTGAGGTTGAGCACAAGCTGCTTGCTATTCGACATGCTCCTGCTCGTGCTGTATTGCACGATGTGCTCGAACACATCATTGGCATCGTAGGGATCGCCGTCTGTGTCGTCGGGGTCATCGTCAGCAGTTACCGGATCCCAGCTCGCAACGATCTGACGGTCGCTGGGAGCGAGCAGGAGGTCTTGGGCTGCGCGCTTGCTGTAGGTGCCGGGGTTGGTGGCAACGGGGGCGGTGACGCTTTGGGTCGGGCCTGTTGGCCTTTGGGTTCCGCCGGTGTCGTCGTCTTCATTGTCGCCGCCGGTTCCACCAGTGCCTCCGGTGCCGGTGTCGTCTTCGTCTTCGTCGCCGGGGAGGGGTCTTCCGGTTTCGCTGGCGGGGTCGGCGCATTCGTCTCTTGCTTCTGCGGCCTCTCCGAAGGTGACGTCGATGAGTCGGGCGCACTCGCTGGCGAGGAGGGGGGCGAAGAAGTTGTCCCGTTCGGCGGCTAGCCGCTCCAAGGCGTTTTGGCGGGCGATGGTCGCTCGGCGGGTGGTGGGCAGCGAGCAGATATCGGCCACGTCGTCACCGTTGGTGTCCAATGGATAAGTCACCGGACCGCCAAGGCTCCTGTTCAGGCAGAACGTAGAGCTGGTAACCACAGGTCCGGAGAAGAACCCGCTTGGCCAGGAAGTAGCCAGTACCGGGGAAACGAGCGAGGCGGGAACAGAGGGGATGGGCTGCCCTGCGGCATCGGCTTGCCGGGGGGCTGCGCATTCGTCGGTGCCCTCCCTGGCGGGATTTCCGTAGCTTTCGTTCACTTCAGTGCACTCGCGGGCGTATAGCTGCCCAAAACGGGGCACGAAATCCAAAGCCAGGAGTTCCATGGCGTTTTGACGGGCGACGGTGGCCCGTCGGGTGCGGGGGAGCGAGCAGACATCGGCTACACCGTCACGGTCTTGGTCGAACGGGAAGGTCCGGGGGCCTCCCAGGCTGTCGTTGACGCAGTAGCCGGGGCCGGTGATGACCCCGGAGAAATAACGCGATTGCGCATTTTGGGCCGACGCGTACGCGGTGATGCTGGCTACGAGTCCAACGACCGCTATGAATGCTCCCACCAACTGCATTGCCCGCCTGGGTTTGCTGGTGCCGTTGGACATTTTGCCCTCCATCGTTGCGGTCCGCGCGCCACTCAATTCGCGGCCCCTCAGCATATCTCAGGCAAGTTACTGTCTGGTGAACCCCAAGTGTGAAACGGTCAATTTCTACAGCCGGGTCAACAGGTCTTCTTTGCTGTCGGCCGGGGCCTCGCAAGTGTAGTTGCGGCACACGTAGGCCAGACCATCGGTGCGGTCTTCCCACAGGGGGGAGTCGTAGGGCTCTCCCCAGGCCAGCACGGTGTTGGGGCGGTATTGCTCTCGCACTGTGTCCACAAGGTCGGGTCGGTCGCCACCGATCACCACTTCGGTGAGTCCGGTGGCATTCATGTCCACCGCCTCCAGCAGGTGGCCGAAGCCGCTGGGGTGGTTGGCGGCCACCTCTCCAAGCAGGGCCAAGATGTCCTGGGCCCGGTCCAGGTAGTGGGTTTTGCCGGTGAGGGTGCCCAGCCGCAGCAGGGCCACCGCGGCGGCGCTGTTGGCCGAGGGGATGGCGTTGTCGGTGATCTCTTTGGGCCGGCAAATCAGCTCCTCGGCGTCCGATCCGGTGGTGAACACCCCTCCTCGCTTGTGGTCCCAGAACAACTCCAGCAGCCCGTCGGCCGCTTGGACGGCCTCGTCGATCCAGCGAGCCTGGCCCGAGGCCTCGCCCAAACGGGTGAAGGCATCGGCTACTGCCGCGTAGTCGGCGGCATAGGCCAGATGGCGGGCCTGGGCTGGGCGGTCGCCGTCTCCCGCCTGCCAGGAGCGCAGCCAGCGACCGTCGGGTTGGCGTAGCAGGTCTAGCAGGAACCCACCGTTCTTGATGGCTGCCTCCATCCACTGCTGGTTGCCGGTGGCCGCCGCGGCCTCAGCGAGGGTGGCCAGCATGAGTCCGTTCCACTCCAGCAGCACCTTGTCGTCGAGCCCCGGTGGGATGCGCAGATTGCGGGCGGACAGCAACCGCTCGCGGCTCAGCTCCACGCCGGCCGGGCGGAGCAGGTCGCCCCGCACCGGTCGCCACAAGATGTTGTGGCCCTCGAAGTTGCCGGAATCGGTGACTCCGTACCACGCCATGAACTCGGCGGCGTCGTCGCCCAGCACCGAGGTGATCTGGTCGGGGGTCCACACGTAGAACCGGCCCTCCTCGCCCTCGGAGTCGGCGTCGAGCGCGGAGTAGAGGCCGCCGCTGTCATGGCGCAGGTCTCGCAGCACGAAACCGATGGTCTCGTCCAACACCTGTCGGAACCGAGGCCGACCGGTCACCAGCCAGGCGTGCAGGTACAGCCGGGCGAACAGGGCGTTGTCGTACAGCATCTTCTCGAAGTGGGGAACGATCCACTGGGCGTCCACCGAGTAGCGGCTGAAGCCTCCGCCCAGGTGGTCGTAGATCCCCCCCGACGCCATGGCGTCGAGCGAGTTGATCACGATATTGAGCACGTCATCGTCGCCGCTGTGGAGGTAGGAGCGCAGCAGCACCTCGTGGCTCATGGTCTGGGGGAACTTGGGCGCCCCGCCGAAGCCGCCCCAGGCCGCGTCGTACTGCTGGCGCAAGGCGGCGGTGGCCTGGCTGAGGGCCTCCGAGCCGGTTCCGGTGGGAGCCCGCTGGGGATCGGGCTGGATCAGCGCAGTGCGGTTCAGCGACTGGGTGAGCTGGTCGGCCTGATTGTCCACATCCTCTCGTCGATTGACCCACACATCTTGTATCCGGTTCATGATCTCGGTGAACGACGGCATCTGGCCCCGGCTGACCGGGGGGTAGTAGGTGCCGCCGTGGAAGGGACGGCCGTCGGGGGTCATGAACACGGTCATGGGCCACCCGCCCCGGCCGGTGAGGGATTGGACGGCCTCCATGTAGATGGTGTCCACGTCGGGGCGCTCCTCGCGGTCCACCTTGATGTTCACGAACAGGTCGTTCATGACCGCGGCCGTTTTGGGGTCCTCGAACGACTCGTGGGCCATGACGTGGCACCAGTGGCAGGCCGAATAGCCCACCGACAGCAAGATCGGCTTGTCGTCGGCCCGGGCCGCGGCGAAGGCCTCCTCGCCCCATGGGTACCAGTCCACCGGGTTGTCGGCGTGCTGGCGCAGATAGGGGCTTGTCTCGGCGCCCAGGCGGTTCATGGCTCCGACACTAACGAACGGGAGCCATGGACCAGACTTGGCGGGGTGATTCGGCTGTGGATTCAGGGGGCTCGGCCCCGAACGCTTCCGGCTGCGGTGGTGCCGGTGGCAGTGGGCACCGCGGCGGCTGTCCCCGACGTGGTGTGGTGGCGGGCCTCAGTGGCGCTGGTGGTGGCGATGGCCCTTCAGGTGGGGGTGAACTATGCCAACGACTACTCCGACGGGATTCGCGGCGCCGATGCCAACCGGGTGGGCCCGGCCCGGCTGGTGGGCGGCGGCGCGGTGGCCCCCGCCTTGGTGCGGCGGGCCGCGTTCGGGGCCTTCGCAGTAGCTGCGGCGGCCGGGTTGGCCCTAGCGGTGGCGGTGGCACTTTGGCTGGTGGCGGTGGGGCTGGCCTGCATGGTCGCCGCTTGGTACTACACCGGAGGTCGGCGGCCTTACGGTTACTCCGGCTTCGGCGAGGTATTTGTTTTCGTGTTCTTCGGCCTGGTCGCCACCGTCGGTACCACTTTCGTGCAGACCGAGGAGCTCACCGCGCTGGCTGTTGCTGCCTCGGTGCCGGTCGGGCTTATGGCCTCCGCCCTCCTAGTGGCCAACAATCTGCGGGACATCCCCCAAGACCGGGAATCGGGAAAGGTGACACTGGCCGTCCGCTTGGGTGACCGGCGGGCTGCCTGGTTGTACGCCGGATTGGTTCTGGCTTCCATCGGAGTGGGGGCTTCCCTCGCCGTGGCTCGTCCCTGGGCGCCGCTCACCTTGGTCTCCCTCTCGCTGGCCGTCCCCGCCCTGAGCATCGCCCTGTCCTCGGCGGCGAAATCCCCCCTGTTGAATCACACTGCCCGCCTGCACCTTGTTCTGGGGGCGCTCTTGACTGTTGGGCTTGCCCTTTAGCCCTTCCAATAGGGGGCGCGTAGGGCTTGCTTGTTGATCTTGCCCATGGCGGTGCGGCCCAGATTCTCTTCGCTGATGAACTCCACCGACCGGGGACACTTGTAGTGGGCGATGCGGTCGCGGCAAAAGGCGATTACCTCGGCCTCTAACGGCGGCTGGTCGGGATCGGTGGCCACTACCAAGGCCATGAGTTGCTCGCCCATCTCGGTGTCGGGGACGCCGATGCAGGCGACATCAGCTACTCCGGGGTGCTCCACCAGCACCTGCTCGGCCTCGGCCGGGTAGATGTTCACCCCGCCCGACACCACCATGTCGGAAAACCGGTCGGTCAGATACAAGAATCCCTCATCGTCTACGTAGCCGATCTCGCCCAGCGTGAACACCCCTGGCCGCAAGTGGGCGGCCGCCGTCTTGTCAGGGGCGTTTCGATAGCGGATGCCCCGCCCGCTGCCGTCGACGAAGTACACCCGCCCCTCTTGACCCGGCGGAAGCTCGTTGCCTTGTTCGTCGGCAATCAACACCTCGAACGGGGGGACCGGCCGCCCTACCGAGCCGGGGTGGGCCAGCCAGTCCTCGGAGTTGATGTGGCATGAGCCGCCCACCTCGGTCGACCCGTACCCCTCGTAGACAATGGGTCCGAGCCAGTCGATGATGGCCCGCTTCACCGATACCGGGCACGGCGCCCCGCTGTGGGTCACCGACACCAGGCTGTCGGTGCGGTAGCTCTTCCGCACCTCAGCGGACAGGGCCAGAAGCCGGCTGAAGTGGGTGGGCACCATGAACACGCCCCGCACTCGGTAGCGGTCGATGGCCGCCAGGGTGGCCTCGGCGTCGAAGCGGCCCATAACTACCACGCAAGCGCCGCCCAAGAGGTTGCGGGTGGCCGCGAACGGGCCGGCGTGGTACATCGGGCCCACCACCAGATGAGTGCCGATGGCGGCGTTCGGAGTGGCGCAGGAAGCGGCATATTCGGCCACCGTGGCCCCACCCTTATACAAGCCAGGGGGTGCCTCCACCCCTTTGGGCCGCCCGGTGGTTCCCGAGGTGTAGAACAGGTGGGGAAGCGGTGGGATGTCGGTTGGAGGGGGTTCGGTGGAGGTTCGGGCTAGGCGGTCTTCCCAGGAGACCATCGCGGGGTGGTCGGAGCAGCGCCACCCGATAACGGTGATTGGCGAACCGCCGGAGGTGCTCGCCACTGCTTGGGCGGCCAGCAGGCCCCGCTCCGCGGTCTCGGGTCCCACCAGCAGCAGGGCCGTGGCCGAGTCCTCCAGGATGTAGGCCAGCTCGTCGGGGGTGAGGTGGAAGTTCACCGGCACAGCCGACGCTCCGGCCAGTGCGGCGGCCACATAGGCGATAACCGTCTCGGCCGAGTTCTCGGCGAAAACCGCCAGCCGGCGCTCCGGGCCCAGGTCGAGGGAGCGCAGCAAGTTGACCCCCCGGTTCATCACCTGGTCGAGCTCGGCCCAGCCCATGGTGATCTGCTGATCGGTCAGCGCCAAACGGTCAGGATCATCTGAGGGGATGTGGTGGGCCAGAAGGGACATTGAAGGGGCTTGGGTGTGCCGGTGCGGACTAGCGCTTTCGGGTGGCGGTGATCAGCTGGGCGATGCCGCCGGAGAGCAGCACATGGTTTACCGCGTCGAACCCGTGACCGGCCAAAAGGTCGAGCATCTCGTCGGTGGGGGGCATATAGGCCACCGACTTGGGGAGGTACTCATAGGCGGCCCGGTCTGACAGCAGCCCGCCAACTAGGGGGATGATCTTGCCGAAATACAGGCCGTGGCCGAGCCTCAATACCAAGTTGGACGGCTCGGCCACTTCGAGCAGCGATACCCGCCCTCCCGGGCGCACCACCCGGGACAGCTCAGCGAACAACCCGTCCAGGTTCACCACATTCCGCAAGGCGAAGCCACACGTAATGCCGTCTGCGCTCTCGGCGGGAACGGGCAGGCACAGGGCGTCGCCCAGCACCATTGGGGCGTGCAGCTTGCCCGAGGCCCGATACTTCTGGGCCGTTTGGAGCATCCCGACCGACAGGTCGAATCCCACCGGGCTGAACCCGGCGGCCTCCAGGTCTCGGCACAGGTCGCCGGTGCCGCAAGCCAGGTCGAATACCCGGGCCCCGGCGGGCAATCCCAGCTCCCGCACCGACCGACGCCGCCATCTACAGTCCATGCCGAAGGTCAGCAGTCGGTTGATCATGTCGTAGCGGGGGGCGATGGCGTCAAACATCGTCCGCACCGCCGCCACTTTGTCCTGTCCTTGGGGCAGCGGGGAGTTGGAGCTCATTCGACGATCAGTCGGTAGGCCCGGTTGGTGGAGTGGTGGTCGAAGCCCAGGCCGCGATAGGTGGCCACCGCCGGCAGGTTGTCCGCTTCCACATAGAGGAACCCCACGGTGAGCCCCAGGTCGGCCAGGTGGTCGAGCCCGGCCAGGGTCATCGGCTTGCCCAGGCCTTGGCCGTGGAAGTCGGGGTCGACCGCGATGGCGTAGATCTCTCCGCCCGGCGGGGTTTCGTCGGGGTGGACCTTGGTCCAGCAGAAGCCGGCCAGCCGCCCGCCTTGCTCGTGGAGCCGGAACCCCTCGGCGTCGTACCACGGTTCGGCCATGCGGTCGGCCAAGTCCTGACGGGTCAGCCCCCCCTGTTCCGGGTGCCAGTGGAACGCCCGATTGTTGACCCGGAGAAATTCGTCGTCGTCGGCAACGGGGACAAAGGCTCGGGTGGCGATGGGGGAGCGGTCGGTGGGCAGCGACCGCTGCATCCGCCACAGGTCGCGGTACGGCTGAAAGCCGAGCTCTGCGGCGTACTGGTCGTCGTCGGTGCTGGCCCGCTCAATCCACAGCTGTATCGAAGCGCCGGCTTCAGCCCGGCTGAGGACTGCCCTGATCTGGCGGGCCGCGTTGTCGTCTCGGGGCTGGACGGGGTCCACCGTGATCGACCAGGCAAACTCTCCCTGGTCTGGTTGGACAACCGTCAGCGTCACAGAAACCACGGTAGCGGCCCCAACTCCAGACACCGGAGGCAGACCGCTACCATCCCGGCGATGGGCAAGCCGCGCACCCCCAAGGGCCGGGCCAGACGCACTCATGAGCTGTTGGCCGAGGAATACCCCGAGGCCGTGTGCGAGCTGGACCATGAAAACCCGTTCCAGCTTCTGGTGGCCACCATCTTGTCGGCCCAGTGCACCGACAAGCGGGTGAACATGGTCACCCCCGATCTGTTCGCGGCCTATCCCACCCCGGAAGACCTGGCCGGCGCCCCCTTGGCGCACGTTGAGGAACTGGTCCGGTCGACCGGCTTTTTCGCCAACAAGGCCCGAAACATCGTGGGCATGGCCCAGGGTCTGGTCGAGCGCTTCGACAGCGAGGTGCCCGGCAAGATGTCTGAATTGGTGAGCCTGCCCGGGGTGGGCCGCAAAACGGCCAACGTGGTGCGCAGCGTGGCCCTAGACCTGCCGGGTCTGCCGGTGGACACCCACGTGGCCCGCATCACCGGATTGCTGGGCATTACCGAGCACAAAGACCCGGTGAAGATAGAGACGGAGCTGAACCCCATGGTTCCGGCGGCCGAGCGGGGCGAGTTCTCCCTGCGGCTCATTCTCCATGGCCGCCGGGTGTGCATCGCCCGCCGCCCCCGCTGTGACGAGTGCGTCTTGGCCTCGTTCTGCCCCTCAGCCGGAGACTGATTTGGTTGATTGGGTGTCGCGGGCCTGCCTACCGATTGCTTACGACTCGAAGAGACCCGACATGCTGCCCCAGCAGATGAGAGCTTGATCGATACGCACTCCGCATGAGTGCCACATTCCCGCGCTGACGGCGATAAACCGGCCTCCGGGAGCATCGGTTTGACCGTTGCTGTTGTCCCCCCAACAGACGATGACTCCTTCGGTGCTCAATCCGCAGGTGTGCGAAATTCCTGCGCTTACCACGGTGAACCGGGCGGAGGGGACCTCAGATTGGCCGTGATCGTTGCGTCCCCAACACACCACAGAGCTGTCCGTTGTCAGCCCGCAAGAATGCCCGTCGCCCGCAGTTACGGCTGTGAATTCACCGGTAGGGGCGTCTCCTTGCCCGAAACGGTTGTCTCCCCAGCAAGCGATGGAGTTGTGTTCTCGCAGTCCGCAGGAATGGAAACTCCCGGCCGCAATGGCCTCGAATCGGCCTTCTGCGGCGTCGGTTTGCCCAAATTCGTTGTTTCCCCAGCACACGATGCTTCGGTTGGTTCGCAACCCACAACTGTGTACATAGCCGGCGGCGACATCAGAGAACCGTCCGTCGGGAGCATCGGTTGCTTGACTGGCGCTTTGGCCCCAGCACTCGATGAGTCGGTTTGGAGTCAGACCGCATGAGTGTCCTCCCCCGGTGACAACTACGTTGAAGTACCAAGGAGCGGTGCTTGCCGGTTCGCTGCCGTTCAATCCCCAGCATTGGATGCGGTGGCTGTTCAGCACTCCACAGGTGTGCCACCGTCCAGCGTCGACGGCCTGGAATCGCTCTTGCGTCACCTGGATCTGGTCGGAGCCGCTTTCGCCCCAGCACTGGAGAGTCCTATCGGTTCGAAGCCCACAAGAGTTCAGGCTCCCCGCGGAAATATCGGTGAATCGGCCCTCAGGGGGATTTGCTTGGCCATTGCCATCCGATCCCCAGCATTCGATAGCTCCATCGGTGTGCAATCCGCACGTGTGATCGCTGCCGACGGCGAGGTCGATGAACGGTCCTTCCGGTGTGCCACCCCGTCTGGAGCTGTTCCACCCCCAGCACTTGATGGACTGGTCGGTGCGCAACCCGCACGAGCGCGAGCTGTCGGCGTCGATAGCGGTGAAGCTGCCGACTGGGGGATTGGCTTCTCCGTTGCTGTTGAAGCCCCAGCATTGGATGGTTTGGTCGGTGTGCAGCGCGCAGGAGTGGAAGCTGCCGGCGGTTACTGCGGTGAATTGGCCTTCGGGGGTGTTGGTTTGCCCGTTGCTGTTTGAGCCCCAGCATTGGATGGTTTGGTTGAATAGCAAACCGCACGCACTAGTTCGGCCCACTGCGATGGCGGCAAAGGTCGGCACCGGTATGGCCGCCGCGGCGCGGAGGGCATCGACCGCTTGGTTGTCGAGGACCAGAAAACAGCCGATGGAGTCTTGCCATCCCCATTGCACCTGAGCCAGCACGGTTGTTCCGTCGGCGGTCTTGGCCACGGGGACGGACTCGCGGCCGAACTCGTGACGTTCGAAGCACTGGTCGGATGCCTCATCACCGAAGGGAGCGGGGGGCGTGAGGGAAGCCGCGTTGGCTCGCAGGGTGTTGATCGCTTGGGTGTCGAGTACGAGGTAGCAGCCGATGGAGTCGTTCCATCCCCACTGGACCTCAGCGAGAACTTGCGCGCCGTCGGTGGTCTTGGCCACGGGGACGGGCTCTTGGCCGAATTTGTGGTGCTCGAAGCACCGGTCGGCCACCGTCTGGGCCACTGCCGAGCCCGATGCGGCGAACCCCAGCCCCGCCGCCGCGGTCATCGCCACCGCAATCACGGCCAGAATCCGTTTGCCTGCAATCACCAATTGCCAGTCCTTCACGTCCGAGCAGCCATGCTAAGCCACCGGCCAGTTGGCCGGTGATGGCAGAGCGCCGGGCCACTAGGGTGTCGTGTCGCACACCCAACCGAAGAAGACGGGAGAAGATCGACAATGAAGGCAGCACGATTGGTTAACGGCGAGTTGGGAATCTTGGACGTCCCGGTGCCTGAGCCGGGCTTTGAGGAGGCGCTTATCCGCATTAGCTCCACGGGAGTGTGTCACTCCGACCTCCATCTGGCTCGAGGCGATTGGGCGGGGGTGTCTGGCATCGAGGTGCTGGGCCATGAGGCTATCGGCGTAGTCGAGGCCCTAGGGCCGGGGGCCGAGCGCTACAGCCAGGTTGGCGACCGGGTGATCCTCGGATTAGGGGGCACCGGTGGCGGTTTCTGGTGCGGGGCGTGCGAGTTCTGCCTGCGGGGAGAGCCCCGGCACTGCCCGCAAACCCAGGGGATCATGGGCACTTTTGCCGAGCAGTTCTGCGTGTGGGCCAAGTCGCTGGTGGTATTGCCCGAATCGGTGGGCGACGAGGAGGCCGCGCTGGCCTGCGGGGGGCTTACTGCCTACGGGGCGGTGAAGAAGCTGTTCCGCCATCAGGTGGCCCCCGGCCGCTGGGTGGCGATCATCGGCGCTGCGGGCGGTCTGGGCCACTACGCCGTCCAGATCGCCAAAGCGCTGGGCTACAAAGTTGTGGGCGTCGATATCGGCGCCGATCGGCTCGGGTTTGTCGAGTCGCTCGGGGCCGACATGGTGGTGAGCGCCGACGACGCCATAGAGGCCGTGCAAGCAGAGATCGGCGGGGTGGATGCCAGCATCGTTTTCTCCGCGGCCATGGCCGGCTTCACCCTCGGTTTCAGGCTGCTGCGGCCCAAGGGGTTGTTCGTGGCTGTAGGGCTCCCCCCGACCAGCGAGGGCAACATCGAGTTGAACCCGTTCGAGTTTTTTATGAGGGATGCCACCCTCATCTACTCCGCAGTCGGCACCGTGCAGGACATGCGCGAGCTGGTCGACATGGCGGCCGCCGGGCAGGTCACCACGCACGTCGGGCGCACCGGTGCTCTGTCGGAGCTCGACGACATCTTCGAGGAGCTCCAGTCCGGCAAGTACGTTGGCCGGGCGGTAATCGACGATCTGGCCAGTTAGCGCCGACCAGCCTTTGGGGTTATGCCCCCTCGGCGAGGGCGGGCATGACCTTGTCGACCACCAGCTCCAACGTCTCCCAGCCGATGGCGGGGTCGATGCCGCCGCACAATGGATGCAGCGTGGCCGCCCCCTTGGTGCGAACCAGCTCAACGCATTGGTCGGGCGTGAGCACCTCGAATTGGCCGGAGGCCTTGAGGTCGGCCACATCGTCGGCGTCCACATGCCAGCCGGAGCGCTGATCGGGATATTGCCAGCTGGCGTAGGCCGCGGCGTCGTACAACATGTTGGGGCCGATCTTGGCCCATAGCGCATCGGGATCCTCGGTCACCAGCACCAGCCCCGGACCGTCCGGAGCCATGGCGAACGCCCCCTCGAATCCGATCTCGGCGGCTTCGGCGTAGTACAGGTCCACCAGCTCCTGGTCGCCGATGGGCGGCATGTAGGGAAGCCTCAGCCGGGCGGCCCGCTTGGCCGACGCGGGCACCGAACCGCCCACCATGAGGATGGGGTGGGGCTGGGTCACCGGCTTGGGGGTTATCCATGCGGTGCGGCCCTCGTATTCGAATGGCTCCCCGGTCCAGGCCTGCTGCATGACCTTGATGGCCTCTTCGGTGTCGCGGCCCCGGCGGGTGCGGTCCTTGCCGAACATCTCGAACTCGAACTCCCGGTAACCCAGCCCGGCGATGATGATGAACCGGCCCGGCGCCATCAAGTCGATGGCGGCGATGTCCTCGGCCAGCCGGAGGGGATCGTGATAGGGCACCAACAGGGCCGACAGCGTGCACATCATGTTGTCGGTCGACCCCAAGATGGCCGCCGAGATGGCCAGCGGCGCCGACATGAACCCGTCCTCAGCTCCGTGGTGCTCGCTGGTGATGGCCCCGGCAAAACCCCGGCTGTCAGCCCACTTCACCATTTCCAGCATGGCGCGGTACTGATCGCCATGGGTCACCTCGGTGAATGGAGGGGTCCGCAGATCGAAGCGCAGATTGAACATTTCTTCTCCCGGTGAGATCGATGGATATGCGTAGGTTTGCAGATTTACAGACTGCGGGTGAGACGGTCGAGGCGGCGGGTGGCTCCCCGCAGGCCTCGCTCCACCTCATATAGCTCGAACGACACGTCCTCTCGGGCCGTGCCCTCATATCGACGGGCCACGTCCGACACTCGCTCGATGAGATCTCGAACCACACTGCTCAGCGAACTGAGCTCCGCCCCATCCGCCGCTATCGATCGGTCATCCACGGCCAAGGTTCTATCGCAAATCCAGCGGGACGGGTTCTCTGGGCAAACCCTTCGTTGGTAGGTCGCTTGGGCTTGTAGTTTTGGGGGTCGTGCTTGACCGTGTGGACTTGCGGGGCGTAAGCGACATTGCTGCTCGCTTGCCCCGGCCTGAGCCTGTTTCTGAGGGCTCTGTGGCCGCGGTCCGCGAAATCACTGAGGCGGTGCGATCCGAAGGTGACGCCGCGCTAGCCCGCTACACCAAGCAATTCGACGGTGAGGTGCCCTCAAGTTGGCGGGTTCCTCCAACCGAGGTCGCCGCGGCCCGAGACCGCATTGAAACCGCGCTGCGGGCTGCTCTGGAAGCAGCGGCTCACTCCGTTGCCGAGTTCCACCGAGGGCAAGCTACTAGTGAGCAGTCCCACAACCGCCAGGGCATCACTATCCGCAGCTGGGACCAGCCGGTGAGTCGGGCTGGCTGTTATGTGCCCGGGGGCCGGGCCGCCTATCCCTCCACGGTGCTGATGACCGCGCTGCCGGCTCGGGCCGCCGGAGTGGACCAGGTGGTGCTGTGCGTTCCCCCCGGCCCTGACGGCCGAGTGGCCGATGTGACGCTGGCCGCGGCCGCCATTGCCAGGGTCGACGAGGTGTACGCGGTGGGCGGTGCGCAGGCTATTGCCGCCATGGCCTACGGCACCGAGTCGATTGGGGCGGTGGACGTGATCGTGGGGCCAGGCAACGTGTACGTGGCCATTGCCAAACAGCTGGTGGCCGGGGCCGTCGGAGTACCGGCGGCATTCGCCGGACCGTCGGAAGTGGTTGTGGTGGCCGATGCCACCATCCCGGCCGATTATGCCGCTATCGACCTCATTGTGCAGGCCGAGCACGGCCCCGACGGCCTGGCCTGGCTCATCACTTGGGATCCCGATGCCGCCGACGCGGTGGAAAATGCAGTGGTCGATCTGCTTTCGGCGGCTGCTCGACGCGATGACATCGCGGCCACCTTCAGCCGCAGCGGCCACATCGTTTTGGTTGACAGCCCCGAGGCTGCGGCCGAGGTGGTCAACTTCATTGCCCCCGAGCACCTGCAAGTGATGACGGAGGTGCCGGAGGCAGTAATCGACCGAGTGCGCAACGCCGGGGCCATCTTCCGCGGCCCGCTAGCGCCAGCGTCCATCGGTGACTATGTGGCTGGCCCTTCGCATGTGCTTCCCACTAACGGAACTGCCCGCTTCGCTGGCGCGCTAGGCGTGCGGGACTTCGTCAAGCCCATGCACGAGATCTCGGTGGCGCCCGAGGGCCTGGCCGCGGCAGGTCCTCATGTAGCCGCCATCGCCGACGCCGAAGGCTTGGAAGCCCACGCCCAGTCGGTACGCCGGCGCGGCATTGACGAGAACGTCCAGAGAGGTACAGAGAATGAGTAGCCCCGACCGCCTGCCGGTGAGACAGAACGTGGCCATGATGTCCGGCTACCACTCCCCGCAACTCGACGTGGCTGTGCGGCTCAACACCAACGAGTCACCGGTTCCGCCGCCTGAAGGCTGGGCGGAGGCCCTGCGGGTCGCCTTGGCCGACATCGACTGGCACCGCTATCCCGACCGGGGGGCGCACGAGCTGCGGGCCGCGCTGGCCAAACACGAACGAGTGGCCCCCGAGCAGGTGTTTGCGGCCAACGGCTCCAACGAGGTGCTTCAGTGTCTGATGCTGGCCTTTGGCGGGCCGGGCCGCTCCGCGCTGGCTTTTGAGCCCACCTACGCCCTCCACTCCCACATCTCCCGACTGGCCGCCACCGAAGTGGTCACCGGCGAGCGGAACGACGATTTCTCGCTAGACGCCGACTATGCCTCGGCCATGGTGGCCGAGCACCGACCGGCCGTCACCTTCCTGTGCTCGCCCAACAACCCCACCGGCATGGTGGAGCCCCCGGAATTGGTTGAGAGGCTGCTGGCCGACGTGTCAGCTCTGCCCGGCATATTGCTGATGGACGAGGCCTACGGCCAGTTCGACCCCCACACTGCGGTGGATCTGATCGACGAGAGCAGTCCGCTGGCCGTGGCTCGCACCTACTCCAAGACGTGGTCGATGGCTGCGGCCCGACTCGGGTATCTCGTCGCCCCTTCGTGGGTAGTGGCCGAGCTGGACAAGGTGACGCTGCCCTATCACTTGGACTCGTTTAAGCAGGTTGCCGGTCGCTTGGCGCTGGACTACGAGGACGAGATGAACGACCGGGTGGCCGTGCTGGTGGCCGAGCGAGAGCGGATTGCCGCGGCGCTCGACCAACTCCCGGTTTGCCACTGGCCCTCGGGAGCCAACTTCATGTTGCTTCGCCCTGATTCCGGCGACGGCGACTCCGTCTGGCAGGGTCTCGTGGATCGGTCGGTGCTCGTGCGAAACTGTTCTTCTTGGCCTCGGCTCGCCGGTTGTCTTCGGGTCACCGTGGGATCCCCGGCTGAGAACGACGCGTTTTTGTCTGCCTTGAGCGAGGTGCTGACATGACAAACACATCTCGTACCGCCACCGCATCTCGGAGCACCGCCGAGACCACCATCGACATTTCCATCGACATCGATGGCGACGGCAACGGCAACGCGGCCACCGGCCTGCCGTTCTTCGACCACATGCTGAGCCAGCTCGGCCGCCACGGCGGCTTCGAATTGAAGGTGGAGGCCACCGGCGATCTGGAGATCGACGCCCACCACACTGTGGAAGACGTGGGCATCCTGCTGGGCTCGTGCTTCGCAGAGGCGTTGGGCGACAAGGCCGGAGTGCGCCGGTTCGCGTCGATCTCGGTCCCGTTGGACGAGGCCATGGTGGAGGCGGTGGTCGACCTGTCGGGCCGGCCGTTCCTGCACTACGACGTGAGCCCTCCTGGTCAGAAGATCCTGGGCGACCCGCCGTTCGACCCCCAGCTCTGCGAGGAGTTCTGGCGGGCGTTCGCCACCTCGGCCGCATTGACCCTGCACATCACACTGGTGCGAGGCCGGAACACCCACCACATCATCGAGGCCAGCTTCAAGGCGGTGGCCCGGGCGCTGCGCGACGCCGTGCGGGTAGAGGGCACTGGCATCCCCTCCACCAAAGGGGTTCTGTGACCCGCGTCTCACTTTGAGTTGGGGAAATCTGTGACCAGGCCCCTTATTGCGGTGTTGGATTACGGCATCGGCAACCTCCGCTCGGCCCAGAAGAGCCTGGAGCGCATGGGGGCCGACGCCCGGTTGACCGCCGATGCTGGTTTGATAGCGGGCGCGGCCGGGGTGGTGCTGCCCGGCGTGGGAGCGTTCGGGCCCTGCATGGCCGCGCTCTGCGACACTGGGCTCGACAAGCAAGCCCGCGCCGCCGCCGCTGACGGCCGGCCGTTCTTGGGTATCTGCATCGGCTTACAGCTTCTCTATGAGCGCTCCGAGGAAGCGCCGGGCACCTCCGGCCTGGGAATTCTCCCCGGTACCGTGGCGCTGCTGCCCGGCAACGTGAAACGACCCCAGATGCAGTGGAATCGCTTGGAGGTGAGAACCCCCGGTCCCATGTTGGAGGGCCTGGACGGCGCCTGGGTGTACTTCGTCCACTCCTACGCTGCGCCGATGGCCGACAACGTGGTCGCGGTCTGCGATTACGGCGGACCGGTGGCCGGGGTGGTGGCCGCCGGCAACGTGTGGGCCACGCAGTTCCACCCCGAGAAATCGGCCCGTCCCGGCCTGCGTTTGTTGGAGAATTTCGTGAACCAGGCCCGAACCGCAGCGGTGGGGGCGTGAGATGCAGCTCTATCCGGCCATAGATCTGCGGGATGGGCGTTGTGTGCGTCTGTACCAGGGGTCATACGACGCCGAGACCGCCTACAGCGACGACCCGGTAGGTCAAGCCCAGCAGTTTGCCGACGCCGGGGCAACGTGGCTGCACGTGGTGGACTTGGACGCGGCCCGCACCGGCGAGGCGGCCAACTTGGCAGTGATAGCCGCCATCGCAGCCGCGGTGGATGTTCCGGTGCAGACCGGCGGCGGGGTCCGCAGCCTGGACGCGGCCGCCGCCTTGGCCGACGCCGGAGTGGCCCGAGTGGTGATCGGCACCGCCGCCGTGGAGAACCCCGCACTGGTGGAGAAAGTGGCGGCCCGCCAGCCGGTGGCGGTGGGGTTGGACGCTAGGGGCCGGGAGGTAGCCACTCACGGCTGGGAGAAAGGTGGTGGCGGAGACTTGCTGGGGCTGGCCGCCCAATTCGAGTCTTCAGGTGCTGAAGCGGTGGTGGTTACCGAGATCAGCCGGGACGGAACCATGAGCGGGCCCGACACTGCCGGTCTGGCTGCCGTCCTGTCCGCCACCGGGCTGGCGGTGATCGCCTCGGGCGGGGTAGCGGAGCTGGACGACCTGACCTCACTGGCCGGTATCGGGCACGACCAGAGGCGCCTGGCCGGGGTGATCGTGGGTCGGGCGCTCTACGAGGATCGCTTCACCGTGGAACAGGCCTTGGAGACGCTGGGCCGATGAACGCCACCGTGCCCAGCAATGCCCGAGTCATCCCCTGCCTGGACGTCGATGCCGGCCGGGTGGTCAAAGGGGTCAACTTCGTGGACCTGACCGATGCCGGCGACCCAGTGGAGTTGGCCGCCCGCTATGACCAGCAAGGCGCCGATGAGGTGGTGTTCTTGGACATCACCGCGTCGTCCGACCGGCGGGAGACCACCTTGGAACTGGTACACCGCACCGCTGAGGAGGTGTTCATCCCATTCACCATCGGCGGGGGCATCCGAACCGTGGACGACGCCCGCCGTCTCTTGCGGGCTGGGGCCGACAAGGTCTCGGTGAACACCGCCGCGGTGAACCGCCCCGAGTTGGTGGCTGAGATCGCCGACGAGTTTGGCAGCCAGTGCGCGGTGGCCTCCATTGATGCCCGTCGCACCAATGGCGGCTCTTTCCCATTCGAGATATTCACCCATGGTGGCCGCACCCCCGCTGGGATCGATGCCATCGCCTACGCCATCAGGGTGACTGAGCTGGGCGCGGGTGAGATCCTCCTCACCTCCATGGACCGCGACGGCACCCGCGACGGATTCGACCTGGAGCTGACCCGTGCGGTGGTCGAGGTGACAAATGTCCCGGTGATCGCCAGCGGGGGAGTGGGCACACTCGACCACCTTGTGGAGGGAGTGGTCGAGGGTCGGGCCGACGCCGTGCTGGCCGCCTCCATCTTCCACTTCGGCGAGCACACCGTGGCCGAGGCCAAGTCCCACATGGCCGCCGCCGGCATCCCCATCCGCCCCGCCGACGCCTGAGCCCGATCAATTGGGCAGGTCGGCCAGGAAGGTGTCGACGAGGGCGTTGAGCTTGTCGGTGCGGCCGACTAGGAAGTGATCGGCGCCGCCGATGGGGTGGATCTCGGAGTTGGTCCAGTCGGCAATCGTAGACTGGGCCTGATCGGGAGGATTGAACTGGTCGCGTTCGGGCACGGCCAGCCATTTGGGGCGCGAATCGGATGCGGCCTTGAACCGGTCGGCGCCCAGCACCCGCAATGGCGGGGCGACCAGGAACCATCCGGCCAGCTCAGGGGCATCGCAGGTCAGAGCCAGATCGGCGCCGAACGACCAACCGGCCAACACCAGCGGACTCTGGCTCTCGCCGGACGATGCCATGGCATCCACCGCGGCCCGCACGTCGAGCTGCTCGCCCTCGCCGAAGTCGTGCTCGCCCCCTGAGCGTCCCACGCCACGGAAGTTGAACCGCAACACCGCGCAGTCTGATCCCATCAGGTGGTTGAACAGCGTCGAGACCACCAGAGAGTGCATGTTGCCCCCGTGCTGGGGGTGGGGGTGGGCGATCACTACCCGAGCCCGAGGTTGGGAGGGCACCGCCTGCTCGGCTTCGAGCTCGAATCCGTCGTCAGTCGTCAGCGTTGTCCGGGTCGGTCCGAAGTCGTCTGTCATCAAACTGCACGGTAGCGTTGTCACCCCATGGCCAAGGCAGCAAAAAGCGCGAATCAGGTCGCGCCCGAGGACAAACTCCCCATCAAGATGCTCAACGACCGCATCTTGGTGCAGCTTGACGCCCCTGAGGGGGAGCGGCGGTCCACCGGAGGCATTCTCATCCCGGCCACTGCCCAGGTGGGCAAGCGCTTGGCCTGGGCTGAGGCCATTGCGGTGGGTCCCAACGTCCGCACCGTTGAATCCGGCGACCAGGTGCTGTTCAACCCTGAAGACCGCTACGAGGTGGAGGTGCGAGGCGCCGACTACCTGATCTTGCGCGAGCGGGACATCCACGCGGTGGCCGCCCCCCGCCTCGACGAGGGCAGCACCGGTCTGTATCTCTGACCCTGCCCCCGCATGGGGAGGGTTGCCGCCAAATGGCTCTATTTGGGCCGGGCGCTGATCCTACGATGGGGCCATGCCGGCAACGACGCCTATAGAAGCTGCCCCCGGAGCGCTGGACGAGGTGGCGTTCAACGACGGGCTGGTACCCGCCATTGTTCAAGAGCACGAGGGGGGGCGCGTGCTGATGATGGCGTGGATGAACCGGGAGTCGCTGGAGCGCACGCTGGAGACCGGCCGCACCTGGTTCTGGAGCCGGTCGCGGCAGGAGTATTGGTGCAAGGGGGAGACCTCCGGCGACCGCCAGTACCTCCGGGAGGCGTTCTACGACTGCGATGGTGACACCCTGCTGCTCATCGTGGAGCAGGAAGGCCGGGGGGCGTGCCACACCGGGGAGTACTCCTGCTTCTTCCGGTCGTTTGAAGAGCCGGTTCCCCCGCCGTCGCTGTGATCCGACCAGCATGTCTGTGATCTACCCCGATCGCCGCGAGTTCCACCGACTGGCCGCCGAGTGGACGGTGGTCCCGGTGTGGCGGGAGTTGGTGGCCGACCTCACCACTCCGGTGGCGGCCTTTGTCCGCACCGTGGGCCGCGAGCCCGGCTTCCTGCTCGAGTCGGTGGAGCACGGCGAGCGCTGGAGCCGATTCTCTTTCATCGGGCGCCGCCCTTTGGGCACCCTGGTGGCCCGCGGTCGCCATGTGGCTGCCACCGGTGAGTTTCCCGAAGGAACCCCGCTCGACCAGGGGATTCTGGCCGCAGTAGAGCACATCTTGTCGCAGTGGCGCTCCCCGCAAATCGATGAATTGCCCCCGCTGCATGGCGGTCTGATGGGCTATCTCGGCTACGATGTAGTGAGGGAAGTGGAGCACCTGCCCAACGTGCCCGACGACGACCAGGATCTGCCCGATGCCGTTATGTCGGTGATCGGGGAACTGGCCGTATTCGACCATTGGCGCCAGCGGGTCGCGCTGATCGAGAACGTGATCATCCCCCCCGATGCCTCATCGGCCGATGTCGATGACGCCTACGACCGAGCGCTGGCCGCCCTCGAGCAGCTGGCCGCCGATGGAGCCCGTCCGGTGGCCGAGCCGCTGCTGGAGCCCCCCGAAGAGGGCGATGAGCTGCCCGAGGTGGTGTCCAGTATGGGGTCGCGGAGCTTCTGCGACGCGGTGGAGGCCGCCAAAGAGCACATCCTCGCCGGGGACATCTTCCAGGTGGTGCTGGCCCAACGCTATGACTTCGACCTGGAGGCCGAACCGTTCGACGTGTACCGCTCGCTGCGCCAGGTCAACCCCAGCCCCTACATGTACTTCGTGCGTCTGCCCGAGGTCTCGCTGGTGGGGTGCTCGCCTGAGCCGATGGTGCAGCTTCTCGACGGGCGGGTCATCTCCCGCCCCATCGCCGGCACCCGCCGCCGGGGCCGCACCGACGCCGAGGAGCGCCGCATGGCCGCCGAGCTGTCCGAGCACCCCAAAGAGATCGCCGAGCACATCATGCTGCTGGACTTGGCCCGAAACGACGTGGGCCGGGTGGTGACCTTCGGCACCGAGACGGTGGACGAGATGATGACCCTGGAGCGCTATAGCCACGTCATGCACCTGACCTCGCAGGTGTCGGGCGATCTGGCGCCCGGGCGCACCCCGGTGGACGTGCTGCGAGCCACCCTTCCCGCAGGGACGGTGTCGGGAGCGCCGAAGGTGCGGGCCATGGAGATAATCGACAACTTGGAGCCGGTGAAGCGGGGCCCCTACGCCGGTGTTGTGGGCTACCTGGACTTTTCGGGGAACATCGACACCGCCATTGCCATCCGCACCATGGTTATCCAGGGGGGACGGGCCTCGGTGCAGGCCGGGGCCGGCATAGTGGCCGACAGCATTCCTGAACAAGAAGACCTGGAGTGTCGCAACAAGGCCCGAGCCCTGTTGCTGGCCGTGCCCGCCGCCCGGCGGATGAGCCGGAGCCGACGATCATGATCAATTTGGCATGATCGGAGCAGCATGAGCAGCGTTGTCGACCTGTCGACAACGGTCGGGGCCTGCCCCGTCGGGCGGGGTGTTCTGGCAGTGGCCGGTCCCGACGCCGAGGACTTCTTGCAGGGTCAGCTCAGCCAGGATGTGGCGGCGCTGGCCGAAGGCCAGTCGGCCTGGTCGCTCATCCTTCAGCCCCAGGGGCGCATCGACGCGTTGGTGCGGGTCACCCGGAAGGCCGGCGATCAGTTCATCTTGGACACCGACGGCCCGCTGGAGCAGGTCGTCGCCCGGCTGAAGCGCTTTATGCTGCGCACCGATGTGACCTTGGAGCCGCTCGACTGGCACTGCATCGCCGTACGCGGGCCGGGAGCGGCCGAAGCAGCCGTTTCCGGGGAGATCGTCGGCCCGTTACCCACCGGAGGGGTCGATGTGCTCGGCCCCGCCCCCGCAGTTCCCGACGACATGCCCAGAATCGACGCCGAAGCTCTGGAAGCCCACCGCATCAGGGCCGGATTCCCGCGCATGGGGATCGACATCGACGACCGCACTATCCCCGCCGAGGCCGAGGTTGTGCCCTTCACGGTGAGCTTCACCAAGGGGTGCTTCACCGGCCAGGAGTTGGTTGCCCGCATGGACTCCCGGGGCAGCAACGCCCCCCGGTACCTGAGGTTGCTGTCCTTGCAAGGTCGGGCAGAGGTGTCCGGCGGTGACCAGATCACCAGCGCTGAGGGCGTTGATGTCGGCACCGTCACCGGCGCAGCCTGGGATGCGGCCACCGAATCCACCGTGGCCCTGGGTTACATCAAGCGCTCCGTGGAGATGCCCGCCGAGGTGAGCGTGGCCGGCTGCTTGGCCCAGGCATCAGCCGTCCCCCGCTGATCGGGCTCAGAACCCATCTATTGAGGAATTGAGCCGGTAGTTTTGGAAGCAGTGTTCATCAAGATCTGCGGGATCACCACTGCCGACGATGCCCTGTTGGCCACCGCTTTGGGCGCCGATGCGTTGGGCTTCATCATGGCCCCGTCGTCCCGTCAGATTGCGCCGCCTCGTGTGGAGGACATTGTTCGCCGCCTCCCACCAGACGTCCTCACCGTGGGGGTGTTCCGAGACGAAGCCCCCAGCCGGGTGATCGAGGTTGTCAACCGCTGCGGCCTCAAGGCCGCCCAGCTGTCCGGCCGGGAGAGTATGCAGGACACACGCCT
Organism: marine group bacterium Sva0996 bin134; assembly: GCA_002239105.1. Lineage (GTDB taxonomy): Bacteria > Actinomycetota > Acidimicrobiia > Acidimicrobiales > Bin134 > Poriferisocius. The sequence continues at coordinate 170,578 of MPNQ01000002.1, read as the reverse complement.
GATTCGAGAGAGCGTGCCCGCGGTGATCAAGGCCTTCCCCGGCGGCAGCCCGGCTCTTTCGGTGGCCGACCGATACGGTGCCGACATTGTGATGGTGGACTCCGATACTCCCGGGTCAGGCCAGGTGTTCGACTGGTCTCTGGCCGAGGGGGCGCCGGGCGGCATCCGGCTGCTTATGGCCGGTGGCCTGACCCCTGAGAACGTGGCCATGGCCATCGCCAAAGTCCGACCCTGGGGGGTGGATGTGGCCACCGGGGTCGAGATGTCTCCGGGCCGCAAGGATCCGGCTAGGTTGCGGGCCTTCATAAACGCCGCCCGAGGGGCCCAACCGGCCCATTCTGAGCCCGTCGAAGAGGGTCCGGATGAAGGTGCCCCATATGACTGGCGGGGGGAGGACCTGCGGTGACCATGGCCGAGCCCGTTGGCGGGCGGTTCGGGGAGTTCGGAGGTCGATTCGTCCCCGAGCCCCTGGTGCCGGCCTGCGAGGAGCTGGAGGCGGCCTTCCGCACTGCCTGGGCCGATAAGGACTTCCGTGGCGAGTTGAACCGGCTGTTGGCCGACTACGCCGGCCGCCCGTCGCCGCTCACCGAGTGCCATCGCCTGTCGGGGGAGTTGGGGCTGCGCTTGCTTTTGAAGCGTGAGGACCTCAACCACACCGGCTCCCACAAGATCAACAACGTGTTGGGACAGGCCCTGTTGGCCGTTCGCATGGGAAAGACCCGGCTAGTGGCCGAGACCGGTGCCGGGCAGCACGGCGTGGCCACCGCCACCGCGGCGGCGCTGTTGGGCCTGGAGTGCGTTGTGTACATGGGCGAGGTGGACATAGAGCGCCAAGCTCTCAACGTCTTTCGGATGCAGCTTCTGGGGGCGGAGGTCCGGTCGGCGGTGTCCGGCAGCCGCACGCTGAAAGATGCCATCAACGAGGCCATGCGCGACTGGGTGGCCACCGTGGAGTCGTCCCACTACTGCCTGGGCTCGGTTATGGGCCCCCATCCCTACCCTTGGATGGTGCGGGAAATGCACCGCGTGATTGGCGACGAGGCCCGCGAGCAGTGCCAGCACCTACTGGGGACCGATCCCGATGTGGTCACCGCCTGTGTGGGCGGTGGCAGCAACGCCATAGGCATCTTCAGCGGCTTTGTCGACGGCGACGCCGCGCTGGTGGGGGTGGAACCGGCCGGCGGGGCGGCCATCGGCCGGGGCGTGCCCGGAGTGGTCCACGGTTCCAAGTCATTTTTGATGCAAGACGAGCACGGCCAAGTGCTGGAGGCTGAGTCGATCTCCGCTGGCCTCGATTATCCCGGAATCGGCCCGGAGCACTCCCATCTGGCCGCTATCGGCCGGGCCCGCTACGAGTCGGTCACCGATGACGAGGTGGTGGCCGCCTTCGAGCTGCTATCGCGCACCGAGGGGATCATTCCCGCGCTTGAACCTGCCCATGCCCTGGCCTGGGTGTCGCGGGCCCGCGAGGAGCTGGCCGGCCAGTCGGTACTGTTGAACCTCAGCGGTCGGGGCGACAAAGACGTCGACCAGATGATGGACCGACTAGAGGTGGAGCGCGAGTCCTTCGGGAATGACGGGTCGACTGAGTGAGCGCTGACCCCGGCCCTCTAGAAGCTGTGCTGCGGGCCCGCCGCTCCCAGGGCGGCAAGGCCCTGGTTCCCTACCTCACTGGGGGCCTGGGCGACTGGCAGGCAGCGCTGGCTGCGGCCGCCGATGCCGGGGCCGATGCCATTGAGGTGGGCATCCCATTTTCCGATCCGGTGATCGACGGACCGGTCATCCAGGAGGCCAACGACCGGGCACTGGCCGCCGGGATCACACCCCTGGGCGTTCTGGACGCGCTGGGGCGACTCGACATCGGTGTGCCGTTGGTAGTGATGACCTACTACAACATCGCCTTCAGGTTCGGGCTGGAGCGCTTTGCCTCCGTCTTGGCCAGCCAAGGCGTGGCTGCGGCCATCCTGCCCGATCTACCCCTGGAGGAAGCCGGGCCGTGGACCGAGGCGGCCGACGCCGCCGGGGTGGAGACCGTGCTGTTGGCCGCGCCCACCGCCTCCGACGAGCGGCTGGGACGGATCTGCGGCCGGACCCGGGGATTCGTCTACGGGGTGGGTCTACTTGGGGTGACCGGGGTGCGAGACGAGTTGGCGTCATCCGCGGTACTGATGGCCGAAAGGCTCAAGCAGATAACCGATGTGCCCGTGCTGGTGGGCGTGGGGGTCGGCACACCGGAGCAGGCTGAAGAGGTCTGCCGGGTGGCCGACGGAGCAGTGGTGGGGTCGGCAGTGGTGCGCCGGATGCTTGACGAGGATGGCCCCGCTGCTGTCGGGAAGCTGATTGGGCAGTTCCGCCGAACTCTAGATAGAGGCTGAGCTTTCCTGGCTCGAACTTGGCACTTTTCCCATGTGGGCTGCTTGACTCTTGGAACTTTGTGTTTGAAGCCATCTGAATTACACTCTCGTAATTCACAAAGCAGGAGGAATCCATGAATAAGTCAGAGTTGGTCAGCGCCATCAGCGAGCGCACCGGCGAGAGCAAGAGCTCAGTTGAGGCAGTTCTCAATAGCCTGGAGAAGACGGTCACCGAGCAGGTGATCATGGGCGAGAAGGTGGCGATCACCGGCTTCGTGTCATTCGAGCAGACTTCGCGGGGAGCCCGCACCGGTCGCAACCCCCGTACCGGCGAGACCATCGAGATCGCGGCCGCCAAGGGCTGCAAAGTCAGCGCCGGGGCCCGGCTGAAGGCGGCTGTCAAAGGGACCTGATCCACTAAGGTCAGTCCATGGCTGATTGGCTCTTATCTCCCGGCGATCCTGCGCCGGCGTTCACCCTGTCGGATCAAAACGGCAATGAGGTGTCGCTGGGCGATTTCGTCGGTCAGAAGCTGGTGATCTTCTTCTATCCGAAGGCGCTCACGCCCGGTTGAACCACCCAGGCGATAGGCGTGCGTGACATCGCCTTAGAACTGGATGACGTGGCCGCAGTGGGCATCAGCGGAGACAAGCCCGACCGCCAGAAGCGGTTCGACGAGAAGTGTGATCTCGGTTACGCCCTGCTATCTGATTCTGACCATGAGGCCGCTGAGGCCTACGGCGTGTGGCGAGAGAAGAAAATGTACGGCAAGAGCTATATGGGCGTGGTCCGCTCGGCCTTCGTGGTGGGGGAGGACGGGCGCATTGAGCACACTTTCTACAAAGTCAGCCCCAAGAACACCCCCGAGAAGCTGGCCGCGGTTTTGATCGCGGAGTAGCGGATCGGCACAGCCTGATGAGGCCTCCGGCCGAAGTTCTCCCGCACCGCCCTCCGTTCCTGTTCTTGGACGAGGTCACCTCAATGGTGGCTGGGGAGCGGGCCGAGGGCTTCTGGCAGCTAACCGGAGACGAGCCGTTCTTCGCCGGGCACTTCCCCGGTCGGCCCACACTTCCCGGAGTGTTGATGGCCGAGGCCATCGCCCAACTCGGGGCCTATATCGTGCTCAACGACAACCGGTTTGCCAGCAAGCTGCCCCTGTTCGGCGGCTTGGACGGGGCCCGCTTCCGCCGCCAGGTCAGCCCCGGCGATCGCTTGGACCTAGAAGTGGAGATGACCCGGCTGTCGGCCCGAGGGGGACGGGGTGCGGGCAAGGCATCGGTGAACGGCGAGCTGGCCTGCCAGTGCGAACTGCTGTTCGTGGTGGTCGACGCCAATTGATCGACGCCAGCTGTCGGTTGCCGGCTATTCAGGCGGGGGACCGATGACGATGGTCCCGTTGTGCCCGCCGAAGCCGAAGGAGTTGGACAGCGACGGCCCCGGAGTCCACGAGGCCGGTTCTCCGGCCACGATTTGGATGGGGGCCATGTCGGGATCGGGAGTCTCATACCCGTAGGTGGGCGGGATCAGCCCGTTCTTCATGGCCAACAGCACGGCTGCTGCTTCTATGGCCCCTGCGGCGCCCAGCGCGTGACCGGTCACCCCCTTGGTCGAGGTGACCAAGGGCCCCGGAGCACCGAACACCTTCTGGATGGCCTCGGCCTCGGCAGCGTCGTTCAGCGGGGTGGAGGTGCCATGGGCGTTGATGTGGACGATGTCTCCGGGCTCCAGCCCGGCATCGGCCAAAGCCAGTTCCATGCACCGCACCGCTCCTGCTCCTCCTGGTGAGGGGGCGGTGATGTGGTAGGCGTCGGCCGTGCTGGCCCCGCCCAAGATCTCGCCCAAAATGGCCGCTCCCCGGCTCCGGGCGGCTTCCAGTTCCTCCAGCACCAATATTGCCGCGCCCTCTGCTTGGATGAACCCGTCGCGCTCCAAGTCGAACGGTCGGCTGATGTGGCAAGTGGAGACCGCGGTCATGTTCTTGAATGTGGCCTCGCCGGTGATGGAGTTGGAGGCCTCGCTTCCGCCGGTGATGACAGCGTCGCAGCGATTGGCGCGGATCAGCATGGCCGCGTTGGCGATTGACTGGGTGCCCGCGGCGCAGGCAGTAACAGTGTTCTCGCACGGCCCGGAGAATCCGTAGCGCATGGAGATGGCCGCCGACGCGGCGTTGGCCATCAGCATCGGCACCAGGAAGGGCGATACCCGGCGCTCGCCCCGCTCGATGCGGACTTGGATCTGATCCTCCAGTGTCCGAAGGCCGCCCACGCCCGTTCCCACCCACACGCCTATCCGGTCGGGGTCGGCGCTGAGTTCGCCCGACTGCTCCAGCGCCTCGGCGGCGGCCGCCAGGGCCATTTGGGCGAATCGGTCGCTTCGGCGGGCATCTTTGGGGCTGTCGAAGTGGGGGAGGGGGTCGAAATGGTCCATCACCCGCCGGCCCTCGGCGGGGGTTTCCAGCAGGCCCTGCCAGAAGTCGTCCCGTCCGATGCCGGGCCAGGCCAAGACGCCCAAACCGGTGACCGCGACGCGGCGCGGGGCACTCATGCGCTTGCGCTCCTCGACCAGGGGTCGATATTGGTCTGATCAGATGGCTGTGAGGTCATCCCAGTTTGACGGTCACCAAGTCGAAGGCTTGGCCCACGGTCTCGATGCCCTCTAGTTCTTCTTCGTCGATGGTGACGTCGAACTCCTCTTCGAGCGCCATTACCAACTCGACCAAGTCGAGGCTGTCCGAGTCCAGGTCGTCGGCGAAGCTGGCCTCTGCGGTGACCTGGTCGGCCTCCACCGCCAGCACCTCCACAGTGCATTTCTGGAAACGGGTGAAGTTGTCGTCGCTCACGCTGGTTCTTCTCCTAATCGGGGACTTGAAGTCCATGGATGGGTTCGATCGAGTGATTTTCGGGCAATCATCCTCCCATGCCCAAACCACCGTCTACCGGAATCACCGCTCCGGTGACATATCCGGCGGCATCGGAGGCCAGGAATGAGATTGTGGCGGCCACTTCGGAGGGGTCACCCAATCGCCCGAGCGGCACGGCTTCAATGATGGCCGAGCGGCGCTCCTCGTCCAATTCGTTGAGCATGTCGGTGCCCACTGGGCCGGGTGCTACCACGTTGACGGTGATGTTCCGGCTGGCCAGCTCTTTGGCCAGTGATCGGCCGAGGCCGACCAGCCCGGCTTTGGAGGCGGCGTAGTTGGCTTGGCCGGCCTGTCCCATGGTGCCTACCACCGAGGACACGAACACGATGCGCCCCCAGCGGTTGCGCATCATCGACTTGGTGGCCCGCTTGGCCACTCGGTATCCCGCGGTCAAGTTGGCGTCGATCACGTCGGTGAAGTCGGTTTCGCTCATGCGCATCAGCAGCTTGTCCCGGTTGATGCCGGCGTTGGATACCAACACCTCTACCGGCCCAAGGTGCTCTTCGACCTCGGCGAAGGCGGCGTCGATCTGGCTTTCGTCGGTCACATCGCAGCTAACGCCCAGCAAATCCACCTGACCGTTTGTCGAAGGAGGCTCGCTTCGGTAGGTCACGGCCACCCGGTGGCCGTTTTGGGCGAGCTCGGTTGCTGTCGCCAGTCCGATGCCCCGGTTCCCTCCGGTCACCAGGACAACCCTGGATGTGCTCACTGGCCCCAGCGTAGCAGCGCGGCGGCCACACTCATGCCCGCTCCGAAGCCCACCAGCAGCACCAGATCACCGTCTTGGATATTGCCCTTGGAGACGGCGGAGTCCATGGCCAGGGGGATGGACGCGGAAGACGTATTGCCGGTGACCTCAAGCACAGTGGCCGCCTTCTCCAGGGGGATGCCCAGGCGTTTCATGGCGCTCTCGATTATCCGGAAATTGGCTTGGTGGGGGACCACCGCGGCCACATCCGACGCCTCCAGACCGGCGTCGGCCAGCACCCGCTGGCTGGCTGAGACCATGACCCGTACTGCTTGGCGAAATACCTCTTTGCCGTCCATGCGAATGAAGAGGTCGCTGAAGTCGCACGTCAAAAGGTCGGCGAAGCGGCCCTCTGAGCCCATGTACGTGCTGAGCACTCCCCGGTCGTCGCGGCTGGTGGGCTCCATAACCACCGCACCGGCGCCGTCTCCGAACAAGATGGCAGTGGAGCGGTCGTCCCAGTCGGTGAACCGGCTTAGCGTGTCCACGCCCACCACTAGCACCCGTCCCATCCCGGCGTTGATCTGGGCTTGGGCCAGCGAGACGCCGTAAGTGAAACCCGAGCAGGCGGCGTTGAGGTCGAACGCCCCGCAGGATGCCCCCAGCTCATTTTGGATGCGGTTTGACACCGCGGGGAACACCTGGTCGGGCGTGCAGGTGGAGCAGATGATCAGGTCGAGGTCGGTGGCGTCTATCTCGGCTTCCTTCATGGCAATCCGGGCCGCTTGGGTGCCCAGTTCCAGGCAGCTGCCCCCTATCCGGCGCTCGTGGATTCCGGTCCGCTCCACGATCCACTCGTCGCTGGTATCGAGGGTTTGGGCCAAGTCGTGGTTGGTGACCACCTTGTGGCCGGCCGCAGTGCCCAGGCCTGTGATGGCCGCTCTCGTCATCAGCGTGTGCTCCTAGCTCGTCCGCAGCCAGGCAATGGGCTGGCTGGCGGTGACCCGCTCGCCGTCCACGGCCAGAAATCCCATGATCACGCCGGCCCAGGGGGTGCGGACCTCGGTGTCGCCCACATACCCCAAGAGCTGCCCGGCGGGTACTCCGGTGCCCAGTAGTTGGTCGTCGGTGGGTTGGAAAACGCCGGCGCCGGGGCTCACCACCAGCCTCTCGGTGGCGAACAGGGCCTCGCCCTCCAGCGGGCCGGCCGCAGCCACCGGCGGCCCGGCTAGGGCCTCCAATACCGAGTCGATGTCGGCAGGGGCGTTTACTTTGAGCGGCTGGCATTCCTTGGCGGTTCGCTTCACCGTGCCGGTGAGCACCGCGCCCGGTCCCAGCTCCACGAACGTGGTGTACCCGGCATCGCACATGTTGTGAACCGACTGGCGCCACCGCACCGGGCTGGTCAGCTGTGTGCTCAGCAGGTCGGCCCAGGTGTCGGCGCCGGTATGGGCGGTGGCATCCACATTGGCGTACACCGGGTGGTCGGGAACCCGGAACTCGGTCTTGTCCACCGCCTTGGCGAGCCGGTCTCGGGCCGACGACATGAACGGCGTGTGGAAAGCGCCGCCTACCGGTAGGGGCATGACCTTCTTGGCGCCAAGTTCTTTGGCGATGGCGCCAGCCGCGTCCACCATCGAGGGGGACCCGGCGATCACCACCTGTCCGGGGGCGTTGTAGTTGGCCACCCAAACCTCGCCGTCGGCCTGCTGGCAGGCCTGCTCGGCCAAGTCGTCGTCCAAGCCCAAGATGGCGGCCATGGTGCCGTCCTGCTCTTCGGCGGCCACCTGCATGGCCTCGCCCCGCTCGGTCACCAGGCGAACTCCGTCGACGAAATCCACCACACCAGCCGCCACCAAAGCGGAGTATTCGCCCAGGCTATGGCCGGCGTGGCCCGCGGTCTCGATACCCACCCGGGTAACCGCATCCAGCGCAATCATCGACACCATGAAGGTGGAGAGCTGGGAATTGCGGGTGTGGCGCAGTTCGTCGTCATCGGCGTCCAGCAACAGCCGGCCCACGTCGCGTCCCGCTGCCTCAGAGGCCTCGGCCACCAGCTCCCACGAGGGGTGATCTACCCAGGCCGAACCCATGCCGGCCTTTTGGGATCCCTGGCCGGGATAGGTGAAGCAGATCATCAGGTGTCAGACCTCTCAGACGACAGTGGGGTTTCAACACTCTACGGGAGAGTGGCTCCAGGAGGGTATCCGGCGAGCCTTGCGGGGTCTGCGCTCGGTAAACTGCCCCTTCCCCAGCCAACGCGCTGGCCACCTGCCCGGGTGGTGGAATTGGTAGACGCGCCGGACTCAAAATCCGGTTCCCGCAAGGGAGTGAGGGTTCGAGTCCCTCCCCGGGCACCCTATTGAATCCATTGTAGGCCATATGACCTGCTTAAATAACTAGTTGATGGATGTTCGTTATCACTATCAACATGACTTCAGCTTGGTAGCTCTCATCGCCAACAGCGCACCCCGCCAGCCCGACAAGCCGACAAGAAAACACGCCGCCGCGACAACCCCCGCCCTCGGAGCCGACGCGCCGCCCACAGCCGCTTGGCGGCGTGTCGGCCAAAGGACCGTCGAAATCAGCCTGACCACCGCTGCCAAACGGCGCTACCGCGCTGACGGGGAGACCCTCGACGCTCTCCTGTCCGCGGCGGCGTCAATCGGCCGCCTCGGCGACCCCAAACGGCTAGACGCGGCACAATCCGACAACCACGTGGAACTGACCACCCTGCCCAACGGCAACCGCCTAGCCGCCCGAGCCGACGGCACAGCAACCGCCACCGCAGAACCCATCGGAGCCAAGACAGCCGAGATCACCCTCATCGCCATCACCACCCGCCGCTACCGCGCAACCGACACCGAAGCCCCCCTATTCTGCGCCGCCGCCGAGACACTCCAAGCCCTCCACGACCGAACTCGAATGCTCCCCGACCACATACGCCAAACACCCGAACTCGAAACCACCGAACACACCCCGGCGAGCGGCATCGACATAGAGCTGTGACCAGCGCTTGATCGGACACGCTCTATCCCTCTAAGGCTGACAGACCCCCTCTGCGCACTCTCCGACCACACCCCTGGGCTCTACATCTAAGAGATCAGCCCATCTCGGTGGAGCGGAAACACTCTTCAATCACTTGTATAGCAACTAGAACGAACGCTTTATGGCAGCGTGGCTCCACTCCTTCCTCGTGTGCCCGAGCAGTAATCGACTCAAGGATTTCTTTAAGGTCGAAGATCCCTGTTGGCATCTCCAAGTAATGAACGCGCCCTCTTGGTCGGGGCGTAATGCCCACCTCAGCGAGCAGTGCATCGATGTCGTTGTCAATTTCTGTTTGTTCTTCTTGTGTTCTCGTGCGCTTATGCGTGTCTGACCTATCAGCGGCAGGGTAGTAACAGTATGTCATTGTCTGGTATGACCCAACTGGTGTCCAGATACGCCTGTCGGAAGGCCAAATTGCTGGCAAGAAAACCCACATCGGAGCTTCTGGCTCCTTGAACATCCCAGGATGGGCGTGGTCATCGGCTGGAGGATCATTGATTCCCCAATTATGCTCAACCACTTGGACTCCAGGAATCAGGGGTTGCTTGTCCATGGAACTTGGTAATACCTACAGCCTAGATGGCTGTCACAATGTCTCCACCTGCCCGTATGAATGGTAGCTACATGCCAGGTAGTGTTGTAGCCCTCTGCCCGGAATGATCCCCACAAATCGTCATGGTACTTGGACGAACTGGTAAGTCGTTGGCTCAAGTAATCATATCCAGTCGGTGATGGCCACCATCTTCTCGGATTTCTTGAGTTTATGTGAAGAAAATATGCCGTCTCAGTTCCACAACTTGGATCAGGGGCACGACGTACGTGTCTCTTGCATTGTGTATAGAATTCATTTGGATAGACAGTAGGCCCCCAGTCCCAATCGATTATACTTCTCCATCGTGGGTACTGGCCGTTGAAATTTTGTCGTACGATATAGTCAAATCCGCCTATCGCGCCGCGGAGATTGCCATAAGCACCATTACCCTTTACTTCAGCAATATAGGATGAAATCTGGCGACCACATACCGACGCATTTTCGCACCATGTGTCGTAGAAGTCTCCCGACGACTGAGCGGTACCAGATTGGCCATTTACTTGAGAGGGGACAGTGGTTTGGAGAACATCGAACTCGACAAGCCGTGTGGTTGTAGTGGTTTGGCCAGAATCATCTGTATGTGTAGATGTAAGTACACCACCCATGCAGACCCAAGCCTCAGGACGTTCCTGCTTAGCAGTAGCTATACACTCTTGGAGACCACTTCCTTCAGCTGTTCCAGTGGGTGGATCATCCCAGGATGGATCGGCCGATGTCTGAGGAGAAGTTACAATGGTTGCAACCAGGACGAACAATACAACCATCGTTGTAAGGCTTCGTCCAGATGAGTGTCCATGTGCTGTCTTCTGTTTTTGACTAATGAGTGTATTGCCTTTGTGTTGCCATTTGCTTCTCATGTTCATTTCTCCTTGCGACTACAATAGTGTATTTGGTTCCGACCTTTTCTGATGTCTTGAGATCCAATTATGACACGAGTTTATAGCGGGAGTTCTCGTTGATCTGGAGGCCTGTCATTCCGACGGTGCCGACTTGTTTGTGGGTGCCTTCGAGTATGAAGGCCACGCTACAGTCAGATTCCAGCCTGCCCTCAACGATGGCCGGAGCGTCGCTGTCGGATTGGTCCAGCAGCTCTGTGAGCTCGTCCAAGATTTCCAGTGCGGAGTCATCGCAGGCTGTGTTCTCTGCGACCTGTTCCACAGCTCCATTCGTTGGACCAGTGCTGTCGTCGAGCGGTTCTGTTGGGGCGGGACCGCCGCCAGCGCCATCGGTTGAGCTTCCGAAGCTGCCGCAGCTGGACGCTCCGTCTATAGCGGGTTCCGCAGAAGCCGCGGGAGTCAGCATCGCGGCAATCAGGCAAAGAGCGACAACGGCAATGGCTTTTGCTCTGGCTTGTCGGAAGTGGTAGCGGATTCTCATATCTTCCTCCTGTGTTCTGACTGTTCGGCGGAACCCTGCTGGCAGGATCCCTAACCACATCGGCTTTGATAGAAGGTACAGAGAATGGGGCTCGTATGTGAGCGAAAACAGTGTCAAAACATGACGAGTTCTTGTCATGTTTTGACACTTGACATGGTTGGGGTCAGGGTGTAAAGGCAGCGTGTTGTTCGGATGGCGCGGTGGAGTTGAGCCGGGTGCCGTGGGGTTCGGTCGGCTCGTTTGCGGTGAGGATTGCCCATTTCGCGGGGTGCGTTGCGGAGGCTCACCGCTTGGGGCATGGGCCCGGAGGTTTCGGAAGCCTTTGGGGCTCGGGTTTCAGCGGCGTGCCTGTTCGATCTACGCGCAGACGCTGCGTCCTGAGTATCTGCGGGGAGTTGCCGATGCGAGCGGATATTGCGCGGGGTTGATGGATGGCGAAGTGCCGGAAGAGGGGGTCGCAGTCGATCGGGGGATTGTTGCTGAGTTCCTGCGCTCAACGTCGGAGGCCTTGGGGGAGGTCGTGGAGATTGCTTTTGGGGCGGGGGCCGCTGAGGTTGGGTCGGCGCCTCCGTCGGTTTTGCGATATGAGCTCTTCGCCGAGCTGCTGGACTCTCGAGGAGTTGAGCGGCTGGGGGATGCGGCCAGGGCAGCCGATTTGGCTGCCAGTCGTATGTGCGGGTGGTGCCGACGGCCCAGGAGCTGGAGTGGATCATCTCTGTGGCCGTTCAGGAGCCGGTCGATGAGCTCGCTGAGCGCAACAAGACCTCGACGCGGGGCATGTACCGTCGTATCGAGAAGATGTGGGAGCGCCTCGGCGCGGCCAACCAGGTGCAGGGCATCGCCCTCGCCGTGCAGCAGGGGTGGATCGCGCCGCCGCCGTGGGAAGACGGCGAGGACTGAGCGGGCGGTGGCAACAATTGCTCATCTACGCTTGCGGCGTGGACGTGGGCGACGATCAGCTCAGGGTGGTCCTGCGCCATGTCGTCCCGGTCGAGCAATATGCGATCCGGATCGGCGAGGCCCACGATTTGGGCATCGGGGCGACGAGTCTGGGGAACTGGGTCCGCCTGGCCCGCATCGACCGGTGCGAGAGACCAGGTCTGACGACTGAGGAGCGATCTGAGCTGGTGCGTTTGCGTCGGGGCGGTCTCGGGGTCGGCGGCGGGGGTGCCGGTGATGATGTGCAGCTAGTTCTCGGCGCGGACCCTCAGATCACACCCGATACACAAAATTCCTGACAGGCCCGCCTGCGCAACACCCGGTGAGGTTCAGGTGTCGGCTGGTTGACTCATCTGGGCTCGGGTTGGAGTGAGTTTGATCGTGATCCGGCTGTTCGGTTTCTGACAGTGACCTTGTTCGGCTTCTGGACTGTGTCGGATCTTGTCGGAGTACTTGGCTGGGCGTGCCATTTGCTGGGGGTGCCACGGGCCGCAGGACTACGGGCCTCGGCTGGTGAGTGCGGGTCGTAGTTGTTCAGGGCGCGGTGGCAGGACTTGTCGGGGGTCTTGGTGGTCCGCGACCGCTTTGAGGGGTATTAGCGACCGGTTTTTGCGCTCTGCGACCGTTTTAGAGACTGGTTGCGACCGGTTCCGACCGGTCGGTTAGTGCACGATGGGGGCTGTGACGGAACCATTTGGACACCAAGCGCCTCGGGCTTTTCGTGTTGTCGTCCCGCTGTCGGGGCATGCCACCTCCTGCGTGAAACGCGGAGATGTTCAGTTTCTTGGCGGGGGGTAGGATGGATGCGTGGGGATGCGTTCGGTGTTGACGGTGCGGGACCTTCCCGAGGCCATGTGTGATCCGCAGTTCCGCCATGGGCGGTTCCGGCCGGTGGTGCAGTTCATCATGGACTGGAATGACCAGCCGCAGCGGAGGGCGGAGATGCTGTGTGGCGGGGCGGTTCCCCTGGGTGGCACACCTGGTGATCTGGCGTTGGTGGCCGCAGTCGTGCATGGTTTGTGCGAGCGCGATGGGATTGGCCTCCCGGAGTGGGTTTGGTCGAAGCGCTTGGATTCTCCGGTGACGATGTCTGGGCGTCCGGCTGACTCTGATTGGGGGCGGTGGGTGGTGTCTCAGGCGCCGCCGGTTTGCAAGGTGCACGGCGTGTTCTTCGAGGCCGATCTGCTCTCAGCCCGATGAGCGGGCCTGCCTCGGAGTTTTTCGACGCCGATTGAATAGGTGGCTTGTATGCACATTCGAGTGTAAAATGCTCTTGGCGGAGAGGACCGCACTTATTCGGTTCCGTGAGCTTGCTCCTCTGCCGACAAAGCAGAACGTGCCCCGCCTCTGGCGGGGCACGGACGCGTAGGAGGGACTGGTGTATCTGTGTTTCGTTGACGAGTCTGGAACACACGGTGGAAGTCCTGTGTTCGTGGTGGGAGGGATCATCATCCACGAATTGGACGCATGGCATCTCCAGCAGCGCCTTGACTCGTTCCTGTTCCGGAAGCTCCATCCGCTAGGCCAGGACCACACCATCTATGAGCTTCATGCCACTGAGCTTCGGCGCGGCACCAAGCAGTGGAAAAATGTTGACAAGCCCGACCGGCATCGAATTCTCAACGGTGCCTACGGCGCCCTGGCTGGCTTCAGCTCCGTCAATCACAACCTGCCATGGCGGCTCATTGGCGCTGTAATGGAACGAGACTCTGGACACCAGAGGCTTCGAGCGTATGAACTCCTGATCAAGAAATTCGATGACTTCGTGAGCCGTGCGAGCCGTGGCGGCCAGCAGCAGACCGGGCTCATTGTCCATGACCGCAGCAGCGTCGAAGGAACCCTCCAAAGCTGGACGAATCAGTGGCGAGTCGCCAGTAGCTCACTTGGGCCTCTGAGAAATCTTGCTGATGTCCCAATGTTCGCCGATTCCCGAGCGTCTAGAGCTCTCCAGGCAGCAGATCTGGTCGCGTATGCCTTGTACAGGTATTACTCAAAGCCAAGAGGAAGGAGGGACGAGCGCTACGTGCGGCGGCTTTGGTCTCAATTCGATGTGGACAACGGTCGGATGCATGGGCTAATCCATGACAGCGCCTACTTCAAGAGGTGTCAGTGCCCCGCATGTGTTAGTCGGCGGCAGGCATAAGGCTGTCGCGTCATTGAGCGCCCGATGCTGGGGGGTTAGGTCATATCTTGTTTAGGTACTCGGCCCATTGGTGCATGAGCTCTCGGCGTTTGCCGAAGAGGTCGGAGCGCTGGTAGGCGGCTTCGACACGGTCCTTGTTGACGTGGCCTAGGGCTAGTTCGGCGACTTCGCGTGGGATGTTGGTGCACTCTGCGGCCCACATGCGGAACGACGACCGGAAGCCATGGGCGACTGCGCTTATCCCCGAGTCCTTCAGGAGCTTGCCGATGGTGCCGCTGCTCAGCGTCTTGCCGCTCATACTCGGGAATATCAGTCCGGTGGCATCGGCGAAGTCGAGGGCCTCGTCGAGAATCTCAACAGCGCGTTCGCACAGGGGCACTCGGTGGGGCCTGGAGGCCTTAGTCCGCTCGGCGGGGATCTCCCATGTCGCGGTCTCCCAGTCGATCTCGGCCCAGGTGGCGTAGCGGACCTCGCCCGAGCGGGTCGCGGTCAACACCAAGAACTCGAAGGCGAGCTTGGTTGCCGGCCAGGCTTCGGTGTGCTGGATAACCGCGATGGCGCCGGCCACCTGGTCGTGGGGCAGGGCGCGGTAGTGGCTGGTCCGACCGTTCTGCTTGGGGAGCGCTCCTGCGATGGCGTCGCCTGCGGGGTTGTCGGTTCGGTGGCCCTCGGCGATGGCCCATCGCATGACCGCGGAGATGCGTTGGCGGGACTTGCAGGCGATCTCGGCCTTGGTGTGCCAGATCGGCACCAGAGCGGCCAGCACGTCGGCGGACGTCATCTTGTCCACGGGTTTGTCGCCGAGATGGGGATAGACATACCGCTGGAACTGCGAGCGCCACTTCGAGGCCGTTCGGCCGGTGTCCTTCCATCCCTCGGCGTACACCTCGATGACCTTCTCGGCGGCCTCGGCGAACGTCGGGGTGCTGCCGCCGCGGGGGTCATTGCCCTTGGCGATGGCCCGCCGGTTCTCGAACGCGGCCTGCCGCGCTTCGGCCAGTGTCACGAGCGGGTACTTGCCCAGCCCGATATTGGTGACCTTCCCGTTGATTCGCACCCGTTGGGACCACGTCTTCGACACCCGCCCGTTCGCGGTATTGCGCACCAGTAGACTGAGCCCATATCCGCCCCGACCATCGCCGTAGCGACCAGGACGGCTGACGTTGCGGACGAACGCTGCACTCATCGGCTTCCTATCAACCATGTACCACCTCCGGTATCACTTTTTGCCGTAGAAGCCCTCAGAACCGACGGTACCGCCTGATATCTCGGAAATCAACGAACTCCCAGGTCAAACCCCATATTCGGGACCTTATGGGAGCCCTCGGTAACGCCTGGACGGCCACCAATATCTTCTCCCCGGGCACTGTGCAAGCATGGGTGCCATGAAACAGGGCGACCCAGCGGAGCAGCGCCACATCCGGTTCGAGCCTGACGACAAGCCGCCGGCGGCGCTGACGGTGGGAATGGGCCTCCAGTTCGCGGTTCTGGCCATCGCGGGCATTGTGCTCACGCCGGCGATCGTCATTCGAGCTGCGGGCGAAAGTGACTCGTATCTGACTTGGGCGGTGTTCGCGGCGGCAGTGGTCAGCGGTGTCAGCACAATCCTCCAGGCGGTGAGGTTTGGGCGTATCGGCGCCGGATACGTGCTGCTCATGGGGACTTCGGGCGCGTTCATCGCCGTGTGCGTGACGGCGTTGGTGGAGGGAGGCCCCGGCCTGCTGGCCGTGCTGGTGGTGGCTTCGTCGCTGTTCCAGTTCTTGCTGGCCGCCAGGCTCTCGCTGTTCAGGCGACTGGTCACGCCCGTGGTGGCTGGCACCGTGCTGATGCTCATTGCGGTAACCGTGATGCCGCTCATCTTCGACATGGTGAATGCCTCGCCGGAAGGCGAATCCAAATGGAGCGCGCCGATTAGCACCCTGGTCACCATTCTGGTGGTGATCGTGATCGCGCTGAAGTCTTCCGGCGGCCTGCGCCTGTGGGCGCCGATAATCGGCGTGGTGGCCGGCTCGGTCACAGCCGCCGCCTTTGGGCTCTACGACTTCGACAAGGTGTCCGACGCCGCCTGGGTCGGTGTGCCCGACACCGGTTGGCCCGGCTTCGAATTGTCGTTCGGTTCGGCGTTTTGGAGCCTGTTGCCCGCGTTCGTGCTGGTCACCATCATCGGGGCGGTGGAGACCATCGGGGATTCGGTGGCCATCCAGCGCGTGTCGTGGCGTAAGCCGAGAGCCGTGGACTACCGCGTGGTGCAGGGAGCGGTTGCCGCCGACGGAACCGGCAATCTGCTGTCGGGGCTGGCCGGCACGGTGCCCAACACCACCTACTCCACCAGCGTCTCAATCACCGAGCTGACCGGGGTCGCGGCTCGCCGCGTGGGTGTCGCCATCGGCGCCATATTCATCGTGTTCGCGTTCTTGCCCAAGTTCTTGGCGCTGGTGCTCGCCATCCCCGACGCGGTGGTGGCGGCCTATATCACCGTTTTGATCGCGTTGTTGTTCGTGGTGGGCATGAGGATCGTCTCCGAAGAGGCCTCGGACTACCGCAAGGGTCTGATCGCGGGCGTTGCTTTCTGGCTCGGGGTCGGATTCCAGAACAACCTGATCTTCCCGGAATACCTGGAGGGATTCGCCGGCGGCTTCTTGGAGAACGGCATGACCTCGGGGGGTCTCGTGGCCATCGTGTTGACCCTGTTCACTGAGGCCTCCCAATCCCGCCGCCACCGGCTGCGCACCAACCTGGCATTGACGGAGCTACCCCGCATCCAGGAGTTCCTCAACGCCTTCGCAACCCGCCATGGCTGGGCAGGTTCGATGTCGCAGAGGCTCGACGCGGTGGCCGAGGAGACCCTGGCCACTCTGGTCGACGCCGAACAGACCGGTGACGCCCCCACCGACCGCGCGCTGCGGGTCACGGCCAGCAAGCAGGACGGCCGGGCCGTGCTGGAGTTCGTGGCTGCGGCCCGAGGGGAGAACATCGAGGACCGGCTAGCCGTGCTCGACGAGCCCACCGCCGACCGGCCCGTCGAGCGTGACGTCTCACTGCGGCTGCTCCAGCACTACGCCACTTCAGTGCTCCACCAGCAGTACCACGAACTAGAGATCGTCACCGTCCACGTCAACCCCGCCAGCGACTCGACCGAGGAGCAGCCCACGTGATCAGCGATGTTGTCGAGACCACCCACGGGCCAGTCCGGGGGACAATTGTCGAAACGCCTTACGGGCCGGTGCGGCAGTTCTTGGGGATTCCGTATGGGAAGCCGCCGGTGGGGGAGCGGAGGTTCTGTGCTCCCGAGACTGCGGATCAGTGGAGTGGTGTGCTGGATTCCACTGCGTTTGGGCCAGATCCTATTCAGTCGGTCGATGGGCCATTTACAGGTTTGATTCCGGGGGCGGATGCGAGCGCAGTGTCGGAGGACTGCTTGACGCTCAATATGTGGATGCCGGTGGGAGAAGGTGCTGATTTGCCGGTGTTGGTGTGGATTTACGGCGGGGCGTTTCTGACGGGTGGAGGCTCGTTCCTGCTCTACAACGGGGCGAGGTTGGCGGCCGAGCAGCAGGCGGTGGTGGCGTCGGTGAACTACCGGGTAGGGGCGCTGGGATTCATGGACCTGCGCCGGGTACCGGGTGGCGAGGGCACCACTGCGAACTGCGGTCTTCATGACATCCGGCTCGGCCTCAAATGGGTGGCGGCCAACGCCGAGCGTTTTGGAGGCGATCCGGCGACGCTGACTGCTTTCGGCGAGTCGGCCGGAGCCGGGTCGATCCTGCATCTTCTCGGCAGTCCGGGCATCGCATCGGTGCTGCGACGGGCCATCATGCAGAGCCCCGGGGTGGATATGACACAGTCGCCCGACATGGCTACCACGGTGGCCAGTGCCTTTATGGAAAATGCCGGTGTGGGCGACGTCGCAGGACTGCGGCATCTGGAGCCGGGCACGGTGGTGTCTGCGCAGGGGCCGACGGTGATGGCCATGTTCGCCAATGTGGGTCCGATGCCGTTTCACCCCGTGGTCGACGGGTCGCTCGTTCCGGCCACCCCGTCGGAGCTGCTCCGAACGGGCACGGCGATCGACATCGACATGATCATCGGGGCAACTGCCCATGAGCTGCGCCTGTTCCATCAGGACTTGCCCGATCAGGACTCCGAGAAGATCCTGCTCGGCACGGTGAGCCGCTACATCGCCGAGCGAACCGGCGCTCAGCCCTCGGCGAGTGATGTTGAAACTGTGGTGGGGGAGTATCGCCAAGCGGCCGAGGGCACTATCTGGTGCTCTGATGCCGACATCCTGACGGCCATCAACACCGACGTCTCCATGCGAGAGCCGATGCAGAGAATCGCCGACTCGCGAGCCGGGGCTGGGACCCGCACCTATGTGTATGACTTCCGGTGGTGCTCACAGGCCGACCCGGACAAGGGGGCATTCCACGCCATCGACCTGCCCTTCGTGTTCGACAGCTTCGACGTAGGCGGCTGGCGGGAGTTCATAGGCGCCGATGGCGCCGCCGAGACTCTGGGCCGAGGAATGCGATCCGCCTGGGCGGCCTTTGCCCGCAGCGGCGACCCATCAACAACCGAACTCGGCCACTGGCCCCGCTACGAGCTCGACCAGCGGATGACGATGATCCTGGACGGCACTCCGACCGTGGCCACCGATCCACTTCAATGGGAGCGGTCTATGTGGCGGCCAAGCGGCGGAGGCGCTGCTCAGTAGATCTCGGGGACGAAAGTCTGGTCTGTCAGGGGCGGGCGCACGTAGCCGGTTCTGTCTTGGCGCTCGGGGAGCTCGACTTCCTCCCAGGGCACCTCTTCGTAGGGGATCATCGACAGGAGGTGCGCAATGCAGTTCAGCCGGGCTGCCTTCTTTGAGTCGGCATTCACCACGTACCACGGGGCCTGCTTGATGTCGGTGTGGGCGAACAGCGTGTCCTTTGCCTTGGAGAACTCCACCCACCGGGTGCGGCCCTCGATGTCTATGGGCGAGAGCTTCCAGCGCCTCATGGGATCATTGATCCGGTTGTGGAAGCGGCGCTCTTGTTCCTCGTCGCTCACCGAGAACCAGTACTTGATCAAAATGATCCCCGACCGCACCAGCATGCGCTCGAATTCCGGGCACGACCGCAGGAACTCGCGGTACTCCTCCTCGGTGCAGAACCCCATCACCGGCTCCACCACCCCCCGGTTGTACCAACTGCGATCGAACAGGATCATCTCCCCGGCGGCAGGCAGTTCGGCCACGTAGCGCTGGAACCACCACTGGGTCTTCTCCCGGTCGCTGGGCGTTCCCAGCGCCACCACCCGCACCACCCGGGGATTCGTTCGCTCGGCGATCCGCTTGATCACCCCTCCCTTGCCGGCCGCGTCGCGCCCCTCAAAGATCACCACCACCTTGAGGCCCTTGTGGCGGATCCAGCGCTGCAACCGCACCAACTCCTCCTGAAGGCGGGCCAGTTCTCGCTCGTAGTCCTTTTTCTTGATCGTTTGGCGCGGCTCAGCAGACGGTGTGTCTGCTCCTGAGATTCCCAGAACGTCGCGGCCAGGTTCTGGACTCATGTCTTGAGGGTAGTTCCAGCACCTTTTTCCGACAATAGGGCCAATTCATCGTGTCCGAGCCGCAGCGGAGGACCCGACCAGTAATTCACGCCACTGGGTCATATGATCCTGGTCGCGGGTGGTTCCCAGGGGGGCGCAACCAAGTCTTCTGAGGACCACAACAAGTGAACTATTACGTGATAGCCGCCGGCATCGTGGCCGGGGTGGCCATGGGTGCGGCTTCGGTTTATTGGATTCACCGAGGGGTTGGAACCGGCTGGATCGTGCTGGGCGCGGCGGGCGTCGGCATCGGCTGCACCATGGTCTTGACGGCAGTCGCGCTGGTTTTCACCGGACTAGACCACTTCATGGTCGTCCATGTCGTATATCTGGTTCTGGTGGTCGGTATTCCGTTGGCCGGGGCGATCGTGTTGGCGTTTGGTCGCCCGTGCCCCCTGATCATCACCGCCCTCTGTTTCGTCTCGTTCGCAGCGATCCCTGCCGGCGTCTATGCCACTCACATCGAGCCGTTTTGGCTGAGGACGGATGCGGTGCAGCTAGCCGTCGACGGCATCGGTGAGGGCATCCGCATCGGTGTGATCGCCGATCTTCAGACCACCTCCATCGGCAGCTATGAGAATGAGGCGATAGACCGCCTGATCTCCTTGGAGCCCGACATTGTCGTGTTCCCGGGGGACTTGCATCAGATCGAAACTGGTCAGTTCGATGAGCGGGCCCCGGAATTTACACGCCTCGTTCAGCGACTGGTTGACACAGTGCCCGTCGTCTATCTGGTGAACGGCCATTCCGACACTGTCTCCGACCTCTGGCGGATAACCGATGGAACCGGTGCCAGGGTGCTCGACAACGAGATCGACACGTTTGAGATCAATGGCGCAGCCATCCATCTTGCCGGAGTGTCGCTAAATGGCCGCGACTATGAGCCTGCGGCGCGACAGGTTGTCGAACGGCTCGCGGGCAGCGAACTCGCCGGGGTGCGGATACTGCTCGCTCACGAGCCGGACGCGGTCGAGCTGCTCAACGGAACAACTGTGGATCTGCTCGTGTCTGGCCACACCCACGGCGGGCAGGTCTCGATCCCGTTCTTCGGCCCTCCCATCACCGCATCAAGCGTGCCCCGCCATGTCGCCGCCGGTGGACTGCACGAACTCCATGGAACGCCGGTCTATGTGTCCACCGGCGTGGGTCGAGAACGCGGCAACGCCCCCCAAGTCCGATTCGGTGTCCGCCCGTCCATTGGAATAATCGATCTGGTAGTTGACGAATAGCCCGAATCCACGACCGCAAGCTCACCATCACTACCGAGCGAGGCGATGAACTGGTCGCCGCTCTTTCGCTCTAGCGCAGGCTGGGCAGATCGACTGCGTCCATAACCCGGAGCGTCGGTGGGATGTCCTCGACCACTTGGTTGTAGCGCAGGCCAAAGGTGCCGTGGCGGCGGAATGCGGTGTCGATCCAGTTGGCGAATCCGGGGTCGTCGTCGGCCACGATGATGCGGGCCGTCCCGTCGGGCTCGTACACCGCGGTGTGCTTGTTGACGGTCACCTGGAGCCAGTCGTAGTCGAGCGACTCCTCCCAGATGTTGTTGAGCTGGAAATTCCAGTAGTACGCGTCGATGGGCGGCACGTCGATCACCAGCGCCTGGCCGGGCTCGAGCGTCCAGTAGCCGTGGCGGAACAGCTGGGTGGGGTCGCCCCATCCGCCGGGACCATCCCGCTTGGGAAGGAACTCGAGCGTGTTGGGCCGCTCCTGGAACATGTCCAGCCAGTCGACGAATCGCCGGGCGATGCCGTGCACCCCCAGCGCGGCCCGGGCGAGGCCGTTCGTCAGGCGCTGCGCGCTCAGCGGAGGCGGTAGTTCGTCGGGACCGTTGAGGCACTCGATCTGAAGTTCGGAAGGCCGCTCGGCGGTGCGGTCGAGGTAGAAGTTGCGGATGGCGATCTGATTGGTCTCGGGGGCCATCCGGAGCCACCGCTGCCCGGGCTCAAGATGATCGGGCTCGTTGACGCTGGCGATCACGTCGACCTGTTCGCCGGGTTGGGGATCGTTGAACGCCAGAGCCCCTTGCCGGTCGGGCGGGGCCGACCCCACCGCAAAGCCGCCCGAGAACGCGTTCAGGCTCAGATAGTTGACCGTGCCCCGCGGCCCGCGGATGCGGTAGTCGAAAGCTCCGCTGATGGTGACACTCTGGTAGAGGGCGTCGGGGTTGTCGCAGCCGATCTTCAGATTGTGGGGTATCGGCAAGATTTGTGGATAGGCGGAGCCTTGGTTCTCCAGGCGACCGAGCTCTCCTCGTGTGAGGCGGCTCAAATAGCGGAAGCCCTCGAGCCGATCGAGGTCGTCGGTGCTGTTGTCGATAATGATCTGACCGGATTCCTTCAGGTTGTCGCAGAAGTCGGCCCATGCCTTCCCGTTGACCGCATTGTCTCGGATCTCATCGCTCACCGGGGCACTCCTTGTGTCGTCGTGTCGGCTCAACCGTGAAGAATCTAGTGCTAGCCGGGGTTTCACCGCCCTTGGGTAGTCGAGTTGGCTGAGCAGAGCCTTGAACGTATTCACAGAGGCAGGGGGTAATAGCATCGGCTCGTGGCTCAAAACAGGGTGGAGCGTCAATTGGCTGAATTGGCCGACCGCCTGAAGCGGCTGAGAGCCGATCTTGAGGTGGCCGAGGAGCAGTCTCTGCATTTCGAGGATCTGGCCGACGATGCCCGACTGCGGGCGCTGGTCTCGGAAACTCCTGGTTCTGAACGCCAGCATCGCGACGCCGCCCGCCAAGCGGAGATCATGGTCCGGCACCGGACCCGGCTGCGGGAGAAGATCCGCAGCCTGGAGCAGCAACAGGACGACCTGCTCGACAGGTTCTACTCCGATGTCTGAAGCGACGGCCCAGCCCGATTCCCCAGGTTCAAAAGACCCGGTTCGCATTGTGCTGGCCGAGGACGAGGCCATCATCCGCTTGGATTTGCGGGAGACCCTGGAGGAGGAGGGCTACCTCGTGGTGGGGGAGACCAGCAGGGGCGACCAAGTGCTGGATCTGGTGAGGGAAAAACGCCCCGACGTCGCCATATTGGATGTGAAGATGCCGGGGACCGACGGCATCACCGCCGCCGGCCAGATTCGCGACGAGAGGCTGTGCGCGGTGTTGTTGTTGACCGCGTTCAGCCAGCGAGATCTGATCGCCCGGGCCGCCGACGCCGGTGCGCTGGCCTATTTGGTCAAGCCGTTCGAGCGGGCCGAGCTGGTACCCGCGGTGGAGGTGGCCTTGGTGCGCTTCCGGGAGCTGGTGGCTCTCAATCACCAGGTTGAGCGGGCCGAGGCCCGGCTGGAAGCCCGCAAGGCAATCGACCGGGCCAAGGGGCGCCTCATGGACGTGAGCTCGATGTCGGAGGCCGATGCCTACAGCCATATCCAGCACCAGGCCATGGGCGAGCGCCGCTCTATGGCCGAGGTGGCCGCAGCCATTGTCGAGATGAGCGTCGATCAGTTGAGGGCGCTAGGCGGGGACAGGGTCGATGGCTGAATCGGGCACCGTGATGCTGGTGGACGGCAACTCCTTGGCCTACCGGGCCTTCTTCGCCCTGCCCGAAGACATGATCACCGCCAGCGGGCAGGTGACCAACGCGGTGTACGGGTTCACCATGATGTTCTTGACCTTGTTGCGGGATCACCGTCCCGACCGGGTGGCAGTGGCCTTCGACCGACCCGAGCCGACCTTCCGCCACGAGCGGATCTCCAGCTACAAGGCCAACCGCCGCGAGACCCCCGACACGCTGCGCCAGCAGATGGGGCTGGTGCGCCAACTGGTGGAAACCCTTCACATCAACTCCGTGGAGCACGCCGGGGTGGAGGCCGACGACGTGATCGCCACCTTGGCCACCCAAGCCCGCGACCAGGGCGACAACGTGATCGTGGTTACCGGCGACCGGGACGCCTACCAGTTGGTGGAAGACCCTCATATCCGGGTGCTCTACAACAAGAGAGGCGTGTCCGACTACGCCCTGTACGACGAGGCCGGTATCGAGGAGCGCACCGGAGTGAGGCCGGCCGATTACGTGGCCTACGCCGCGCTGCGGGGCGACCCGTCCGACAACCTGCCCGGCGTGGACGGGGTGGGGGAGAAGACCGCAGCCAAGCTGATCAACGCCTACGGGAGCATCGAAGAGCTCTATCAGCACTTGGAAGACCAGACGCCCAAACTTCAGGAGAACCTCGGCGCGGCCAAAGAGCGGGTGAAGCTGAACCTTGAGTTGATGGAGCTGGTTCGAGACGTCCCCCTCGATGTGAGTGTTGGTGATCTGGGCTTTGGCCAGCCGGACGTCGCCGAGGTTAAGGAGCTGTTCGACTTCTTGGAGTTCCGGAGGTTCGGCGATTTTGTAGCCGATGTGCTGAATGTTGATTTCGACGGCGGCGATGAGGGCGCGGGACTGTTGGAAGCGGCGGTTGAGACGGTGTCGACTGCGGAGGCCGCGTCCGACCTGCTGAAAGGTCTGGCCGCCAGTAGCGACCCGGTCGCGTTGGCCGCGGGATGGGGCGACCCGCTCGATTCGCGCCAGCCCCATCGCCGTCGGCTGGTGGGCTTGGCCCTGGTTGTCGACCGCGAGGCCGGCAAAGCGGCGTGGATGTCGGCCGAATTGCTGGAGTCGATGCTGGACTCGTCGGCAAATGGCGCTCTGGCCGAATTCTTCGGCCCGAGCACGCCATTCATCGCCCACGATGCCAAGCCGCTTGTTTTGTGGCTGCTGTCGCGGGGGATCGATGCCGCTGGACTGGCCTTGGACACCAGGATTGCGGCCTATCTGCTGGACCCGGCCAGCGGGCGTTTCGAGATGGAAGACCTTCTGAGAACCCATACCTCGATGGAGTTGCCGGGAGTGGATCAGCTCGGCGAGGGCCGGCTGTTCGGCGACGATTCCGCTGATCCGATGGCGCCTTCAATGCAGGCCGGCCTCCACGCCCTGGCCGTTTCCCATGTGGCCTCGCCCCTGCTGGAGGCCCTGGACGCCCAGGGTCTGCGGGACCTCAACGACGACATGGAAGTGCCCCTGGTTCGGGTTCTGGCCCGTATGGAGCATGTGGGCATCGGGGTTGACGTCGAAGACCTGACCCGCCTGCGAGACCAACTGGCCTCCGACGCCGAGCGGCTGCGGGCGTTGGTGATCGAGGCAGCCGGCGAGGGGAGTTTCAACGTGAACTCCTCCAAGCAGATCAGCGAGCTCTTGTTCGACAAGCTGGGGCTCACTCCCCAGAAGAAGACACCGGGCGGGGCCTACAGCACCAACGCCGCCACTCTGGAGAAGCTGCGGGGCGAGCACCCGGTGGTCGACGCCCTGCTGGACTACCGGGAGGTGGAGAAGCTGCGCTCCACCTACGGCGAAGGTCTGGTGGCCGCGGTGGCGATCGAGCCCGACGACCGGATCCGGGCCACCTTCAACCAGACGGTGGCCCGTACCGGAAGGCTCAGCTCCGATGCCCCCAACCTGCACAACATCCCCGTGCGCACCGAAACTGGGCGGGTGTTCCGCCAGGTGTTCGTGGCCGCCGAAGGCTGTGAGTTGCTGGTGGCCGACTACAACCAGATCGAGCTGCGCTGCATCGCCCACTTGGCTGAAGATCCCGGGCTGATCCAGGCATTCGAGTCCGGCCAGGACATCCATACCTCAGTCGCCTCCCAGGTATTCAACATCGATCCGGCCGCGGTGGGCATCGAGGAGCGGTCCACCGCCAAGATGGTGTCCTACGGGTTGGCCTATGGCATGGAGGCCTACGGTCTGGGACAGCGGCTCAATGTCCCAACCGGAGAGGCTGCGGTGATTCTCGACGCCTACTTCGAGGCGTTCCCCGCACTCAAGGACTACATGGACCGGACGGTGGCCGAGGCCCGGGCCCGGGGCTACACCGAGACCCTGTTCGGTCGGAGGCGCCGGATCCCCGAGATCAGCTCCTCTAATTTCCGACTTCGCCAGGCGGCCGAGCGCCAGGCGATGAACGCCGGTATCCAGGGGCTGGCTGCCGACATCTTCAAGGTGGCGCTGGTCCGGCTCGACCACGCGTTGGAAGACCAGGGGCTAGACAGCCGGATCATCCTCCAGGTGCACGACGAGGTGATCCTGGATGTTCCCGAAGGCGAGCACGAAGCCGCGGCCAAGCTCACGGTGGAGACCATGGCCGGGGCCTGCCGGCTGAGGGTTCCCCTTGAGGTGCACCTTTCCTCGGGGCGAACCTGGGCCGACGCGAAGTAGGCCGGCGGAAAGTAGCCCACCCCGGCGGGGGCTGTTACCATCATTCGGCCGGTTCAGGCTGCTGCGCCGCGCCCATTGTCTTATCCATCTCCTCCCGTGAGGCTCAATCCAACGTGTCCGACTCCGCTACCGCCCCACCCGCCCCACCCGCCCCGCCAGCCGCGACGGCTGTGCTCGATTCCCATGACGGGGTGGGGACTTTTGATGCTGAGGGCAACTACATCCCCCGTCAGATCACCGATCAAGACATCGAAGACCAGTTCTTGGATGACGCCTACACCGCCACCATGGTTCAGGTGGAAGACGGCCAGATGGTTACCGGCAAGGTGGTCAAGGTCGACCGCGACGAGGTGCTGTTGGACATCGGCTACAAGTCAGAGGGGATCATCCCTTCCCGGGAGCTGTCTATCCGCAACGTGACCGATCCCGGCGAGATCGTCACCCTGGGCGAGGAGGTCGAGGCGCTTGTCCTTCAGAAAGAGGACAAAGACGGCCATCTCATCTTGTCCAAGAAGCGGGCCCAATATGAAAGGGCCTGGGGCAATATCGAGGATGTCAAGGAGAAGGAGGGCACGGTTACGGGCCCGGTGATCGAAGTGGTCAAAGGCGGCCTGATTCTCGACATCGGCTTGCGGGGCTTCTTGCCCGCCTCGCTGGTGGAACTGCGACGGGTTCGCGACCTCCAGCCCTATATCGGCCAGACGCTGGAGGCCAAGATCATCGAGCTGGACAAGAACCGCAACAATGTGGTGTTGTCCCGCCGAGCTTGGCTGGAGGAGACCGAGAAGGAGCAGCGCGAAGCGTTCCTCGACAATCTCAAGCCGGGCGAGCGGCGTACCGGAGTCGTCTCCTCGGTAGTGAACTTCGGGGCGTTCGTGGACTTGGGCGGCATGGACGGTCTGGTGCACGTGTCCGAGCTGTCGTGGAAGCACGTCGACCACCCCAGCGCAGTAGTGCAGGTGGGCGATGAGATCGAGATCCAGGTCCTGGAAGTGGACCTCGACCGGGAGCGCATCAGCCTGTCGCTGAAGGCCACCCAGCAGGATCCCTGGCAGGAGTTCGCCTCCAGCCACCAGGTGGGCGAGCTGGTGTACGGCCGGGTCACCAAGCTGGTGCCGTTCGGGGCGTTCGTCCAGGTGGGCGAGAGCATCGAGGGTTTGGTCCACATATCGGAGATCTCCTCCCACCACATCGACCTGCCCGAGCAGGTGGTCACCCCCGGCGAAGAGCTGTGGGTGAAGATCATCGACCTGGACATCAACCGGCGCCGCATCAGCCTTTCCATCAAGCAGGCGGCCGAGGGCGGCGTGGTGGCTGCCGAGTTCCAGGAGCACTTCGGCGAGCACGCCTACGATGCCGAGGGCAACTACATCGGCGCCGTGGACGAGGAAGTGGCCGCCGATGAGGACCAGGCCTGGGCCCAGTACTACTCCGAAACCGGCGAGGTAATCACCCCTGCTCCCGAAATGGAGGGTGGCGAGGCGGTTGCTCCCGCCCCCGAAATGGAGGGTGGCGAGGCGGTTGCTCCCGCCCCCGAAATGGAGGGTGGCGAGGCGGTTGCTCCCGCCCCCGAAATGGAGGGTGGCGAGGCGGTTGCTCCCGCCCCCGAAATGGAGGCCGCCGAAGCGGTTGCTCCCGCCCCCGAAATGGAGGCCACCGATGACGCTGCCCCGATCCTCGAAGAGGAAGTCGAAGAGCCCGTCGAGCAGGCCTAGCCCTCTCGACGGCCCAACATCACCGCAGCCGTCTTGGCGCAGATACATGTCCACCAGGCTGGCGATGTTGGGATCATCCTCCACCAACACCACGACCGGTTCTTCTGTCCCCGTCACAGCCGCCCATGCTCCCACGGAATTATGAGGAATTGATTAAGGGCCTGATTACTGGGTAATCGCTTGGTTATGGTGAGTCCGTGGCATTCGACCCTGAACGGCCTGCTGGTTCGGTCTTTCGAATCGATCCCGTTCGGGTTCCCAAGTTGAAGAACGCTCTTCGAGTGATTGGGTCCCTGATCGTTGGCTTTGTGACCTGGGGTTTTGGGCCGTCCCCGTCGAGCCAAAAGCTCGTGGTTCGCCTGGTCGCCACGGGAGAGACGCTCGGTGAATTCAAGTGGTCGGAAGGAGGGTTTCTCTTTCAGGACTTGGGCTCTCTAACCGCTGGGGAATTCGCCGAACAGTGGCTGCCGGAGGCAGCTCTCGCCCTGGACAAACGCTGAGATTGCAACGTCCCAAGGGGTGGGTGGTTCGAAAGGGACCGGTAGCATCGCGGCGGTGAACAGATTGGGGGACTCAGCCTTTCGGATGGTGTCGTCATTCGAGCCGGCGGGAGACCAGCCCAAGGCAATCGCCGCTCTTTCCGAGGGATTGAGGCGGGGGGAGCGGGTTCAGACCTTGCTGGGCATCACCGGGTCGGGCAAGAGCGCCACGGTGGCCTGGACTATCGAGCAGGTACAGCGGCCCACGCTGGTACTGGCCCCCAACAAGTCGCTGGCCGCCCAGTTGGCCAACGAGATGAGGGAGTTCTTTCCCGACAATCGGGTGGAGTACTTCGTGTCGTACTACGACTACTACCAGCCCGAGGCATATATGCCGACCTCCGACACCTACATCGAGAAGGACTCGTCGGTAAATGACGAGATCGACCGGCTGCGCCACTCCACCACCGAAGCCCTGCTCACCCGCCGCGACGTGATCGTGGTGGCGTCGGTGTCGTGCATCTACGGGTTGGGTGCGCCCGAGGAGTACGAGAACCTCCTGTGCATCTCCAGAGTGGGCCAGAGCTACGACCAGCGTGACCTGCTGCGGCGTCTGGTGGACATGCAATATGAACGCAACGACGCCAACCTGGTGCGGGGCCGGTTCCGTGTGCGGGGCGACGTCATCGAGGTCCACCCGGCCTACGAGGAATATGTGGTGCGCATCCAACTCTTCGGCGACGAGGTGGAGCAGATCACCACCGTCGACCCGGTGACCGGTGAGCGGCTCAACACCCTGAGCGAGGTGGTGGTGTTCCCGGCCACCCACTATGTGGCCGGCGAGGAGCGGATGCGACGGGCCATTGAGGGCATTGAGGCCGAGCTCCAGGAGCGGCTGGCCTACTTCGACAAGGAGGGGAAGTTGCTGGAGGCCCAGCGGCTGCGGATGCGAACCACCTATGACCTGGAGATGATGCAGGAGATCGGCTTCTGCAACGGCATCGAGAACTACTCCCGCCACATCGACGGCCGGGCTCCGGGCGAGCGGCCCTTCACGCTCTTGGACTACTTCCCCGACGACTTCGTAACCGTGATCGATGAGTCCCATGTGGCCGTGCCCCAGCTGCACGGCCAATTCGAGGGCGACCGGAGCCGCAAGCTGACCCTGGTGGACCACGGCTTCCGGCTCCCCTCAGCGGCCGACAACCGCCCGCTGCGGTTCGAGGAGGTCATGGAGCGGGTGGGCCAGGTGGTGTTCTTGTCGGCCACGCCCAGCGACTACGAGCTCAGCGTGTCCGATCAAGTGGTGGAGCAGATCGTGCGCCCCACCGGGCTGGTGGACCCCGAAGTGCAGGTGCGCCCCACCAAGGGACAGATCGACGACTTGATGAAGCTCATCGAGGGCCGCATCGATCAGGAGCAGAGGGTGCTGGTTACCACGCTCACCAAGAAGATGGCCGAGGACCTCACCGAGTACCTGCTGGAGTTGGGGGTGCTGGTCCGCTACCTGCACAGCGAAGTGGACACGATCGAGCGGATTGAGATCTTGCGCGACCTGCGGCTCGGGGAATTCGACGTGCTGGTGGGCATCAACCTGCTGCGGGAGGGCCTCGACCTTCCCGAGGTGTCGCTGGTGGCCATCCTCGACGCCGACAAAGAGGGGTTCCTGCGCAGCGAGACCTCGCTAATCCAGACCATCGGCCGGGCGGCCCGCAACGTGGACGGCCAAGTCGTTATGTACGCCGACATGGTGACCGACTCCATGAAGAGGGCTATCTCGGAGACCCATCGGCGGCGGGGGTTGCAGCAGGCCTTCAACGAACATC
This sequence comes from marine group bacterium Sva0996 bin134, assembly GCA_002239105.1. Classification (GTDB taxonomy): domain Bacteria; phylum Actinomycetota; class Acidimicrobiia; order Acidimicrobiales; family Bin134; genus Poriferisocius. The sequence goes on along the minus strand of MPNQ01000002.1, from coordinate 140,708 downwards.
ACGGCATCAACCCCCAGACCATTCGCAAGGCGGTCAGCGACATCCTGGCCGAACTGCGCCCCGCCGAAGACGGAGCGCCCATCCCCGGCAGCGCTCAGCGTTCCCGCACAATGGACCGGTCCCGACGCAGCGCCGAGGTAATCGACCTGGACTCGGGGGGAATCGAGCGCCTCATCCACACCCTTACCGAGGAAATGAACGAGGCCGCCATCGACTTGAAGTTCGAATACGCCGCCCGCTTACGGGACGAGATCAAGGATTTGCAGCGCGATCTGCGGGCTATGGCCTGAGGTTCCTCAGATATCCCGGCCGACCCGGGCGCCGGCGTGGATGGCGGCCATGATGCTGTTGGTACCGTTCACGTCGCCCACTAGGTGCATGTTGAATGGCGGGGCCCCAGATTGATCGGACATCTCGGCGCGTAGGTAATTGGCCAGCTCGTTGTTGCAGTCGTGGTAGCTCACGATCACCACGGTGTCGGCGTCGAAACTCCGCTCGGTGTAGGTGCCCAGGTCGCGGGTCACCACTGCCTCCGGGGTGATCTCCCGGAGCGCGACCGCGGGGGTAAATGAGCACGGTCCGCTGAACAGCCGCTCCCGGCTGGCCTCCACGGTGGCCGCCGGATACAGGATCGTCGCCCCCAGTTGCTCGTGGCGGCTGAGGAATGAAACCTCAGCGCCCGCGGCCATTAGCGCGTCGCACACCGAGATGGCCTCGAACGTGCCGGTGTCGTCGTAAACCACGGCCTTTCGGCCAATGGAGGCCCGGCCGCCGAAGCCCAGCACTTCCCAGCTGGTGTAAACGTGGGGCAGATCGGCGCCGGGGATCGGCTTCGACGGCGCGGAGATCTGAAAGCCCCGACGGGGAGTGGTGCCGGTGGCGATGATCAGCTCGTCGGGCCTCTCCTCGGCCACCACATCGGGATCGACGGGGGAGCGAAGCCGCACGGTCACTCCCAGTCGGTCGAGCTCGTCAGTCAGAAAGGCAGTGATCGCTCCCACGTCGGACCGGGGCGGGGCTGAGGCCGCCATCCGCACCTGACCGCCTAGTTCGCCCGTCATCTCGTAGAGCACCACCTCGTGGCCTCGCAATGCCGCGGTGCGGGCTGCCTCTAGGCCGGCGGGTCCACCCCCGGCCACCAGCACTCGCTTGGGCTCGGCCACTCGGTCGTTCGGCTCGAACGGCACCTTTGTCTCCTGGCCGGCAGCGGTGTTGACCACGCAGCGCATCTTGCCGGCCACCATGAACCGGGCCACGCAGCCCACCGAAGTGCCGATGCACGGCCGGATCTCGCCTTCCCGGCCGTCGCGGGCCTTGGCCACCAGCTCGGGATCGGCGATCATGCCCCGCACGATGGACACCAGATCGGCCACGCCGCTTTGGATCAGGTGCTCGGCATGGTCGAGGGTGGTGATGCGTCCGGTGACGATGGTGGGCACCTCCACCGCTGTGGTGACCACCTCGCTGGTGGGCACCTCGTAGCCGAGACCCTCGTCGAGCGTGGACAGCAGCCGGTGGAAGCGCCAGTACGACGACAGCGACACGTCCAGGAAGTCGAGATCGGGCTCCACCAGTTTGGCGATGGCCGCGGCCTCTTCGGGGTCGACCCCGCCCTCGATCTGGTCGTCAGCGGAGATGCGGAGGCCGACCGGGAAGCCTGGGCTGGTCTCGGACCGGATGGCGGCCAGGATCTCCCGCAAGAAGCGGGTGCGGTTTTCCAGGCTGCCCCCGTAGTCGTCATCTCGCAGATTGGTGGCAGGGGACAGAAACTGGCCGATCAAGTAACCGTGGGCCCCGTGGAGTTCCACCCCGTCAAGCCCGCCCTGCTCACAGCGCCGGGCGGCCACCGCGAACGCCTCCACTAGCTCGTCGATCATGGAGGTGGTTAGTACCTGTGGGACATCGCCCACCATTGGGCTGGGGATGGGGCTCGGGGCCAGGGGCTGCTGGTAGTTGGTGAGCGACCGCTGCTCGATGGCCGCGCCCCCGTGCCAAAGCTGCTGGAAGACCTTGCCGCCAGCAGCGTGCAAGCGGGCCGCCATCTCCTCGTAGAACGGGAGCACCCGGTCGGTGAACACGGGGATGTCGGTGGGCGATGTGGGGTGGACGCCGGCGATCTGGAGGATGGTCAGCGCTGCGCCCCCCTTGGCCCGGGCCTCGTGGTAAGCGATCAGGTCTTCGCCGACCGCGCCGGTGCTGTGGGCGGTTCGCACGATCCGGTTAGGCAATGTGCACCCGCCGATGTCCAGCGGTTGGAACACGTTGGGGTAGGGCATAGGGCTAATCAGGTCCCTTTTCTCCGACTCTTTCCATTTCTCCTGTCTCAATTGTCAGCGCGGGCCGATAAGTTCACTGCGTGGCCGACGAGATCGTCATCCATGGGGCGCGTGAGCACAACCTGCGCGACGTCCATCTGACGATACCCCGCGACAGGCTCATCGTATTCACCGGCATCTCCGGGTCGGGCAAGTCGTCGCTGGCCTTCGACACCATCTACGCCGAGGGCCAGCGCCGCTATGTGGAGTCGCTGTCGGCCTATGCCCGGCAGTTCCTGGGCCAGATGGACAAACCCGACGTGGACTTCATCGACGGCCTGTCCCCAGCCATTTCCATCGATCAGAAAAGCGCCTCGCGCAACCCCCGCTCCACGGTGGGGACCATCACCGAGGTGTACGACTACCTGCGGCTCCTGTTCTCCCGCATCGGCATACCCCATGACCCCGAGACCGGCGAGCGGCTGGTGCGCCAGACCCCCCAGCAGATCGTCGACCGGGTGATGGAGATGGACGAGGGGGTTCGGTTCCAAGTGCTGGCCCCGGTGGTGAGGGGTCGCAAAGGCACCTACGACACGCTGTTGGGCGAACTGGCCTCCGACGGTTTTGCCCGAGCCATCGTCGACGGCGATCTGATCGAGTTGGACAACGGCATCGACGACTTGGATCTGGCCCGCTACGAGATGCACAGCATCTCGGTGGTGGTCGACCGGCTCATCATGCGAGAAGGCATTGAGCGCCGGCTCACCGAGTCGATGGAGACGGCGCTGGGTCTGGCCGAGGGCGTGGCCGAACTGATGATCATGCCCCGGGATTCCGACTCCGACGACGAACCCCAGACCATCACGTTCTCCCAGCATTTGTCCCGGCCTTCCGACGGCAAGTCGTTCGAGGAGCTCGCTCCCCGCAACTTCTCTTTCAACTCCCCCTATGGGGCGTGCCAGTCGTGCGATGGGTTGGGGTCGGTGTTCGAAGTGGATCCCCGGCTGGTGATACCCGATCCTGACCTAAGCCTGGAGGACGGTGCCATCGCCCCCTGGGCCAAGGGCCACAACCAGTATTTCAAGCGCCTGGTGGAGTCGGTGGCCGAGGACCGGGACATCCCCATGGACCAGCCGTGGGGGAGCCTGGATCGCCAGCATCACGATCTTTTGCTGTACGGGAAGGGCATCGCCAACCAGCGCACTGAGGTCCGCTTCAAGAACCGATACGGCCGGGTCCGCCGCTACAACGCCCGCTACGAGGGGGTGATCCCCTATCTCCAGCGCCGCCACAGCGAGTCGGACTCCGACGCGGTAAGGGCTCAGATCGAGGGTTATATGCGGGAGGTGCCCTGCTCGGGATGCAACGGCGCCCGGCTCAACCCGCTGTCGTTGGCCGTGACGGTGGACGACCGCACCATCGACCAGGTGTGTTCCCAGTCGATTCGGGACGCGGCCGCGGCCCTGGCCACGCTGGAGCTCTCAGAGCGCGACCAGACCATCGCCGGCCAAGTGCTCAAGGAGATCAACGCCCGTCTCAAGTTCCTGCTCGACGTGGGGCTGGAGTATCTGACGCTGGGCCGCTCGGCTGGCACCCTCAGCGGGGGAGAGGCCCAGCGCATCCGGCTGGCCTCGCAGATCGGCAGCGGCCTCGTCGGCGTGCTCTACGTGCTCGACGAGCCTTCCATCGGGCTTCACCAGCGGGACAACCGCCGCCTCATCGACACCCTGGAGCGGATGCGCGATTTGGGCAACACCGTGTTGGTGGTGGAGCACGACGAGGAGACGGTGCGGGTGGCCGACTACGTGGTGGATATCGGCCCCGGTGCCGGCGAACACGGCGGCACTGTGGTCCATTCCGGGTCGGTGGCCGACCTGATGAAGAACAAGCGTTCGCTCACCGGCCAGTACCTGTCGGGGAAGAAGTCGATCCCGGTGCCCGAGAGCCGCCGGAATCCCGGGGACGACTGGCTCACCATCCGGGGCGCCCGGGAGCACAACCTCGCAGACATCGACATCGACATCCCGCTGGGCTGCTTCGTGACCGTCACCGGCGTGTCGGGGTCGGGCAAGTCCACTCTGGTAAACGACATCTTGTACCGGTCGCTGATGCAGCGCATCTACAAGTCCAAGATCCCGCCCGGCTTGCACAAGGGGATCGACGGCACCGAGGCCCTCGACAAGGTGATCAACATCGACCAGCAGCCCATCGGCCGCACCCCCCGGTCGAACCCGGCCACCTACACCAGCGTGTTCGACCACATCCGCAAGCTGTTCGCCCAGACGCCCGAGTCCCGGGTTCGGGGGTACATGCCTGGTCGGTTCTCCTTCAACGTCAAGGGCGGCCGATGCGAGGCCTGCTCGGGCGACGGCACCATCAAGATCGAGATGCACTTTTTGCCCGACGTGTACGTGCCCTGCGAGGTGTGCAAGGGGGCCCGCTACAACCGCGACACCCTCGACATCGAGTTCAAGGGCCGCACCATCTCCGAGGTGCTCGACATGTCGTGCGCCGATGCCTTGGAGTTCTTCGGCAACCAGCCCGCCATAACCCGCCACATGCAGACCCTGGTGGACGTGGGCCTGGGCTACATCCGCCTCGGCCAGCCCGCCCCCACACTGTCGGGGGGAGAGGCCCAGCGGGTGAAGCTTGCCTCAGAGCTGGCCAAGCGCCCCACCGGCCACACCATCTACATCCTCGACGAGCCCACCACCGGCCTCCACTTCGACGACGTTCGCAAGCTGCTGGCTGTGCTCAGCCGCCTGGTCGACCAGGGCAACACCGTGCTGGTGATCGAGCACAATCTCGACGTGATCAAGACCGCCGACTGGATCGTCGACCTCGGTCCCGAGGGCGGCGACAACGGAGGCACCGTGGTTGCCGAAGGGCCCCCCGAACTAGTAGCCCGCTCCGACCACAGCTACACCGGCAAATACCTCCGCCCCGTCCTGGGCATCTAGGGCGGGCTCAGGCACCACCACGTCCACGGGTACCCATCAAGCCAAATGGCTATGGTAAGCCCATGGATAGACGCAGCTTCTTGCGTGGTGCCATTGTCGCTGCTGGCGGCACTGTCGCCGTGCCCTTGGTGGGCAGTGCGGTCGGTGCACAGCCCGGCCCCGGACCCTACGGCAGCCTCGATGGCATCGAGCCTGACGGGAATGGCATCATCTTGCCCCCTGGATTCACTTCCCGGATTGTGGCGATAGCGGGCGAGCCTGTGGGGGACAGCGACTACAGATGGCGCGTCTATCCCGACGGGGCGGCTGTTTTCGACGACGGCGCAGGCGGCTGGTACCACACGGTCAACAGCGAGGTGTTCCGCCCCGGGTTTGCCGGTGTCTCAGCCATTCACTACGGCCCTGAAGGCGAAATCATTGATTCCTACCAATTGCTGGAGGGCAGCAATTCCAATTGCGGCGGCGGACCGACCCCGTGGGGCACCTTCCTATCGGGCGAGGAGGACTTCTCCGGCTACGGGGTGATATGGGAGTGCGACCCGACCGGTGCCACTCCGTCGGTGTCGCGTCCGGCGATGGGGATCTTCACCCACGAAGCGGCCGCGGTCGACTCCGACCGCCAGCAGGTGTACATGACCGAGGACCAGTTCGACGGGCTCTTCTACCGGTTTACTCCGGCCAAGTACCCCGATTTGAGCGAGGGCCTGCTCGAGGCGGCCCGCATCGAGGAAGACCAGACGGTCAGCTGGATCGAAGTGCCCGACCCCTCGGCAACCGAGACGCTCGCCCGTAAACAGCTGCCGGGAGAGGCGACGGCATTCTTGGGCGGCGAGGGAATTTGGTACCACAATGACGTCGTGTTCTGGTCGACCAAGTTCGACAACGTTATCCACGCCATCAACACCGCCGATCAGACCTACAGCCGGATCTACGAGGCCGACCCGGCCAAGGTGTCCGAAGGCACCGCAATCCTCTCGGGAGTCGACAACCTCACTGTGGACGCAGGTAGCGGCGACGTGTATGTGGCTGAAGACGGCGGCAATATGGAGATCGTCATCATCTCCCCCGAGGGCGAAGTTGCGCCGTTCCTTCGCATCGTGGACCAGGACACGTCAGAGATCACCGGACCAGTCTTCAACCCCCGGCGCGATCGCCTCTACTTCTCCAGCCAGCGCGGTCCGGCCCTCAACAATGCGGAAGACGTTCTCCCCGAATCTGAAATCAAGGGGAAATCTACCGGTGTCACCTATGAGGTGACTGGCCCCTTCCGCGGCATCGTGCCCGAACCAGAGCCAACCCCGACCGCGGCTCCAACCGTCGTCACTACCCCAACGGCCGCCCCGACCACGGCCCCAACGCCGGCGCCAACGGCCGCCCCGACTCCGATTCCGACCCCGGTCTCGACGGCCGCCCCAACCCCGCCTGCGACTCGAGCCCCTACTGCCGCGCCAACCGAGACCATCGCCGCGGCAGCCAGTTCCGGCGGCAATGGCGGCGGAGGGGGCAACACCGGAATCTTCGTCGGCGTGGGAGTGGCGGCAGCAGCTGCGGTGGCCGCCGCACTCGTGACGGTGCGACGTCGACGCGCCACCTAGCGGACAGTTCCCAACAGCCGGGGTTTGACCCGCCCCTACTGGAACCGGGGTGAAGGCACCCCGAAGATCACGTCTTCGGGGTCGAAATCGGGATTGGCCACCAGCACCTCGCACTCCATCCGGTCAGGATCCCGAAAGAACATGCTGATCTTGCGCCCGAACACGGTGACGATGCCGTCGGTCGCCCCAGCCGCCATCAACCGCTCCCTGATCTCCGAGAACTCCTCCAGACTGGCCGCCAAGAATCCAATGTGGTCGATCCGCCCCCGCCCATACATCGGCGTCTGATGGTCGGCCTCGGTATTCCCCTCGATCTCGAACACATTCAACTCGCAGTCCGGCCCAATGTTGATAATCGACATCCGCGGCCCACCCGGAAACTCCGGCCCGTCAAACTCAATGGTGGCCCCAAAGCTCTCCACATAGAACCGCTGAAGCCGATCCGAGTCCTTTGTGATGGTGGCAACATGGTCAACCCCCGCAGTCAGCATGGCAGCGCTCCTTGGGTTTGGTACATGCATGAACCATACGAGCGTGGGCATCTGGTTCAACTATTCAGTTTTCAAGGTGCGAAGTCCGGTCTTGCGGTGGCTGATCTTCCTGCCATTTGTCTCGACCTTGCGAGTCAGGCCGCGGGCATTGCCGGAATGCCCTGTAATTGGTTCCTCAGTTGAGAAGAACCGGGTTGCACTGGGACGGTCGGTATGAGTCGACTCCGGTGTCGGGGAAAGGGTCAGGCGGAGGATCGACGTTGAAGCGCTTAGAGGCGGGATCTTGGGTGACATCCCAGTGCTCGTCATGAATGTTGTGGTGGCATCTATTGCACACCAGCACCAAGTTGGGCATGTCGGTCGGCCCGCCGTTCTTCCAGAATCGGACGTGGTGGGCAAAGCATCGGTGGGCGCTGGCTCCACAGCCGATGCACTCCTTGTCTCGGTAGATCAAAGCGGCCCGCTGAAGGTCAGAAGCCGTGCGCCGCTTGCGTCCGAGGTTCATCTCCTGGGTAGCGGCACGGAACACGCCCGGCAGGAGATCGGCGTCACAGGCCAGACGGATCAGCTCGGCCGTGGGGATCGGGGTGCCGTCGGCGAGACGGGCGTTGACCAGCTCTTGGTTGATCACGTCATAGTCGGCCACCACCATCAAAGCTGTGCCTTTGGCCTTGCCCTTGCCGGGCTCAAGGATCAGCTCGGCCAGCGCGTCGGCCACCCGCTGCTGTGGTGTTCGCCGCTCCTTGGGATCTTCCGCATTCCACAACTCGCGTTCTTTGGCTGCCAGTACCGTGTCGATACGAGCGCCGGTCATGGGGTCGAACTCGCCTGTCAACACAAACATCCCGGTCTCACGGCTGAGAAATGCCTTAGCCGAGCGCTTCTCCCGCTGGTGGTCAAAGATCGACTGGCCGTCGTCCTCGGCCATCTCCTGTTGATTTCGCCGAACTGTCTTGGCGAACTTGTCAAAGGGCTCCCGCTGGGCGGCTTCCGTCAGTAGAGCCTCATCAATCGGGCCTTCCGAAGCCGCACGAGCAATCAATCGAGCATGGGCTGGAGGGATCAACCCCGACTCCAGCGCCGCCGAGGTTGTCGGCAGCTCTGCCAATTGAGTCGAGGTCTCCACATCCCGTGAGGCTTCCCGCCGAGAGGATTGGAGTCCATCACGCAAGACGCGCTCGGCGGCTTCCTGGCCGTGTTGCTCCCGCTCTGCTCTGATCAGACGAGACTTCCATCCGGCCAACTGCGCCTCAACCCGCCCCACCGAAACCAATGCAGCCCGCCGCTCGGCCCCCGACATCTCCGTCGGGTCCTTCTCCGGCACCTCCAAGATGACCTCAAAATCCCTGGTCAAAGCCTCATCAGCCATGAAATGAACTATACCCACCACCTGTGACAGCTTGTCCAGACTCATCTACACTTGCCCGTCACCATGACTACCCATTGGCACAACAGTCAGTGCCCAGACCCCTGGGCTGATAGTCATAACGGCGGATGACCGCTTCTTCTGACTACCTAACCCCTGAGGCGCGTGCCCGCGAGGCGATCGACTTGCAATTGGCGGAGTGTGGCTGGGAGGTGCAGGACTACCAGCACGCTGCGGTGGCCGCCGCCAGGGGAGTGGCGGTGAGGGAGGTGCCCACTGAGGCTGGACCGGCCGACTACGTGCTGTACGTCGACTCACAAGCGGTAGGGGTGATTGAGGCTAAGAAGGTGGGCACCACGCTGACTGGCGTGGAGCCCCAGACCCGCAAGTACCAGGCCGCCTATCCCGGTGAATTGCCGGCCTTCCTCGTCGATGGCGCTTTGCCGTTCGGCTACGAGGCCACCGGCACCGAGACTCGCTTTACCAGCGGGCTCGATCTATTGCCCACATCCCGGCGGGTGTTCGCCTTCCACCGCCCTGAGACGCTTGCCCACTGGCGGAACAACTACAAGGAGTTCGACGGTAACGCCACCCTGCGCAACGGATTCAGCGAGCTGCCCGATCTGGGGGTCGAACCGCCCGGTCTATGGCCAGCCCAAGCCGAGGCCATCCGTAACCTGGAAGCGTCTTTCATAGCGAACCGCACCAAGGCGCTGATCCAGATGGCCACCGGGTCGGGCAAGACGTTCACCGCCGTCAATACCAGCTACCGACTGTTGCGCCACGCTCGAGCCAACCGCATCCTCTTCCTGGTCGATCGGGCCAACCTGGGCCGCCAGGCGGTCCGAGAGTTCGAAGGCTTCGAGGTGCCCGGCGACCGACGCAAGTTCACAGAGCTGTACAACGTCCGCCGGCTCGCCTCCTCAGAGCTCGACATGGCCAACGAGGCCGCCGCCAAAGTCCACGTCAGCACCATCCAGCGCCTCTACTCCATCCTGCGGGGCGAGGAGCTCCCCAACGACCTCGACGAGCAATCCGGCTTCGACACTGCTCCCGAACAGCCGATTGAGGTGGCCTACAACCCCAGAGTGCCCATCGAGTCGTACGACCTGATCATCATCGACGAGTGCCATCGCTCGATCTATGGTGTGTGGCGCCAGGTGCTGGAGTACTTCGACGCCTTCCTGGTGGGCCTTACCGCTACCCCCGGCATCCAGACGTTCGCCTTCTTCGACCAGAACCTGGTGATGGAGTACGGCCACGCCCAAGCAGTGGCCGACCGAGTGAACGTGGACTTCGACATATTCCGCATCCGCACCGAGATCACCGAAGCCGGTGGCACCGTCCCCTCCGGCTTCGTGACCGAGTTCCGCGACCGGGAGACCCGCAGCATCCGCCTCGAACAGGCCGACGCCGACATCACCTATGACGCAGGCGAACTCGACCGCCGGGTAGTGGCACCTGATCAGATCCGCACGATTGTGCGCACCTTTCGCGATTCGCTGCCCGAGATGTTCGAAGACCGGGAGCAAGACGACGACGGCTTCCTGGTCAACATCCCCAAGACGCTGATCTTCGCCAAAGACGACAGCCATGCCGATGACATCGTGCAGATCGTGCGGGAGGAGTTCGGCCTCGGCAACCAGGGCGCGGTGAAGATCACCTATCGCTCCGGGGAGGCGGGCGAGAGCGCCGAGCAGCTGCTCCAGAAGTTTCGCACCGACTATCCCACCCGCATCGCAGTGACCGTGGACATGATCGCCACCGGCACCGACGTCAAGCCCATCGAGTGCGTGGTTTTCATGCGCATGGTGCGAAGCCGCAACTTCTTCGAGCAGATGAAGGGCCGAGGCGTGAGGGTGATCGACAGTGACCAACTCCGCACCGTCACACCCGACGCCCAAGCCAAAGACCGCTTTGTGATCGTCGATGCAGTGGGCGTAACCGAAGCCGACCTCCACGACACCGTCCCCCTAGAGCGCCAGCGCCACGTGAGCTTCGACAAGCTGCTCAACCAAATCGGCCTCGGCTCCAAAGACCCCAACGCTGTCTCGTCAGTGGCGTCGCGCCTGGCTCGCCTCAACCGCCGGATCACCGCAGAAGACCGAGCCGAGGTGGAGTCGGTAGCCGGAGTGGAGCTGAGTGAGCTAGTCCGCCAGATCACCGACGCCCTCGACCCCGACCACCAACACGAAGCCGCCTCAGCCGAGACGGGCACCGACGACCCGCCCCCCGACCAAGTGGCCGTGGCTGCTCAGAGGCTGATTGCCGAGGCGATCCAGCCCTTAGCCGGCAACTCCGAGCTACGACAGAAGCTGGTGGACATCCGCCGCAGCTACGAGCAAGTGATCGACAAAGCCACTCGTGACCGGGTGATCTCCGGAGAGTTCTCCGTAGACGCCGCCGCCCGAGCCCGCAGCCAAGTGGAGTCGTGGAAGCAGTTCATCGAGGACCATCGAGACGAGATCACCGCGCTAGAAGTGCTCTACCACCAGCCCTACGGTCGCGGCCTCACCTACGCCGACATCAAGGAGTTAGTCAACGCCATCGGCCGTCCACCCCATCGCTGGACCCCCGACATCCTCTGGCAAGCCTACGAAACCCTCGACAAGTCCAAAGTCCGAGGCTCAGGCCACCGGGTGCACACAGACCTCGTGAGCCTGGTCCGTTACGCCCTCGGCAACGCCGACGAGCTTGTGGCTTATCCCGACCTAGTAAACGAGCGCTTCGAGATCTGGCTAAACCAACAGCACGCCACCGGCACCAAGTTCACCACCGACCAACTCGCCTACCTCGACCTCATCAAAGCCCGCATCGCATCCAGCCTCAGCATCACCCCCGCCGACCTCCAGTCCCCACCGTTCAGCGACCGCGGCGGACTAGGCAAGGCCCGCCAACTCTTTGGGAGCGAGTTGAACCAGTTGCTGGATGAGCTGACCGAAGTTCTTGCAGCGTGACAGGAGAGTTGCCTTCCAGTTGGGAGCGGGTTCAACTCGGCCAGATTTGTCTTCCTCGAGCTGGGAAGGTGATTCCGGCTTCGGAAGATGATCGTCCCTACTTGAGCCTCGACAACATTGCAAGTGATCGCGGGACAGTGATCGGTTGGGAAAGGTCGAGCGACTATCGCTCACAGTCAGTTGAGCTGTATCCGGAAGACGTAGCGTATGCGAGGTTGCGGCCCTATCTGAACAAAGTCGCACTTGTTGATTGCGTAGCACTCGGGTCAGCAGAGCTGATTGTGTTGCCAAGATCAGACGCCATGCTGCCGCGGTACTTGCAGTACCTGCTCCTAAGTCCTTCGTTCTGTCAATTCGCTCTGCATGAGAGCACTGGTGACCGCCCGCGCCTTAAGTGGAGACAAATGCAGGAACATGAAATTCCGCTGCCCCCCACGCGTGAGCAGAAGCGGATTGTTGCTGCCATCGAAGAACACTTCTCCCACCTTGATGCTGTTCACATCGCTGTGGAAGCTGCCCAGCAAAAACTTGAAGCGTTCCGACGCTCATCATTTCAGGGCCTATTCGATCGACCAGATTGGCCTTGGACGACTCTGGGTCAAATTGCCGAGGTGAAGGGCGGCATCACCAAGGACTCGAAGAATCAGGGTAACCCTGACTATGTCGAAGTCCCTTACCTTCGAGTAGCCAATGTTCAACGAGGCTTTCTTGATCTTGAAGATGTCACAACTATTCGGGTCAAACCTGAGAAAGCCCTATCACTCGAGCTCAAGCCCGGCGACGTCCTCTTCAATGAGGGTGGCGACCGTGACAAGCTCGGACGCGGCTGGGTGTGGGAGGGGCAGGTTGAGGGCTGCATCCATCAGAATCATGTCTTTCGGGCCCGTCTGACCGGGGAAGCCTTCGATCCGTACTTCGTCTCGATGCACGGAAACACATGGGGACAGCGGTGGTTCGAAGCACATGGCAAACAGACCACCAACCTCGCATCGCTCAACCTCACCATCCTCAAGTCGTTCCCAGTGCCGTCCCCCTCCTTGAGCGAACAGCGAGAAGTTGTGGGCCAACTGCGGACAGTCATGGAGATGGGCGACAGTCTGCAGGCTGATCTGAACCAGGCGAAATGTCACATAGCGACCTTGCGACGCTCAATCCTTGCCGACGCCTTCTCTGGCCGGCTCGTGCCCCAAGACCCCAACGACGAACCAGCCTCAGCCCTGCTGGAGCGCATCGCTGCCTCTCGATAGCCCGCCTAGGCCGGTACTGGCCGGTGGTCCGTGTCGGTGTATCGGTTGCGATAGATCTCCTGTAGGTTCAGCCACAGTTCGGGCCCGGTTCCAAGTGCCTGCCCGATGTCGTCGGCAATCTCGACGGAGATCTCTGTCCGATCTTCGAGTATCGCCGAGGTCGCCTCGACAGTTCTCCCCAGGGTCTCAGCGAATCTGGCCGTGCTCCAGCGGCGTGCCTCCAACTCGTCACTCAGGATTTCTCCTGGGGTGAAGCTAGGTTCAAGCTCGTCCATTTCCTACCCTTCAGCCATCGGCATTAGCCCGCCTCGAGCTAGTCGTCCGCGCTTGTGGGTGAGCTATCTCCTGAGGGTTGTGACTGGGGCGGCTCCGGCGGGGGTGAGTAGATGCCGCTGGGCACATTATCAGGGCTGATTTCGGCCTTCGGCGCATAGCCGGCTTCTACACTTAGGTCTTTTCCTTCGGCTGCGATGTTGGGCTGCTGGTCCTCTGCCATGTTTCTGGTCCTTCGTGGTTTAGCTACCGGCGTGCAAGCTAATCGTCAGAAGATGGTGTGGCTGGCGGGTCTGCTCGTGGCGGGTCGGGTGGGGGGAACAGGCCATCGGGGACGCTCTCGGTGCCTACTGATGCGCTAGGGGAGTATCCGTCCTTGTGCCGAATCTGGTCCTCATACCGTGGCCGTCGGTTCTGGGTCATCGGAATCCTTCTCGTTGCGGTTCTCGGGCAAAACTGAAACAAAGTCTAGCGTCTCGATGTCACCTGACCTCAGGTAAAGCCCGCCCCCGGTCCAGGCATATTTTCCAGATCTCAGCACAACGGCCCCCGACTCCTGGTCGAATTCGACAGCAGACGAAATGTAGATGTCCTGCTCTGCCTTTCCATCCGACGCGTATGACGGCACCGACTGGCTGGCATCGTATAGGCCACCGACCCACCTCCCCGAACGCAGCAGGCACCGCACAAAACCAGCTTCTCTGCTATCGAACAGGTGGTCCCACGCCGACGGGGTAGCGCCTGTTCCCAAGAGCTTTCCAAACCATTCGACCCTCCGGCCCCATCCCCGAAATTTCAGGGCGATCTGCCCAGCACACCAGCCCGCGAAGGCGGGGACAGCCAAATACGCTGCGGGCACAATGTAGAGGGATGGAGGGAGCGTCTTGCCGTCGACTAGATCCTTCCAGTAGGTCGCGTAGAGCCAGTGCAAGGGCCAAGCACCCACCGCCAACCAGCCGGCCGACATGCTGGCATACCGAATCAGCCACTCCCTGGTCCGTCCACTGTGGAGTGGCCTCGACTGGGCAAAGCCCCATCCGAAGAAGACGCCGGGGAATAAGAATACGAATATCAGGAGAGAAACACCGGAAATGGACATCGGCGTTCAAGCTATCCGCATCCCCGCTCAGATCGGTTGGGTTCATCTCTGCGGTTTCATTTGATGAATTGGTGTTATTCGCAGCACCCACTTCCGGGGTTGTGGTATCAGGCTGGTACCATTGCCGCATGGCTATGACGCTCAGGCTGACTGAGGAAGAGCAGGACGCTCTGCGAGAGCGAGCGGCGCTTGAAGGCACGTCGATGCAGGATGCAGCGCGACGGGCAGTACGCGAGTACATCGCCAAGGCCGATCACCGCGACCGTGTTGCGGCTGCCGCCGAGCTCATCACGCAGCGCCATGCCGTCGCATTGCAGCGCCTGGGCGAGTGAGCTCCGGCATCGAATACCTCGATGCCGAGGATCTTGTGGAGCTGGCTCGTCGCTTGCTTGGCGACCCGCCGCCGGTTCGCGAACTCGGCTTGCTGGGTGCAGCAGCCGCCCGGCCACAGGCGTCGGCATTCGGCGAGGACGCTTATCCGGACATCTGGAGCAAGGCTGGCGCACTCCTGCACTCCATCGTCAGCAACCACCCGCTCATCGATGGCAACAAGCGGCTTGGCTGGTTGGCGACCGCCGTCTTCCTGGAACTCAACGAAGCCAGCGTGGGCACCGCCGCCGACGACGATGTGTACGGCCTTGTCATGGCCGTTGCCACTGGAGAATTGAGCGTTGATCAGATTGCAGCGGCACTCCGAATGATGCATGAGCAAGGCACTGCCTCCAAACTCTGACGCGGTGAATCTCGTGTCTTCGCACGTCTTCGGCGTGGCCGGCATCATCGGGGCTGGTAGACATCCCGGCAATGGCCTACTCGGATCGCCTGGATCACCAGGCGGGCGTCTATGACCTCGTACAAGATGCGGTAGTCGCCAACGCGCACTCGGTACGCGGACTCCTCACCGGTGAGAGCGACGCAACTGGGAGGCCGGGATTCTTCGGCTAGCAAATCAACTGCCGCCCGAACCCGTTGCTGTTCTCGACGCGGCAATCGGGCAATCGACTTGAGGGCTTGGCGGGCGATCTCGACGCGGTGACGGCTCACCCGAGTCCCAGCGCGGCCTTGACCTCGTCCCAGGGCACATAGTCGTCTTCGGCCCGAGCTGCCTCGAGATCGCGGCGTTCCTCGATGTCGTCTGCTATATCGACAAGCCGGTCGAAGGCGTCTGAGTCCAAGATCACCGCGACTCGTCGGCCACGCCGTGTTACCGAGATCGGCTCGCCCGACCGCCGACACTCATCGATAACTTCAGCCAATCGGTTCCGCGCCTCGCTAACTGCCACCTCATTCATGTACGAATCGTACATATCGACAGAAAGCACCGCCACCAATTCGCCTAAGCGCAAGTTCGACCTCAGGAGCCATCGGTTTCACCAGAGTTTCGACAAGTCTGAAAAACAGAGCAGTCGAAACTATCGCGAAACTCTCCCAACGTGGTTGGAAACGGCTGCTGCGCTCTGACACGGTGAGGGGCTGATGACCTCTGATCCCAAGGCCATGGTGCAGAAGCTGTGGGACTTCTGCGATGTGCTCCGAGACGACGGCCTGTCGTATGGCGATTATCTGGAGCAACTCACCTACTTGCTGTTCCTGAAGATGGCCGACGAGCAGTACGAACTGCTGGGCCAGCGGGTGGTTCCCATCGGCTACGACTGGCCGACATTGCTGAATCGGTCGGGAGAGCAGCTCGAAGCCCAGTACAACGAGACCCTTGCGGAACTCGGATCAGCCGATGACATGCTCGGCGTGGTGTTCCGCAAGGCCCGCAACCGGGTCCAGAACCCGGCCAAGCTGGAGCAGCTCATCAAGGAGTTCATCGACCAGCACGAGTGGATGAGCTACGACGCCGATCTCAAAGGCGACGCCTATGAGGGCTTGATCGAGAAGACCGCCCAGGAGGGCGCCAAAGGAGCCGGGCAATACTTCACCCCTCGACCCCTGATCTCGGCAATCGTCGATGTGATGCAGCCCGAGCCCGGCCACCGCATCTGCGACCCAGCTTGCGGGACCGGGGGCTTCTTCCTAGGTGCCTATCAGTTCATCGTCGAGCGGTTCCCCCACTTGACTCCCGACCAGGCCGCCCACTTGCGGTCAGGAGCTTTCACCGGCTGGGAGATCGCAGACCTGCCCGCTCGACTCTGCGCCATGAACCTACTGCTCCACGGGATAGAGAGCCCTGAGTCCGATTCTCCCATCAACGTAGACGACGCCCTACGCGACGACCCCGGCGAGCGCTTCGACATGGTCCTCACCAATCCCCCCTTCGGCCGGTCGTCCTCCGACAGTTACGAACGCGAGGACTTCTGGGCCACCACCAAGAACAAGCAGCTCAACTTTGTCCAGCACGTTGTCAGCCTGCTCAAGGTCGGCGGCACCGCCGCGGTGGTCGTCCCCGACAACGTGTTATTCGAGGCCGGTGCCGGCGAGACCATCCGCCGCCGACTCCTCCACGATTGCGACGTCCACACCCTGCTCCGCCTACCCACCGGCATCTTCTACGCCCAGGGAGTCAAGGCCAACGTCCTGTTCTTCCGCCGCCGCGAAGGCGCCGAGGAAGCCTGGACCAAAGAGCTATGGGTCTACGACCTCCGCACCAACAAGCACTTCACCCTCAAGCAGAACCCGCTCACCAGAGCCGACCTCGACGACTTCGTAGCCTGCTACAACCCCGCCAACCGCCACCAGCGCCAAGAGTCCGAGCGCTTCAAGCGCTACACCTACGACGAGCTCATCTCCCGCGACAAGGTCAGCCTCGACCTTTTCTGGCTTCGCGACGAGAGTCTCGAAGACATCGACAATCTCCCCGCCCCCGCCGTCCTAGCCGCCGAGATCGCCGAAGACCTCCAATCCGCCCTCACCGAAATCCAAGCCTTCGCTGAGAGCCTTTCGGCAAACGGTGAACCCTCTGGCCTTAGCACTTCAAGCTGAAACGAAATGTGAGCCTGTCGCACCCTGGGGGTATTCTGCGCCCCTTGTATAGCCTGTGGATAACTTCGCGGCGGAAAGACAGCAATCATGGCTGACCGAACCGGTATCGAGTGGACTGAGACAACCTGGAACCCAACCACCGGATGCGATCGCGTCTCCGTGGGGTGTGACAACTGCTACGCGCTCACCCTTGCCAAGCGCCTCAAGGCCATGGGCAACCCCAAGTACCAGAACGACGGCGACCCCAAGTCAAGCGGGCCAGGTTTCGGGTTGACGCTGCACGAGTACCAACTGGAGCTTCCCTACCGGTGGAAGGCACCCAGGCTGGTATTCGTGAACTCGATGAGCGACCTCTTCCACAACGATGTCCCGCTGGAGTTCATCCTAAGAGTCTTCAAGGTGATGGCCGAGACACCCCAGCACACCTACCAAATTCTCACCAAGCGCTCGAAACGGCTCGCCGCTCTCGCAAGCGACCTTCATTGGCCATCCAACGTCTGGATGGGCGTGACCGTGGAAACGGATCGCTACGCCTTCCGCATCGACCACCTGCGCTCGGTAGACGCCGCGGTCCGATTCATCAGCGCCGAACCCCTTCTCGGTCCACTCCCAGGACTCGACTTGACGGATATCGGCTGGTTAATCGCCGGAGGAGAAAGTGGCCACGGTGCTCGACCCGTCCAAGAGGCGTGGGTTCGTGATCTTCGCGATCAGTGTGTTGCGGCCAGCACTGCCTTCTTCTTCAAACAGTGGGGTGGTCGCACTCCCAAAGCAAATGGACGCGAATTAGATGGCATTTACCATGGTGAGATGCCGCAGGGCTTCTATCTTGCTGCTTCATGACAGTGCCACAAGCTGACCAAGGCGTTCCATTGTTCAGTGACGCTGACTTGGATGCCATGATTGTGGAGATCGATTCAGGTCGCAGTGTTCCTGAAGCTAGAGACATCGCAACACAGATACGAGAATTCCATGGTTGGACTCTCAACAAGCTCGATGTTTTTGAGAACTACCTTAAGATGTACCGTCGGGTCGCGGGAGGTGGAACATATATTGATGCCTTTGCGGGCACAGGAAAAGGTAGGCGCGTCGAGAATGGCCAAAGTTTCGTTCGGGATGGATCGTCGCTCATTGCGAGCAAAAGCGGAGCCTTCTCTACTCTTCATCTCATAGAGAAGAACAAGGACCATTTCGAGTTGCTCGACTCCGAAGTCAAAGTTCTAAACTCCCGTCAGTCCTCTAGAATTTATACGTATCATGATGATTGCAATTCGAAAATACGCGAATTGTTGGGAGGCGGGGAACTTGACATGCAAAAGCCTTGCTTTGCCTTGCTGGATCAAGAATCTACTCAACTTGACTGGGATACAATTGAGAGGCTAGCGAATTGGAAGACTTACGAACCTCCTCCAACTAACAGTGGTAGACCCAAGAAATGCAAAGTAGAACTGTGGATTTTTTTCAACTCTCATCAGGCTATGAGCAGACTCTGGCCTCATGATCGAGATAGGTTTCCAGAGTCATTTAGTCCTCAAACCCTAGATAGAGTCTTTGGAAGCCGAGAGGCTTGGTGGGAACTATGGGAGCAGCGTAGGACTTTCAAGATACTGATTGAGCGGTTCACTGAGCAGCTACGCAACCTCGGATACCAATATGTGCTTCCGCAATTGATCAAAGATCCAATAACAGGACGCCCGCAGTATCACATGATTCACGCTACTGATCATCCGAGCGCTGTTTCATTCATGCGATGGGCTAAACGAAGTACAGACGGATTCGAAAATCAGCAACTTCCTGGAATATAGACCCCCCAATAGTGTCTGCGCTGGTCGGCCGGGCCCGTGCAGATTTCTCGAAGATCTGACTTCAGTCGATCAACTACCCAGGGACTGTTCGAAAGCCGGTGCTGAGACAGGGGCAGACTATCGGGACTGTGCGCTGCCCTGAGGCAGGGCGAGCGTTCCTTTTTCTGGGGGCATTGCACCCCAACCCCTACCGGAGTCACTGTGTGGAGCTGGTGGAGCCGGGGCCACATTCATAGGCTAGGGTGTTGTATCGTGTCAACGTGACGAGGGCTCGGCATCCGAAGAAGGATGTTGAGAAGGCCCTTGCCCAGATGGAGGAGGCCGGATGGGAGGTCGCAATGGCGTCGTCAGGTCATCGGTGGGGGGTGGCGAAGTGTGGCGAGTCCAGCCGGGCTGGTTGTCAGCTTTCGATCTGGTCGACACCCCGCAATCCGGGCCATCACGCCCGACAGCTCCTGCATCGCCTCGAGAAGTGTTCCCACGAATGGAGTCGGGAGGGCGATTGAGATGACAACGTTTGCATTCACGCTGATTGTTGAGGGTTCTGATATTCAGGATGCTGAAGTCGTCGATGCCTTGTTCGAAGCCGGCTGTGGCGATGCCCTCGTCGGATCTTCTGATGGGGTTCAGTTCCTGGATTTTGATCGAGAGGCGGATTCTCTTAGTGAGGCCGTGCTGTCAGCCGTTTCCGATATCGAGTCGGTTGAAGAGCTATCGGTGGCCAGGATCGCCGATGCCGGTCTCATCACGATGGCTGAGATTGCGGCTCGTACTGGCCGCACTCGCGAGAGCATTCGCCTCTTGGTTGCAGGCAAGCGAGGGCCTGGGGGGTTTCCGCCGCCAGCTACCGACCCCCGAAGCAGATATCGGCTATGGAGAGCAGGCGAAGTTGAGTATTGGATGAGGGCCTATCTCGGGGAAGCCGCTGAATGGCAGGAGGACCTCTACTTGGCTGCTCTCAACATTGGCTTGGAGTTCCGCCACCACCGCGCCTACCTATCGGATGCCGAAGTCGCTGACATTCGTGCCCTTGTAGACCTCTAGTTCCCAACCCAGGCATTCTGGGTCCTGACGGAAGGAACTTGCCTGCTTGGTGGTGGCCTGGCGATCATTAGCCGCGATTCCGAGCCAGGCACTTGCTTGCATCAAGAGTATTGAAAATATATCGTAACAACACTCACAATTATCGCACCCGTTGATCAGGGCGCCCAGGCAGTTCGCACAACTAGGAAAACTCATGATGGGCACGGTCCTGACGGGGGTGACGGTCGGCTGCTTCGGGTTGATGATGCTCAACCTGGGGCTTTGTTACCCGATTCTGAGGAACAAGTGGTATCGGCGGAAGCTGGCGAAAGTGCGGGCCGTTGGCCCTGACGGGACGGTTGTCACCAAGGACGACATCCGCCACGAGCTCATGCGGGATCCGGTGGCTAGCGACCTATTTGCCAGCGACGACACGCCCGATGATGTGGCCCGCTACCTGTTCCTGGAGGCCGAGCGGCGGGCCATGCTGCGCAAGTGCAACCGACTCGACGATGATGAAAATGACTTCTTCGCCCCTCCCCGACATGGCGGCCCCGATCCTGGATTCCGAGGCTGCAACGAGTTGTAGGAGGTCTGCATCAAGCACAGGCCGCTACTCTCCCTCTGGCAGTTGACCACGAGGGACCAAAACACGAATGTATCCGGGGAAGCACGCCCAAACCACGCCCGATAAGCCGGCGCAGATCATGGCCTCCACGGGAGAGGTCACCACCTACCGGGAGCTCAATGACGCGGCCAATCGGTTGGCCCAACTCCTCCACGAGCGGGGGTTGCGGGAGGGCGACCACATCTCGATCTTCGCGGAGAACAACCGCCGCTTCTACGAGGCCTTTTGGGCGGCGATGACCTCGGGCCTGTACTTCACCACCATCAACCGCTATCTGTCACCCGAGGAGGCGGCTTATCTGGTGAACGACAGCGGATCGACCGCGCTGATTACCACTGCGGCGATGGCCAATGCCGCCACCAAGATGCTCGACCTCATCCCAGGCTGTCAGCACAAGCTGATGATCGACGGCACCGCCGACGGGTTTGAGTCATACGAGGAAGCGGTGGCCGCCATGCCCTCTGAGCCGCTGCCCCGTCTGCCCAAGGGCGAGGTGATGCTGTACTCGTCGGGCACCACCGGTCGTCCCAAGGGGATCCTGAGGCCCCTCACCGGCGTGGAGGTCCACGATGCCAGCCTCTCGGGCATCGGGATGCTCGAGCACCACCTGCTGGGGATGGACGAGAACTCGGTGTATCTGACTCCGGCGCCGCTTTACCACTCCGCCCCGCTGATGTGGACCGCCGGCGTACACGAACTGGGCGGCACTGCGGTGATCATGGACCGCTTCGACCCCGAGCGCTTCCTGGCCTATGTCGAGCAGTATTCGGTAACCGATACCCAGCTCGTGCCCACCATGTTCATCCGCATGCTCAAGCTTCCCGAAGAGATCCGCCACCGCTACGACATTTCGTCGCTAAAGATGGCGGTCCACGCTGCCGCCCCCTGCCCTATTCCGGTCAAAGAGCAGATGATCGAGTGGTGGGGTCCCATCGTGCAGGAGTACTACGCCGCCACGGAGGGCAACGGGCTGTGCTTTATCGGCGCCGAAGACTGGCTCAACCACAAGGGGTCGGTGGGCAAGGCGATCATGGGCATCCCCCACATTTGCGACGACGACGGCCACGAGCTCGGACCCGGAGAACCTGGCGTCGTCTACTTCGAGCAGGAAGAGCGGACCTTCGAGTACCACGACGACCCGGAGAAGACGAAGGACTCCCGCCATCCCCAACATGACAACTGGTCCACGGTGGGCGACGTCGGCTACCTCGACGACGACGGCTACCTCTATCTCACCGACCGGGCCACGTTCATGATCATCAGCGGCGGGGTCAACATTTACCCCCAGGAGATTGAGGCTTGCTTCGCCCTGCATCCCAAAGTGGCCGACGTGGCCGTGATCGGGCTGCCTGACGAGGAGATGGGGGAGTACGTCCATGCCGTAGTGAAACTCGAGGACGGAATCGAGCCTTCCGATGCCCTGGCCGACGAGCTACGCAGCTTCGCCCGCCAGCAGCTAGCCGGCTTCAAGGTGCCCCGGGTGGTGGACTTCCGGGCCGACTTCCCCCGGCTACCCACCGGCAAGCTTTACAAGAAGCCCCTTCGCGAGGAATACCTGGCCCGTCGGTCGTGAAGGCAGGCTGCAACCGCGGCCCAGTCTGGTTCCAAGTCAGTTTTCCCCACTAGGTAGGGTTGGCTGATGGCCTACACCGACGACGCGATCCGGGACTTGACCCGCCGGGTCTTCGAACTGTGGCAGGACGACACCACCGATCTAGCCCCCGACGTGATGCGCCAGTCGGTTCACGCCTACCTCGACCAAGACCGCTTCGAATTCGAGTCCGACCGAATCTTCAAGCACCTGCCGCTGGCACTGGCCCTCGGCTCAGAGCTCCCCGGCCCCGACACCTACAAAGCCATGGACGTCATGGGGGTTCCGGTGCTGCTAACCCGAGGGGCCGACGGTGCGGCCCGGGCATTTCTGAACGTGTGCCGCCACCGGGGGTCGCCGCTTTGTGTGCCCGGATCGGGGTCGGCTCAGCGGCTGAGCTGCCCGTACCACGCCTGGACCTACGACACCGCGGGCGACCTGGTGGGCATGTTCGGGGCCCACACCTTCGGCGACGTCGACCGAGACCACCTGTCGCTCACCCCGCTGGCCTGTGCCGAGAAGGCCGGCTTCGTGTTCGCCTGCCTCACTCCCGGCGTCACCTTTGACATCGACACCTTCTTGGGCGACTTTGCCCCCTATGTTTCCGCCCTTGACCTCGACCAGTGGCACATTTTCGAGCAGCGCACGCTCGATGGGCCGGGCTGGAAGGTGGCATGGGACGGCTACCTGGAGGGCTATCACCAGGAGCGGCTCCACCCCAAAACTGTCGGGCTGAATACCATCGGCAATCTCATGGCCCACGACACCTGGGGTCCCCACCAGCGCATCGTGTTCGGCCGCAAGTCGCTGCCCAAGCTGGTCGGCCAGCCCGAGGACGAGTGGAATCTCGACGAGCACATCCGCCTGATCCACTCGATCTTCCCCAACGTCTCGATCTCCGGGATCCTGGGCGACTTCTGCCTGCTGAGCCAGCTGTTTCCGGGCCCGACCGCCGACACCAGCCTCACCATCCAGACGGTGCTTTGCCGCCACGAGCCGTCCACTGATGAAGAGCGCGAAGTAGCCGAGCAGTTCAGCGCCCTAGTGCTCCAAGCCGTGCGCGATGAGGACTACTGGGTCGGCTTCCAGATTCAGAACGCCCTCAAGAGCGGGGCCACCGCCGAGGTTCTGTTCGGGCGCAACGAACCGAGCTTGCAGCACTACCACCACGCGGTGGAGCGCTACGCCGAGCTGAGCGTGGATCGAGAGAACTAGGTAATACTCAGCATCCGGTCGAGGGCGATGTGGGCATCGGCCTCGATTTCGGGATCCACGGTGATGCGATTGCGGATCTTGCCCTCTGCCAGTCCCTCCAGAGTCCAGGCCAGATGGGCGGCGTCGATGCGGAACATCGTCGAGCACGGGCAGATCAGCGGATCGAGCGACACCACCGTCTTGTCTGGGGTCTCGTCGTTCAGCCGGCTCACCAAGTGGATCTCAGTGCCCACCCCGATCACCGAGCCAGCAGGCGCCGCGGCCACCGCTTTGATGATGTAGTCGGTGGAGCCCACCTGATCGGCTAGGGCACAAACCTCCCGGCTGCACTCGGGGTGGACCACCACGATCCCGTCGGGGTGCTCGGCGCGGAAGGTGGCCACATGGTCGGGTTGGAACCGCTGGTGCACAGAGCAATGCCCTCTCCACAGCAGCAGCACCGACTCCTTGCACTCGGCTTCGGTCAGACCGCCCAAGTCGAAGCGGGGATTCCACACCGCCATATTGCTCTCGTCGTATCCCATGTCGAAGCCGGTGTTGCGGCCCAAGTGCTGGTCGGGAAAGAACAGCACCTGATCGCCCCGCTCCAGCGCCCAGGTGAGCACCGCTCGGGCGTTGGACGACGTGCACACTGCACCGCCGTGGCGAGCCACGAACGCCTTCAGGTTGGCGGCCGAGTTCATATAGGTGATGGGCACTACCCGGTCGATGTCGGTCACCCGGGCGAGCTCGTCCCAGGCCTCTTCCACCTGGTCGATGTCGGCCATGTCGGCCATGGAGCAGCCCGCGTTCAGGTCGGGAAGCACTACCTGCTGATGATCCCCGGTCAAGATGTCGGCCGACTCGGCCATGAAGTGGACACCGCAGAACACGATGTATTCGGCCGCGGGGCGTTGCTGGGCCAGCACCGACAAGCGGAAGGAGTCGCCCCGGGCATCGGCCCACGCCATGACCTCGTCGCGTTGATAGTGGTGCCCGAGAATGAACAGCCGGTCGCCCAGGGTCTCCTTGGCGTCGGCGATCCAGCCCGCCAATTGCTCGGGCGATGCCGTTGTGTACCGCTCAGGTAGCGGTCGCTGCACGCGCAACATGTTTTGGAAACCTCCGTGAGGTTAGAGAACTCCAATTAGCGGCCGGTGGGGGCAGCCAGGTCGCCTCGCCACGGGGATGTCGGCCTCAGAGTTAGATATGTCGCCGGAAACCTGGCCGGCGTGGGGAAAATGATACCCGTCCAGAACACAGAGTCAAAGGGCAAACGACAAGGTCGACTCAAGGGCAACCGGCGCTGGTCCGGCTCATAGGATGGGAAGGGCATGATGGACCGCCCCCCTCCCGGCACAATCCCTGACGCCGCGGGTTCGTACCAGTTCAAAGACCGGCACGGACGGGTCATCTACGTGGGCAAGGCCAAGAATCTCCGATCTCGCCTAGGCAGCTACTTCCAAAACCCGGCCTACCTGGCGCCCCGCACCGCTCAGATGGTGGCCGCGGCGGAATCGGTGGATTGGATCCAGGTAGATACCGAGGTAGAGGCGCTGATGCTGGAGTACAGCCTCATCCAGCAGCACCAGCCCCGGTTCAACGTCCGCTATCGGGACGACAAAAGCTACCCGTTCCTGTGCGTGACCATGGTGGACGAGTGGCCCCGGGCCATGGTTATCCGAGGTCACAAGAAGAAGGGCAACCGCTATTTCGGCCCCTACGGCCACGCCTACGCCATCCGGAACACCCTCGACCTGTTGCTGCGCACGTTTCCCATCCGCACGTGCAGCGACAACAAGTTCAACCACCACGCCCGACTGGGCCGGCCGTGCCTGCTGCATCACATCGAGAAGTGCGCCGGGCCGTGCGTGGGGGAGATAGAGCAGGAGCACTACGACGAATTGGTGGACGACCTGCTGGCCTTTCTCGGCGGCGACACCGACGAGGTGGTGAAGCGGCTGGAGGACGAAATGGCCCAAGCCTCGGCCTCCCTGGAATTCGAGCAGGCCGCCCGCAGCCGAGATCGGCTGGCCAGCGTGCGCAAGGCCATCGAGGGCCAGGAAATGGTGGGGGGCCGATCGGAGGACTACGACGTGGTCGGCCTGGTGGACGACGAGCTGGAGGCCGCCTGCCAGGTATTCTACGTGCGCAAGGGCCGGGTGATGGGCCGTCGGGGATTCATCGTCGACAAAGCCGGCCAACTCAGCCGCTCCGAGTTGGTGAGCCGGGTGCTGGAGCGCTTGTACTTCGAGGAGAACCCGCTGGGCGGACCCAAGCAGGTACTGGTGCCCGACCTGCCCGACAACCAGGAGCTGTACGAGGAGTGGCTGCGAGAGCAACGGGGCTCCAAGGTGGGCATCTCAGTGCCTCAGCGGGGGGCCAAGCGCAAGCTTCAGGAGACGGTGGCTCGCAACGCCGCTGATGCGTTCACCCGCCACCGGCTCAAGCGGACATCTGACCATAACAGTCGGGCCCGAGCCCTAAACGACCTCCAAGATTGCCTGGGCCTGCCCGAGGCCCCCCTGCGGATCGAGTGCTACGACATGAGCCACCTCCAGGGTTCGGACTACGTGGGCTCGATGGTGGTCATGGAAGACGGGCTGCCCCGCAAGTCGGAATACCGCCGCTTCAAAGTGCGCACGGTGGACGGCAACGACGACTACGCGGCCATGGAGGAGGTGCTCACCCGCCGACTTTCCAACTACCTGGCTGAGCGAGAGCGTCCGGTGGAGGAGCGAGGGAAGTTCGCCTATCCGCCCCAGCTGCTGGTTGTGGACGGCGGCAAGGGGCAACTCGGCGTGGCCGAGCGGGTGCTAGCCGAACTGGGCCTCGACGGTGAGATCTTTCCGGCCGGGCTGGCCAAGGAGTTCGAGCAGGTGTTCGTATCCGGCCAACCCCAACCGGTGGAGATTCCCCGACCGTCGGAGAGTCTGTACCTTTTGCAGCGCATTCGAGACGAGAGCCACCGCTTCGCAAACGACTATCACCGGCAACTGCGGGGCAAGCGGATGACCAAATCGTCGCTGGACGGCATCGATGGCCTCGGCCCGGCCCGCAGAACCCGGTTGGTCAAAGAACTGGGCGGGGTGCGAGCGGTAGAGCAGGCCTCGCTGGATGACCTGGAGGCGTTGAGCTGGCTTCCCGACGCGGTGGCTCACTCGGTGTATGAGAAGCTCCACGGCCCGCAATGAGTGCAGAACTTCCTGGCGAAAACCTGTGGGAGCAAAACGCCGGGTGGTGGCAAGAACAGTGCACCGACGGAGCCGACCCCGAGTACGCCGAGCTGATTGTCCCGCTGGCCGCTGAGCTGTTAGCCGGGTACGACCGGCTACTTGACATCGGTGCTGGAGAAGGGCAGCTTTCCCGACTGGCGGCCGGGCTGGGCGCGTCCCTGGTGGTCGGGGTCGACCCCACCCGAGCCCAGATAGCCGAGGCAGCCCGCCGAGTCGGGGGACCGGTCTACGCCAGAGGTCAGGCCGAGGCGCTGCCGCTGGCTGATCAATCGTTCGACGCCGCGGTGGCCTGCTTGGTGTTCGAGCACATCGACGCCATGGACGCCGCAGTGGACGAGGCCGCCCGGATGCTGCGCGACGGCGGGCGGTTCCTGCTGTTCTTGAACCATCCCCTGCTGCAAACCCCCGACAGCGGCTGGATCGATGACCACATTCTCGACCCGCCCGAGCAGTACTGGCGGATCGGTCCGTACCTGCGGGAGAGCGTGATGATCGAAGAGGTGCAAAAGGATGTGTTCCTACCGTTCGTACACCGCCCGCTGAGCCGCTATGTGAATGCACTGCGCGACGCAGGGCTGGCTATCGACCGCATGCTGGAGCCCGCCCCGCCGCCGGGTTTTCTGGCCGCGGCTCCGGAATACTTCCAGGCCGAGACCATTCCCCGTCTGCTGGTGCTGGTGTGCCGGAAAGAGCCCCAGTCGTCCTAATCCGCCCTTTCAACCCCGCGATTCGGGAATAGCCAGAGCGATCCCATCTCGGCCGTTAGCCTGAAGTGGTGGCCGAGTTCGTGGTGATCACCGGGATGTCGGGAGCGGGCCGGTCGCAGGCCGCCAACCACTTCGAAGACCTGGGCTGGTACGTGGTGGACAACCTGCCGCCCGCCCTGCTGCCCAAGGTTCGAGAGTTCGCCGACGCCCCCGACAGCGGCGTCTCCCGAGTGGGCCTTGTGCTCGGCCTGAACCTCTACCACGACGAGGTAGCCCCTGCTCTGGCCGACCTCAAGGAATCTGCCGATGGCTCGGTGCGGATCCTCTTCCTCGACGCCTCCACCCCAGAGTTGGTGAAGCGGTTCGAGAACACCAAGCGCCGCCACCCTTTCGCCGGCACCTCTCCAATGGGAGTGTCCGACGCCATCGAGGCCGAACGGGAGGCTTTGGGCTATCTCCGCAGCGAGGCCGATGTGGTGGTGGACACTTCCGAGTACAGCATCTACCAGCTAAACCGTTTCGTCGACGAGGTGTTCGACCTGGACGCCGGGCCGGAGTCGGTGACCACCCGGATCATGTCGTTCGGCTTCAAGCACGGCATCCCGCTCGACGCCGATTTGGTTCTGGACTGTCGCTTTCTGCCCAACCCCCATTGGGTGGAGGAACTCCGCCCGCTCACCGGCCAACACGAGGCGGTGAAAGACTTCCTGCTCAACGGCCAGCCCATGGCCGAGACCTTCCTCCAAAAGACCGAGGACCTGTTGACCATGCTGGTGCCCGCCTACGTGCGGGAGGGCAAGTCGTATCTCACCATCGCCTTCGGCTGTACCGGGGGCCACCACCGCTCGGTGTTCGTTGCCGAAGACATAAACCGCCGCCTCAGCGACAACGCAGAACTCGGTGTCCGCCCCCTTGTCGTTCACCGGGACATCCACAAATAGCCCGGGGAAACGGCGGCGCAGGGTTCAGGTGGCGTCCCGGGATTTCGCCGCCATGGCTTCGCTGACTTCCCACAACTTGGCACCGTTGTCAGGATCGGCCGCGCTCTCCGACACCTGCTTGCGGTTCATCAGGTGGAGGTACATCCCGGTGGACGTTCCTGCTTCCGGAGCGCAGCAGAGATAGATGATCGGCGCAATGGCCTTTTCGGGGGACCGGAAGAACAGCCGCAACGCCGGGTTGACGATCGGCTTCAGCAGCGCAGGAGCATCGCGGGCGATTCTGGTGGAGACGCCACCGGGGCACAGCGCGTGCACTGCCACCTCAGTGCCTGCGCTCGGGTTCAGGCGGCGCGACAACTCAGTGGCGTAGGTGCTCAACACCAGCTTGCTGAGGCCGTAGTGCCGCATGCTCTCTTTGATCCCGTATTCGGAGTACTCGCCAAAGTGATCGAACTCGATGGCCTCATAGGACCGGTGCGACTCCGATGAGACAAACACGATCCTCGGCGGCTCGCCGCCCTGTTCCGCAGGACGGATGACGCCGTCCTTCAGCCAGCGGTCGATCATCACTCGCTTGGACAAGAAGTGGACAGCGAACATGGTGTCGTACCCCTGCGGGGTCTCCCTCGCGGTGGGCGTCATCAAGCCCGCGTTCATGAGCGCGATGTCGATGCGTATGCCGCTTCGCTGCATCTCGTCGCAGCAGCGATGCACGGAGCGGACATCGGCCAGGTCCACCTCGACCATCTCCACGGTCTCCGATCCCGACGCATCCTTGATCTCGTCGCAGGTGTCGTCGTGGCCGGGGCGGCAGGCCAGGATCATGTTGCCTCCCCGCCGGGCCATCTCGATTGCAGCCGCCCGGCCCAATCCGCTGTTGGCCCCAGTCATCAGACACGTCTTGCCGTCGATCCGCACGTCGTCGGGAACCGGGTCGACATCGGGGGTCTTCAGATTGCGGAAGTCGCGAACAGCCCCGGTGATCGCGTTGACCACAGTCCGCTTCTTTGGCACTCGTGTCATGGCAAAAGGTACCTCGTTGTCGGTGTCAGATCGGTACCTGATGAGTTGCGCCATGCGTTGTCTATACAAAACATGCAGATACAGGCCTGTGAAACGTATCCTGCGACCTTGGTCATGTGGCGGGGGTGGAGAACGAAGAGAGAGTTTTGCAGGTCAGGAGGCAGGGATTCCTGTTACTGGAATGTCCTGTTCTCCGTGGTCTGAACATATGCCGGTCACGGTTGTGGTTTTCCAAGGCTGACCTTCTCGTCGAGATCCAAAGGCGTAGCCGCCGGTTGGTTCAAACTTTGGACAGCATGGTGTGTAGTCGAACTCATGAGGTCGATTAGTCATTTTCTTATGGTAGCTATGATCGCCCGCTGATAGGCGCTTAGGTGGGGTTGCATCGGGTGGCCTATTGGTGATCTCTGGGGACGATGAGCTCCCGTCAACAGTCATAGGTCGACAGCCTGTGGCCCAAGTTCGGATGTCCTTTCAGTGCCTGTCTGTCTTTCTGACTCACACCGATTGCCATCGCCAACCCATTTCCGGCACCAACAAACAAGGGCGATACCAGGCCGAAGGGGGGTAGGCTGGGCTCGAATCGGGGAACAGACTCAGAGGTCTGTGGGATACGGTGGGGGTTTCCTGGGGGGTTTGTTGCCCGTGATGTGATCGATATCGGCGCCTGGGAGTCTTTCAAGGAAGGCCATGTAGATGGCACTAGCTTCTCGTAGGGCTTTCTGGGACTCAGCGACTTTTGGTTGAAGGGCGGCGGCCCCTTCGGCTCGGGTGCGGGGCTTTCGCATGTACTCCATCAGGAGAGCGCCTCGTGCCAGGGCGCAGCATCGAGTGCCGTTCAAGGCGAAGTCTCTAAGTAGTTGCAAAGCGAGTAGGAGGTCTCGGCCCTCGACTTGAAGCGTATGGTCGAGGTCTAGACCCTTTTCGAGGGTGTGAATGGCCCAGTCCATTTCGACGGTGAAGCGGGCCATGGTGTTGAAGATGGCGTCGGCATCGTCTTGGGCTTGCATGGATTGGTGGTGGTTGGACATGGGACAAGAGACTAGATGGTGTTTACGAACCCGTGGGACGGGGAAATGGTTACCGAGGATCGCATAGCTGGGCAGGTTCCCGAAGTCGTCGAGTCCCATCATGGTTCCTCCTCAGGGCCTGTTTGCAATGGCGGAAGGAACTCGAATCCAAAGACGTTGACTTCGCAGCGAGCTTTGTCTATCAGGTAGCCGACGCCGATGCGCCGCCCGTACTGGCCGGAGACGATGGCGTACCACTCACCGGCCTGGTCCCTTCTGGCGATTATGTCAAAAGGGTCGTTTTCAAGCCTCCTGATGAATAGCTTGGCATCGGCTTCTTCGCTCGGTGAGATGTCGCGCACGCAACTGAACCCCCTCCAACGCGACAAAGCGTTCGTTTTCCAGCGGGGGTATGGCATTGCGGGCCTGTATTACGCGGCGAAGAAGCTGTCCAGGTCCTCGCGGGTGTCGGCTATGAATGGGCGGTTCCGAGGGGTATCTTTGAGTGCCTCACGGATTGCTTCCAGCTCCGCGGGCAACCGTTGGGCGTATTGACGCATGGCGTCATGTGGGATGTTTTGATTGTGGATTTCGGTCCCGCCCGCCGTCACCTCGAACCACGGTCCCTCGTTATGTGTGATCTCAACGAGGTCCCTGCCAGGCATCCCACGGAAACGGGCGAGGACAAACGTTATTACGTCATCGAGAGTGTCCGGCAATCCGAGGGCTTCCTCTGGCTCGCAACGACCGGAATCTTTTTCCTCGTGCCAGAGCCTGGCGACGACCGGACCGTTCTTCCAGGCTTGAATATTCTCTGGGAACGCCGGGGTTCCGTACCAGGCGAGGTGCTCTGCCTGGATGAAGAAAAGCAGCTTGTGGAGTTTGACCTTCGACAGCTTTCGGTTGCGGAAGCGCAACTCACTCGTGATCTCGGATGCGTTCGATGCTGCGTTCGACCTAATGCTCATTTCGACCCCTAGGTTTCATACACACCTAACACTCTATTCCTGAGGTGTGACGGTTTACGAATAACTCCCACCAATAGGGCAATCAATCGCGAACCCTCAACCACGCTGACCCATCCGTCAGGGTTCGACCTGGAAGGAACTCGGACGAGATGTGTCGATGAGGGCGTGACTGAGCAGAACGCCGAGCCGCGATGCTCGCAAGGGTACACGCTGGTCTCCCCAAGGCTGGGTCGGGAGTTCTGCCAGCGCACCATCGAAACCGACCCGGTTGAGCACTGCGAGTCGGGCGTGCCGGAGCGCGGCAGGTGGAGGTTGACCTGCGACAACGTGGCCGCGTACCACTGCGCTGATAGCACTCTGGGCTTCGGCGCATTCGGCGTACCCTACCGCCGCCAGACCGCGTCGTGGCAGTGCCCGCCAGGGGACTACGGCATCCCGATCGGCCCGTCGAATTGCTACAACCTCGACGGCGGCATAACCGCTTAGTTGTGGCTGGGCGAGGAGTGAGCAGGCGGCGGTTCCGCAGAGAGCTCTTGGGCGCCTAGACGCATGGCAGTCGAGAGGGCGACCTCGCCCACCATTTCGGCGCTGTCGATCAAATGTGAAGAACTCGCCGATCTGGAAGCCTGACTCTCCAATTGAGTCAGCAATGCAGGCAATTCCGCAGCTTGGCCTGAAACCGCTTGAAGTCCCGGCGATTCTTGGGCGTCGAGGCCAAGCCCGCAGAGCACTCTCCGGTTGGGCAAACTGCTCTGAAATGTAGCTTCGCCCCCTGGGACACTCTCCATCCCTTCGTCTCTGCTTCCTGAATCACCTTCTCGTAATCTTTATCGGTATGCCTCAGTCTATTCCTAGATAATCGTGTCATAACCGTGAGGGTAACGTTGAACAGATTGGATCACAACACGCTTGACAGGACCCCTGCAAACACGGCCATCATGGGACCTGCCACCGAAGGGAACCACGACGGTGGGACACATCATCGCCGCGACCCTTGCCTTTTGCCAGGCCTTCACCCAGCCCGTTGACCTCGGCCCGGGTGCGACTCCGAGGCCTCCCGCCTTACGGCCCTGGGTCTGTGGGAGCTGACGTTGTGGGCCGGGCTGACGGCGGTCGATGAGGTGCGTTGGGTGTTCGGGTTGGTGAAGCCCGATGTGACCGCGGCAGTAGGGACGGTCACCGCTGTGGCCATGGGACCCGATGGCGCCGACGATCCCACTTCTTTGACCCAGGAGGTGGCCAACTGGATGGGGGCGGCAGCAGCGGTATTGACCCTGTGGGTCTGGTGGGTGTGGAGGCGACGCAACGAGCGGACCGCAGAGGAAGCCCGCCGGATGGTCTCTAGGTCAATAAATGAGGGAGGCCCGGAAACCGATAACTAGAAATCGCCCACGGAACAGATGGGCCGCCGTCGATGGAATCGGGCCAAGGCGGTTCCGTTCGCTGCCCGCTCACCGGCCAGCACTACACGAGTGGCATCGTCGCTTGTCACCTCGCCACCACTTTGCGGTCGAGCTGGTAAGACACCTCCTGGCAGTCCGCCCGGACGCGTTTGGGTCGCTTCTCAAAATAAGCTTCGCCCGATAGACCAGTTGGCCAAATTGTGCATGCGATAGTGATTGCCGCAGCAGTAACAAGAGCAGTGGTACCACCAACTCTGGATGTGATGATGGCAGCAGTGGCCACTAGCCCAGCGAGTGGTCAGCCTTTGAGGTTGATCACCATGGCTCGGTCAATCATGCGCTCAAGGGCCGGGCCTGCCACGGGGCTGCGGGCAGTGGCGGGGAACCAGCTCTTGATCTGCTCGGGCAGGTAGCCATCGTCGAGGGCTGCCCTGATGGCCGCGAAGAGGTCCACTGTGGCTTCTCCCATCGCCTTGCCGTTTTTCTCGGCCCCTCTGATCGTGCGGAACCCACGCTCGGACTTGGCGGCGAGCTTGGCCATGTGCCCCATAGCGGCACTTATGACTCTGGTGTGGGTGGCATGTGACTGGAGCGGCACGAGGCGCATAATAGCGGCCAATGCCTCCCTGGACTTCCACCAGGTTCGCACCAGCGAAACTAGATCGGAGGGGCTCTCAGTAGTGTGTCTGTCAGCAAGCGGGCCGCGGTACTATAGCGAGCGCAGTGCTCGGCCAGCGTGGTGCAGCCGGCGTCTCAGGTGGTGGGATGGCGCTGCCATTTGTCGGTGAGCACATCGTCGATAGCGAGGTATCCGGTACCGCAGCAACATCTCATTATTGCGGACTAGCTGGAGCGCGGTGTGGGCCAGGTATGGAGGGAGGATGGTCGTCTACGGCCACCTTGATATCGAAACGAACGTAGTCGTCGGTGATGAACGCCGAGAGCGCTGCGGGGTTGGTCGAGGGTGAAGTTCCGCCTGCCGACGACTTTGGTGGCGTCGGCGCGGCGGGAGGCCATGTTCCTGGCTGCTAGTGCTGCGTCACTGGTGAGACTGGCCGCACATCAGGTGAACTTGGACCCTTGCCGCCCCGAGCCAGTCATACCGGTTGATCGCTTTGACGATGTGGTGTCTGGAAATCAGTTTGTAGACCTTTGGTTCCATAAAGCGCAAGGCTCGCGCTGTGATGCCAAGGAGGTTGGGAGTCGGCCAACGTCGAGCTAACGCCGTTTTGTGGGCCGTTTGTATTGCAAGCGGGGCGTTTGCGCTACATGAGTGTCATTGTGCGGAGGGCTTCGGCGGCGCTGGTCGTTCACTGAGCGGTGGTCTTGGAGAACCTGTGGCAAGTGGCCGACGCAACGGCTGATGGCAACGGTTGAGTGCAGAGGTGGTTGGCAGAGAGTTGCCTGGTGTGTAGCGTGGCTTTGCTCCGGACAGGAGTACAACATCAGGTCCCCGCCTCTTCTGCATGCTCTTCATCGGTGGATCTAGAGCCAGCGGATGGATGAGGACCGATGGAGGAGGGGCTGGCATGGGCATGAGCGAGTACACGCTGGACGAAATGATCGAATGGGCGCTGGACCGCCGATCATCCCACCATCTCACTGATGGTCGAGCTGACGCCGAGAAATGCCGCTCCGAAGAAAGCAAATGCCGCGCGCGATGCCTCATCGCCCAGGCGGTAGCCGACTACCTAAGAACCTACGAGCAGAAGGCGAGCTGATGGCCGACCAAACCCCACCTCAACTCACCCTTGTCCAAGCTTTCCAGATGCTGGAACGAGCAGACGACCTGCTCAGAATCGCCTACAACGACGCGATCAAATGCGGCAAGGTCAAAACCCGAGCCGACCTCATAAAGATGATCGCTGGTGCAGAATTCATGTTCATCTCCAAACTCGTTGAAGGCGGCAAGAAGCGGCTTGACGACCTCGAAGGCTCCTGGCCGGACGCCAGCCCATGAGGATCCCGGCCAGTTGACCCCCATTATCGTCGCCGCCCCCACTATTGCACTCCTCCCAGTAACAACCAGGAACCGTTTGTAGACAGGGTTTAGTCCCTCACTGGCCTATTCGAAGGGGATGGCATAGGCATTCCGATAGGTCGCGAATGTCTCGTCCATGTCCTGTTCGCTCAGGCCGAAGTGTTCGAGCCGGTAGTGGTGCTTGCCGAAGCGGTTCTGCGGGTTCGCGGCCACGTACTGCTCGGCCATTCTCCGGGCTTCGTCGTCGAAGTCGATTTCTGCCACCTCGTAGATCCGCCGGAGCTGGGACATAGGGTCGCGGGTCAGGTCGTAGTACGAAACGTCGACAAATCGACCGCCGGGGGTCTCCGCTCGCGTCTTCATGGCCCACTCCACCATTCGGTGCGTCTTGTCGCACCAGTGGCGTCCGATTTCGGTCGGGTCCACATGATCGCTGAACATGCCCCGACCGTGGGCCACCATGCTGCAAAAGGAGGTGACGGCCACCCGGGGATCGCGGTGGGTCTGCACGACCGTTGCCTCGCTGAACACCTTGAGCAATACGTCGAGGTATTCCAGGTGATGAGGTGTCTTGAGCACCCAGGCGCTGGACCGTCTATCTCTCAGGCTAGCAGGAGCAACTCAATTACACGCCCATTCCATATTTGTCAAGTGTCAAAACATGACAAAAAACTTGTCATGTTTTGACAGTCCTTTTGGTTGATCAAGCCGCGGGTCCTCCTTATAGTCGCAAGCAGAAGAAAAGGAATGGGTACTATGAAAACAGGTTCAGCGCTTATAACCGTAGCACTCACCGCCATATTCAGTATGGCTACTCCAGCAACTGCCGACCCTTTCGGTGTTGGCGGCTCAAACACCGGATGGCTCGCTGATAACCACGATCATGACTACTGCTGGTCGACCAATTTCACTTGGAACTCTCTTCGTCTTCATGCCGGAGCATCAATGCGCTATCTCAACTCTTCCACTAATTTCAGCGGAGGGTCCCTCCAAAGCTGTAACTCTGGTACCGACATTCACTTTCAACGATTCAATACGACTGCTTATAGAGGTCTATATCAATGTGATGCTTATAGAGGTCTATATCAATGTGATGATAGAAATGGAAACGTGTGCGACAACGCCGACATTCGTATTTCAAGCAACACCGGGACGCTTCCCGCTAATGAAAGGCGTAAAACCATTTGTCACGAAGTAGGCCACTCAGCTGGAGCAACCCACCATTCAAGCGGCTGGGGTTGCATGATGTCGGGTACATCCACCTCTCGGACCTATGTGCAACACACGCTCGACCACATGGACGACCTGGAGGTTGAAGACTCATGAGGCCATCACCCAACTCACCAAACCGAACAACTCAGAAGTCGGCCAATTGTCGAATTCAAGTTCGCCTGCTTCGAGGTCTTGCACTCATCTCCGCAGCCCTGATAGCGGTTGCATGTGGGTCCACTACCGAGTCCGAGGAAATATTCACCTATTCCTACGACTCATACTTTCAGTCCTTTGCATTCGACTACAATCCGGCAACCACAGTCGAGGATCTGGCTAAGCGTTCAACTGTCGTCGTTGAAGCGACGCTGGTTGATATCGAGAACGGACGTTTCTTTGGCCCTTCTGAGACAGAACCCGAAGGCGTAACCCTTAATCTCGTGTTTGAGACCGACGACAAGACAAGATATTACGTTCAGTTGCCTAGACCAATGGATTCGGATATTGCACAGCTGCGTTCTGTACTGCCCATCGGCTCTCAAAACGTTATCTACCTACAGCCAAACAACGATCCCCTCGAAGGCGTTTGGTGGAACACTCGGAACGACGGCAATGAATGGTACTTCACCACGCCGCAGGGCTGGATCCTCGACCATCCAGAACGAGGAGTAGTATTTGCACTTGTGGATAATGAGTCTGATCCGCCATTTCCTGAATTTCCTGCCGATGCTAACGACGGTCTAAGAGACTGGTTAGTTGGCGAGAAGACGGCCTGAGCCAGCTACCCGACCTTGTGGCCTATTCGAAGGGGATGGCATAGGCCTCTCGGTACACCGCGAAGGTCTCGTCCATGATCTGTTCGCTCAGACCGAAGTGTTCGAGCCGGTAGTGATGCTTTCCGAAGCGGTTCTGCGGGTTCGCGGCCACGTACTGCTCGGCCAGTCCCTTGGCTTCGTCGCCGAAGTCGATTCCTGACACCGCGTAGATCCGCTGGAGCTGGGTCATCGGGTCGCGGGTCAGGTCGTAGTACGACACGTCGACGAATCGGCCGCCGGGGGTCTCCGCTCGCGTCTTCATGGCCCACTCCACCATTCGGTGCGTCTTGTCGCACCAGTGGCGTCCGATTTCGGTGGGGTCCACGTGATCGCTGAACATGCCCCGACCGTGGGCCACCATGCTGCAAAAGGAGGAGACGGCCACCCGGGGATCGCGGTGGGTCTGCACGACGGTTGCGCCACTGAACACCTTGAGCAATACGTCGAGGTACTCCAGGTGATGAGGCGTCTTGAGCACCCAGGCCCGGGCCGGCCGCTGCCAGGTAAGCACCCGTAGCACCCGGCGGAAGTACTCATATGTCGCCGTGTGGTCCTGTTCCGCTAGCCAGCAGGAATAGCTCGGAACGTGCAGGATGGCTTCGGCTGATTGGCTCATGAAGTTGAGGTCGAGCAGCAGGACGTCTTCCTCCGGCTGTTCGCGGTCGATGGGGTGTACCGCCATGAAATCTGGGGACAGATAGGAAATCGTCCGCTCGGCCAGCATCGCCCGCCGCTTGCGTGATCGCTTGGTGCGTTTCGGCGCATCGGTCGCCGCCACAGGTATGAGTGCTTCTTCCCCGGAGATGCCCCGGATCTCGGGGTGGGAATAGATGAGGCGGTGAAGCAGCGTCGTGCCCGTGCGCTGGAGCCCGGTGATCACGATGACCGTGCCGAGGTCGATGTCATCGATCTCGGGATGTCGTTTGAGCAGGTCCTGAATGCGCAGTCGCTGGACCAGCGCACCCGCCAGCCTGGACTTCTGAATCAGCAGGCCCGTCGGAGTCAACTGGGCCTCGTCGTTGATCGACTCCACCAGCACTCGCAAGGCTTCCAGGTGCCCGTCGTCGCCGAAGTCAGAGAGCCCGGTCTTGCGCCTCGCATGTTTGACCAGCTTGTCGACGTCCAAGCGGCCGGAGAGCCCGATGCTCGCCCCGGCGCGGCCCAGCCGGTTGAGCGCCCGAATGGGGATCGGGCGATAGGGGCTCTGGTAGTCGGTGGACGTCAAGCGGCTACGCCCGCAGGCTGCTCAGCGGCACCACACGGCACTGAGGCTGGGGGGCCTCGGTGGCCCTCACCCAGCGGAACGACATGGTGCCGAGCAAGTGGCCTGCGGGTTCAATCCAGTTGGGCAGGCCTGGATCGCGGTGGGCCACGATCAGCCGCACCGATCCGTCAGCTTCGTAGTCGGCGAGATGGCTGTTGGTGTGGATCGTGTAGTGGCGGTAGTCCAGTGATTCCATCCAGTAGTTGCTGAGCTGGAAGTTCCAGTACTCGCAGTCCGGGGGAGTGGCTTCGATCACCAGCGCCTCGTCGGGCCCCAGCGCCCAGTGGCTGTGGTAGTAGGTGATGTTGGGGTCACCGCCAGCGTTCAGTGAAACGTCGGGGTCGAACTGCGGCAGTTGGTTGCTGTGCTTGGAGAAGTCTCGGGCCCATTTTGTGAACAGCAGTGGCGCGCCCATCACCAGCGCTCCAACATTCTTCAACCCCTCATCCAAGGCCCTAGCCGTGAGGTGCGAGGGCTGGCGGTCCTCAGGGGCGCAGTTGATGCGCTCGATGGCCAGCTCGGCGGGGACTTCCGTGTTTCGGTCGGCAAAGGTCTGGCGCACCACCAACGTGCCGGTCTCAGGTGTCATCGGCAGCCAGTTGCCCTCTTGGGGGGTGCTGCTCAGAATCAGCTCGAAACAACCGTCGGCATCCATCTCGATCTGGTCGGCTTCGATGTGTCCGGTGGGGGGCAGGCCGCCGCCCTGGCCGTAGTTGCCCGACTGCGTTCCGATGCTCAGGTAGGCGATGGTGTTGCGCTGCCCGGTGATCTTGTAGTCGTAGCTCCCGTTCAACGCGGCGGTGTAGTAGTAGTTGTCGGGGTTGTCGGCGCCCAGCTTGGTGGTCTCGTTGGCCACACGGTGCATCACGGGCGCATTGGGGTCGGCGTGCTCGATAAAGGCCATCAATCCGGCACGGGTTAGGCGGCTCAGGTGCCGGTAGCCCTCCGCCTGGTTGAACGGGTCCCGCGGCGCGCCGGGGAAATTCATGGCCGCTCCTGCCGCCTTCAGCGAGTCGCAGAACTCTTCCCAGGCCTTGCCGCTGACCACCCGCTGTTCGGCCACGTCGTCGAGGGTCTTGCCCCGCATCTTCCGAATCAGAAGGGTGATCCGTCGAAATGCGCCCAGCAGTCGTATAGCAATCCGTCGCATGGCGACTGTCTACCGACGGGGGAGGGCCGGAGACAACACGGGTCCAGCACACTGAGGTCTGCTTGAACAAAGATGGCCCGGTGAGATTCGGCCTGCTGTTGACCTCGGTACACGATCGCTCGGTGCCCGTAGACCGACAGATCGCCGAGCACCACGAGCTGATCTCCATGGCTGTGGATCATGGGTTTGACCTGGTGGTTGCGGGCCAGCACTTTGCCGCGCCGACGCTGCGCTACCTCCAGCCCATCCCGTATCTGACCTCGATAGCTATGCGGTTCCCGTCGGTCGAAGTCGCCACCGGCATCCTGCTGCTGCCCTTGCACCATCCCCTCACCGTCGCCGAGGAAGTGGCCACCATGGACGCGGTGACCGGAGGGCGGGTGATCATGGGAGTGGGAATCGGCTACAGCCAAGACGAATTCGACGCCTTCGGTATCGACCGCACCACCCGAACTGAACGATTCGAGGAGTCGGTGGAGGTCATTCGGGCGCTGTGGAGCAGCCAGCCCCTCAACCACCACGGCCGCTTCTACCAGCTTGACGATGTCGAGTTGTCCACGCTTCCGGTCCAGCAGCCGCACCCCCCGATCTGGGTCGGGGCCCAGGTGGAGGCATCGGTTCGCCGTGCCGCCCGAGTGGGCGACGCTTGGTACGCCGCACCCTTCCCGACCCACCGACAGCTCGTCGACCTCTACCAGGCGTATCTGGAGGAGCGTGCGGCCCATGGCAATCGGGCGCTCACGGCCATCCCGGTACGCCGGGAGGTCTATATCGCCGACACCCCGGCCGAAGCCGAAGTGGCGGTGTCATCAGGTGCCGCGTCGCGCTATGGCACCTATCGCTCGTGGGGGCTTGACGTGGACGACGGTCTCGGCCGCCGCGACTGGCTGGACAATCGGTTCGTGCTCGGCAACCCCTCTGATGTGGCCGAGGGGCTCTCCCACCTCATGGCCCAGGTCCAGCACTCGCACTTCATCTACAAGCCGCAGTGGCCGGGACACGACCATGCCCACGCCATGGCCCAGCTCAAGCGGTTCGGAGCCCAGGTGATCCCGCTATTGTCCGGCTAGCTCAGTCACCGAAGGCAGGGATTATGGGATCGGACAAAACGCCCTATAACGGCCCAAAGATCGGCCTCTGCTTGCCCTATGAAGGCGCGGCCACGGCTCAGGACATCGTGGACGTCGCTCAAGCCGCAGAGTTGGCCGGGCTGGACTCGGTGTGGGTAGGCGACCACATCGCTTTTCCGGTGGAGTTCTCCTCCCCGAACCCCACCACAGCCGACGGCAAGTATCCGTATCCCACCGAAAACCCCCGGATGGAGGCACTCACCACCTTGGCCTTTGTTGCTGGGGCGACGTCCACCATTCGGCTCGCGGTCAACGCCTGCGTGCTTCCCCAGCGCAACCCCGTGATCGTTGGCAAGGCCGTGGCCACCCTCGACTACCTGTCGGGGGGACGGGTCATCTTCGGGGTAACCCTCGGGTGGCTTCGCGAGGAGTTCGACGCCCTCGGTGCCGACTACCCCCGGCGACGGCAGTTGCTGGAGGACGGCATCGAGATCCTGCGAACCCTGTGGGAGCAAGACCAGCCCTCCTACGAGGGGGAAACCCATTCGTTTCCGCCCCTCAACATGAGGCCCAAGCCGGTGCAGTCGCCGGTGCCCATTCTTGTAGGCGGCCACTCCCAGCCCGCGCTGCGCCGGGCCGCAGCGGTGGGAGACGGCTGGCTAGCCTCCCGGATGGCTCCGGATGACTTGCGGGAGCATGTGGGCTTCCTACGCCAAGAGCGCAAGCATTCGACCCGGGCCGACCAGCCGTTCACCGTGGCCACCACCTGGCCAGCGGCGGTGGGGGGTCACAACCCCAATGTGCTCGACTTAACCGATCGGAACGCCACACTGGGAACTCTGACTGAATTGGGCGAAGCCGGGGCCGATGTAATCAACATGGTGGTCGTCTCGTATGACCCCGCCGAGACCCGGGACGCGGCCGAAGCCCTGGGCCAGCATTTGGGTTCAGGCCTTCAGGGATCAGGCTGAGCCTGCTACCCCGGAGTTGAACAGGGCGGCGATTTCCTCTGGGCTGTAGCCCGCCTCGGCCAGGATTTCCTCGCTGTGCTGGCCCAGCACCGGCGGGGGACCGGTGATCGCGCCGGGGGTGTCGTGCAGCCCGATCACCGGGCCCAACTGGGGAATCTCGCCGAGGGTGGCGTGTTCCACCGACTGCACCAGTCCGGCCTGCTGCACCTGGGGATGGTTGAGGATCTGCGAGAAGGTGTTGACCGGCCCGAACAGCCCCCGGTGCTGGTTGAACGACTCCTCCCACTCGGCGCTGGTCCGGGTGATGAAGATGCCTTGCAGGTACTCGGTGAGCTCGGCTCGGGCGTCTACCCGCTGCTGGTTGGTCAGGTAGCGCTCATCGGTGGCCAACTCCGGCTTGCCGATGGACTGGCAGAAGCGCTCCCACCCGTCTACGCCTCCCCACACGCCGGCCACTACGTAGCCGTCGGCGGTCTGGAACGCCTCATAGGGCACCACCACGCTGTGGGCGCTGCCGTGGCGCTCCGGATCATGGCCGTCGACCCAGT
This sequence comes from marine group bacterium Sva0996 bin134, assembly GCA_002239105.1. GTDB lineage: Bacteria > Actinomycetota > Acidimicrobiia > Acidimicrobiales > Bin134 > Poriferisocius. Next base: position 99,000 of record MPNQ01000002.1, on the reverse strand, counting down.
GCGAAGCCAGCCGGGTGGTCAGCGACGACATCAGAGCAAACAGCATCGAGACGTCGATCATCTGGCCCTTGCCGGTTTGCTGTCGGGCAAAAAGGCCGAGCATGGCGGCCTGGGCGCTGACCAAGGCTCCAGTGAAGTCGGCCATCGGGACGCCGACCAGGCTGGGTCCCCGGTCAGGCTCACCGGTCACCGACATCACCCCTGAGACCGCCTGGACCACCGGATCGGTCCCCGGATAGGGGGCCAGTGGCCCCTCGGGTCCGAAAGCGGTGAGAGAGACGTACACGATCTGGTCGTTGATGGCCGACAGGGCGTCGTAGCCGATGCCGATCTCGTCGGCGACACCGGGCCGGTAGCTGGTGACCACTACATCGACAGTGGCTGCCAAGCGATGGATGACCTTCAGCCCCTCGGATGTGCGCATGTCCAGAGCGAGGCTGCGCTTGCCCCGGTTCCAGATGAGGAACAGAGCGCTCTCCCCGTCGACGAACGCGGTTCCGACACCTCGGCTGCCGTCGCCGTGGGGGAGGCTCTCCACCTTGATGATGTCGGCCCCGTAGTCCCCCAAAATCATGGTGCCGTAGGGGCCGGCCATGTGACGGGTGAAGTCCAACACCCGGATGCCATCGAGGGGCCTAGTCATGTCGTTTCTCCCGAGAGGTCTTCTCCGACGAGCTGGTCCAAGCCGACTTCGGCGAGGACCTCGTCGTTGTCGGCCCCGAGGTCGGGGGGCGGGGGCAAGTCGGGTATCTCGGGTTGAGCAGCCTCATCAGGATCAGAGGAGAGCTGCACTGGCGAGGCCGCCATTTGGACCCGGCCTCCAGGAACCTCGGCTCCCCGCAGAACCCGATTGAGCTGGGCGTGCTCGCTGTTCACTGCCTCATCAAGGGTCAGAATGGGAGCGAACGGGATCTCGGCCTCGTCGAGGAGGCGGTTCCACTCGTCGAAAGCGCGGCGGCTGAAGGCCTCGGCGATCATCGGGTACTCGTCGTCGTATCCGAAGTCCATGCTGTGGGTCCACTCTCCCCGCGATCGGAGCCCGTCCAGCCCGGCCAAGTCGCAGAACCGCTCCCAGGCGACCTTCTCCAACGGGCAGATGAGCAGCGCCCGGCCGTCCGATGTGGCATACATGGAGTAGCGGGAACCGAGCGAGCGGTACTCGTGCCAGGGCTCGTCGTTGTTGGCCCAGGTGTTCACGTCGCGCCAGTTCCACCACAGCGCGGTGTTCCAAATGGAGGTGTGCACGAATTGCGGCCCACCGCCCCGGTCTCGCTTCACGATGGCGGCCAGCACGCCCATGGCCCCGAAGACTCCGGCCAGCAGCACCCCGGCCGAGCGCCATCCGACCCGGGTCTGGGGCTGGCCGTCGTTCCACTCGATGTCAACCCGTCCGGCCAGCGCATCCATGTTCTGACCGTGGGCCTTGTACTCGGCCCACGGTCCCGTTAGGCCGTAGCCCGAGATCACGCAATACACCAGCTCAGGGTTGGCTTCGAGCAGGGAGTGGAAGTCGAGGCCTCGGCGGACGGCGTCCTTCGGGCGGGCACCGACGATCACCGCATCGGCCCACGCAGTTACCCCGGCCACCACGTCGGCCCAGTGGGGCGACCGGGTGCTGACCGCGATGCTGCGGGTCCCGGGATTGAGGGCCAGGTGCAGGTCGCTGATCCCGGCGATTTTGGGCTCATTTCCCCGATTGCCGTCGCCCTGAACAGGGTGTTCGACCTTGATGACATCGGCGCCCATCTCCACCAGCAGGTGCGAGGCCAGCGGCCCCGACATGTGGGTCGAGAAGTCCACGATGCGAAGCGGCTCCGGCTGGGCCATGTCAGCTTGGTCCGAGGATGGCCAGAATCTGGCGGGACTGGCACAGAAGCGTGCCGTCCGGGGCCCAAACGTCGAGGTCCCAATCGAGGTACCCGCCCCGCACCAGCCCGGTGCGCGACTGCAGCAGCACCATGTCGTCGGCCTGCATGGTGGACAGATCGGCTCGGAAATAAGTGGTGTGATCCAAGGTGGCGGTGGTGTACATGCGGTCGAGGCGCACCCACCACCCCATCATCCCGATGTCGCCGATCATCAGCAGACCGGGGGCGTCAATAGGGCGGGCCTTGGTAAAGCCGGCCCAGCCCACCCGCTCCATGGGCCCGTCGGGGGCGGTGAACGGTTTCGGCCCGAGGCGGTCTTGCATAACCACGTTGTCGCCGTAGGGGTAGGCGAATTCGGGCACATAGCCGTCCGTCTCCCGTCCGGGAGTGGGCGGTGCCACCTCGGGCATGGGCAGTTCGTCGAACTCAGGGCTGGGCCGGTCAGTGGCGAAGCTGGCCAACGCGGTGGCTATCAGCTTTCCCTCTTGCACCACTTTGGCCGCCGTGCTTACCAGGGTGCGGCCGGTGCGCAGCACTTCGGTCTGCACCTCGTAGTCGCCCTCTCCAGGTGCCCGCAGCAGATGAGCGGTGAACGACAGCGGCTGGTACTGGGGATCGGTGACCGTGGCCGCCAGCCCGGCCATCAATTGCGCTTCCACCAGCCCGGCAGGAACACGGCCCGAGGCCATCCACGACGGGGGAGTGGCGGTGCGGAACAGGCCATCGCCCAACGGAGTGTGGGCGATGGCCTCGTCGAATGAAGCTGATGTCACATGGCCTCCAGTGCCTCGGCGACCTCGTCGGCCACGGGAGCCAGCGAAGCAGGAATGTCCTCGATGGGCATAGGCGGGACTTCGGCCAGCGCGGGTATGACCTCGCGGCCCATGGTGTCGAGATAATCGATCACCTCGTCTATGTGCATTTCGGGCCATTGGGGCTTGACCACGAACGGGTCTATAGGCAGTTCTCGGGCCACCTCGGTGAAGTGGTCGATCACCTCTTGGGCCGTGCCAACGGCCACCGAGCCCTTCACCTCGTCGAAGAAGTTGTTCATGAGCGCTTCCTCGTCCAAAATGTCGAGCTCCTTGCGGGCGTAGGTGAGATAGCGGTCTTTGCTGACTTCCACAAAGCTGGCGATGGCCTCCTCGGTTGTGGCGCCGACGAAGGCGTTGCGCCGCAAGGGTTGGTGGCCCATCGACTTGTCCCGTTCAGCAAATCCGGCGGCCATGATGCCCAAACGGACCCGCATCTCTTCGATGTCGTATTCGGGCGGGATGATGAAGCGGTCGCCCACTCGACCAGCTCGCCAAGCCCCCTTGCGGGAATGCGCTCCCATCCAGATGGGGGGATGGGGCTGCTGCACGCATTGGATATGAGGGGTAGCACCCTGAATCTGCCAATGCTGGCCTTGGTAGTCGAAGTCCTCCATGGCCCAGCACAGCTTCATGATGTCGAGGCACTCGTCGAACAGGCTCACCCGCTTGTTGAACGGGATATTCATCAAGTCGAACTCTTCGCTCCGGTATCCGAGCCCTAGGCCGACGTCCAGTCTGCCCCGGGTGACGATGTCGAGGGTGGCCAGTTCCTCGGCCAGGATCACCGGGTGGTACTTGGGGGCCAGCAGCACGGTGGCGGCCAGGCGCACGTGGTCGTCGATCTCGGCGGCGAGGCGGGCCAGGAGGGGAACCGGCTGTAGCCAGCGCAGGTCGCCGTACAAGAAGTGCTGGCCGATTACGAAATGGCTGAGACCGTTGCGCTGTCCGGCCTCTACTTGGCGCAGGATGCCGTCGAACTGCTCGATCGGGTCAACCTCACGCGGCACGTCGCTGATGATCATGCCGAACTGCATGGAAACCCCTTATACAGCTATGCCGTAGAGCTCGGCGGCGTTGTCCTGGAGAACTCGGCGCCTCACATGGGGGTCGACGTCGGCCAAAACCTGGGCGAAATGCTCCCGGGTAGAGGGGTACAGGCACGTCGGGTGGGGGACGTCGGTCTCCACCAGCACATTGTTGACCCCCACATCTTCGATGAGCTTGGCCGGGGCCGACTTCTCGAACCAGAACATGACCCAGATGTGGTCGTTGAAGTACTCCCGGGGCCGACGGGCGTTGAGGGCCACCTCGTGGGCCTCGGTGACCATCTCGTCGTATTGGTATTCAAGGGCCTCGAGGATGAACGGGACCCAGCCGATGCCGCTCTCCGCAGAAACGACCTTGAGGTTGGGGTAGCGGTCGAACAGATCGCTCATGCACAGGTTGACGATGATGCGCACGTTGCTCATGTACATCTGGGTGGCGTGGATGGCCAGCCGCCGCTGGTGGTCGAACTGGCCCCACCAGGTCTTGGGGGCGGAAGGGATGGGACGGGGCAAATCCTCAGGGCCGACCTCGCCGCCCACTCGGGCCTGTTGGAAGCGGGCGCCCCGGATGGTCTCCATCTCGGCCCGGCTCATGCCAGCACCGATATGGAAGTTGGCCACCGCTCCCGTTTGGTTGAACACGTCCCACATGGGCTCGAAATAGGGCTCCCACAGCTCGGGAAGGCCCACCATCTCGGGTTTGTCGGAGAGGGTGAACCCGGTGATGCCCTTGTCCAGCAGTCGGGTCATCTCAGCCACGGTGAATTCCATGTCCCAGATCGGGAGCATGGCCTGGGGGAATAAGCGGCCGTTGGACTCGTGCTGCACGTCAACGAAGAAGTCGTTGTAGATCTCCAGAACCATCTGCCGCTGGGCCAGGTCCTCGATGGCGAATACGTGGTTCGAGGAGAAGCCGACGCCATTGGGGTACAGGATCTGGGCATGGACCCCCATCTCGTCGCATAGCTCGAGTCGTTCCTTCACCGCCCAGGCACTGGTGTCGATGATGTCGAAGGGCTGGACCACATGGCTGCCGAGGATCTTCTCGTGGCCGGTCTGGATGGTGTTGCCGCCGGTGCTGGCCCACAGCTCGCCGTCGAGGTACCAGGCGGTGACGCCGTTGACGGTCCTTTGCGCCGGTACTCGGTCTTGCATTGCTGCCGGGGCCCGCGATGTCCACAGCTCGGGCGGCTCGGTGAAGTGGGAGTCGCAGTCGATGATCTTCAAGCCGTGAAGCGGGTCGTGTGGGTCCATGGTGTTCTCTCTCTTGGGCACAGCTAGGGGAGCGCGGTCGCGGACCAAGCTAGGCGAATAGTAGGTTCTCGCCGTTCGGGTAGCATCCCTGCCCGTACACATTGGAGAAGCGGCCAGCGCCGCGGCTGCGTCGCATGGGGGTTGATATGGGAGTGCTGGAAGGACGGGTGGCAGTGATCACCGCGTCGGGCTCGGGGATGGGTCGGGCCGCTGCGCTCCGCATGGCTGGCGAAGGCGCCCATGTAGTGGTGGCCGATATCCGCGGCGAAGCGGCTGGGGAGACCGTCGATCTGATAGCGGCGGCCGGAGGATCGGCCAGCTCGTTCGTGCTCGATGTCAGCAAGGTGGATCAGATCGAGGCGTTGATGGCCGAGGTCGGCTCAACCCACGGCAAGATCGACGTGCTCTATGCCCACGCCGGCATTCCCGGTCCCGCCGGGCTCGAAATGAGCGAGGCCGACTACGACGAGACCGCGGCCATCAATATGAAGTCGGCATTTTTCACCGTCGCCCGGGCCGTCCCCTTGTTGGAGGCGTCGGGCAACGCATCGGTCATCCTCACTGCCTCGACATCGGGCGTGGTGGGCTCCCCGTTCTCGCCGCTCTACTCGATGACCAAAGGGGCAATCGTCACCTACGGGAAGTCACTGGCCCTGGCTCTGGCCCCCAAGGTTCGGGTCAACGTCATCTGCCCCGGCCCGGTAGACACCCCCATGCTGCCGTTGTTCTTCGGGCGGGAGCCTGGTACCGACGTCAAGCCCCTTATGAAGGAGTTCCTGGAGACCTCAGTGCCGCTGCAACGCCCGTCCCAACCCGAGGAGATCGCCGAAGTGGCCCTGTTCTTGGCCAGTGACGCCAGCAGCTTCGTGACCGGAGTCACCCTGCCGGTCGACGGCGGCTACCTGGCTCGATGACCCAGTGAGCGCCGGAAGGTTTGTCGGACAGCGCATTCTCCGCCGAGAAGATCGGCGGCTCACTGCCGGACGAGGCACCTACATCGCCAACATGGGGGTGCCGGGCATGCTGCATGCCCGGTTTGTTCGCAGCAGTGTGGCTAGGGGGGTGATTCGGAGCATCGATACCGAGTCGGCCAAGGCCCATCCTGGCGTTGTCGATGTACTGACCGCCGCAGAGCTGAATCGGTTGGCGGGGCCGATGTTTGCCGCATTGATCGGCGACCAAGTGCCCTATCCACCGCTACGGGCTCTGGCTGATGGGGATGTCCGCTATGTGGGTGAGCCCATCGCGGTGGTGGTGGCCGACAGCCCGTATGCCGCCTGGGATGCGGCCGACATGGTTGAGGTGGACATCGAGCCGGAGATGCCGGTGATCGGAGCACAGGCCGCGCTGGACAACACAACCGAACTGGTCCACCCCGAGCGCGACTCCAATGAAGCCCAGTCGATGCCGTCAACCGACCCACCAGAACTCGATGCGGTGTTCGGGTCGGCCGCTCACGTGGTGACCCGCACGTTCACCCAGTCGAGGGCCACCAATGCGCCGATGGAGCCCCGCGGCATCATCGCCAGCTGGACTCCGTTCGCCGACACCCTCGAAGCCTGGGTGTCTTCGCAGAACCCCCACGAGTACCACGTTCACTTCGCCAACCTGCTCGGAATCGCCAATCACCAGGTTCAAGTGCGCATGGGTGATATCGGCGGCGGGTTCGGCCAGAAGATGATGGTCACCCGGGACGAGGACTGCATCGTGCTGGCCAGCCGGTATCTAGGCCGGCCGGTCAAGTGGATTGAGGACCGCAGCGAAAACCTGACCGCAGCCAATCAAGCTCGGGCCGAGGTGCTCGAAGTGTCGATGGCGCTGGACGAGGAGGCTCGCATTCTCGGTTGCCGCGTGCGCCATGTGGAAGATGTCGGCGCCTATGCAGTGGGCGGCCACAGCAGCGCGTCGGGCAACTTGGCCCGCTTCTTTCCCGGCCCGTACCGCGTCCCCCTCTACGGGTTCGCCAGCCAGTCGGCCTACACCAACACCGTTGGGCGGGCGGCCTATCGGGGTCCCTGGCTGTCGGAGACCACCGCTCGCGAGCAGATGATGGACCATGTGGCCCGCGAGCTGGGCATCGACCCGCTGGAATTGCGTCGCCGCAACACGGTGACTGCCGACGAGCTTCCCTACACCACCGCCACCGGGATGGTGTACGAGAACGTGTCACTGCGGGAGTGCCTGGACCAGGCCGCGGAAATGGTGGCCTACGACGAATTTCGCCAGCGCCAGCAGGAAGCCTGCCAAGAAGGCCGCTATCTCGGCTTGGGCATCAGCTCCTACGTGGAGCCATCGGGCATGGCGTGGGCCTCTTTGGCCACCGAGCAGGTCTCGCTCCGGATCGACCCGGGCGGCAAGGTGCGCATCCTCATGGGCAGCGGAGACCATGGGCAGAGCCTGGCCACCACGATGTCGCAGCTGGTGGCCGAGCACCTGGGCTGCGCACTCGATGACATCGAGTTCATGCAGGGCGACACCGCTGCCACTCCCTTCGGAGCCGGCACCGGGGGCAGCCGCTCAGCGGTTATCGGCGGCGGGGCAGCTATCGGCGCGGCTCGCCAGTTGCACGACAAGGTGGTGCAGATTGCCGCCCATCATCTGGAGGCGGCCCCTCCCGACATAGAGGTGAGCGATGGGGTGGCCTCGGTGGTGGGCACGCCGGCCCGCCAGGTCACGCTGGCCGAGATCGCTGGGATGGCCTACCGCAGCACCGACCGGCTGCCTCCGGGAATGGAGCCGGGTCTGGAGGCCAGCCACCGTTATCAGCCGCCCAACGTGTTCACGTTCTCCAACGCCACCCACATCTGCATTTGTGAGGTGGATATCGAGACAGGTCTGGTCAGCTTGGAGCGCTTCGTGGTCAGCGAGGACTGCGGGCGCATGATCAACCCGATGGTCGTAGACGGCCAGATTGCCGGCGGCGTCGTACAGGGCATCGGCGGCGTACTGTGGGAGAACATGGCCTACGACGACCAGGGCAGCCCCCTGGCATCGACCTTCATGGACTATCTCATTCCCAGCGCCCCCGAACTTCCGCCCATCGAGTGCGGCCACATCGAGACGCCGTCGAACACTGAAGGCGGTTTCAAGGGGATGGGGGAGGGAGGCACCATCGGCGCCCCCGCTGCGGTGGCCAATGCGGTGGCCGACGCTTTGGCCCCTCTCGGCGTGCAGGTGGAAACCTTTCCCCTCGGTCCCCGCGAAGTCTTCGAACTCATCCGGTGCGCTCGGCAATGAGCAAGGGCATTTCCATCGGCAGCGGGTCGGCGTATTCCACCGATCGGCTGGACTGGGCTCAGGAACTGGCCGACAGCGGGCTGGTTGATTACATGGGATTCGACTGCCTGGCCGAGCGGACCATGGCGCTAGCCCATGTGCGCCGCCTGGATGACGAGACCACCGGCCACGACCAGCGCATTCCCGAACTCATGCGCCGCTTCGCCGGGTTCTTGGGGCGGGGTGGGAAAATGGTCGGCAACTTCGGCGCGGCCAATCCGGCTGCGGCGGCCGACGATGTGCTGAGGGGGCTGAAGGCAAACGGGGTCAACGGCGTTCGGGTTGGGGTGATCCACGGCGACGATGTGCTCGACCATGTGCTCGATCAAGATTTAGAGCTGCCCGAGATGGGGGTGACCGCCCAGGCCATTGCCGCCCGGGTGGTGTCGGCCAATGCCTACATTGGGGCCGATCCCATCGTCGATCTCCTGGATGAAGGCGCGCAGTTCATCCTCGGCGGCCGCATAGCCGACCCTTCGCTCTATGTAGGTCCAATCGCCTATGAGATGGGTTGGGCGCTGGATGACTGGGACAAGATGGGCACCGCAACCCTCGTCGCCCATCTGTTGGAATGCGGCACCCATGCCACCGGCGGGAACTACGTCGATCCTCCCTACCGGGTGCTCGACGACATCGTTCATCTTGGATTTCCCCTGGCCCACGTGAGCGACGACGAGCTGATCATCACCAAGATGGAGGGCACCGGCGGGGCGGTAGACATCGGCACCATGAAGACTCAGCTGGCCTATGAAATCCACGACCCGGCCGCCTATCTCACCCCCGACAGCACGGCCGACTTCACCCAAGTCTGGGTGGAGGAGATCGGCCCTGACCGGGTGAGGGTCGGCGGCGCGACGGGCCGCCCCCGCCCCGACACGCTCAAGGTACTGGTTGGCGTAGACGAGGGATGGAAGGTGGTCACCGAGATCTCCTACGGCGGCCCGGGCTGTGCGGATCGGGCCCAGTTGGGCGCCGAGGTGGTGGCCAAGCGCCTGGAGCCGTTCCAGTCGGGCATCGACGAGATCCGTTATGACCTCCACGGAGTGAGCGCTCTGTTCGAAGGCCAGCTTCCCGGCGGCGAACCGGCCGAGGTGCGCCTGCGCATCGCCGCCCGCTGCGATGACCGGGAAACCGCCGATGCGGTGGCCTTCGAGGGCCAATTCCTGTGGATGGGACCGGCAGGTGGCGGCGGCGTCAACACCCAGATGGCGCCGGCCATCGGGGTCACCCCGGCGCTGTTGCCCCGCGAGGATGTGAAGCTCATCACCGAGGTCATCGACGCATGAAGCTGCGGGAGTTCGCCTACAGCCGCTCCGGCGACAAGGGCGACATATCAAACCTCTGCGTATTCGTCTACGACGACGACAATTGGGACATTCTGCGACGCGAGCTCACAGTCGAAAAGGTACGGGAGAAGTTCGGCCGCCTGGTCAAGGGCGAGATCACCCGCTACGAACTACCCGGCACCAAGGGCCTGAACTTCGTGATGACCGAGGCCCTGGGCGGAGGAGTGTCCCGCAGCCTGCGCACCGACCCCCACGGCAAGTCGTACCAATCCCTAATCCTCGACATCGACATAGACGCCGACACCGAGATCAAGCCCCACCTCGGCTGACGGACCGCACTTGGGCGCAACTGGCTGGTCAGTTGGTGGCGAGGTGTTCTCGGAGTTCGACTTTGCGGATCTTGCCGGTGACGGTGCGGGGGAAGGTGTCGACGGCGATGAACTCGTCGGGGACTTTGATCTTGGCCAGGCGGTCGCGGCACCAATCGGACAATCCGTCGAGCGATTCCGCCGGTCGCAGCTCGACGAAGGCCACCGGGCGCTCGCCCCATTCGGGGTCGGGGCGACCGACCACCGCCACTTCGGCGACAGCCGGGTGGTCATAGAGCACGGCCTCGATCTCGCTGGGGTAGACGTTGACGCCGCCGCTGATGAGCATGTCCTTAGCCCGGCCCACGATATAGAGGTAGCCGTCGTCATCGAATCGACCCAGGTCCCCGGTTCGTAGCCATCCGTCGACCAGGGCCTCGGCAGTCTGGGCCGGGTCACGCCAGTAGCCGGCCATCACCTTCTCGCTCTTCACCCAGATCTCGCCCACTTCTCCCGGGGGCACGAGGGTGCCATCGTCGTCGTGGAGTTCGATCCGGACGCCGGGCACGACGCGCCCGCACGAGTCCAATAGCTCAGTACGCCCGGCCATGGCCTTGTCGTGGTCTTCGGGCAGCAGCCCGGTGAGGTTGGTGACGCACTCGGAGATGCCATAGCCCTGATACAGCCCGCACCCGAAGCGCTCGTAGGCCTGTCGGATGAGCGGTCCGGCGGTGGGGGCCGCGCCGTAGACGATGAGGCGGAGGCTGAAGAGGTCGGCCTTGTCGAATCCGGGGTGATCGAGGATGCGGCGCAACTGGGCGGGGACCAGGATCGAGATCGTCACTCGGTGCTCGGCAACGGCGGCGAAGAACGACTCCGGCGAGAAAGAGCGCAGCACGACATGGGTCTGGCCGTCGGCCAGCATGGAGCACACCCGAGTGCCGGTGGCCGCGTGGTACAGAGGCGTGGTCGACAGAAACACGTCATCGGGCTGGAACCGCTGGACCAGCGCCATGGTGAGCCCGTTGAACGCCAGCCCCCGCTGGGTGAGGCACACCCCCTTCGGCCGCCCGGTAGTGCCGCTGGTGTAGATGATCAAAGCGATGTCGTCTTCGACAGCGCGATCCAGATCGGTGAACGGCTCTGACGCCAGAAGGTCTTCGTAGGCATCGCCGTCGGCGTCGATCACCGGGCCGGTGTTGCCGACGGACTTCAGCCGCTGGGCGTATTCACTGGTCGCCAATGTGAGGGTGGGTTCGGCATTCAACAGGATGAAGGACAGTTCAGGGTCGGTTAGTTGGGTATTCAGTGGCACGGCCGCCGCGCCCAGATAGGCCACCGCCAAATAGACGTCAAAGAAGACCAACCCGTTGTCGGCCATGAGCCCCACCCGATCGCCTCGGCCCACTCCGGCGGCCTCGAGACCGGTCGCCAGCCGGCGAACCCGGTCGCGCAGGTCGGCGAACGCAACCGAAGGACCTCCGTGGACCGCTACCGCAATCCGCCGGGGATAGAGCGCCGCATCACGCTCCAACAGGTCAATTATCCGCACGGCCGCTCCCCAGTTCAGGCCCAGGCAATCCTGCCGTCCAAGCCCTCCAAGAACACCTCATTCACCCCGGCAACGTACTCCCACGCCGGCGATTAGGCACACCTTCGATTTGAAAGCGAATAGTGATTCCTGCCAGCTGAGTTCTCAGTAGGTTGTTGCGTCATCGAGCCGATTGAGCTTGGGGAGAGAGATGAGGGGAAGGCGTTGTGGATTTAGCAGGCAAGAGGATCATCGTCACCGGCTGTGCGAGTGGGATGGGGGCGGCGACGGTGCGGGCCTATGTGAAGGCGGGGGCCCATGTGGTGGGGATGGATATTGCCGACGAAGCGGGACGGGCGGTCTGTGCTGATGCGGCGGCGGGAGGGCCCGGGGAAATTGCGTATGTCTCAGTTGACGTCGCCGATGGCGTTCGGGTGGAGGCAGCGTTTTCGGAGGCCGACGACCTTCTGGGCGGGTTGGATGCGCTGGCGCACCCGGCTGCCATCCATGCCGCGTCCACGCCAGGAGAGGTCACCGTAGGTGCGTGGGACCGAATATTTGAGGTGAACGTTCGGGGTACCGTGCTGACCAACCAGGCGGCCTACCAGCGGCTCAAGGCTGCCGGGGGCGGGGCCATCATCAATTTCGGGTCAATCTCCGGCCAGCGGGCCGAGCCGCTGGCTGCGGCCTATTCGGCGTCCAAGGGCGCGGTACACGCCTGGACCCGCACGGCGGCGGGCGATTGGGGGGCCGACGGCGTGCGGGTGAACGCCGTTCTTCCCGCCATCAGGACTCCTATGTTCCAGGCATCTTGGGATCAGGCCACCGACGAGGAGCGAACCGAGAAATTCTGGCGGAACATCCACAGCATCGCGTTGGGCCAGGAATACGGCGACCCCGATCGTGACCTCGGGCCGGTGATGGTGTTTTTGGCCTCGGATGCGTCCCGGTTCATCACCGGCCAGCTCATCCCCGTCGACGGCGGACAGGGAAACGTGCGCTAGAACCCATCTTCAAGGCCAAGACTGTGAGTTCGGCCTCGTTTAGGCAATTTCGTAGGCCCCATCATCAGAATGTGCCGGGTCGTTCGTTAGTGTCAGCCGCATGAGCATTCGCGTGGGTATCAACGGGTTCGGCCGCATCGGTCGGAACTTCTTCAGGGCGGCTCGTCAGGCCGGCGCCGACCTGGAATTTGTGGCCGTAAACGACTTGGGCAGCCTGGAAACTATGGCCCATCTGTTGCAGTACGACTCGGTGATGGGCCGGTTCACCGACCCGGTTGCGGTGGTCGACGGCGGGCTCGACATCGGCGGTCGCGTCCTGCAAGTGCTGTCAGAGCGCAACCCGGCCGATCTGCCCTGGAAAGACTTGGGTGTGGACGTGGTGGTGGAGTCCACCGGGTTCTTCACCGCCCGCGACAAGGCGGCTGCCCATCTAGACGCCGGTGCCCCGAGAGTGATCGTGTCGGCCCCGGCATCGGGGGCCGATGCCACCTTCGTGGTGGGGGTGAATGACGGGGATTTCGACCCCGACAACCACCTGGTGGTGTCCAACGCCTCGTGTACTACCAACTGCTTCGTGCCCATGGTGAAGGTGCTCGACGACGCCTTCGGAGTGGAGCGGGGCCTGATGACCACCGTCCACGCCTACACCGGCGACCAAGCGCTGGTGGACGGCCCCCACTCTGATCTGCGCCGAGCCCGGGCCGCCGGAGTGAACATCGTGCCCACCTCCACCGGCGCCGCTCGGGCCACCGGGCTGGTGCTTCAGGCCATGAACGGCCTGCTCGACGGCATATCCCTGAGGGTGCCCATTCCCGACGGCTCCATTACCGACTTCACCGCGGTGGTGCGGGGAGAGCCCTCCGTCGATGAGGTGAACGCCGCCTTTGCTGCCGCGGCAGCCGACGGACCGCTGGCCGGAGTGCTCGAATACAGCGAGGCCCCTCTGGTGTCGACCGACATCGTTGGTTCGCCCGCGTCTTGCACCCTCGATGCTGGCCTCACCATGTCGCTGGGCAACCTGGTCAAGGTGTCGGGCTGGTACGACAACGAGTGGGGCTACTCCAACCGGCTGGTCGACCTGGTGTCCATCGTGGGCGCAGCGGGCCGCTGAGCACCGAGGTGCTGCCCACTCTCGAAACGCTAAGCGATGCCCTGGGCGGGCTGGAAGGCCGGCGAATACTGCTGCGCGCTGACTTCAACGTTCCGCTCGACACCAGCAGCCAGATCGCCGACGACTTCCGCATCAAAGCGGCGCTGCCCACCATCCGGTGGTTGACTCAGCAGGGAGCTGCGGTTGTGGCGTGCAGCCACTTGGGTCGCCCCGACGGCAAGCCCGATCCCCGGTGCTCACTTGCCCCCGTCCAGGCTCGGCTGAGCGAACTTGCCCCCGGCGTGGAACTGCTGGAGAACCTGCGCTTCGACCCGGGGGAGACCGGCAACGACGACTGCCTAGTGCAGCAGTTGGTCGAAGGCTGCGATGGCTATGTGAACGATGCCTTCGGGGCGTCTCACCGAGCCCACGCCTCCATCGTGGGGCCGCCTGGCTATCTGCCCAGCGCAGCGGGTCGCCTGCTAGCCAAGGAGGCCGAAGTGCTGCTCGGGCTACGGGCCAAACCAAAGAGGCCGTTCGTCGCCGTTCTGGGCGGGGCTAAGGTCAGCGACAAGCTGGGGGTGATCGACGCGCTGCTGGAGACCGCCGATGAGGTGGTGATCGGCGGAGGCATGTGCTTCACCTTTCTGGCCGCTATGGGCCACAGCGTGGGCGACTCGCTGCTGCAACCAGACCAGATAGAGGCCTGTGGCCGACTGCTGAGTTCGGGGGCTCCCATCCGTCTTCCCTCCGACATCACCGCGTTGGCGCCGGGGGAGCGGGTGGTACAGGCCGGGGTAGATTTACGGCCTGACTGGAAAGGGCTGGACATCGGCCCGGGCACCGCGGCCGAGTTCAGCGATCTCATCTCTGAAGCCGGCACCGTGCTGTGGAACGGACCCATGGGGCTGTTCGAAGACCCTCGGTTCGCGGCGGGAACCAAGGTGGTGGCTCAAGCTCTTGCCGGGAGCCGGGCATTCACCGTGGTGGGTGGGGGCGACAGCGCCGCTGCCGTCCGCCAGTTCGGGCTGGACCGAGAGATGGATCACGTGTCCACCGGGGGCGGCGCGTCGTTGGAATTGATCGAGCAGGGTGACCTGCCCGGGCTTCGAGCACTGAGAGAATCCGTTGGCTCACATGAGGAGAACCGCAATGGCTGAGCGCAAGCCGCTGATCAGTGGCAACTGGAAGATGCACATGAACCACCTGGAGGCCATACAGCTCATCCAGAAGCTCTCGTATGTGCTCGACCACGCCGATTACGCCGACGCCGACGTGTCCATCCACCCGCCGTTCACCAACCTGCGCTCGGCCCAAACGGTGCTCGACGCCGACAACATCCCGATCGCCCTGGGGGCCCAACACTGCCACTGGGAGGAGCGCGGAGCGTTCACCGGCGAGGTGTCGCCAGCCATGCTGGCCAAGCTGGCGGTGAGCTATGTGTTCGCGGGCCACTCCGAACGCCGCCAGCTATTCGGAGAGACCGACGAAAACGTGAACCTCAGGCTAAAGGCCATTCTGACCGCGGGAATGACCCCCATCATGTGCTGTGGGGAGACCCTGGAAGAGCGGGAAGCCGACCAGACCGAGGCCCGCATCACCGCCCAGGTAGATGCCGGACTGGCCGGGCTGAAGCGCGATCAGGTAAGCGCCATGGTGATCGCCTATGAACCGGTGTGGGCCATCGGCACCGGCCGCACCGCCACTCCCGTCGACGCCCAGGCCGGCTGCGGGCTCATCCGAGAGCGGGTGGCGGCCAACTTCGGTGCAAACGCTGCCACGGGGGTCCGTATCCAGTACGGCGGCTCGGTCAAACCGGTCAACGTCGCCGAGATCATGGCCCAGCCCGACATCGATGGCGCCCTCGTCGGCGGCGCCTCCCTAGAAGTCGACAGCTTTTCCCGCATCGTCCGCTTCCGACTTCAGTAGCAGCAATACAAATGTTGCGCCCCTGAGGGCGGTCGCCAGCTCGAAGGTGGTCAGGTGATCTCGAGGTCGTCCCACTCCACCTCGGTGCACAGCCGGTGGTATTCCGGGCCGTACCAGGGGGCGCTCATTTGGAGCCGGTTGTGGGTCTGGTTGAGGTAGTAGTTCTTGTCCGGAGCCCCCTCCTCGTGCATGAGGAGGAGCTTGGAGGCCTCCTTGTCCAGAGCCTCGTTGTAGCGCTCATAGGCGTCCATGGTCACCTCGACGCTGGTCTTGCCCTCTTCGAGCATCCTTACGATCAGCTGGGCCGCGTACCCCGACCACACTTGGTACCAGATGGGTAGCCCGGTGCCGCCCGACAGGGGCTGGGAGTTCGGGCCGTAGAGCATGAACATGTTCGGATAGTTCGGCACCATCATGCTGAGGTAGGCGCGGGGGCCGTCCTTGGACCAGAAGTCGTGCACGTTGAGCCCATCACGGCCGAAGTAGTCGGCTGGCCACAGGAATTGGACGACATCGAAGCCAATGGCGCTGATGACGGCGTCGACCTCGCGGATGTTGCCGTCTTCGGTCTCGATGCCCTCCGGGGTAAACCGGGAGATCGGGTCGGTAACCAACTCGACGTTGTCGCGGGTGAGCGCCCGATACCATCCGTTGTCCACCACCGGGCGCCGGGAGAAGGGCGCGTAGTCGGGAACCAGCTTTTCGACGAGGTCTGGGCGGTTGTCGGTTTGCTCATGGATGTAGTTGGTGAGGAAGTCGCGCAGCTGGTCATTCACCTCGTTCCAGTGGCCACCGGCCGCCTGCCACTCCTCGTCGGCGTAGAGGTAGTTGTGGGTGGCGAACAGCGCGGCGATGGCCATGTAGCGCCACCAGTTCCAATAACCCGGGAAATTATCGAGTAACCAGCGAATCTCTGGTTCGATGGGCTGGCCGTATTTGGGACGGGGGCTGATCCACTGCTTGGAGCGTTGGAATACGTAGACCTCCTCTGCTTCCTCAGCGACGGGAGAAAGCAGCTGAACACCGGTCGAGCCGTTGCCAATGACGGCGATTCGGCGGCCGCGGTAGTCGAAATCTTCCGGCCACTGCGAAGGATGGATGACCGGTCCGGAAAAGTCCTCGAAACCTTCGAAATTGGGGACTCTCTGGTTGGCGAATGTGCCGACCGCGTTGATCACCACGTTGGCCTCGAGGGTTTCGATTCCATCGGGGGTGTCGGCTTCGAGCAGCCAGACGTCGCGGTCCTCGTCATAGGTAGCCCGCGTCAGGTCGTGGTCGAACCGGGTGTTGTCGTACATCCCGTACTTGCGCGAGATATGCAGCAGGTATTCCCTCACCAATTGGCCCTTGCCGAAATATTCGGGCCACGGGTAATTCTTTTCGAAGGCGAACTCGTAGGTGATCGAGATGGTGTCCACCCGGATGTCGGGGTAGCGGTGCCGGCTCCAGGTGCCGCCGGGCTCGGATCTGCGCTCGAGGATGACGTAGGGGATCCCCAGCAGTTCCATCTGGATGCCCGCAGCGAGGCCGCTAAACCCGCTGCCGATAATCGCCACTTGGAAGCCCTCGGGCAGCTCGGGCTTGCCGTCGGTCCAGTCGACGGTCCAGGGGAAGGGCTTGAAGGCCATCAAATCGCGCCGTGACTCAAACTCGAGATCGGGCATGTCTTCCTTGGTGGCCAGGTTCATCAGCTGGCGAAGACGGGCCACCGGCGGCTCTTCGGGCATTCCCGGCCCGGCATTCTCCTCCAGCCAGGCCACGGTCTTGGTGACCAGCAACTCACGCTCGTCGTCGTCGAGCTCCAGGGCTCGGGGCAGCGCTTCGATCTCGGGATCGTTGGTGTGGTGGAACAGCGCCACCCGCACCGCGTCCAAATCGGCCAGCTCCACTGCTCGTCTGATGAACTCGGAATCCATACCCGGAAGTTTGGCAGAGCCAAGTTGGATTTCTTTAGTCCTCAGAGGGGCGTTTAGCCCAAAGCCTCCGAGAACAGGGTGGTGTACACCTCGCGGGTCTGCTCCGCGGTCAGGCCAGCACCTAGGTACTGGTCGTTGATGTGCAGTTCCCAGTGCAGATGGGGTTCGACGTAGAAGTCACCATTGGCCGCGGCGTGGGTTCCCCGGTTTCCGATTTCTCCCACTCGCTGTCCCGCTCTGATCGTTTGGCCGACCCGGATGTCGGGGTCTACTTCGTGAAGGTGGGCGTAGAGCGTGACCACATGGCCGACAAACTGCACTACACCGTGGTCGATCACCACATAGTTGCCGTAGAGCGACAAGAGCGTGAAGGGTGGCGTTGCCTCAAGGTCGCCAGCCACCTCCAGCAGCTCATCGCGATCGTCGGGATCGGGGTCTAGGTAGTCGCCGACGGCCAGTACCACTCGACCGTCGAGCGCGGCTACCGCATGACGGCCCGGCGAGAAGCACAGGAAGTCCACGCCTTGGTGGATGCCGAAGCGATAGGCCCGGGGGGCGTTGGGAAGCAGGTCGGGACGGGGGAGCGGGGACATACAGTCGCTGGGATACACGGTCTGAGGGGCCAGGCCGGCAGCTATGGCCAACGCCGTTTCGTAAGACAGCGGCTCTCTGTCTAAAACGACGACAACCGGTTCAAGAGGCTCGTTGGGTACCGTGGCCGTTGCCTCATCGCCGGCTCCTGGCGTGGTTGATGACTGATTCCCATCGGACTCCGAGGAGGTCGAATCTGTCGGGAGCTGCTCGTTTGCGCTCTCCGTTGAATCAGATGCGGCTCCCGAGTCGATGCTGGATTGAAGGGCAGTGGCTATCGGCTCGGCGGCGCCGGCAGAAGATCGGCTGGCACTGTCGCCGTCGGAGCCGTCTGAGATCCACACCTGGGTGACTAAGACACCCAGAACAAACCCAACTGCGATGAGTGCGAGCACCGCGAGTCCGCGGGGAGAGAATATGTACCTCCTGACTGCGCCGACCTGCTTCCAGCAACGGCGAAAAACGCCCATCATTATCGGGTCAGGGTAACGAGTTGAGAGCCCCGAAATGTGGACCGCCCGGCAATGGGTGCTGGGTGGGTCAGCAGAGGAGTGCAGCGGGTAGAATTCACCGCTGTGACCATCGTGCTTGTGGTGATCGACGTGATTTCCGCGTTGGGGCTGTTGTTCTTGGTGCTGCTGCACAGCGGCCGGGGCGGCGGGCTCTCCGACATGTTCGGCGGTGGATTCGGCACCCAGGCCGCCGGGTCGACGGTCATCGAGAAGAACCTCGACCGGCTCACCATTGTGGCTGCTTTGATTTTTGCATTCTCCACGCTGGCGCTGGCCTTGCTGCTGGATTCCAGCTAGTAGCGGGCCAATAGCTGTCGCTTGGATTTCGCACTCAGCCCCGGACTGCTTGAACTGCGCGACCGAGCGCGGGCGGTTGCCGCTGAGGGAGTGGCACGCTTCGGGCGCCACAACGACTCGTGGATAAACGGCTACTCCAAGGAGTTCGCCCGGGTAATGGCTGATGAGGGCTGGATCGGCATGGGATGGCCCACCGAATACGGGGGACAGGCCCGCCCGCCCATCGAGCGGCTGATCGTGGCCGAGGAGATGATCAGCGCCGGGGCGCCAGTGGCGGCCATGTGGTTCGCCGACCGCCAGATGGGACCAACGCTGATCGCCTACGGCACTGAGCAGCAGAAGGCGGAGTTCTTGCCCCGGATGCTGTCGGGGGAGAGCACTTGGTGCATCGGGATGAGCGAACCCGACGCCGGCTCAGATCTGGCCTCCATCTCCACCCGGGCGGTGCGGGACGGCTCCGATTTCTTGATCGACGGCCAAAAGATCTGGACCAGCTTCGGACACGTGGCCGACTACTGCTACCTGATCTGCCGCACCGACGACGAGGGCCCGCCCCATCGCGGGGTGAGCGAGATCATCGTGCCCATGGACACCCCGGGCATCGAGGTGCGCCCGATCACCGACATGATCGCCAATCGGCACTTCTGCGAGATCTACTTCACCGGCGTGCGGGTGCCAGCCGAGAACCTGGTGGGCACCGAGGGGGACGCCTTCAAACAGACCATGGCGCAGCTGGCTCACGAGCGGGGGGGTATCGACCGCCTGGTGTCCAATCGGGCGCTGTTCTTGCATGCCCGTTTGCTATCCGACCGAACTGATCCTCGGGCCCGCCAGGAGATAGCCCAGCTGGAGAGCGAGTACCGGGTGGGCCGCCTGCTTGTATATCGGGAAGCTCTCGGCCAGGCCCCAGCCGGCTTCAGCGCGGCCACCAAGGCGTTCTGCACCGAACACGAGCAGCGGGTAGCCCGGTTTGCCGCTGCTTCTCTCGGCCCGGCGGCCCTGCTCGACGATCAGTGGACAAAGGGCATCTGCTACGCCTCCTCGTACACCATCGCTGGCGGCACCTCCAACGTCATGCGCAACATCCTGGGCGAACGGGTGTTGGGCTTGCCGCGCGAGCCCCGCTGAGTTAGCAAGCACCGGGTGTGCTCCGAGATCAGCTCTTCGCAGCCCTCTTGCGGCGAGGCTGGGGGCCGCGGTCGTGGGTTTGGTCATCCACGCCCTGCTCGCGCAAAACCATCTTGCGGACCTTTTCCGACGGTGTCTTAGGCAGTTCGTCGATCACGCGGAGATAGCGGGGCACAGCAAAGGCCGGCAGCTGTTTATCGGCGTAAGCCCAGATCTCCTGTGTGCTGATCTCGGCGCCCGGCTCGGGCACCATAAACACCATCACCTCATCCTCGCCGGCTTCCTGGTCGGCGGGGACGCCGATGGCGGCGACTTCGGCAAGGGCCGGATGGGAGACCAGACCCTGTTCGACCTCGTACGACGAGATGTTCTCGCCCCGCCGCCGGATGGCGTCCTTCAGGCGATCCACGAAGTAGTACCAGCCGTCATCGTCGCGGCGGAGCCCGTCGCCGGTATGGAACCACAGGTTTTTGAAAGCTTCGGTCGTCTTGTCGGGCATTCCGAAATACCCTTGGCAGGTGGTCCACGGGTACCGGCCCCTGACTATTAGCTCGCCCACCTCGCCAACCGGCACCTCCTCGTCGGTATCGGAGTGCACCAGGCGAATGTCGAACCAGTCGGCGTTGAGGAGCCCGGCGGCACCTGGGGGACGGTCTCCTCCATAGGGAGTGAGGATCGGCATGCAGGTCTCGGTGAGGCCAAACACCTCGACGAAGGCCTCCACGCCGAAGCGATCTTTGAACTGGTCGAGGATGGAGCTGGCCGTCGGTGCCGCAAAGATGCAGCGCAAGTCGTTGGTGGAATCGTCGGGCCGGGGTTCCTGTTGCCAGACAAAGTCCATCATCACGCCGACAAAGTTGGTGACCGTCGCTCGGGCTGCTCGGATCTGGTCGATCCATTCTGATGCGCTGAAGCGCTCGTGCAACACGTAGCGGGCGCCGGCGATCAGCGCCGGGTAGGCCGCCAGAAACTGCGAGTTGCCGTGGAACAGCGGGCCCACCGACAAGTAGGTGTCGGCTTCGGTCAGCCGGGTCAACGACACGCACTGGTCAGCGAACAGGTGCATGTGGGCGTGCGGCATCATCACGCCCTTCGACAGCCCGGTCGTGCCCGACGTGAAGAAGATCGAGCCGAGCTCGCGAGCCTCCACATCGGGCAACTCGGCTTTTGCCGCGTTGATAAGCGAGGTCCAGGGGCTGGCTTGGTAGCCGGCGGCCGCCAGTTGGGAGATCCCGGCCGCAACCTCAACATCTTCTCCGACCACGAAGTAGTGCCGGATGGACGTAACCGCGTCTCCGACATCGACGATGCGCTCCACGAACTCGGGCGCGATGACGGCCAGCACCGGCTCTGTAGTCCGGATCTGGTGGGCCAGAAACGATCCTCGATAGGCCGTGTTGATCGGCACTTCCACCAGGCCGGCCACCGATGAACCCAGCCACCCGAGGATGTAGGCGGAGGAATTCGGGATCATGATCAGAACCCGGTCGCCCAGTTGGGCCCCAGCAGCCAGCATTCCCGAACCGACGCGCTCGGCTAGATCGAGAGTCTCGGCAAACGTGTACGACTCGCCAGACCACGGCACGTCGAGATACGTGCGGTGGGGATGCCGAGCCGCTCGATCCCGGAGCACCCGAGGCGAACTCCACCTCGTTCGATCCGCGTAAGTAGGCGAGTACTCGTCGTAATACTGAGTCATAAGGCGTGACCCGGCAATGTGGTTACGCTGTGGAGGTCACAGCGTCGGTTTGTCAGACGACGCGCACGTTCTGTGCTTCCTCGCCCTTGCGGCCTGGGGCGACATCGAACTCGACCAGTTGGCCTTCGTTGAGAGATTTGTGGCCCTCGCCGGCGATGTTCGAGTAGTGGACGAAGACGTCGTCGCCGCCGTCTCGCGAGATGAAGCCGTAGCCCTTCTCGTTGTTAAAAAACTTGACAGTTCCTTGCATGACCCTTTGCTCTCGTTCGAGTAGGTCCCGTGACCCACCCGCCTAAGACTGTACGGCGGCAATGGGTCGTAACTCCTAAGCCAAGCCAACTTTGCGCGAATTCGTTGTTTAGTCCAAAAGGTGTTGATGCAGCTCTCCCATGAGTCCTTCTTCCGGTCCACGGGTACCCTGACTCCATGTTCAAGCAGTTGAGACGGCCACGCGTCCTGTGGGTGGTTGTGGCCGCCGTAGTTGTTGTGGCAGTCCTGGCCGTTGTCCTTATCTGGTGGTTGACCAGGGACGACGCACCACCCTCGGTCGACCTTCAGGCCGCGGTCTCGACATTGGACGATGATGGCGGCGCGGCAACGTCAGAACCCGCTTCGACACCAACGTCGGCTCCCACGGCTGCGCCTGCCACTACACCTACCATTGGCGAACCCACCCCAGCAGCGCCAAGCACCACCGCTGCGCCAACTGCCATACCGATCGCTGTCGAACCCGAGGCGGTCTCAGCCCCAGAGGGGGTGAGTGGCCTCTGGACGGTGGATACTTCTATCGGCGAGTTCAGCTATGAAGACTCCACCGGCACTTTCGTTGGCTTCCGGGTTGACGAGGAGCTGGCCAGCATCGGCTCCACCACCGCAGTGGGCCGCACCCCAGTGGTAACCGGGTCGATCACCATTGACGGTGAGACTGTGACCGCCGTCACGGTGGAGGCCGACATGAGCGCCATCACCACTAACGACTCACGCCGAGACCGCCCCGTGCAATCGGCGCTCAACACCGCTGGGTTCCCAACCGCGGTGTTCACTCTCACTGAGCCCATCGACCTTGGCCCCGACCCAGACTCCGGCAATCCCATTTCCACCACCGCAGTCGGCGAGCTCACTGTCAAAGGCATCACCCAGCCCGTGCAGATTGCCCTGGAGGCCCAGCTGGTTGACGATACTGTCGTCGTAGTCGGCTCCACCGAGATTGTCTTCGCCGACTACGACGTATCGGTCCCCCGAGTCCCCATCGTGTTGTCAGCCGAAGACCACGGCATCGTCGAACTCCAGCTCTTTTTCGCCCGGAGCCCATGATGGTTTTGGGATCACCTATCTCGTAGTGAAGCAGGGTATTGGCGCGATAGTGTGCCCTCTGCGCCGGTTTCAAGGCGCCCACGTCGGAGTGGCGGAATAGGCAGACGCGCTAGCTTGAGGGGCTAGTGCCCTTTACGGGCGTGGGGGTTCAAGTCCCCCCTCCGACACACTCGTTAGTACACGCGTCGGGCCATGCAGTCTCCTCAAGGGCCGCACACGTCTCTTCGATGTGATCGTCACCGAAGAGCTGGGCGACCCACCTGTCGATCGCCGGGGTGAGCGCGTCCTCCCTCATGTAAATGGTGCCGGGGTGCTCGCCCTTGCCGACGGCGCACTCCTTGGGGAACTTGCAGCGGTAGTACGCTCGTCCGTGGTTCCACGAGTCCTGCATCCGTCGTCCGCAGCGGGCCCAGTGGACATGGCCGAGCGAAACATCCTCGACGTCGATGAGCTCTTCGTGGCGTTCCTGGCCGTTCCAGACCTGGTAGTCGGTGTAATGAGGGTTCTGGAGGATCGCCCGCACGGCGATCTTGCTCCAGACCCCTCTGCTGCTGGCTCGATGGCGATTGCGGGCACGGTCGTGCCCGGACGGGGAGAGGATGCAGTCGCTCGTGAGTCCTTCGGCGATGGCGTAGAGGCCGGTTCCGCCAACGAACTCGTCGAAGATCCGAGCGATTACAGGAGCGGTCACGGGGTCAGGCTCGAGCACATGCAAGCGCTGGCCGATCGCCGCCTTGGACGGGACCGCTGGGCTCGAGGCACAGCAGGCGCTGACAGCGTTCGTTGGGTTCTGGAAGCTCGACGCCCCGCACCCGGTCGGACATCTTTTCCAAAGCCCAGACCCTCACCACCGCCTGGGACGACCCCTACATCACCGCGGCTTCAGCGGTCTCGGTCAACACCGACTCCGGCGAGATCACCCGACCGGCGATGACCCTCCAGCGGTTGTTCGGAGGCAACCACACGATCTATGTGATCCAGCCCCTCGGCACCGCATCTCGGTTCGCTGTCTTGTTCGGTGGCCTCCTCGATGACCGACAGGGTGACCTGGTGGTTCGGCTGGTGGCGGCAGAGGCGGTCGAAGAGCCGTAGGAGGCAGATGGCGGAGGGTCCGAGGTGGCTCAGCCAGAAGGTCTCGACGTAGGCAGACGAGATCGGGAAGCCATGCCGGACCCGAAGAGGATCCTCGAGGACGGTGACGGTGAGCTCAGTGCTAGTCGGTGGGTCACCATGAGGGCGTGCGAGATCGGTTGTTGGCATTGCGTGCTCCCTTCGTGGGCTCGGGGCCGCTCACGAACCGAGCCGAGGGGGACGCCAGCGATGTCAGCTGCGCGGATGGCGGGTGGAGTGGTGGCACAGTACCGATTTCGCTGAGTTCACGGCCGATGTCACGGGGTCCGCCTACGATGAACTGGATGTTGACCTGCGGTGCAGTGCCGGGAGGAGCCCGATGATCGAAGCGTTGAGGCCGGCGGACCGATGACGCTTGAGGTCCGATGGACGCGCTGAGCAATCCGATCCTGAATTCGCCCTACGAGGCTCCAGAAGCACACTTCGTGCTGGGACCGAAGGGGCCAACGGGAGAAGTCAAACCAGGGAGACGTCCGAGCGAGTCCTTTATCCCGGTACCGGCATCGCGCAAGAAGCGCGGTCGACGAAGGATCGATCCAGCCGAGCAAGCTGAGCAGGAGTCGTTGGAGCTCTTCGACACGACTGGAGAGCGCCGGGAGCAGAACAGCCTCATCAACGACATCAGGCAGCGGGTGGAGCTCTGGCGGGCCCGTGGGTATGTCGGTGTAACTCCTATCAGTCGGAAGCTGATGGAGCATTGGGCTGACGAGACGCGAGAGGAACGTGTCCTCTTTTGTCAGCGAGAAGCTGCTGAGACAGCGATCTACTTAGCCGAGGTCGCTGGGCGTCACGGGGAGCCGGACTTCCGGGCGCGGATCGAACCCGATAACGACGAGCACAACAACGGTCTGCCGCGTGTCGCCCTGAAGATGGCTACCGGCACCGGGAAGACAATTGTCATGTGCATGCTCATCGCGTGGCAGACCTGCAACAAGGCCTACAGCCCGCGCGATCGCCGGTTCACGAGTCGGTTCCTCGTGGTGGCACCCGGAATCACGATCCGGGACCGGCTTCGAGTTCTCTTCCCCCACGACGAAGCCAACTACTACGACCTACGGGGGCTTGTTCCACATGACCTGCGGTCGCTGCTGGACGATGTCGCGATCGTGATCACGAATTACCACACGTTCCTGCCGAAGACAGCGAAGGAGATGCAGGGCGTTGCCAAGAACACGCGCCTCCTGCTGACTTCTGGCAAGGACTCTGATCCGTTTCTCGAGACCGATGAGGACGTTGTCGACCGGGTGATGCGCGACCTGTCGAGTCGCGGCAAGGGCGAGATCGTCGTGCTGAATGATGAGGCGCATCATTGCTACCAAGACAAACCGCTCGACTCCGACAGGCCCGACAAGGAGGCGAGGGAGCGCAACGAGGGGGCCCGTGTTTGGTTTCGAGGTCTTGAAGCAGTGACCAGGCGCGTGGGTGTGAAGACGATCTACGACCTCTCGGCTACGCCTTACTACCTCGGCGGCTCGGGCTACCAGGACGGCTACATCTTCCCCTGGGTCGTCAGCGACTTCTCACTCATGGATGCCATCGAGTCCGGCATCGTCAAGGTGCCGAGGGTGCCGGTCGACGACGATGTCGCAAGCACGGAGCAACCCACCTATCTCTGGCTGTGGGATCACGTTGGCGACCAGCTACCGAAGCGAGCGAATCGGCGAGCGGAGTCGGACTTGAGCTGGGTGCCGCCGAAGGAACTGCAGGGAGCGCTCGAGTCTCTCTATCGAAGCTACGAGAAGCGGTTTCAGGCATGGGAGCGGGATCTCCAGCCTCACGGCGAACCTCCACCGGTGATGATCGTGGTCTGCCCGAACACCATCGTCTCGAAGCTCGTGTTCGACTGGATTGCAGGCCAGGAGGTCGAGTTAACAGAGGGCAACGTCGTCCTCCGCAAGGGCAACCTCGATCTGCTGTCAAACGTCTCGGACGACACTTGGCTGGCGCGTCCACCCACGATCATCGTCGACTCAGCGCAGCTGGAGTCCGGCGAGGCGCTCAAGAAGGACTTCAAGGACGCAGCATCCCGAGAGATCGACATCTTCAAACACGAGTACCGCCAGCGGAACCCGGGAGCCGACGTCGAGAAGCTCACTGACGAGGACATCCTCCGCGAGGTGATGAACACCGTCGGCAAGAAGGGCAAGCTTGGGGAAACCGTACGATGCGTCGTGAGTGTGTCGATGCTCACCGAAGGGTGGGATGCGAACACCGTCACCCACGTACTCGGGATCCGGCGATTCGGCAGCCAGCTTCTGTGTGAGCAGGTCGTCGGTCGGGGCCTGCGCCGACGTAGTTACGAGGCGAACGCTGAGGGCAAGTTCGAACCGGAGTATGCCGAGGTATATGGCGTTCCGTTTGCCTTCATACCTACTGACCACGCGATTGCCGCGCCGAAGCCAGCTTCACCCGCCATCGAGGTGCGGGCCCTACCCGATCGATACGACCTCCGTATCTGCTTTCCCAAGCTCGATGGCTATCGAGTCGAGGTCCCGGAGGAACCCATTGAGTTCGACCACGAGCACACCAAGCCCCTCCACATAGACCGGGATCTCGTCGCGCTCTGGGTGGAGGTTGGCGGGGTCATCGGGGCAACGGACGAGATCGACATGCCACACGTGCGGGAGGCTCGGACCCAGCGGATCATCTACGAGGTCGCTGCGGACCTTCTCCGACGGTTTTTCCCGGGTCACGACGGAGCGCTCAAGCCATGGTTCTTCCCTGCGCTCCTCGATGTGACCCGGCGATGGTTCGAGACCAAGGTGACGTTCGCACCCGACACGCCGCCCGGCGTTCTCCTCCTTGCCCAACCCAAGGCTGCCGCAGCCGAGGCGGTGTACGACGCCGTCGTTCGCTACCCGGACGCACGGAGAGAGATCCTCCTTCCGCTGTTCCGCCGCTTCGACAGCTCTGGATCCACCGATGATGTCTCCTTCCTTACCCGCAAGGTCGTCGTGGAAACCGAGAGGTCACCGGTCAATTACGTAGTGCTCGACGGGGTCAAGGGCAACACCTGGGAGGAAACCGTCGCCGGCATCCTCGAGGACGACACAGCCCGGGTGGTGTCGTACGTCAAGAACGACCACCTCGACTTCGACATCCCCTATGTCCACGAAGGCCGAAGCCATCGCTACGTACCCGACTTCCTCGTGCGCCTGGTGCAGCCAGAGGACGACCCGCTTCCCCGAACGCTCATCATCGAGGTATCCGGAGGGCAGAAGAGCCCTGGGCCGACCGCAGCCAAAGCCTCGACTGCCCGAGACCAGTGGTGTACCGCAGTGAACAACGAAGGCGGTTTTGGGCGCTGGGGCTACATCGAAGTCGATTCGATGTTGAACGCGAGCGAGCGGATCGGCGCGGCTGTCGACGCGCTGTACGAGGACGCGCCAATCATCGGCGAGCCAGTCAGGTAGAGGAGAACGTAGGTGGCACGAAAGAGATCCCAGCAAGGCCCGACGCCGGTTGACGCAATTACACATCTGGAGACGAGAGCCAACATCCCGACGGCCGACGCACACGACCTCGTAGCGCCGGATATCCAGGAGACAGTCGAGGTCACCTACCCGCGCGAGATCCGCTCACCGATGCTGGTCTGGCAGGGTAAGGAAGAGCTTGACGAGCAGGACCTTCAGGTCGACGCTCCGCCGATCTACATCCAGGAGAAGATCGACCCACGTGTGTTGGTCGAGAACCTACGGAAGACAGCCGAGGCGGGAGAGACGGAGCCCGAACTGACGCTCTTCGAGGCATTCGACGGGTTGAGCGAGCTCGATCTGGTCGAGTTCTACAAGCACTCCGCGAACTGGTCCAACCGCATGATCTTGGGGGACAGCCTGCAAGTCATGGCGAGCCTCGCGGAGCGTGAGCGGTTGCGGGGCAAGGTCCAGATGATCTACATGGACCCTCCCTACGGGATCAAGTTCGGATCGAACTGGCAGGTTTCGGCCCGGAGCCGCGACGTAAAGGACGGCAAGCTAGACGCTATTGCACGCGAGGCCGAGCAAGTGAAGGCATTTCGTGATACATGGGAGCTGGGAACGCATAGCTATCTCTCGTACCTCCGCGACCGGGTCCAGGTCGGGCGTGACCTACTTGCGAGCAGCGGGTCGATCTTCGTCCAGATCGGCGACGAGAACGTTCATCGAGTCCGAGCGATCCTCGATGAGGTGTTCGGAGACGAGAACTTCGTCGCGCAAATCAACTATCGCACGATGATGCCACTCGAGTCTGGCAACATCGAGTCCGTCTACGACTACCTGGTGTGGTACGCCCGCGATCTCCCCGAACTCAAGTACCGAAACCTGTGGCGCCCGAAGCGAGTTGGTGGGGACTCGGAGTTTGTATTCGCGGATGCTCCGGAGGAAGACGCTGGCTATCGCAGGTTGACGAAGGAGGAGATACGAGACATCGATATAACGCTCGAGCGCGAGAGAGTCTTCAAGCGATCTGACCTCGCATCGTCGGGCTACACGCCCTCATGTACCTACGATATCGAGTTCGGTGGTCAGACGTTTCCCCCAGTGTCTGGCAAGAGCTGGAGAACGACCGCGGAGGGTGTCGATCGTCTGAAGGACGCAGATCGCCTCTTCACACTCGGGAAGAAGCTCTACTTCAAGATGTATCACGGTGACTTTGGGATGCGGTCCCTCGAGAATTCCTGGCCAGACACAATTGAGTTTGAGAAGAAGTCCTACGTGGTGCAGACGACACGGACGGTTGTGGAGCGTTGTCTACTTATGACGACCGATCCCGGCGATCTGATTCTTGACCCGACCTGCGGTTCCGGAACAACGGCTTTCGTCGCAGAGCAATTCGGTCGGAGATGGGTCACGATAGATTCGTCGCGAGTAGCTCTTGCGCTGGCTCGTCAACGGATGATGGGTGCTCGGTTTCCGTACTATCTTCTCGCAGACTCCCCTGAAGGCCGGTCCCAGGAGTCTGGGCTGTCTGCCAGACCACTGCCGCCAGCGGAGACACA
Organism: marine group bacterium Sva0996 bin134; assembly: GCA_002239105.1. GTDB lineage: Bacteria > Actinomycetota > Acidimicrobiia > Acidimicrobiales > Bin134 > Poriferisocius. Next base: position 70,027 of record MPNQ01000002.1, on the reverse strand, counting down.
CGGGGACATACGCCAGGGCTTCGTTTTGAAGCGAGTTCCCCGAATCACCCTGAAGTCGATTGCCAACAACCCTGACATCGCAGGAGGAATGAACCGGGAAGAGATCGATCGAGCTATCGCGAAGCACTCAGACCAGGTGATGCTCTTCGATCAACCGTACGAGGATGCGAGCAAGACGCGCGTGACGGGCCCGTTCACCGTGGAGAGCTTGTCTCCCCACAGAAACCTTCCTTCGCCTGTCGAAGCGAAGCCGGCAGGTGGCAGCCTGCCCGACGGCGATAGCGGAACCTTCGAACAGACTATTCTCGAGAATCTCCGGGCTGCCGGGGTTCAGAACGGGCGCAAGGCCGAGCGGCTTGAGTTTGACCTTGTCGAGGCTTACGCGGGCACCCATGTGCAGGCGGTTGGCATCCGGGAGGAGGCACCCGAAGGTGCGCCAAGGCGCGTCGGGGTGTCGATTGGGCCCCAGTACGGCACGGTCGCTCCATCCTTCGTGAAGGCGGCAGCGCGAGAGGCCAGCAAGGACAGCGACCTCGATCTGCTGTGCATCCTCGCCTTCGCGTTCGATCCACAGGTACTGAACACCGACGAGGACTATGTCGCCACCGACGAGAGCTTCGACGTGGCTGGTTCGAGGTCCCTAGGACGGATCCCGGTACTCCTCGTTCGGATGAATGCGGATCTGCTCATGGGGGAGGAGTTGAAGAAGACCGGCACAGGGAACCTGTTCACTGTCTTTGGCGAGCCGGACATCGTGATCACGGAGGATGGTGATGACCTCGTCGTCGAACTGCTCGGGATCGACGTCTATGACCCGACGACTGGCGATGTGCGGTCGGACCAGACGGACAAGGTCGCCCTCTGGATGATCGACACCGACTACGACGAGGAGAGCTTCTTCGTTCGACACTGCTACTTCACAGGCGGCCAGGATCCGTACAAGCGGCTCAAGCGTGCACTCAACGCCGACATCGAGGCTGAGGCGTGGGCGACGCTGTACCAGACAGTGAGCCGGCCGTTCCCCAAGCCATCGACGGGGATGATTGCGGTGAAGGTGATCAACGACTACGGCGATGAGGTCGTCAAGGTCTACGACATCACATGACTTCGATCGACTGGGAGGCTGTTTGAGGGCCCTTCCCGGTCCGTCGGATGAGTGCTCGTTCAACAGCGGCACTTCTCGACACCCCAGGTTGTGTGAGACGCAATGTGCTGGACAGCGCAAATGTCGACACCGCTCGGCTTGCAGCGGCCCTGGGCGGCGAGCCTCAGTTCGGGCAGTCACCGTTTGCGCTGGGCCGGGGGAATCGGTTCGAAGCACGGGTGAAGGAGAACGACTACGCCGAGCTCGTGGAGGTTCTACGGGGGGTCGGCTTCCACCTCCCAGCCACGCTTGTCTCAATCAACATCACGGCACGGACTGGGTCGTCACGCGGTCATGGCGCGAGATCGACACCCAGTCACGAGCGCGGGTTGCCGCCACGTAGAAGAGGCGGCGCTCGTCGGCGTCGGAGCCTTCGTAGCGAGCAGCGTTGAACAGACTGCGAGGGACTAGCCAGTCCTGCTGCTGCCCGGTGCGGGACGATGGGAACCGCTTCGACTTGACCGAGGGGACGAACACCGCTGGCCATTCGAGGCCCTTCGCCCGATGGAAGGTGGTGATGTCAACAGCGTCGAGGGCGACGTCAGGTTCGTCGTCGAATCCCTCGTACTCGCCTTGTGTGAAGTTGACGACGTGAATGGCGAGGTTCTTGTAGTACCAGTCGCCTCCCCACTCGCCGCGGACCTGTTCGCCGGGTGCCTCGTCGTCCTAACGGGCTCGCCTTCGGACCGTCTCGTAGTCAGCGAGGAGTGACGTGAACCGCGCGAATGTGCCAAGGGCGTTCAACCGGATCGGGTCTTCGAAGTCCCAGTCCTGAACCTCCAGCACGTCGAGCAGCTCGTAGAAGTCGCCCACGAGGGTCGCGGCGGTGTTCCGGCTCCGTGAGTGCGTCTGCCACGCTCGGAGAAGCCGCTTCACTCGGTCCTGGTGCGCCGCGTCGTGGAGCCTGAAGACTCTCATGTATTCGCTCAGGAGCGGCGTCAGCTCGATCTTTGTTCCGCGCTGTTAAGGCTCTCGCCATTCGATCCCGCTCAGCCAGCAGTAGGTCTTGCAGAGGTCGATCGCCTCCGGCTGATCGAAAAGGTCGGTACTCCCTCCTATCTGGACGGGTACGTCGAACGAGTTGAATTGCTCAAGCAGGCGTCCGTAGGACGCACGTGAGCGAACGAGGATCCCGATGTAGCGGAAGGGAACCCCGTCGTCGTGGAGATCTAGGACGAGGTCCATCACCCATCCTGCTTCGGCTTGTTTGTCGTCGGCCCACACGACGACGCGGGGTGCCGTACCGTCGCGAGGTCGGGTGGGCTCCATTGCCTTGTCGAGGCGGTCTGGGATCGACTTCGCGAACGAGTCGGCGGTTTTGACGATCTCGGGTCGGCTACGTCGGTTGGTCGTGATTGAGAATGTCGCAACCGGCGCGTACCGATCGGTGAACGTCACGATGTTGGTGATGTCCGACCCGCGCCACTGGTAGATCACCTGGTCGTCGCCGATTACGCAGAGCTCGGTGTCGGGACCAGTCAGGAGGCGAAAGAGTTGCTCCTGGGCGGGATTGATGTCCTGGTACTCGGCAACGATGAGGTACCGCAGCGACTCGTGGACTCGGGCGGCGAGATCTGGATCGCCGAGGGTGGTGACAGCAGCTCGCACCTGTTGTCCGTAGGTGAGCAGGCGGCACCGCTGGAGGGTGGAGTGGTAGGCGTCTAGAACCGCTCCGAAGTCGTCGGGAAGCACGTCTCGATCCAACAGCTCGTTATCGACCACTTCGACGCTCCGCAAGAACAAGCGGATCGACGCAAAAAGCCGCGAGTTGCGGTCGAACTGCCTGACATCGAGCCTTCGAGCTTCACGGCTGATTAAGGCCGCCGGCTGGTTCTCCTCGAGGACGTCGTACGTCTCATACCGAGGCACGTACTGCTGGAGCGGCGGAATCAGTAGGCGTGGATCGTGCCGACGAAGAGTCCGTTTACCCGATCGAGCGCTTCGCTCCCGAGCAGCGCTTCGACCCTGGCTTCGATCCATTCCTTCAACTCCCGCGCGGCCCGTTCGGCAAAGGTGAACGCCACAATGCCTTCGGCCGGCACGCCGTCGGCGAGGAGCTCGGCCACCCGTTGGGACACGACCTAGGTCTTGCCTGCACCCGCCGAGGCGATGATCTGCATGTGCGATCCGCGGTGTTTGACGGCTCGTGCCGCATCACCTTCGAGTCCGTTGCCTCCGGCGTGATGTCACGAAGAGCCGGGCCCGTACCGCCAGTAGTGAGGATCAGGCGCAGGCGGCGCAGGTGCCCAATACGTCGAGGCGATGTGTGGTTGGCACGAAGCCGGTGTCCTCGAGCACCTTGGCGATCGCGGTATCGAGCGAGCGCTCCGAGCGAGCCGGTACGACGAAGTCGTCGACTGCGCCGCACTCGGTGCATACGACATGGTGGTGATGCCCGATGATCTCCTCGGACAGCTCGTAGCGGGTGAGATCGTCGGTGCCCACCACCCGTTGCACGATGCCGACCGACTCGAGGTTGACCATGTTGCGGTACAGCGAGCTCTGCGTGAGCCGGGGTCCCCCCTCGAGCAGTTCGGCGATCGTTGCCGGACGCCCGGCTGCCGCAAGCAGCTCGACCAGATGGCGGCGACCCTTGGTGTACAGCTGACCCGATTCCCGCATCCGACCCGAGATCAAGTCGTGGACCTCTGCGACGTCGATCCCCATGAGCCGGGACCCTATCGGCCAGCACCAACACGGCCGGGGAGACCCTGCGGCCGGAGCTCGCGATATGCAGCCAAGAAGGGGCGACAGCGACACATCAAGGCTCAGCTTCCGGTGCGCCAGGTTGTGAGGTGCCCCGAAGCGTCGATGGCGGCCAGGGACCGGCCGTCGGGGCGCCAGGCCACGGCCTCGATGCGGCCGTCGCAGACGTCGAAGCCGACGGCGTCGCCGTTGCCGTCGGGCCCAAGACGCCACACCAGTACCCCGCCGTCGCGCCCGCCCGAGGCGAGGGTCGTCGACCGCGGCGCGAACGCGAGGCTCGTGACGGTGTCGGCGTGGGCGTCGAGCACACCGGGCGTGGTGCCCTCGGGGCCGCCGTCGCCGAACACCCACACGGTCACGGCTTCGCCGCCGCCGGTGGCGAGCAGTCGGCTCGCGTCGTCGAACGCTAGGGCGTTGGGTTTGGCCGGGTAGCCGTACATGGCGGCGTCGGTGCCGGTCGCGGTGCGCCAGAAGTGCACCGTGTTGTCCTGGCTGCCGCAAGCGACGACCTCGCCGTCGGGGCTCAGTACCAGCGACACCAGCGAGCCCGGCCATTCGAAACGCGTCTTCGGCTCGGGTTCGTCGCCGAAGACGCAGACTGCACCAAACGATGCGGTGACCAACTCGCCTCCCGGCGTCCACGCGACGGCGGCCACCGTGCTCGGATGCTCGAACGAGTTCCAAGCGTCCCCGCCGTCGGCGGACCAGCGATGCACGTACCGACCGGCGGCGGTCGCGATACGCGATCCGTCGGGCGACACCGAGATCGTGTCGAGCCAGGCAGCTCCCAGCTCGTGACGCCACCGAAGCGCACCCGTGGTGGCATCACGTGAGGCCACCACGCCGTCGGCCCCGGCGCTCACGACGAACGACGGGCCGCCCACCGCGAGGTGCACCGGTCCGGGCTCGTGCGCGTCGGCGACACTCCAGACGATGTCGCTGCGCGCCGCGTCGACGGCGGTCAGCGCGCCCGATGAGTCGACCGTCATAACGAGCCTGCCCCCGCACGCCCAGGCGAGCGCCGTGGGGTAGTCGTCGAGCAGATGCGACCAACCCTGCCGCAGCACACCCGCACGTCGCCGTTGTGCGACCCGGCCGGTCAGACCAGGCATGCCTGGAATCCTGCTCGCAGCTCGTCGGCGTCGAGGTCGCGGCCGATGAAGACGAGCTGATTGCGGCGAGGTTCATCACCCCATGGCCGGCCCGGCTGAGAATCGAGCAGCATGTGCACTCCCTGGAACACGACACGGTCCGTCTCGCCGGCGACGGCGAGGAAGCCCTTCATCCGAAAGAGGTCGGTGCCCTTGTCGTCTAGCAACTCGCCGAGCCACTGGTTCAGGCGATCGCCGTCGACGTTGCCATCGGCCTCGATCCCGCCCGACGTGACGCTCTCGTCGTGCTCGTGGGCGGCCACCCAGGCCCGCTCGATCACCGGCGCGATGGTTGCGCCGTCGGCGGTTGTGACGGTGGGGTGGTACTCCTCTGCCAGGTGTTCGCAAAACAGGCCGTACAGCTGCTCGCCGGTGCCCTCGCCGATCAGGAGCGTCACCGCGGTCTGCTCGACGGCATCGAGCGCCGCATCGACATGGTGGCCGGGGGTCACCTGGTCACCGGCCCGCACGCATGCCGGCGGCTCGGCGAACACGCGAACGCATCTCTCGGCGCCGGCTTCGAGGGCCTCGCTCGTCGCCGCCGGCAGCGGCAGCACCGCCAGGCCCATCGTGGGATCGGGCCCGGCGTCGAAACGAAGGGTGTGGGTGCCCGGGTCGAGGCGGTAGACGCCGGTCCACTCGAACGGGTACTCGGGTTCGAGGAATGTGGGCCGGCGGTCGAGCGCGACCGTCAGGTCGAAGGACCGCTGGTCGAGCAGGACGTCGACGGCCACCGAGCCGAAGCTCGCGCGATGCATTGCGGTGACACCGTTCATCGACCGAATACGCGCTTCGAGCTCGTCGAGCCGGCGCTCCTCGACGAGGTCGGTCTTGTTGAGCACGACGACATCGGCGAACGCGATCTGTTCCTCGGTCTCGCGGCTGCGCCCGAGCTGTTGGTCCACATGGACGGCGTCGACGACGGTGACGATGCCGTCGAGCGCGTACTCGGCGGCGATGTCGTCGTCCATGAAGAACGTCTGTGCCACCGGCCCTGGATCAGCGAGGCCCGTGGTCTCGACCAGCACGTAGTCGAACTTGTCGCGCCGCTTGCCGAGGTTCCCGAGCACCCGGATCAGATCGCCTCGCACGGTGCAGCAGATGCACCCATTGGACATCTCGAAGACTTCTTCGTCGGCGTTGACCACCAAGCCCTGGTCGATGCCGATCTCGCCGAACTCGTTCTCGATGACCGCGATGCGTCGCCCATGGTGCTCCGTGAGGATGCGGTTGAGCAGCGTCGTTTTGCCGGCCCCGAGGAAGCCAGTGAGGATCGTGACCGGTACCCGGCTCATCGGGCCGCGTTGGTGTGATATTCGGTGGTGGACATGGCGGGTTGCCTCCGGGGTGGTGAAGCGTGCTCATCTGCCGTCATGGCCTCACTATCTCATAGGAATGAGACCCATTCGCACTTTATACCAGACGATCTTCACATCATCATGGCGTCGGTCCAGTGCGGGCAGATGGGTTCGGCTTGGTCTCGCCTAGGGTGGCGAGATGGCTGGAAATGGTGCGGACCTGCTCGACCTGTCCCTCGATGAGTTGCTTACGACTACGCGGACGGTGCGCAAGCGGCTCGACCTGACTCGGCCGGTGCCGAGGGCGCTGATCACAGAGTGCCTCGAGATCGCGGTGCAGGCGCCGAACGGATCGAACCAACAACGATGGAACTGGCACGTCGTCGACGAACCGGACCTGCGGGCTGAAGTCGCCGAGGTCTACCGGAGTGGAATGAGCGGCCATCAGGCCGACCCGAACCGGGCCACCCGGGATATCGACTACGGCACCGACGAGCAACAACGGATCGCCTCTTCGGTGGCCTACCTCCGCGACCACCTGCACGAGGTTCCGGCGTTGTTGATCCCGACCGTCGGAGGTCGGATGGACGAAGCCGATATCTTCCTCCAAGCCAGTGTGTGGGGGTCGATCCTGCCCGCGGTCTGGAACTTCATGCTCGCACTGCGGGCCCGGGGGCTGGGAAGTGCATGGACGACGATCCACTTGCACAAAGAAGCCGAGATGGCCGAGCTTCTAGGCATCGACGCCACCAAGCACACGCAGGTCGGCCTGTTCCCGATCGCCTACACAGTGGGTACAGATTTTAGAGCGGGGGCGCGCCAAGACCTGGCCGACCTGATCCGCTGGAACCGAGCGGGCTGATGCCGAACTACACCGATACCGAAGAGCGCAACCTCAGCGTCGTTCGCCAGTTCCTCGGCGAGGAGAACGGTCCGGCCGACAAGTCTGAACTCTTCGCCGAGGACGCCGTTTGGTGGAACGGGCTACCGCTCATCCCCGGGGCGGAGGGTGTCACCGAGCACAAAGGCCGCGAGGCGATCCGCAACATATTGCCCTCCCAGTCGAAGGCCCCGCCGAGGCCCGGCGGCGACAAGTACGACTTGGCTACGATGGCCATCAGCGACGTCGTCATGCTGGCCGACGGCGACTACGTCGTCCGGCAACAGACTTTCTCCGCTACGACCCTGCGGGGCCAGGACTACAGCAACGTCTACTGTTTTGTGTTCCGATTCAACGACCGGGGCGAGATCGCCTACCTCACCGAGCACTGGAATACCTGGCACGCCTACAACGTGCTCTTCAATAATTTCGACATGGAGCCCGCCCACCCAGAAGGCTGACCTGGCTCTTCGTCTACGACGCGGAGTTGGACGCCTTCGTTCCCCGCTGACCAGTGCCGGACGGCGTTGGCGCTTAGACAGCTCGCTGGAAGCGTCGAGATCCGCCCTGCACCAGGGGCGTGGCATCTTTGACGAAGGCTGTCCATTGCGGGTCGGCAATGGTTGTGGCCCGGAGGTCGCAGTAGGCGGCAAGGGAGTCGATCTGCCAGGTGGAGTGAACTTCAGCCTCGAGGTAGCCCTGATCGACTGTGCGCCAGCGATTCAGGAGGGGGCAGCCGCCCTCGACCATGAATGGGTCATAGTGGCTTTCAAGCAACTCGACGTAGGTGTCGGCGTCGGCCACCGGGGTGCGGGCGGTGATGGTGTACAGCACTGGGGATGTGTCCGGCGGAGTGGTGGGTGGCGACTGGTGCTCGACTGGTAAGAGCTCGAACGGGCAGGTGAAGATCTTCAGCGAGCCCAGGGTTATGCCGAGGCTGGCAAAGCCCTCCACACTCGAGCAGGCCTTGCCCTCTTGTGTGCCAAGGTGGCGCTTCAGCTGGGCCATGTCGGCGAAGGCCTGCTCCCAGATATGGGTCCAGGCCCGACCCTTGGCCGATACCCACCCCACGTCGTCGGCACCGAAGGCGGATGCCGCCATGTCCTGGGGCTGCGCCGCGAGGGCTTCGATCGCCGCCGCGTCGGCGTCGGTGCTGGCGTTCAACAGCAGCACCCGGCGGATTCCGCTTCGCACCTCCTGGGTGGCGTCGGGCGTGGTGTAGCGCGTGGCGTAGGTGTTGTCGGTGATGCACTCGGGGCTGTCGGGCATCACGTAATTGTCGATGGCCCCGATGTGGTAGGGGTGCACCATGTAGGGACCGGAGTAGCTGGCCTCGTCGACGAAGGTGTTCTCCCACAGCACCGTGCGCGAGTCGAGATCGACGCCGGCTGAGGAATCCAACAGGCCCGGTATGAAACGATCGGCGGCGCCCAACACGGTGATCATCTCCTGCGCCTTTACGTCGGGCACCCCGGGCATCAGTGGCAAGACGTAAAACCGTCGGATCATGCTTGTCACGGGGCTCGAACGTACTCGACCTCGAGCCGGTGCCGAAAAACGACTGTGGTTCAGCGGCGGCGAGTTTGGGATACTCGGGATGTGTTTCGAGTCACGCAGTTTTCGGATATGCACTTCTGTACCGAGCCGGAGGGGGAGCCGCGCAATACCGATGACTCCTGGGATGCGGTCTTCGGCGAGGCGTTCGAGTCAGGCCGACCCGCTCCGGATCTGGTGGTGATCACCGGCGACATCGCTCATAACGGCACCGAGGCCGAGTACCAGAAGATCGCTGAGAAGCTTGCCCGTCTGCCGGTGCCTGCGGTGGTGTGTCCTGGCAATCACGACCGGCAGGTGCCCTTCGATGCCATCTTGCCCCGCCCGGGGGTGAGCAATGGGCGCACCTTGCGGGTCGGGAGCTGGCTGTTTCTATTTGCCGACTCCAATGCAGAAGGTCGGGATCAGCGCCCAGACGGGTCACTGGTCGATCGCGAGGACCGGACCCATAAGCACGGGCGCTTCGGCGATGCTGAAGTGGCGTGGATGGCCGAGACCGTCGAGCAGAGCGACGCCGAGTACGCCTTCGTCTGGACCCACCATCCCCCGGGGGCGTTCGGCTGGTTCCACATGGCCGACCATGACGCCGAGTTCGCCCGACTCATCGACATGGCCCCGGCAATCCGTGGGGTCGGAGCTGGCCATACCCATACCAATACGACTTTGGAGGTCGCGGGGCGTCCCATCCACCAGTGCCCGTCGCTGTCCGTCAACATCGACCTGGAGAACTTCACCACGATGCCGCCCGGCTACCGCACGTACGAGTTCACCGAAGACGGTTCGGTTACCAGCGAGGCCCATCTGATAGGCGAATCTCGTTGGCCGAGAAGCCCGTTGTCCAAGGTCACCCAGCGCATGCTCCGCGGCGAGATCAGCTACGAGGAGATGAAAGACCAACTTGCTGCTGAGCGGGCCTCCTAGGTGACGGGGCGGCCAACCTGTTTGGGCGCCGAACCTCGAGGATGATCAGTCGACGCTGAGCTCGCCCATCTGGGACCACTCGTTGGCGCCCTCGATGGTGGTGTTGATGATCTTGGGTGTTTGAGCGAGGGCCTGGGGCATGTCTTGCATGACCTGTTTGAAGTGATCGGATTCGACGTGGGGCACTGCTCCGTCGTCTTCAAACGCTTCGACCAGCACGAACTCGTCGGGGTCTTCGACGCTGCGGGACCAGTCGAACCACAGGTTCTTGGGCTCGGCCCGGGTGGCTTCGGTGAATTCGTCGACCAGGTCGATCCACCGGTCAGACCACTCGGGTTTGGTCTTGAACTTGACCACGATGAGGATCAACGGACCGCTCCTTTGCTTGCGGCGGCGTCGCTGCCCAGGGGCGCCCAGGCCAGCAGCGACGTGTCGCCTTCAAAAACGTTGGCCACCATCGGTGTGCCGGCTATTTCGGCGGTGGCCTTGTACTGCATCCACGACGAGACCGTGGTGATTGGGGTGCCGGGGCCGTCGTCGAACTGGATCGGGCCGTAGATGTTGGCGGTGTAGATGAGGTCTTCGTCGCCCAGTTGCTGGGTGGCTTCATGGCGGGCGCCGGCGGGTTCGTAGAACCACACGCCGGAGCCGTAGCCCTCGGGCGGGCCGGCCCGATACCCGATGCGGCCGTTGATGACCAGGAAGTCGCCGGCGCCCAGGTGGAAGTGGGGCCCGGCGACGCCGATGTGCCTGATGATCATCGAAACGTGGCCGGTCTCTTCGCTGACCCGAAGGACCTTTATGCCGAAGCCGGGCCTGTTCGGATTGGAGAAGAAGTCGAACGCCCGGGTGTCTACGAAATGGGGGTGGGTCGTCGCACCCTCGGTCTGGTTCTCCGCCGTCATCAGCAACTGATTGGCGGCATGTTCGGTGATGCGGAGCGGCGCGGGCGCAAGGACGGAGTTCTGGGGGCGCGGCACCATGCACTCGGCCAAAGTGTTGGGCACCAGCGCCAGGCCATTGGCTTGGGCCGCGGCCTGTATGTCCAGCGCAGTGAGGATGCTGGTCACACTGTGCCCATCGGCACCGAGGAAGGCGACCGGGCCGAAGAAGTTCATCAACAGCTCGGTTTCCTCGTCGACTTCGAGGCCCTCGATGCGAGCGTTGGCGGGAATGTAGCCCCACGTGCCCGTCTCGATGGTTGCGGCAAGCGGTTCTTGGGTGTAGCGCATGCGCCCCGACAACACGAACAAGTCGGTGGCACCCAAATGCACAGCGGGGCGCAACGCGACCCCGGCGTCGAGTCCCACGATCGCGGAGAACACCCCGGATTCTCTCGACGCGCGAAGTGGCTTGATCCGCCATCCCGGCGCCTGGGGCGTCTCGATCCAAGGCAGGGCGTTGGTGTCGACACCGCCCTCCATGCCGGTGGGGACGAGGTCGGGGTTGTATCCAGTAGTTGTCGTCGTCACTTCTCACCTCTGCATGTGAATATCTTGAGCGAAGAAGACTCGCACTAGATTGTGGGCCCTCTGGTTGATAGAGGAGCACAAAGTGGAGCTAAGAAACAAGACCATCGTGGTGACGGGGCCGACGGGGATGGTGGGGCCGCCGTTGTGCAAGACCCTGGCGGCTGACAATCGGGTGATCGCGCTGGCTCGGTTCTCAGATGCGAATGCTCGGGCCGATCTTGAGGCTGGGGGAGTGGAGTGCATCGCCGTGGACTTCGTCGAAGCTGATTTCTCGGCGGTTCCCCGCGATGTGGATGTGGTGGTGAACCTGGCGGTGATCAAGACCGGCGACTGGAAAACCGACCTGGCCGTGTGTTCCGAGGCCACTGGCCACCTGATGAGCCACTTCCGCGACGCCGAGGCGTTTCTGCACTGCTCGTCAGGGGCGGTCTATCAGCCCAACGGCGGCCAGCCGTTCACCGAGGACAGCCCCCATGGCAATCACCACGCCCACATGATGCCGACCTATTCGATCTGCAAGATCGCGGGGGAGTCGGTGGCCCGGTTTGGGGCTCAGGAATTCAACCTGCCTACGGTGATCACCCGGCTCAACGTGCCCTATGGCGACACCACCGGCTGGCCCTTCTTCCATCTTCTGATGATGAGGGCGGGCATGGACATCGAAGTCCACACCGACGGCGCCCGCTACAACCTCGTCCACGACGAGGACATCGCCGCCGACCTGCCGGTACTGCTGGAACAGGCCTCAGTACCGGCCACCACGCTGAACTGGGCCAGCCCCGGACTGGTGTCGGTGGCCGAATGGTGCGCGTTCATGGCCGAGATAGACGGCTGCGACCCGCCCAAGATCGTGGAGTCTGATACCGCCATTCCCAGCACCGTCATGGACACCAGCCGCATTGAGGCCCTGCGGCCCGACCGCTTGGTGAACTGGCAAGACGGCCTTCGCCGCCTGGTGGAGAATCACCCGGGCTGACTGACTTCCCGCGAAGTCCGGGTACGGGACAAATAAAGTAATCAGAGTTAAACTAATATTTGACTAAGTCCAAACTTGTCGGTACGATGGTCTTATGCCGTGGAGCGACACCCCCGCCCCCGCTGACCTCTTGCGTCAGCACGGCCTCCAAGTCACCGCCCAGCGCATTGCCGTCATCCGTGCCGTTTCGGCCTGTCCTCACGGTACGGTGGATGACGTGGCCGAGGTGGTCCACAACGACATTGGCGCCATATCCCGCCAAGCGGTGTATGACTCGGTGGGGATGCTGGCCGAAAAGGGCCTGATCCGAAGGATCCAGCCCGCGGGATCGCCAGCCCGCTATGAGGACCGGGTGGGCGACAACCACCACCACCTGATCTGCCGCTCATGCAACCGGATGGTGGATGTCGACTGCGCGGTGGGCTACACCCCGTGTCTCACCGCTGCCGACGACTCCGGATACGAGATCGACGAGGCCGAGGTCATCTACTGGGGCCGCTGCCCCGAGTGCTTCGCCGCCGACGAAGAGCCTGTCGTCTGATGAGCCAACCAACAACCAAGCAACAACTCAAAGGAGAGTCCCATGACTGAGAGCACCAGCCAGTGCCCGTTTTCGGGCGCCAACACCGCCAAGGGCACATCGGCCACCGAGCAGTGGTGGCCTGAGCAGCTGAATCTGAAGATTCTGCACCAGCATTCCCCTGAAGCCGACCCGATGGGGGACGGCTTCGACTACGCCGCTGAGTTCGAATCCCTCGATCTGGCGGCCGTGAAACAGGACATCGCCGACGTCTTGGTCGACTCCAAGGACTGGTGGCCAGCCGACTACGGCCACTACGGCCCTCTGATGATCCGGCTCACCTGGCATGCCGCAGGCACCTACCGCATCGGCGACGGTCGGGGCGGTGGCGGCACCGGCGCCCAGCGATTCGCCCCCCTGAACAGCTGGCCCGACAATGCCAGCTTGGACAAGGCCCGCCGGCTGCTGTGGCCCGTCAAGCAGAAGTACGGCCGCAGGCTCTCGTGGGCCGACCTGTTGATCCTGGCCGGCAACGTGGCCTTGGAGTCGATGGGCCTTGAGACCTTCGGATTCGGCGGTGGCCGCCCCGACATCTGGGCCCCGGAGGAGGACATCTACTGGGGTTCGGAGAACGAGTGGCTCGGCGACGAGCGCTACACAGGAGAACGCGACCTGGAGACCCCGCTGGGCGCGGTACAGATGGGCCTGATCTACGTAAACCCCGAAGGCCCCAACGCCAATCCCGATCCCATTGCCGCCGGAATCGATATCCGGGAGACCTTTGCCCGCATGGCCATGGACGATGAGGAGACCGTGGCGCTGATCGCCGGCGGCCACACCTTCGGCAAGGCTCACGGAGCCGCCCCCGACACCTATGTCGGCGATGATCCCGAAGCAGCCAGCATCGAAGAGCAGGGCTTGGGTTGGAAGAACACCTTCGGAACCGGGGTGGGCGGCGATTCCATCACCAGCGGCCTTGAGGGGGCATGGACCAACGATCCCGCGACGTGGGACAACGGCTTCTTCGACAACCTGTTCGGCTATGAATGGGAGCTGACCCAGAGCCCCGCTGGCGCCCACCAGTGGCGCCCGACCGACCGGGCCGCCGATGACACCGTCCCCGATGCCCATGATCCGTCCGTGCGGTGCGCGCCGATGATGCTGACCACCGACCTGGCGCTGCGGTTCGACCCGATCTACGAGCCCATTTCCCGCCGCTTCCACGAGAACCCCGACGAGCTGGCCGACGCCTTCGCTCGGGCCTGGTTCAAGCTCACCCACCGCGACATGGGCCCGGTGGCCCGCTACCTCGGCCCTGAGGTTCCCGACGAGGAGCTGATCTGGCAAGACCCGGTGCCCGCGCCGGTAGGCGATTTGGTGGGCGACGCCGAGGTAGCCGACCTCAAGGGCCGAATCCTCGGTTCTGGGGTGACGGTGTCGCAACTGGCGGCCACCGCATGGGCTTCGGCCTCCACGTTCCGGGGCACCGATATGCGGGGCGGGGCCAACGGCGCCCGTATCCGGCTTGCGCCCCAGAACAGCTGGGACGTGAACGTCCAAGCGGGAGTGGCTGACGTAGTAGCCGTCTTGGAGCAGATCCAAGCCGACTTCAATGCCCAAGGTGGCCCACAGGTCTCACTGGCTGATTTGATCGTCCTCGGCGGATGCGCCGCAGTGGAGAAAGCAGCCAGCGATGCCGGCCATAACGTGGCAGTTCGGTTCTCGCCGGGCCGCACCGATGCCTCCCAGGACCAGACCGACGTCGAGAGCTTCGCCGTGCTTGAGCCCACCGCCGACGGCTTCCGCAACTACCTGGCCGACTTCCACAAGCGTCCCGCCGAGGAGCTGCTGGTGGAAAAGGCGTTCCTGCTCAACCTGACCGCACCCGAGATGACCGCGCTGGTCGGCGGGATGCGAGCGCTGGACGCCAACGCCGGCCAGTCCCAACACGGTGTGCTCACCGAACGGCCGGGCACCCTCACCAATGACTTCTTCACCAACTTGTTGAGCATGGACACCGAGTGGCGGGTATCCACCGACCAGGCTGGGGTCTACGAAGGGCACGACCGGGCCACCGGCGAACTCCGCTGGACTGCGACGGCCGCCGACCTGGTGTTCGGCTCCAACTCCCAGCTTCGGGCCATAGCAGAGGTGTACGGCTGCGACGACGGCAACGAGAAGTTCGTGAACGACTTCGCTGCCGCCTGGGCCAAGGTAATGAACCTGGATCGCTTCGATCTGTAAGGTTGGCCTGTGGCCGCCATCGAACCGGACATTCTGTCCACAGCATTTGCCGAAGACCCCAACGCTGTATTGGCGGTGATGCGTGAGGAATACCCAGTCGTGTATCACGAGGCGACCGAGGCATGGCTGATCTCTCGCTACGACGACGTCGAGAGGGCCTTCAAGGACAAGACCTTCACCAACAAGAACTATGAGTGGCAGCTCGAGCCGGTCCACGGACGGACGATCCTCCAGATGGAGGGGCGAGACCACTCCGCCCACCGAAATCTGATCGCTCCCGCCTTTCGGGGCAGCGAGTTGACGGCAAAGTTTGTCCCGGTCATCGCGGCCAATGCCCGCGACCTCATCGACGGCTTCCGCACCGACGGCAAGGTCGACCTGGTCGACCAGTTCTCGATCCGCTTCCCGATCAATGTGATCGTCGACATGCTGGGGTTGGACAAGTCGGATCACGAGCGATTCCAGAAGTGGTACCACTCGATCATGATGTTCCTCAGCAACCTCACTGGCGACGAGGAAGTTATGGCCCAGGGGCTCCAGACCAAAGACGAGCTCCAGGCTTATTTGATGCCGATCATCGCCGAGAGGCGTGCCAATCCCGGCGACGACCTCCTCAGCACGCTATGCACCGCGGTTATCGACGGCGAGCAGATGACTGATTTGGAGATCAAGGCGTTTGTATCGCTGCTGTTGGTGGCCGGGGGAGAGACCACCGACAAGGCCATGGCCAACATGATGATGAACCTGATCGCCAACCCAGATCAGCTAGAGGCCGTTCGCAACGACCGCAGCCTCATTGACAATGCCTTCGCCGAGACGCTGCGGCACTCGCCACCGGTGCAGATGATCATGCGCCAGCCTGAAGTGGACGTGGAGGTGCACGGGGTGACCATCCCGGCCGGCTCCACGGTGACGTGCCTCATCGCCGGGGCCAACCGCGATCCCCGCCACTATGACGACCCCGACCAATTCAACATCTTCCGTGAGGACCTCGACGTATCCAAGGCGTTCTCCGGAGCGGCCAACCACACCGGATTCTGCTTGGGCCGGCATTTCTGCATCGGGGCCATGCTGGCCAAGACCGAGGTCGACATCGCCACCAACCAGCTGCTGGATGCCATGGACAATGTCGCGTTCGACGGCCTCCCACCCACGCCAGAAGGCGTGTTCACCCGGGCCCCCAAAACCATGCCTCTCACCTTCACCCCCACCGGGGGCTGACTTTCCAGCGCTGCCGGAACAGGCTGAATTAAGCGTTCTTTCCCAGCGTTGTGGCGGGGCTGGGGGTGTCGCCTTGGAGTTGACGTCGGCGCTCGAATAGCTCCTCGGCCGCGGCTTGTGCCTGCTCGGCAACTTGGCTGACGTCAACAGAGGTCACCTCGCCGTCGGCCACGAGCTGTCTTCCTTGCACCCAGACGTTGGCCACATCGTGGGATGACGCGGTGAACACGAGGTGGGCGGCGATGTTGAAGTCGTCGCCGTGCATGACCGGCACGAAGTGGAGGGCACCAAGGTCCACGGTGACGATGTCGGCGTCCTTGCCGGTCTCACCGGTCCCTTCCCGACGAACACGGAGACGACGGCTCTAGTTGGTGAGCTGCTCGGGATCAGGTGGCACCGGGCCGATGACGTTGACCGATGTCGCACCGCTGTTACTGTCCGTCATTTCGTTCTTTTTCGGCTGCTCGTTCACGCACGCTCCGTGGCGGCACGTCATCTCACCAGGTGCACTCCGCGGGAGGGGGCACACCCTGGTTGTTTTTTAATGCAGTTATAGATCCTCGTGGGTCCCCCTCCGACATCACTGCTATTCCGTTCGTCTTCCTGCGCTACGCATCAGCTGTATGAGTTCGGCCGGGTCGTAGGGTGCCGGGGGGCCAGGTAGGTAGGTAACTGCTTCGATGACGCCGGGGTAGGCGAAGGCGCCGTGGGTCTCAAACGTCGACCACAGGACAGGAGAGCGGCGATCGATGCCGACGTCGATGCCTTGGAATGGAGCAAAGCCCATCAGCATCTCTACTCCGTCGAGGGTTGCCTGCGGGCGGCCGTCCACGCTTATCGTGAAATTCCAGGTGTAGGGCTCGCCACAACGAGCTGCGATGTGGACCTGGTGCCGGCCCGGGTCCAAGAGGTTCGCCGCGACGATCTTTTCGATGCCGTACTCGTTATATCCAAAATGCACGATGCCATGCTCGATGTACACCACGTATCCGCCTCCCTGGTCACCGTGGGCGACGAGGACACCGTCGGCGTCTTGGTGCACGATGTCGATCTCGATGTCGAAGTCCCGGAGTGCGACGAGCTTCTGGGACCGGTAGCGCTCGAGTGACGGTGTGCCCGCCAGGAGACGGACGGGTTCGTTGAGCGAGGCTTCATCGGGTCGGCGCAACACTTGGAGAAGCCCGAGGCCGTCGTCGAGCGGGAACACCTGGTTGTTCCAGGCGGTGCGTTCCCAGGCATCGGCGAGTTCCGCGATGACTTCTGGGTGCTGGGCGGCGACGTCGTTGACCTCGGTGGGGTCGGTGGTGATGTTGTAGAGCTCCCACTCTGTGTCGTCATACGCGGCCCCACGCTGGTGGAGCGTGACGAGTTTCCATCCATTGCGGTAGAAGCTTCGATTGCCGAAGCACTCCGAGTATTGCTCCAGGTGGGTGCTTTCGGTGGCTCCATGGGTGATGGCGGAGGCGAAGCTGGCGCCGTCGAGGTCCTTTGGCGTCTCGACCTGAGCGAGTTCGAGGATTGTCGGGAGAAGGTCGGTGACGTACTGGTACTGGCGATGGATCGTGCCGGCGCGGTCGAGTCCGATGCCCTTTGGCCACGAAACGATCATGGGCACCCGCACGCCGCCAGCGTGGGTACAGGACTTGTAGAGCCGAAACGGCGTGTTAGACGCCATCCCCCATCCGCGGGGGTAGTGCACCATCGCTTGAGGACCGCCGATGAGATCGGGATCGCGCTCGATGTCGAAGTCGCGTCCAAACCCTGCTGGGTTTCCGAATTGGCGGTAGTAGCTCCGCGTTCCCTGCGCCCCGCCCTCTCGGGTCGCGCCGTTGTCGGAGGTGAACAAGACGACCGTGTTGTCCAGGTCGCCCAGCGCTTCGACTGCAGCCAAGAGGCGGGCGAGGTTCTGGTCGACGTTGTCGACCATCGCGGCGTAGACCTCCATGTACCTTGCGTACCTGTCCTGAGCCTCAGCGGGGAGGGTGGCCCAAGCCTCAACCTCGTAGCCAGGCTCGTGGTTGCGCGGCGGTAGCGCCGTGCCCTTGTCGAACAAGCCCAGCTCGATCTGATTTGCGAATCGGCGTGCTCGGACCTCATCCCACCCCTGCTGGTAACGGCCCCGATGCGTGGCGATGTCGTTCGCCTTGGCCTGGAGCGGTCCGTGGACCGCCCCGTGGGCCAGGTACAGGAAGTAAGGGCGGGTCGAGTCGTGGGATCGCAGCGATTTGAGATAGGAGATCGCCTCATCGGTGATGTCGTCGGTGAAGTAGTAGCCGTCGGGGTACGTGTCGACCGCCACCGGTGAGTTGTCGCGCACGAGCCGATGGGGATGGTGCATGTTGGTCCAGCCCTCCAGCACGCCGTAGAACCGGTCGTAGCCGACCTGTAGCGGCCACGAATTGCGGGGAGCGCCGTCGTGCATCGCCCCGTCGCGAGTCAAGTGCCACTTGCCGACGGCGAAGGTGGCGTACCCCGCGTTGCGAAGGAGGTGGGGGAGCGTGTCGATCGAGGGATCGATCTCCATCGTCCAACCCGGAAAGCCCGGGTCGAAGTTGGCGACTCCGGCGAACCCGGCCCGGTGCGGGTTCATCCCAGTGTGGATGGACGCACGAGACGGTGAGCACAGCGGGGCGGTGTGATAGTTGGTGAAGCGCAGGCCCCCGGCGCTGAGGCGGTCGAGGGTAGGGGTGGAGATCTCCGAGCCGTAGGGGCTGATGTCGGAGAAGCCGAGATCGTCAAGTAGGACGACAATGATGTTGGGGTTGCCCTGAGCGGGCCGAACCGGTTCGGGCCACCATGGGGTCGAATCGCCGGCCAGACGGGCAATGTGGCCGCCGAAGGGCTGCGGCTGGTCCCGATGGTTGTCGTTCATGCTCGTGTGATTGTGTACTCCGGGTTGCTCACGGGCTCCGGGTGCCGACCACGGGAGCACCTGACTCGTCCACCGTCACCGACTCGAAGCCGGTCGGGCCGACGAACGAAGCACCGTCGAGCGTGATGCGCTCCATGACGCGCCGATGGCCCGGCACCACGTCCGCCGGCGCAATGTGGGCCGTCGCCCGGTTGTCCCAGAATGCGATGCTGCCTGGGCGCCAACGGAACCGAACCGTGAACTCTCGGCTGCACACGTGTTCGTTGAGCATTTCGAGCAGATGGCCGCTCTCCTGGCGTGAGAGTTCGACGATGTGGCTTGTGTAGTCGGGGTTCACGTACAGCTGGCGCTCGCCAGTTTCGGGGTGCACGGTCACCACGGGGTGCCGGGCTCGGAGAGGAGTGGCCATGAACTCGCGGGCGAGTTTGTTCGGTTCCCCCTTCACGACGTGCAAGACGTTGTGGTGGACCGCGGTAAGCCCGTCGATGAGCTCACGGATGGGGGCAGACAGGGTCGCGTACGCCGCCGCGAGATTCGTCCATTCGGTATCGGCACCGAACGGCGGCACGGAAATTGCGCGAAGAATCGACCCCATCGGCGGCGCGGCCGTGTACGACAGGTCGTTGTGCCAGCGGTGCTCGATCTCGTTGGCGTCTGGGTCGTCGCGGTGGTGTTCCTTTTCGATCATCACGATTTCCGGATGCTCCGGGAACCGCGGTGCCAGCGTCGGATGGCCAGAGATCACTGATCCGAAGCCGCGGCCAAACGCCACGTGCTCGTCTCGGGTGAGTTCCTGGTCCCGGAAGAACACGACCTTCCACCGCAAGAGAGCGGCGCGGATGGCGCTAATTTTGGAGTCATCCATCGGTTCGCGGAGATCGACGCCGTGAATCTCCGCACCCGTGTGCTGAGACATCGGAAGAACCTCGACCCGGTCGCCAGCATCGATCGTTCCCTGGGCCTTATTGATCACTTTCATGCAGGGCTGCGTCCCGTCGCAGTAGACGTCGCGATAAGTTACTAGCTTATTCTCATCGACGCCTGCGTGACGCTACTGACCGCCCCTTGACCCATCGTGCTATCCGGAGGACACACACGCATGGCCCATCCCACCATCGAACAGATCGCCGAGGTCGGGCCCTACCTGGCCGACCACTCGAGCCATGCCGATGCACTCGGACGGCTTCCCGACGACACGGGCAAGTTGCTGAAGGAGACCGGAGTCGTTCGGATGTTGCAGCCGCGGGACTTCGGAGGCCTGGAGGCCGATCCCCGCGACTTCCTCAACGCCGTGATGGACATCGGGAACTACTGCCCCTCGGCGGGCTGGACCGCTGGTGTGGTCGGCGTTCACCCCTGGGAGCTGGCCCTCAATGACACTCGGTTGCAAGAGGAGGTCTGGGGTGACGACCCTGACACATGGGTTGCATCGCCGTACGCACCCTCGGGAGTCGCAACGCCGACCGACGGCGGCTTCATCGTCAATGGCCGCTGGTCGTTCTCCTCCGGCACCGATCTCTGCGACTGGATCGTGCTGGGTGCGATGGTCAAGGCGGCCTCCGCCGGACCGGACGATCCGCCCATCGGCAGTCTCCATGTCATGTTGCCTCGCGCCGACTACGAAATCGTCGAGGATTCGTGGAACACGATTGGACTCGAAGGGACCGGGAGCAAAGACGTCATCGTCGATGGCAAGTTCGTGCCTGACTATCGCACACTCGATGTGCGCAAGCTCCTCGACGGTCGCGCCGCCAAGGAGTCGGTCCGCAGCGGCGATCCCCTGTTCAACGTGCCGTGGTCAGCCGTGTTTCCCGGTGGGGTGGCAGCAGGGCTGATCGGAATCGCCGAAGGCGTACTCCAGCGGGGCATTGAATACCAGGCAGGGCGGGTCTCCAACCTAGGGGTCGTGCAGGCCGACGACCCCCATTCTCGGCGGGTGCTCGGCGAGGCGGCCGCCGAAATCGCCAGCGCTCGCATTCAGTTGGTCCACAACATCGGCGAGGCATACGACGCGGTTCGAGCCGGCCACACGATTGGGATCGACCAGCGGGTTGCGCTTCGGCGCGATCAGGTCCGCGCGGCGTGGCGGGCGGCGGAGGCAGCCAACACCGTTTATGACATCTGCGGTGGGAACGCGATCCGTCTCGACAAGCCGGTGCAGCGATTCTGGCGGGGCATGCACGCCGGGCTCCATCACGGCATTTTCCTCCGAGGCCCGCTGCTCGACCTCGCCGGAGGGGTCCTGATGGGCCTGCCGCCCACCGGTCCATCAGCGGTCACCATCTGAGCGCAGAGGTTCTCAGTCCATGAACGCAACGACGCCACCCTTCACCGAAGAGGACACCAGCCGAACGCTACGCACCGAGCACGGTGTCCTGCACTTTCACGAGGTGGGCCATGGTCCGCCGTTGGTCATGCTGCACGGCTCTGGCCCGGGGGCTACCGGCTGGGCCAACTTCGGCGAAAACCTCGCGGCGTTCGCTCCCCACTTCCGTTGCCTGGTGCTGGATCTGCCGGGCTTCGGTCGTAGCTACACCCCGCCCACCAATCTTGTACTTCACGGGGCCGAGGCCGTTGCTGCCTTCGTTGACGGGCTCGGCCTGGATTCGTTCTCGCTGCTCGGCAATTCACTGGGGGGAAAGTTCGCCTCTCAGGTGGCGGCGGCTCGCCCCGACCAGGTGCGGCGGCTGGCGACCATCGGCGGGGTCGGACTTCCGCTGTTCAGCCCGTTGCCGTCGGAAGGCATCAGTCGGCTCGTCGACTTCGTTGAGAACCCCACCCGAGAACTGCTCATCGCCTGGATGCGATCGATGGTTTTCGACACCGCCACCCTCACCGAGGAGATGATCGACCGTCGCTGGGAGGCAGCAACCGAGCCCGAGGCGCTCGCCGGTATCCGCCAGATCTACAGCCGGGAAATGCTGTCGTTTCTACGCGACATCATGCTCGACAACACCAACGAGTTCGTGACGCTGCGCGGGATCCAGGCGCCGACGCTGGTCACCTGGGGGCGAGACGACCGGGTCACGCCCCCTGACGGGTTGATCCCCGCAATGCGCCTGATTCGCGACTGCGAAGTTCACATCTTCCCGGACTGTGGGCACTGGACGATGATCGAACGCAAGGACGAGTTTGAGCGGGTCGTGATCGAGTTCCTCACCCGCGATGAGTCGGAGACCACCCTGTGAGCACACGAAAGAGCGCTGTCCTGTCCCTCGGGTACGTCCGGCTCGCCAGTCCACACCTGGACGAGTGGCGCAGGTTCGCTACCGACGTGCTCGGCTTCATGCCCACACCCGGCCCCGACGCGACCGCGGCCTATTTCCGATGGGACAACTACCCCTACCGCCTGGTCGTCGCCGAAGCTGACACCGCGGGAGTCGACGCCATCGGGTTCGAAGTCATCGACGACACTGACTTGCACGCCCAGGTCTCTCGCCTCGAGCGGGCAGGTGTCGACGTGAGAGCAGGCTCCGACGAAGAGGCCGCCGCCCGTCTCGTGACCGGTTACGTCTCATTCGAAGATCCCGCCGGCACGCCGCTAGAGCTCTACCACGGCCCCATTCGCAACGACATTCCAGTGGTGACACCCCTTGTTTCGAGCTTCGTGACCGGAGACATGGGCTTCGGACACGCCGTTTTGAAGGTCGATGAACTCGAGCCGGTCCTGAACTTCTACCGAGACGTGCTCGGCTTCCACCTGCGGAACACCTGGCATGTCGGTGCGATATCGATGGCGTTTTTGGGCTGCAACCCGCGTCACCACACGCTGGGATTCAGCGCCGGTCTGCCTCGGACCCATCCGCTTGGGCACATCATGGTTGAAGCGGCGACCATCGATGATGTCGGCATGGCGCAAGACCGCTGCCTCGACCAGGGAGTCCCTGTCCGCATGTGCTTGGGACGTCACACCAACGACGAGATGATCTCTTTCTATTGCCAAGCGCCCGACTCGATGATGGTCGAGTTCGGATGGGGTGGGCTACGGGTCGAGGACCCAGACCATGCCGGCACCTACCAGATCTCCCGCCCGAGCTTTTGGGGTCACCGGCCTTTCCCGACTCCCGCTGACGAGGGCTGACCCAATGCCAACGGTAGGCGCACCCCAGCTGGCCATATGGCGCCGCTGGGTGCGGCTGAACTAGGCGTTCTTGCCCAGAGTTGTCGCGGGGCTGGGCGTGTCGCCTTTGAGTTGGCGGCGGCGCTCGAATAGCTCCTCGGCCGCGGCCTGTGCCTGCTCGGCGACTTGGCCGACGTCAACCGAGGCCACCTCGCCTTCGGCCACCAGATGTCGTCCTTGCACCCAGACGTTGGCCACATCGTGGGATGACGCGGTGAACACGAGGTGGGCCGCGATGTTGAAGTCGTCGCCGTGCATGACCGGCACGAAGTGCAGCCCGCCCAGGTCCACGGTGACTATGTCGGCGTCCTTGCCGGCCTCGAGCGAGCCGGTCACGTCGTCGAGGCCCAGTGCTCGTGCACCTGACAGGGTGGCCATGTCGAGGATGTCCCAGGGGTCTCCGGTGGTGGGGTCGAGGGTGCTCACCTTCTGAAGGAGCGACGCGAACTTCATCTCCTCCAGCATGTCGAGGTTGTTGTTCTCCTTCTCCCCGTCGGTGCCCAAAGCCACCGTCATGCCCTGTTCCCGGTAGAAGCCGATCCGGGCCGGACCCGATGAGAGCTTCATGTTTGAGCAAGGGCAGTGGGTGACGCTGGTGCCGGTCTGGGCCATCAACTGCACTTCCCGGTCGTCGAGCCACACGCCATGGGCGATCACGCTCTGGCTTCCCAAGATTCCCCGGTTGTAGAACTCCTCGATGGGGCGCCGGCCGAATTGGCGCAGGCATTCCTGCACTTCCCAGATGGACTCCGACGAGTGGGTGTGGATCCCGGTGTCGAACTCCTCGGCCAGCGCGGCCGCTTGCCGGAACATGTCCGGTGAGCAGTAGAAGATGTGCTCTAGGCCCACCCACGTTCGAACCCGGCCATCGGCGGCCACCAAATGCGTTTCCAACAGGCGCCGGTTGGTCTCCAAAGTCTCGAAGTAGTCGTACAGATCGGCGGTGTAGGGAGCCAGCGTGGCCCTAATGCCGATCGCCTCTGCGGCACGGGCCGAGCCCTCCATGTGCCGCCACATGTCCAATACCGACGTGGTGCCGCCCCGCAGTCCCTCGGTGTAGGCCATCCACGAGGCCGCCTCAGCGATCTCAGGGGTCAGCGCCCGGTGGGCCGGGTCGATGTGGTCTTCCAGCCACTCCCAAAGGGCCAGTGATTCTGCGGTGCCTCGCAGCAGGCCCGAGTGGAGATGGCAGTTGTGAAAGCCCGGGACCACCGCATGGCCGGTGGCGTCGATCACCTCGACATTCGACGCGGCGGGGTGCTGGTCGACGTCGGCCACTTCGCCCACCAGTTCGATCTTGCCATCGATAACCAATACCGATCCCGGATCGAAGACGACCTTCGAACCCTCCATCGGGAGCACCGTTCCGCCGCGCAACAAGAAACTGGTCACCGTGCCTGCCTTTCAGAGCCGCCTCTGCGGGTCACGGTAATGGCTAGAGGCTAGTTTCTTTTCATGTACAGCCATCTTGAGGAGGAGACCCGGGCTCGAGCGGTTGGAGCCGCGCTCGGCAACGAGCCCTTCGACCTGATCCTGACCGGCGGCACCGTGGTCGACGTCGGAACCGGAGAGCTGCGCCAATCCGACGTGGGAATCGTCGGCCCGGTCGTGGCCAGCATCCACCCAACGGGTTCCCGCACCGACGCCGCCGACTCCTTTGACTGCACCGACCGGTACATCGCCCCCGGTTTCATCGACATGCACGTGCACTTCGAGAGCTCGATGCTCACTCCCGGTCAGTACGCCGCCGCCATCTGTCCCCGAGGCACCACCACAGTCTTTATAGACCCCCACGAGCTGGCCAACATCGCCGGAGTCGAGGGAGTCCGCTACGCCGTTGACGCCAGCCGGGGTCTGCCGGTCCGGTTCGTGGTGCAGGCCCCCTCCTGTGTTCCTCCGCTACCGGGCTTGGAGCTGTCCGGTCACGACCTGCACGCCGCCGACATCGCCGAGATGCTCTCTTGGGAAGAGGTCGGCGGCTTGGCCGAGGTCATGGACATGGGTGGGGTGTTGGGCCGCGACGACCGCATGGTGGAAATCGTGGCGGCCGGCCACGAGAGCGGAAAACTGGTCAGCGGCCACGCTGCGGGGTTGACCGGGCCCGCGCTTCAGGCCTATCTCAGCGCGGGAATCTTCTCTGACCATGAGGTCTTTGCCCATGTGGACGCCATGGAGAAACTCCGCGCCGGCATGACCGTCGAGTTGCGGGGTGCCTTCGATTTCGTGCTGCCGCTCCTGGTCGAGGAACTGGCCAAGCTGCCGGAGTTCCCCACCCACATCATTGCCGCCACAGACGACTTGTTCGCTGCCACTCTGCTGGAAGAAGGCGGTATCGACGATCTCTTGCGCCGATTGATCCGCTATGGCCTAGAGCCGACGCGCGCTTTGAGAATCGCCACCTACAACGCGGCCTACCGCCTTCAGCGCACCGACCTCGGCATGGTTGCCGCCGGCCGCCGAGCCGACATCGTGGTGTTGTCCTCCTTGGAAGAAGTCGCGGTGGACGATGTGTTCTTCGACGGCCGTCAGGTGGCCCATGGGGGAGTGATGCTCGAATCGGTCTCCGAGGCCCCGTCGAACCCGCCGCTCGACACGATCAGGCTGTCGACGATGACCGCCGACGACTTCATTTTCCGCCTGCCCGGTGTTCCGGACGGACGCCACCGCATGAAGGTGGTAGAGGGTGTGGTGATGACTGAGTGGGGCGAGGCCGAGGTCGATGTGGTCGACGGGGTCGTCACCGTTCCCGATGGCTACTTGTTGAACGTGGTCGTGCACCGCCACGGGCGGATTCCGGCTACGCCGGTTGCCGGGCTGCTCGGTGGCTGGGGCCACTGGACGGGTGCGGTAGCCACCACGATTAGCCACGACACCCACAACCTCTCGGTGTTTGGCCGCGATCCCTTCGACATGGCGGTGGCAGCCAATGCGGTGATCGCCACTGGGGGAGGCGTGGCAGTGGCCCAGGATGGCGAGGTCGTCTCGATCCTCGAGCTTCCTGTGGCTGGGATCTTGTCACCTTTGCCGGCCACCGACGTCGCTCGGCTCCAGTCAGAGGTCGGTGCCGCGGCCCAAGCCATCGGTTTGCCGCCCGGGCCGCTCACGCAACCGCTGTTCTCAGTCATGTTGATGAGCCTGGCCTGCTTGACGGGACCGCATGTGACCGACATCGGCGTGGTGGACGGCACATTGAGCCAGCTCGTAGACGACCTCGTGTTGTCGTGACCCGGTTGCCTGCCGTCTCTGAAATCGAACTTTGGTGAGCCAGATGTTCATCGGCGCCAACCTCGTTCCCGAACCTGAGCAGATCTTGCGGCTTCAGGCCGTGGCCCGAGGTGAGCAGCCCGCCGACCTGGCCATCCGGGGAGGCACGGTGCTCGCGCTCCACAACCGCGAGCTCATAGAGCGAGACGTTCTGATCGCTGGGGAGCACATCGCCGCGGTAACGCCTGTCGGTCGCCTGGAGGCTGACACAGAAGTTGATGCGACGGGTCGGTTTGTCGCTCCCACGTTCATCGATGTTCATCTCCACATCGAGTACACCATGCTCACTCCGGGAGAACTGGCCCGGCTGGTTGTGCCCAGGGGCACAACCACCGTGCTGGCCGACCCCAACTGTCTGGCCAACGTGGTGGGAACCCGGGGTGCCGACGCTATGGCGGCCACGGGCACGCCGATGCGCATCTTCCAGCAGATTTCCCACAAGATTCCCCGCGTCCCCGATCTGGAGTTGGGCGGAGCGGTAATGCCGGAGGCCGACGTGATCGAACGCCTGAGTGCCACAAATGTGGCCACCCTGGGCGAGAGCAACCCCTTCGATCTGGACATCTCGGCGGCGCGCAAGGCCCATACCGCAATGGCCGCCGGTCGAAGGCTCACCGGTCACACCGCCCGCATCGCGGATGAGCCGTTATGGGCTTACCTGGCTGGCGGCGTCAGCGACGACCACAACGCGTTCAACACTGCCGAAGTCATCGATCGGCTGCGCCTCGGCGTCATGATCACGGTGATGTCGGGGTCGATGAACGACAACGTCCCTCTGGTCTTCGAGGACGTGCCCGCGGTGTCCGGTGGATTCGACTACATGAGCTTCTGCGCCGACGACCGCCATGTGGAGGATCTTCGGGACGAGGGTCACATCGACCATCACGTGCGCAGCGCCATAGCCCAAGGTGTGCCTGTCATCGAGGCTTATCGCATGGCCACGCTCAACGCCGCGCAGTACTACCGACTCGATCACCTTCTCGGGTCTATAACCCCCAGCCGCCTGGCTGATGTGATGATCCTCGACGACCTGAGCGAGGTGCGGCCGTCGTTGGTCATCGTGGGCGGAGACGTCGCCGGCCGAGACGGCGAGGCAACCTTCGCCAACCCCGACACCATGCCGGATTGGGTCCGCAACACCGTGCACCTGCCCGGCGACTTCGGTCCCGACCTGTTTCGGGTGGAGGCCGACGCCGCCGCCGACGAGGTGGCTGTGGTCCGGGCCATGGAGATGTACGACGGCTACTTCAAGCGGGCCATGGAGGCCGAGCTCCAGGTGGTGGACGGCAACGTGATCCCTGATCCTGCAATCGACATCGCCAAGATCTCGGTGTTCGACCGCCATCACGGAACCGACACCCGGGCCACGGGATTTGTGCGGGGGTTCGGCCTTGCCCGCGGCGCGCTGGGCATCACCAGCAACTGCGAGAACCAGAACCTGGTGGTGGTGGGAACCAGCGACGAAGACCTTGCCCACGCGGCCCGCACTCTTCAGGAGATCGGAGGGGGCTACGTCTGTGTGGCCGATGGCGAGGTGCTGGCCACCGTCCCCCTTCCCCTAGGGGGCATAATGAGCGATCAGCCGTGGGAGCGGGTGTATGACGAGTCGATCGAGGCCAACCATGCCGCGGCCTCGCTCGGCTGTGAGATCACGTCGCCGTACATGATCCTGGCTTTCGTCGGGTTGGCTGGCGTGCCCGACTACGGCCTCACCGAGAAGGGGCTCATCGACACCATGACCCAGTCGTTCATACCGGTGCTGTTGTGCTGTCGGTGCCCCCAGCACATTCATGATGGCGGGGGAGTGACACGATGAAGTCGGCTGGTCGAACCACGAGGAGACAACGATGACATTGGCACGGTTCTTGGGTTCGGCGATCGCGCCCCCCGAGCTCAGCAGCGATGAAGAGCGCGCTCTGGAGACGCTGGACGAGGTGATTGCCGAGGTGGTGGCGCCGCTGGCATCCGAGCACGACGATGCCGGTCGGTATCCCACTCGGGCCGTTGACGCACTAAAGGGCTGCGGCATCCTGGCGCTGGCCGTCCCTGCGGAGTTCGGAGGGGTCGGCGCATCTCACACTGCCAGCCTGCACGCCCAGGTACGACTGGCGGCGGCAGACTCGTCGGTAGCCCAGGTCTACAAGGTGCACGACGAGCTGGTGCGGGAGATCTTCAGCTATTGCTCGGACGAGCTGAAGCCACGGTTGGCCTCGCTGGTCCTCGATGAGAGCGCAACCCTGGGCCTGGCAGTGGCTGAGGCGGGCAAGACGGTGGCCGAGCCGTTCACCACGCTGGCCCTCGAGCAAGAAGACGGCGGCTATGTAGTCAACGGCCAGAAGATCTACACCACCGGCGCGGCGGAGGCCGATTACGTGGCGGTATGGGGTTTCAATCCCGAGCGGTTCACCCCGGAGAACCCGTTCTTCGCCCTCCAGCTAAACCTGGTGGCCAAAGACAACCCGGCTATGACGGTCCACCGCGACTGGGATGCGCTGGGACAGCGGGCCACCGACTCGGGGAGCATCAGCTTTGAGAATGTGAGGGTGGGTCCCGAGTGGGTTGCCAGCATCCCCGGTAGAGCGCCGCTGCCCCATTCCGGGGTCCGGTTCGAGGCCGGCTTTGCCGCGGTGAACGTGGGCATCGGCATCGGCGCGCTTCAGGCTGCGGTGCCGTTCGTTAACGAGCAGAGCCGGCCGTGGCCCTCAGCCGAGGTGGACAATGCGGTCGAGGATCCCATGGTTCAGCGGACGATGGGGGAGTTGGTTGCCGATCTCGCCGCCGCCCACGAGCTGACCATGCGGTGTGGCCACGCCCTTGATTCATTTGAGCGGGGCGAGATAAGCCGAACCGAACTGGCCATTCCCATTTATGCCGCCCGGTCGGCCGCCGACCGGTCCGGGTTGGCCGCCGCTCAAGGTGTCTACGGGCTTATGGGCACTCGCTCGGCTCGTCGCCCCCTGGGGTTTGATCAATGGTGGAGGAACGTCCGCACCCTCACGCTTCACGATCCGGTCGAGTGGAAGCACGTCGAGATCGGCCGCCACGTCCTCACTGGATGGGATCCTCCCCCCGGCATCTACACATGACGCTGCTCAGCGCGGAGCGTGTCCGCGCCGTCCCCAAGGTTGAGCTCCATATCCACCTTGAGGGCACGTTTCGCCCCGCGAGGGTCGCCGAACTGGCTGCCATCGCCGGCGAAGAGCCGCCCCGACCGGTCGACCGGCTCTTTGAGGCAGACAATCTCGCCGATTTCCTGGAAACCCTGGACTGGGTCTGCGGCTTGGTCCGCGACGGGCCGACCGCCGAGCAGGTGGCCTATGACTTCGCGGCCTACGCCCATAACCAGGGCATCGTCTACGCCGAGGTGATCGTGAACCCAACCCACTGGTCGGGACTGTCCACGGCTGGGCTCTTCACTGCGTGTGCTCGGGGATTCGATCGGGCCCAGGCCGCCGGGCTCGGCGACTATCGCCTGCTCCCATCAATTCTGCGACAGCAAACCGAACAGGAGGCCAGAGAACTGGTCGAGTGGATCGAGGGTGCAGGTTTGGACCGGATCATCGGGCTGTCGATAGATGGCAACGAAGAGGCAGCCGGTCGGACCGGTCCCCGATTCGCCCCCGCCTATGCCGACGCGGCCCGGATCGGTCTGGGTCGAACCGCCCATGCGGGGGAGTCGTCGGGCGCCGAGGGTGTCCGTGATGCCATAGAGCTTTTGGGCGTGAGCCGCATCGACCACGGGGTTCGCTGTGCTGAGGACCCGGCGGTATTGGCCATGGTCCTGGACAACAGCATCACGCTGAACGTCTGCCCAACGTCCAACTGCACCCTGCTGTACTCAAGCCTGGACGACCATCCGATCAGAGATCTGGACGCCGCCGGGGTGCGTTACACCATCAACACCGATGATCCTGAGACTCTCGGGATCACCTTGTGCAGCGAGCTCATGTTGGTTTCAAGCCATCTCGACTGGGGTATGGCCGATCTGGTCGCCGCCCAGCATCGTGCCATCGACGCCGCCTTTTGCTCGGATGAAGACAGAGCGGTCCTGCGAGCCCTGCTCGATCAAACAGTCGGGACGTAGTTCTCGCCCAACCCCCGGGGCATGCGGGCCCACCGGGCGCTGGCGGTGAGAATCAACAAGGCCACGAAGAACGGGATGGCGTTTAGCCCCTCGACGGGAACGTCGACGAACACATTGTTCAGGTTGAACCCCAGCGCCTCGAAGAACCCGAACACGAATGCCCCCACGGCGGCACCCCAGATGCTCCAGCTGGCCATGATGATGACGATCAGGGCGATGAAACCGCGGTTCGCAGTGAGCCAGGGCTGAAACCGCCCCACGCTGCCCAACATCAAGGCGGCACCGCCCAGCCCGCCGAGGAATCCCGACATCAGCGTGGCTATGGTGCGGACGCGCACCACATCCACGCCTCGGGCCGCCGCGGCATCAGGATCCTCTCCAACGGCCTTTACTTCGAGGCCGAAGATGGTCCGAGAGGCGATGAATCCGGTCACCAGCACCAGACCCAAGGCCAGCCACGTGTACCAGCTGTGGCCGAACAGGGCGTCGCCGAGCCAGGGGATGTCGGACAGGAGCGGAATGTCGACCTCTGAAGGCAAAGACACCTGGCGGTCCCTTCCGCCGACATCGGTTGTGACCCGGAAGATGTACCCGGTCGTCCCGATGCCGAGGATGGTCAGGCCGAAACCGACGACCACCTGATTGGCGTACAGGCGAATCGAAAGCAAGACCATGAAGGCGGCCAACAGCATCCCGGCCAGGCCTCCCACCAAGAATCCAAGCGGGGCCACTGTGGGGTCGGCCACATAGAGCGACGTCAGGGCGCCGATGATCATGTACCCCTCGAGCCCCAAGTTCAAGACGCCGGCCCGCTGGGCGAAGGTCTCGCCGATGGAGGCGTAGATCAGCGGGGTGGCCAACCGCAGGCCGCCTGCCACCGTGGCACTCCAAAACGTGGCCTCCAGCAATTGGCTCATCGGCGTCTCCTCCCGACGAGGGTGAAGTTGGCCATGACCCCGCGGGTGAGGCGAACGATCTGGGGGGCATATCGGATTGAGAACCCGAGTAGGAGGAGCGCCTGAATGATGTCGGAGAGTGAGGCAGGTATGCCCTCGGATGACTGCATGGCCAAGCCGCCGGCCTGGAGAGCCCCGAATAGGAGCGCGGCCACCAGCACGCCGCCCGCGGTCGCGCCTCCGAGGAAGGCGACGACGAGGCCGAAGAACCCGATGTCGGATGCGATCCCCACGTAGACCCGCTGGAGAAGGCCGGCGGCCTGGATCCAACCGACCAGACCGGCGGTAGCCCCGGAGATGAGGAGCGAGTTGATGATCACCCGGTTGCTGGAAATTCCCAGGCTTTGGGCTAGGTTCGGGTTCTCACCGTAGAGGTCGTAGCTGAATCCCCGATCTGAGCGCACCCACCAGATGAAGGCGAGGCCGATGATGACGGCGGCAAAGACCCCGGTGTGGAAGCGGGTACCGTCGATGACCAGTCCGAGGATGCCGTTGTCCGGGTAGGGGTCGGACTGCGGGGTGATCGCGGTGGGGGGCTTGAGCGGGTTGTTGAGGAGGTATTCGATGAGCAGGGCGGCGAACTCCGTGAACAGCAGGGTTGAGAGAATCTCGTTCACGCTGAAGTAGGCCCGCAGCATCGCCGGGATCAACACCCAGGCCATGCCGAAGAGGGCGCCTCCGATCGCGGCGGCCGGAATGGCCACCGCAGACGGTGCCGTCTCGAAGAACTGGGCGGTCAAAAGCGCCCCTATGGCACCGGCAACAACTTGGCCCTGGGCGCCGATAGTGATGAGCCCGGCCCGAAGCGCCACCGCGGTGCCATACCCCACGATGGCCAGGGGTGCGGCCCGAGACAAGGTCTCGCCCAGCGCGAATTTCGATCCGAAGGCGCCGTCGAGCATGGCCCCATAGGCGGTGAGCGGATTCTCTCCTGAAAAGAGCATGATTAGCCCGCCAACCACCACCGCAATGAGAACGGCAAGGCTGCTCGTCGACAATGAAGTGGTGAAACTGCGCTCCTCGGTCCCCGTGGGTGCGTCCTCGATTTCGCCCTGCTCGCCGTCCGCGACCACGTCAGTCACCGGACACTCCCGACGTCTCGGACAAACCGGCCATGGCCGCGCCCAAGCGTTGTGGCGTCATGTCCTCGATGGGGAACGCATCGGTCACCACTCCCCGGTAGAGCACGATGATCCGATGGGCCAGATCGGCCACCTCGTCGAGATCAGCGGAGATCACCACCACAGCACCCCCGGCCTGGGCAACGGCAAAACAGCGATCGCGCATGGCCTTGGCCGCTTCAGGGTCAAGGCCCTTAGTCGGCCCATGGGCAACGAGCACTGCTGGGTTCTGCTCCAGTTCCCGCGCCGCCATCAGCTTCTGCTGGTTCCCGCCCGATAGCGAGCTGGCCATGGCTGCGGGTTCTGGAGGACGGACTTGGAATCGCTCAATCAATTCCCGGGCGTGGTGGGCGATCTTGTCGCCCATACGCACTCCGAATCTGGTGAATCGACGATTGCCGATGTGTCGGGCGGTGGCGTTGTCGGCAACCGTGAAGGACGCGGCGAGACCGTTGGAGCGGTCCTCGTGGATGTGGGCCACGCCCGCCGTTATCGCCTGGCCCGCCGATCCAGAAATGTCTGTGTCATCCACCAAGACGTTGCCGCTGGCCAGCTTGACCTGTCCGGTGAGGGCTTTTGCCAATGATTCCTGGCCGTTTCCGGCAATGCCGACCACTCCCAAGATCTCACCGGCGGCCACATCGAAGTCGAGACCGTGGCATCCGACGCCGTGTGGAGAAGAAACCGAGAGGTCACTCACCGTCAATCGAGTTGACCCCCGCTGGATCTCGGGCCGATTGACCTCTAGAAGCGAAACGTCGCCAATCATGAGGGTTGCCACCTCGCGGAGGTCGGCGTCCCGTACGTCGGCCCCTTCAACCACAACCCGGCCTGCTCGCAATACCGTGAGCCGGTCGGCCAACTCCGTCAACTCGGGCAATCGGTGGGAGATGTAGATGATCGGAGTGCCCTCAGAGCGCAAACGGTGGCAAAGTGCGATGAGGGCCTCAGTCTCAATGGGCCCCAGTGCCGAACTGGGCTCGTCCAGGATCAGCAGCCGTGCCCCCCATGCCACCGCGATGAGGATTTCCGCTTGTTGGCGAATAGCCAGCGCCATATCGTCGATGAGCGTTTCCGCGGGGACGCCCAGACCGAATTCGTCGGACCAGCGTTCCACCTCGTCCCGGGCCGCGCCCGCGTTGAATACCGCAGGCGCATCCGGTCGTCCCAGTTGCAGGTTTTGGGCGACGGTGAGCCCCCTGACCAGCGAGAGCTGCTGCCTTACGTGGGCGACCCCGGCAGCGGCGCCTTCCCGGCGCGATACCGGCTGGTAGGGCTCGCCGAACAGGCTCATTGACCCGGCATCAGAGTGGATGGATCCGGCGACAATCTTGGCTAGCGTGGATTTGCCCGCGCCGTTCTCGCCGACGAGCGCGTGAATCTCACCCTCCTCAAGGGTGAAATCCACGTCCTCCAGAGCCTGGACGACCCCGAACCGCCGGGAAACACCCCGAACTGACAGGGGAGTGCCGGATGCGGGCGCCGCGCCAGTCTCAGAATTCAATGATTGAGCAGCCGGCTAGCCGGGGAAGGGAATTGAGAACTCGCCGGCCTCGATAGACGCGACCAGCTCGTCGAGCGCGGCTTGCAGTTCGTCAAGGCTCACTGCGGTCTCAACCGTCGCATTGGTGTTGACCGGCAAGACCTCAACTTGGGCATTGAAGATGCCACCGGGATAGAACGCGTATCCCTCTTCGCCTACCGCGTGCACTTCACCGTCGGGGGTGCCGAATGTTTCGTTGCGAACCTGGGCGAAGAAATCCAGGTACAGGTCTTTCATGCGGATGACGGTGGCGGCCAGATAGACATCGGGTGCCGTCTGCTCCTGGGAGCCGAATCCCACCGAGATTGGAATCCCTGCAGCTGATGCGGTCTGAGCGGCACCGATGCAGATTCCGTCACCAGAGCAATAGATGAAGTCCGCGCCCTGGTCGATTAGCTGCTGGGTGACCTCAGCCGCGGCCTGAACGTCGACGAACGAACCGGCGAAGCCCTCGAGGAATTCAATGTCGGGGTTCACCGACAAAGCTGCGTCGCGGAACGATTGGTGCATCGTCTTCACAAAGTCGAATTCAGGGCCTCCGACGATCCCAATGGTGTCGCCGACCACTGCCTTTGCGGCCAGAATGCCATTCGGATAGGCCATGTCCTGCACGTTGTAGAGCCAGTCCACCACGTTGTCGCTCGTGACCGAGCCGGGCACCAATATGCCGCCGGTCATAGAGAACGACACATCGGGGAACTCCGCATAGAGCTGCTGGATCGGATCCACGTACTCGATGCCGTGCCCCAGGATCAGGTCGAATCCCTGGCTGGCGAAGTCGCGAATGGCCGGCAGCGAGTCGGTCGGGTCGATGATCTCCTCGAGAACCTGGGTCTCGACGTTGCCATCTTCGGCTACCGCGTCGCGCAAGCCCTCGTAAGCCGCCTGGCTGAACGAGTTGTCGTTGCGCACCCCCGGCAGCAAGAGCGCCACCCTGAGAGGACCCTCTTCGGGCTCAGGCTCGGGTTCCGGTTCGGGCTCAGGCTCGTCCTCGACTTCGGGCTCGGGTTCTGGCTCGGTCTCGGCCGGCGCCGGTTCGGGTGCCGGTTCTGCCTCGTCGTCGTCGTCGTTGCCGCACCCCGCGGCGAACAAGCCGAAGACCATCAGCAGTGCGAAGATCCTGAATAGGTACGAAGAACGTCGTGACACGGGTACCTCCCCCTCGTACGGCGCTGCCATCGGAACAGCGCGCGTGTCGGACAACAACCGACACTAGCCCCTTCTCCGAGGAGCGTCGATTGCGAAGGTTGCGGGCCGTCAGCTACGTCGCCGCTGGGGGTTCGTGCGCACGGGATATGCCTGCCGCGCCACCTCGGCAATGGCGTCCTCGTCCACCGTCGTGCAGCGTCCGTCTCTCACGACGGTCTCCCCATTCACCATTACCAACGAGGCCCGATCGGAGAGCCCGCCGAGGACCAGGCCGATGACCGCGTCGTGGACGCCCACCCGGTCGACGGTGGTCATATCCCAAGCGGCTATGTCTGCGGCCATCCCCACTTCGATCGCTCCCAGATCATGGCGTCCTAAGCACGCCGCTGAGCCTCTGGTTGCCAGCCGGAGCAACTCGTACGCCCTCGGCCACTTGTGTGCGGGCATTTGCATGTCGCGGTGGGCCAGAGCCGCCAATCGGATGTCGCCGAGTTGGTTGCAGCCGTCATTGGAGGCTGAACCCGTCGTGCCGAACCCCACCTTGCATCCGGCATCGAGGTACTTACGCAGAGGCGCCAAACCCCACCCCATGCGCAGATCCGGCGCGATGAGATGCACGATTCCCACACCAGCCTGGGCGAATTCCGGGATCTCCTCATGGGGCGGATCGACCATGTGGGCCAGCCACACCCTGTCGTTGTTCCATCCGTTTTCGACGAGGAAGTGCCACGGCGTGACTCCATAGGTGTCGACGCAAAACCCGGTGTCGATGACCTCGTACAGATGGGTGTGCATGCCAATTTCCGGTCGTTCGGCGGCCAGTCGGGCGAACTCGCGGTACATCTCAGGCTCATCGGTGTGCACCCCGCACGGAGCCAGATCGATCCTGATACGGGCCAGGGGATCGGGGTCGTGGTACTTGTCGATGAGCTCTTGCGAGTGGCGCAGAACCTCGTCAATCGACTGACAGGCGATGTCGGGCACCACGCCGCCGCGGTTCTTGCCTTTGGTCATCGAGCCCCGGCCGGCGTGCAACCGGATTCCGGTTTCTAGGGCGCCTTCGATCATCTCCTCGATGAAGGGTTCGGTCTTGCCCTCGACGAACACGTAGTGCTGGTCTGCAACCGTGGTGACCCCGCCCAGCAGAGACTCCACCATCCCCGCCCGGGCGACGGCGCCCACTGAAGCTGGCGTGTAATGGCCCTGGCGCCAGAGATACAGCGTTTTCACATGGAGCGCGGTCAGCCAGGGGTGAATGGGCGCCCGCTCCAGTTCGGCAAATGAGCGCAACCCCACCTGGTAGAGGTGCTGGTGCCCGTTGATCAGACCAGGGAGCACCAGCAGCCCTTGGCCGTCTATGACCTCGACAGAGTCATCGACCTCAAGGCCATGGCCGACTGCGGCAATGCGCTGGCGGGACACCAGGATGTCTGCGCCTTCCAGCTCCCGGTCGCTCTCGTCGAAGGTGACCAGGTGGCTGATGTTGCGGATCAAGGTGTCTGGCATCTCCTGCGAGTTTCGCCTTTGGGCCGGTGACAGCGCAATCGCCGCTGATGGGCTTAGCAATCGCTCGCTAGTGTCGCGACACCTATGAAGCCCCGGTTGGTCGGCCAGCGGGTTCCCCGCACAAACGACGACGAGCTGCTGCGCGCCACGGGTCGCTACCTCGACGACATCGTGCTGCCCGGGATGGTCCATGCCGCCATTGTCAGGAGTCCGGTGGCCCACGGGCGACTGATCGGATTCGATCCTGTCGACGACGGCCCCGCCACGGTCTACAGCCCCGATCAGCTGTCAGAGCTCATTCCCGGCGAGTTGCCCGTTCTGTGGATATTGGGCAACCAGCAGCAGAGTTCCACACCGGTGATCGACAACGTTATGCGATACGTGGGCCAGCCAATCGCCGTGGCCATCGCAGATTCCCGGTATTTGGCCGAAGACCAGGCCGAGCGGGTTGGCCTAGACATCGAAGAACTCGACCCGGTGTTGGAGATCGACGAAGCACTGGCTCCTGACGCGGCGCTGTTGTATCCCGAGCTCGGATCGAATGTGCTCGCCTCGTTCGAAGCGGGGGACTCAGAGGGTCACACCGCGTCGGTGTTCGCGGCGGCGGATCGCATACTGCAAATGAGGTTGCGGATAGGGCGCGTTCACGGGTTGGCCATCGAGGGGAGAGGGATTGTCGCGGTTCCCGAACCCGGGGGGAAGCTCACGGCCTACACGTCGACACAAGCGCCCCATTCGGTGCGCGATTCACTGTGCGAGGCGTTGGGCATGGCTCAGAGCCAGGTGCGGGTGATCGCCCCTGATGTCGGGGGCGGATTCGGCCTCAAAGACCATTTGTACGAGGACGAGGTCATCGTGGCCGCGGCGGCCATGGATTTGGGTCGACCGGTGAAATGGGTTGAGGACCGATCCGAGTCCCTTATAGCCACCACCCACGCCCGCGACGAGATACACAACATCGAGGCGGCATTCGACAATGACGGAACTCTGCGGGGGCTGCGAGTGGAGGGCTTGCGGAACGCCGGGGGTCGGTTCACGGTATTCGGCGGTGGACCCCTGTTCACCGTGTTCGGTGTTGTGCCCGGGCCATACGGCTGGGATGCAGTGCGCTGCGTGGGCCGGGTGGTGGCCACCAACACCATGACAACGGGGGCTTACCGGGGATTCGGCCAAACCCAGGCGGCGTTCATTCGTGAGCGAGTGGTTGATCAGGTGGCCGCGGAGCTGAGTCGTGATCCGGTGGAGATTCGGCTTCAGAACATGATCGGTCCCGAACAGCTGCCGTATCGGATTAGAACCATGATCGAGTTCGATAATGGCGATTACCCTCAGTCGCTTCGGCGGGCCAGACAGCTCATCAACAGCGGTCCTGATGCTCCTGATGATGGACGGCTTCGCGGTGTGGGCTATTGCTGCTACGTGCAGATGGCCGGAATCGGGCCGAGCACCGCGAACGAATTCATCGGACTCAGTATCGGCGGGTTCGAGAGCGCTGAAGTCCGTATTGAACTCGACGGGTCGGTTCGGGTGGCCACCGGGGTCTCTCCCCATGGCCAGGGTCTGGAGACGACCATTCCCCAGTTGGTTGCCGACGAGCTCGGCGTGGGACTGGACACGATAGAGCTGGTGCACGGCGACACCGACACCGCTCCGTATTCGCCGTACGGCACGGCCGCCTCGCGATCGATTGCCGTGGGCGGCGGAGCGGCGGTTGTCGCCTCCCAGCGGGTGGCAGACAAGATCAGAGCCATCGCGGCCGAGATCCTGGAGGCGAGTCCAGCAGACATCGAGCTGGAGGAAGGTCAAGCCCGCGTGGCCGGCACGGAGGTCGGGGTGAGCATTCCCGACGTGGCCAAGCGCGCCTGGCAAGGCTTCCGGCTTCCTAAAGGAATCGAGCCCGGACTGGCGGAGTCGTACTCCTACGACCCCGTCAGCGCCACGTTTTCCTACGCCACCCACGCCTGCCGGGTTGCGGTTGATCCCGGCACCGGGCAAGTGGCCGTGGAGGACTATGTGGTGGTGAGCGATTGCGGCACTATGGTCAATCCCACCATCGTCGAAGGCCAGATCCAAGGGGGTGTGGCGCAGGGTTTGGGCGCGGCGCTGATTGAGGAGTTCGTCTACGACAGCAATGGCCAGCCGCTGATGTCGACTTTGCTCGACTATCACGTTCCAAACAGCGCGACGATGCCCGATATCCGCATCGAGCACTTGGAGATCCCCAGCCCGCACACCCCAGGGGGGATGAAGGGCATGGGGGAGGGGGGAACCAACGGTGCCTACGCTGCGGTCGTGAACGCTGTCTGTGCTGCGCTGCCGGACTTGGACTGGACCAACGTGACCACACCGCTTTCACCGAACCGGATTTGGGAGGTACTCCATGGCCAATCCTGACCACACCAGAGTGCGGGTGCTCTACTCCGATATGTTCGGATTCGCCCGCGGAAAGTACATCCCGATGGCGGCGGCCACCGGAGAGGTGGGCTTTTCCATTGCCATCTTCGGGGTGGGTTACGACCGGGCATTGATTCCAGCCCCCGGTGCCGAAGTGCTCGACGGACTTGGTGATTTCCGTGCTGTCTACGACCTAGAGCGGGTCAGGGACTGCTGGCAGGAGGGGACCGGGGTGGTCATCGCCGATCTAGTCCAGGACAACAAGCCGCTCGCCATCTCGCCTCGGAACGCGTTGTCCAAGGCGGTCGATGACCTCGAAACCGCCGGGTACCGGGCCAGAGTCGGGATCGAGCTGGAGGCCTACGTGCTTCAGCCTGACGGAAAGGGGGGCTGGGAGGAGTGGGACACCCCGGGTTCGCATTGCTACGGAACCGGCCCGTTGGTGGACCCCACCGGCCTGCTGGACGACATCATGGCCGCGGCCGCAACCGCGGGCATCGGGTTGGAGACCATCGCCAGCGAGTACGACACCCCTCAGTTCGAGTTCACCATCGAGCACCAGGAGCCCCTTGATGCGATCGACAACACCTTCCTGCTCAAGCTGCTGTGCCGAGAGGTCGCCGCCCGGCACGGGCTCTTGTTGACGTTTCTCGGCCGTCCCTTCGGCGATCGCGGCGGCAACGGCCTCCATGTGAACATCAGCTTCCAGAACGATGCCGGCGAGCATCTGTTCCAAGACGCAGAGGCCGCCGATGGGCTCTCCGCCCTCGCCCACCACGGCATTGGAGGCATGCTCGACCATCACGAGGCGCTGACCGCGCTGTGCGCCCCCACCGTCAACGCCTACAAGCGGCTCATTCCTGGGCAGTTGTCGGGCTATTGGGCCAATTGGGGCTACGACCACCGCGCCGTGGCGATTCGCGTGCCTCGTGATCGCGGTGCAGCCACCCGACTGGAGAACCGACTGCCCGATGGCGCGTCAAACCCCTATGTGGCCACCGCGGCGCTATTGCAGGCTGTGCTCCTCGGAGCGAAGGGCCAGATCTCGCCACCCCCATGCGAGGAAGGCGACGGACTTGAAACCGCAAACACTGTGCGCTGCGCTCCCGAGAACCTCAGTCTGGCCCTAGATGCCCTCGAGGCCGACCAGGTCTTGGTCAAAGCCGTGGGCTCAGAACTTGTGGCCAACTTCGTGGCCATGAAGCGTGAGGAGTGGCGCCGTTTCTCGCAAGCGGTCACCGACTGGGAGCTAAACGAATATCTGACCTACCACTAGGAGTTCGCTCGGCAAGGAAATCGGGCGGGGCAGTGCCCTAGCTGCCCTCTACGTCGGTTGCGGGCTCGAGTTCGAACAAGCGCAGCTCGCGTTCGGTTACGGCGTCGTACTGGGTCCACAGCGGATACCAGGACACTGCGGTCTGCCACCTCGACTCCCGCTCGCCACCGACGAGGAGTCGAGCCCGCACGGGTGTGCGTTGGCCGCGGAACACGATCTCGGCATTGGGGTTAGCCAGGAGGTTGGCTGTCCACGCGGGATGATCTCCGCGGGCGAAGTTGCTGCCCACCACCAAGAAGCGGCCCTCTTCGAGCGGGACCGCGCCGAGAGGTGTCTCGCGGGTCTGGCCAGTCTTGGCGCCGGTGGAGAAGAGCATGAGCATGGGCTGCGCGGCGGAATCGAGCAGTGTTCGCCCCCGGGTGAGC
Source organism: marine group bacterium Sva0996 bin134 (assembly GCA_002239105.1). Classification (GTDB taxonomy): domain Bacteria; phylum Actinomycetota; class Acidimicrobiia; order Acidimicrobiales; family Bin134; genus Poriferisocius. Next base: position 29,230 of record MPNQ01000002.1, on the reverse strand, counting down.
CGGTTGATCGCCCGGTGGACCCGCGGCACAATGTGCGGACCGAGGGTCCTGAACGGCCGAGAGAGCACCACGCGGGCTGGCATCCTGAAACCATTGGGCGGTGTCGGCGCTTTGCAGGGATCTGGGTCGGGGAGAGCTTTGCCGATCTGGCGGTTGGAGAGGAGGCCGGCTACATGCCAAGCGGACAGGCTGTCGGAGAAGGTCTCCTCAATATCGCGGAACTCAACCCCATATACGGAGAGATCGCTATCTTCCGATCCTTCCCACTGGGTGAGCACGCTCATACTGAATCTGTTCATGGCCGCGTTGATCGGGACGACACGACGTATCGCGTCAGCCGTGCGACCCATCCCCCGGAGAGCAGAAGGGGGAAGCGGCATCATGGGGAATCTTCGACCGGTGATATCGCGGTGGATGCGGGCGAAGAGGTTCATATCCACCAGATGACCGCCGCACATGACACGACGGGGCCCATGGCCCGATTCAAGTAGTGCCACCAGGAGCGAGGCCATATCTCGGACATCGGAGATGGCCACCGCGGCCTTGCGGGTGGGAATGATGCCGGTTGCGGTGAATCGGGCCATGTCCTCGCTGGCCTCACCGAAAGCCGAGCCCGCGGGCGGGCCGATCACCGCGCTCGGATACACGATGGCAATAGGAGCCCCGTCAGCCTGGAGTTTTCGGGCCACCATCTCCGCGTCGGCCTTGGCTTGGCCGTAGGTGTAACCGGCTGAAGAAGGGGGGTGATCGACCGTGAGCGAGCCCGCTCCGGGGTCGAACAGGGCAGCCACGCTGGAAACGTGAATGATCGGGTCGAGACCCATGGCATGAGCCTGATGGAGTACGAGTCGGGCACCGGCGATGCTGTTCTTGATCCCCTGGGCGTTGCCGCGGGCGTCGAGCGACACGACGGCGGCGCAGTGGATGGCCGCGTCGGCGCCGTGGAGGGCTGAGGTGACGGCATCAGGATCGGTCATGTCGCCCACGACAAAGTCGATCGGGGGCAAGTCGAAGGCGTCGCAAAGGGCTTCAAGTTTTTGGGGCGATCTCACCAGCGCACAAACTTCATGACCTGCCTGGATTGCCCGCGCCGCGGTGTGACCGCCGATGAATCCCGTTGCCCCTGTCATCATGACGCGCACTGGAAAACACCCTAGTGGTCCGTAGTGTGTGGTCGATCATTACGACTGGTCGGCAGCCTCCGGGGTGGGATCGTCGCCGGTTGGAAACGCGCCCTACCCGCAGACGGTAGATTCCGTTTGTGGACCCAGATTCCCGCCGAGCGGCCAACCTTGAGCGGATCCGGGAGTATTTCGATCTGATCGCCACTGGCGATGTCGATGAATTGGCGCAGTACTGGCACGACGAAATCATGTTCGAGGCTCCGTTCTCGTTTACGGGGAAGCCCTCGCGCACTGTTGGCAAACAGGCGGTTTACGACCGGCTTTCAACCTCGTACGGGCTGGTCAGCATGGCCTTCCATATCACCGAGATCTACGAACTCTCCGACCCTGATCGTTTCCTGGTCGAGTATGACAGCGATGGCCATATGCTCGGCTCAGGTGAGCGATACCAGAACAGCTACATCACGTTGGTGGAGGTGCGGGAAGGCCTGATCAGCCGATTCCGCGAGTTCTACGACTCCCAGCGGTGCTCGGCAGCCTTTGGCCCGCTACTTGACTCCGACCACTGATCGATTATGAATAGCGAAAGCCAATTGCCAGTAGAAGGAGTTTCAGGTGGCTGACCAATCGGCAAAGGTATGGGATGAACTCGTTGAGTTGATGGGTGAGATCGAGCGCGATTGGTGGCGGGAGGCCAGAGCGATGCCGACTGCTGACGACCGGGCCCAGGCGCGGCTGTTTGCCCTGAATGGCCTGCAGCATGCCTTGGAGTTCTGGTCGCAGGCTGATCCGGCCCGGCCATGGTTCTATCGGTGGTTCTCTCCTACCAAGAAGCTGCTGGGGGACAACCCTGATGCCATCTACTACGGCAGCGTGATCGATCCCGGTCGCGACTATGTAATCCGGGGGAACCTGGCCGGAGCGGTGTATACCTCGTTCACGGTCGAGCAGGGAACTGCTGGCGGTGCGATGTCGAGCGGGCTCGGGGCCACGCTCAACGACGATGAGATCGAGATCAACTCCGATGGGAGCTACGAGTTGCACGTCAGCCAGAACCCCCAGCCGGGAAATTGGCTGGCGCTCTCGCCTGAGTCCGGCAGCATCACCACACGGCACTACTTCGAGTGGGATCGTCCTGTGGCAACCGACCCGAACATGCACGTTCCCCTGTCCATCGAGCCTACGGTCGATCCCGGTCCACCAGCCATACCCGATGACACGACCTGCGCCGAAGGACTTCAGCGGGCTATCACCTTTCTTCGCAGCGTTACCGTGGACCGGCCCTCGGGCCCCCGAGAACCATTGGCGTGGAGCTCAACTGTTCCCAACCAGTTCACCAATCCACCGCTTGACGAGGGCAATCGGGCCATCGGCTATGCCGCGGCCGACAACGCGTACCGCTCGACCCGCTATCAGCTGGGTCCCGACGAAGCGCTTGAGATTCGCGGCTGGTTTCCGCAATGCCGGTTCGCCAACGTGGTGCTCAACAATCGCTTCATCCAGACTCCGCCGTACCGGAGCCGCCGGGTTTCCCTCAACCGACGCCAAACAGTGCTTGAGCCCGATGGCTCGTTCCGCATGATCCTCGCCCACCGCGACCCCGGAGTCCCCAACTGGCTGGACACCGCCGGTGCCCCCACCGGCACCATTTTCTGGCGCTACCTGCTTCCCACCGAACAGCCCACCCAACTCGAAACACGTGTGCTGTCCGCAGGCGACTGAGGGAGTTCAGGTGACAAGCGTTGGCGACGAGCGGGTGTTGTTGGTTTCGGGTGACTCTCATGTCGGGCCAACCTTGGATGCGCTGCGGGCGTACTGTCCCCAGGAGCACCTAGAAGCCTTTGATGAGTTCGTCATCAGCCCGCAGGTCAAGGAAATGCGGGCAGGAGCGCGACAGGGGCGTGCGCTGTACCTGAAGACTTCGGGACACGACGATCCGCAGGCTCGTCTTGCTGACATGGACCGAGACGGCATCGCCGCCGAAGTGATGTTCCACAACAGCTTCAATGGCGAACCCATGCCGTTCAACGACCTGGGTTGGCCCGAACTGGACAGTCCTGAGCTGGCCGGCGTGGGGTTCCAGATCTACAACCGGTGGCTAGCCGACTTCTGCTCGGCGGCCCCCGAGCGCCTGATTGGGCTTGCGCATATTCCGCTGTGGGATATCGACACCGCAATCGAAGAAGTGAGGTGGGCCGCGGCTCACGGGTTGCGGGCGGTGAACTTCCCCAGTGCCCGCCCGCAGTGGGTCCAGTACAACGAATCGCACTGGGACCCGTTTTGGGCTGCGGTGGAAGAAGCCGGAATGGTGCTGGCCACCCATGCTGGAGCAGCCACCGACCCAGCCGTGCGGGCGGTTAACGGGACGCCGCTGCTGTTGATGGAAGCTGGCGGTGCTTACAACCGCAGGGCGATCGCCCGCATGATCCTGGGTGGGGTCTTCGAGCGGTTCCCGGGACTCAAGCTGGCCATGACCGAACAGCCCGGGGTGTGGATCCCGTCGGCGCTTGTCGAACTCGACTCAGCTGCGGAGGCCCCCCTGCCGCTGAGCAACGGAAAACTCTCGAAGGCACCCAGCGAGTACTTCAAGTCCAACGTCTTCGTCGGCGCCAGCTTCGTCGCCCCGTTCGAGGTCGAGGCCGCAGTGGGGGACTGGTGGTGGACCAACATCTTCTGGGGGCGGGACTACCCCCATCCTGAGGGCACCTGGCGTTACTCCGACGACCCCGACGAGACGCCCATGACCCATCTCTCGCTGCGCCACGCCATGGCCGGCACTCCCAACGACAAGGTCCGGGCCATCGTCGGCGAGAACGCCGCCCGCGTCTACGGCCTAGATGCCGACAAGTTGCGGGGGATCGCCGATCAGATCGGCCCCACTATCGAGGAGATCACCACGTCCCTAGAGGCAGTGCCCGCCCTAGACGGACCGGAGCGCCAGGGCTACGGCTATTTCGCCTTCCGCACCTCCGGCCCCTATTCCTAGAACTGGTTTCACAGATCGCGCCCAAGCAGGCTGAAGCACTGACCGGTAGGGCCGGCTTGCGTTGAGCGGGTAGCGAGAAATGCGACGTAGTCGGCTACCTCGCTGGGCTCCTTCATACGATCTCCTCCAAGAGCCGGCTCCAGCTCATGCAGGCGCTCCATCGGCAGACCCACCGTCCAGCTCAACAGCTCAGTGGCAACCGCGCCCGGGACGATCTCGTTGACGGTGATACCCCGGGGCCGGAGTTCTCGGGCCAGCACGCGGACGTACATGGACACCGCTGCTTTTGCCGAGCAGTAAGCGGAGGCTCCCGGTGAGGGCGAATGACCCTGACCGGAGCCGATCATGATTATGTGCCCGCCGTCACCAGCGGCAAGCAGCTCAAGTGCGGTGTCGCAGCAGTAGTGCACCGCATGCACGTTGACGTCGAAGCAGCGGTCCCAGTCGTCGTCAACAAGCTCTCCCACCGGTACGAGCGGCTGCATCGCCCCGGCATTGTTCACCAGGATGTCCAGTCGGCCGAAGACCTCTTCGGTGCGTTCGAAAAGGTGGCGGACCTCAGCCCGTGCCGACACATCTGTCACGACCACTTCGGCCCGTCCGCCGGCAGTCTGTATCTCGGCCGCAACCTCATTGAGCTCATGGGCAGAACGAGCGGCAAGCACCACCGCAGCGCCTTCCTGGGCCAATCGCTCAGCACACGCCCGTCCGATACCCCGTCCCGCGCCCGTTACGACTGCGACCCTCCCTGTGAGTGGCTTCATCGACATAACACCTCCTGCGGACTCGTGCGATCTGGACAATAGATCACATGAACCATGCCGCCTCTTCACCCAGCCGCGCTGGAAATCAGCAGAGAATGCCGAGCGCTCCATGGAAGTGTTGGCGAGTGAGTGTTCTGCCCGAAGTGGTCGTTGGCCCTCGGCTGGTCCTGAGGTGTGGCGCATGTTTGTGGCTCTTCTCTAGTCCGCAAGAGCTCGAAGGCGGCCGATTCGGGGGTCGTTGCTGCCCAGGTAGCGGACAAGCACTCCGAGCACGGCCTCGTGGTCGAGAGTGCCGGCGGCGTTCATTTCCTCAAGGTCGGCCCAGTCTCTTGTGCGATTGAAGAATGCCTTGAACACGGCCAAATCACGACAGGCGAGGAAGGGAATATCTGTGCCTCCGAATGACTCGATACGCGCCCGGGCGGCGGCGGCTTCGTGGAACGGGGTGGTGTTGAAGAAGATGTCGACCGGCGTTTCATCCCACCACAATCGACTTTGCCCATCGGCCTGGAGCTCGCGGAGGTTGACCTTGGTAACAGCTACCCCATTGGGGAGAGTGGACAATACCTGGTCGAGTTGGTCGAGCCCCACGAAGAGATTCACATCGATGTCGATGGTTCCCCGGGCCTGTTGGGTACACCACGCAAGGGCCAGTGCGCCGCCGAAGGCGTGGGGGATATCGGCGTCCTCCAGATCTTCATGGAGGGCGACAATCCGCTCGACCAGGTTCATCGCCCGAATACGGGGAAGTCGAGGGTGGGGGAGTGGCGAGCCGGGAACTCGGCAGCCAATTCGAGAACAGCAGCCAATTCAGTGCCTCGGTCGAGTCGGTCGTCGCCCCGTATCCGAGGACAGAGTTGTTGGTCGAGGGCAAATCCGGCAGCCCGAACGATCCTCTCCACGGTGGTAACCGAGGGCGTCTTTGTGCCTGCTTCATAAGCGGCGATTGCAGAATGCGACGTGCTGGCTCGCGCCGCGAGTGCCCGCAGCGTTAGCCCCGCCCCTACACGAGCCGCGCGTATGACCTGGGCAGCATCCACACCCATATGGTATCCGATCAGATACCAATGGTCATCCTAGATCCTAGGTGCGGTAGCGCCAGGCGATGTGGGAGGAGCGGCGGGCGATCTGGGTTTGGCGGTCCACGGGGGGTAGGTCAAGCTCGCTGATGCGGACCACCTGGGCGTCAACGACAGGGGTGTCGGGTGGGTGCCACCAGCGGATGGTGCACAGCACTGAGTCCCGGCCTTCGGTGTCAAGCCAGTTGGGTCCACCAGGATCGGAGCCGGCGATGACGATGGGCCCGGACTCGATGAGCGCATGGTTGAGGCAGGTCAGTCGGTTGGTGAAGTCGAGGGCCTCGTACCACGGGCGGTTGTAGAGCTGGATATCCCACATGGCGGCCCCCCGGTGGTCGATGTCGACGACAAGGGCTTGGTCGGCATCGAGGGCCACCCCAGCGTGGCTGTAGATGAGCGTCTTGACGCCGCGGCCCATCCCGGCCGGGGGGAGGAACGTGTTGGGAGGCTGGTCGCCGAGCATTCGCTCCTGATAGCCGTTCCAGAAGTCGAAGGAGTGTTCGATCTCACCCAGCGCTGTGCTGAGGATGGCAGCGGCATCAATCTCCGGCTTCGGCTCGCCCACTGTGTCGAGTCGCTCGATGACGAAGGTAGCCGGTTCGGCGGGCTGCCAGTCGAAGTAGTAGTCGCGGATGTGGACGAACGAGCCTTCGGGGTCTAGCGGCAACCAGCTTCCATTCTGGTTGTCACGCTCTTCACCGCCCAGCATTATGTCGATGGCATCGCCGGGGCCCAGCCCGAGACTTGATCCGGTCACCTCTAGCCCAACTCCCGCACCGCCGCTTTGAGTCGCCCCAAGTTTGATTTGAAGGACGAACTCCTCGCAGGAGCCCATGTGTCCAGAAATCCGGTACACCCCGTCGCCATCGATACGAGTCCGGCGAGCTACCTGGTCGGCGTTGGGCCCACCCCACTGATAGACGGGATCGCTGCTCCGGAAAAATGCAGGATGGCGGGGATCGTTGTGGCCGATCGAATAGGTCAGCCAGCAAGCCACTTGGTTGGCCAGATGCCTCTGCCCCTCGGCGTCGAGGCCCTCCCCGAGAACCCGAATACGATCGCAAAATTCACGCCAATCCGTCATATACGCCCTGAACATAGACGACCATGGCGCACACCGCGATCTGGTAGGCGGCTGCCTCACACGGTCAAAGGGGCACCGCCTAAGAGCACGACACGGTCGGCGGCCAGCGCGGCGATCTGGTCGGCAGTGAACCCGAGCTCGGTCAGGATTTCCGCGGTGTGTTCTCCGCACTCACAGGGGCCTCGCTGAACCGCCTCCTCGGTGTCGCTGAAGTTCACCAGATGGCCGACGTCCTCAAACAGGCCGACAGACGCCGATGCGGTCTGCGCCCGCAGACCGAGGGCAAGGGCCTCAGGGTCTTCGAAGAATTCGCGGCAGAACTCCTCATTCACGATCTCAACTGGCACGCCGGCGGCGTCGAGCAGTTTGAACGCTGCAATGGCCGATCTGTCTCGGAACCATGCTGAGAGTTCCTCGCTCAAAGACTGGTCGTGTTCGGCCCGGGCTGCGGCGTTGGTGAACCTCGGATCGGCACCCAGATGCTCGCAGCCTGCGATTGTTACCAGAGCCGCCCAAGCTGGCTCGCCGACAACCGCCACCGCGATATAGCCATCCGTGGTCTCATACATGCGGTAGAGGGCATTGAGCCCCCATTGATCGGCATCGACTTGCTCCCAGGTCACAGCCGGGTTGTCGGGATCGATCCAGGCGTAGGAAGTGGCCAGGAGCGTCGCGTTGACGATGGAGGTGCTAACTGAGCGGCCAACTCCGGTTCGCTCTCGGTCGAACAATGCCATCGCGATGGCGGTGGCACTGAGCATGGCGTTGCCGGTATCTCCCATGCCCGAGCGCGACCACAGTGGCGGGTTGCCGTGTGAATAGGCAGCGTCTTCCCACTCTGTGCCGCACAGCGCGGCGGCGGTCTGATCGGTCCCGGGGAGGTCGGATCGGGGCCCCTTCTCGAAGCCGCGGGAGTTGCAGATCACCAGGTCGGGTCGGTGGTGGCGCAGCGACTCCTCGTCGATTCCCAGGCGGGCCATCGCCCCCGGTCGCCAGTTGGTGGCAATGACGTCGGCCTCATCGATCAGCAAATGCAGTATCTCCATGCCACGGGGATCCTTGAGGTTCACAGACAGGCTTCGCTTGCCCCGGTTGGTGCCTAGTCCCATGTGGGTACCCGCCCAGAAGGTGTCATGCAGCGCGTGGATCTTGATGACGTCTGCCCCTAGGTCGGCGAGCATCCTTGGCCCGAAGGGACCGGCCACACCGAGCCCGAGGTCGAGTACCTTGATGCCGGCAAGGGGCCCGCCTTTGAGCTCGGTTGAACCGCTCTTGCGGTTTTCGGACCCTTCGGCAAACGGCTCGCCGAACTCGAGGGGGTTGCCGATGTGGCGGATCCGACCGTGTCGAGGATGGTCGACCTCCATTACACATCCATCGGCCAAGAACGATTCATCGAGCAAGGCCTCAACAGGGGAGCGCACCAGCGCGATCCCCATCTCGCTCGCCTCGCCGGCCTCAACCCATTCGCTGGCCGAAAATTTCTTAAAGGCCTCAACCAGTTCTGGATAGATGAAATGGGTGACGAGCAGGTCTTCTGCACTCATCCCGATCCGGTCGGGGTCGCTGCGATAGTCGTGATCGGGGTTGATGGCTACGGCGTCGGTTCCCGCACTGGCCTCTCGTATCCAGGCAGGCCGGATCGCCCAGTGGTGGACCCATCGGCCGTCGGCGCACTCGAATAGCCCCTCGATGGATCTGCTGTCCGTTGGCCACATCCAGTAGAGGGGGCTGTCATCGGGGCGCTCAACCCGCTGCCAGGTAAGCGATCCGGCGAACAGGGCACCCTGGAGCAACGAAGTCTCCACCGCCTGCCCTCTGCCGATGACCTCGCGGGCCCGCAGGGCCGCGGCGATGCCGAATGTGGCTAGATGAGCCGCGCCCAAGCTAGGCCAGGCCGTCCGGGGAAAGATCGGACCGGGACGGTCGACCCCTCGGACCATTCCATCGGGAGGGCCGAACTCGGGGGACGGCGGCTCACGCCTATCAATGAAGTTCATGGCCGTCCCCAATCGGCCCCGCTGGTCGAAGAACAAACCGGTCCGTGCCGAGACCAGGGCGTCATACCCCGGTCGATCGCTATGTCCGGAATGTCGTCCGTAGCCGGTAATGGCGCAGGAGATCACCTGGGGATTGATCCCGGCCAATGTGGCATGGTCGAGGCCCAACCTCGTGGTTGCCTCGCTGGAGAATGAGCTGACAACCACATCTGCCTCCCTCACCATCTCGCGAAACGATTCGGCACCGGCGTCGTCCAGGAGGTCGAGGGTGATGCGATCGGCACCGCGGTGCCACACCGCATAGCCCGACTGGGCTGCGAACGGATCGCCTTGTGGGGGCTGAATTCGGATGACCTCGGCGCCGTTGTCCTCCAGAATCATCGTGGTCATGGGCCCGGCAATGCCCCAAGCCAAATCGAGCACCCGCACCCCGTTCAATATCCCCATTTGGTCCTCCTCTTGGATGTATGACGATCTCTATACCCTATGGGTCAGGTCCGACGTCAGATCTAGCCTTACAGGGTGTTGACCTATGATGAGGCCCACTTCTAGGCGCACGAAAGGAAATGGAGCCATGGTGACAACCCAGCTGGAATCCACGGGGAACGGGGTGACGCGCGAGCTGCTGGTGTCGTCGGACTCGCACGTCCGGCTGACCCATGAGGGGGTCAAGAGCCGCCTGGCTGCCAAATTCCATGACGACTACGACCAGGCAGTCGACCAAGTGGGCGGTGGAGTGGCCACTCGTGCCGGACAGAACACGATGCCCCCGGGTTTCGAGGGCGTTCGCCATGCCATTGGCCGGCCGGGAAACTCCAGCGGACACGAGCGGCTGAAGGACATGGACCAAGACGGCGTTGATGTCGAAGTCTGCTATTGCGAATTCAGTGCATTCCGCTACTTGTATCTCATGAAAGACGGGTGGCGCGACGCGACCCGGGCGTTCAACGACTCGCTGGTCGCCTTCGGAGAAGCTGACCCAAACCGCCTAGTTGTGTCATACCAGATCCCGATCCACGACATCGACGTTGCGGTTGAAGAGGTCCACCGAGTAGCCGGGCTGGGCGGGAAATCTCTGCAACTTCCCGTGTATCCGACCGAGCTGGGCGCTCCCGATTACTACGACCGGGTCTACGACCCGCTGTGGGCTGCCATTCAGGAGACCGGACTTCCTGCCTGTTTCCACATCGGGCTTGCGCCAATCGACTACTTCCAGGGCGACCTGCCTCAATTTGCCCAGGGCTGCATTCAGCCGATGTCGGCGATGTTCACCTCGGTGCAGTACGCCAACTTCATCCTGAGCGGTATCTTCGTGCGGTTCCCCGAGCTGAAGACAGTGTGGGTTGAGCCGGGAGTGGGATGGATCCCGTGGTGGCTGTTCATCATCGACCAAATGAAGACGGTGACCAACTACCCCTTCGACGAGATCGACGAACCTCCCAGCTTCTACTACCACCGGAACATGTTTGTGACCTTCATCCACGAGCCGTTTGCCGTTCACAGCCTTCGCTACGACATCGGTGTTGAGAACATGATGTGGTCCACCGATTATCCCCATCCGGCCTGCACATGGCCCGACTCACGGGAGCTTGTGAACCAAGACTTCGAAGGGATACCGGCGCATGAGCGGGAGCTCATCTTGAGCGGCAACGCGGCCCGGGTTTGGAGTCTGGGGCTCTGAGGGGCCTGGGCGATCCCTTCGGCAAGAGAAAGGGGACCCATGACTGCGGCTATGCCGACCCGGCCATCGCCTTTGGTCACCGATGACAGCGCGGTGTTCTGGGATGAGGCGGCCAAGGGTCGCCTCGTGGCCCAGCGTTGCGCGGGCTGCGGGCTTATGCGCCACCCGCCGCGTCCTATGTGCCCGGGGTGCTCGTCGCTCGAAGTGGAAGTTGTTGAGCTCAGCGGGCTCGGAACCATCTACAGCTATGCGATCCTCCACCACCCCCAGCATCCAGCGTTCGACTATCCGGTGCTCGGAGTGCTGGTGGACCTCGACGAGGGGATCCGCTTGCTGTCGAACATCACCAGCGTATCGAGGGACGATGTTCGTATCGGCATGAGGGTTCAAGCCCATTTCGTGGCCACCGCGGACGGACCTCTCGTTCCGGTATTCCGTCCCATTGAGGGATCGTGATGGCTAGCGGCACAACCTCTCGGGGTACAGCGTCCATTACCGGTGTCGGGTACACGGAGTTCTCCCGTCGGGCTGGCCGCACAGAACTTCAGCTTGCCTGCGAATCGGTTACTGGGGCCTTGAAAGACGCCGGCCTCAGGCCAGCCGATGTCGACGGAGTCGTCAGCTACACGGTTGATCCTGTTGAGGAGACTGAACTTGTCCGTTCGGTCGGGTTCGAGGAGATCAATTACTCGGCCAGGATCCCCTATGGCGGCGGTGGGTCTGTCGGGGTGCTTCAGCATGCCGCGGCCGCGGTGGCCAGCGGCGCCGCGCAAGTAGTGATCGCCTACCGGGCGATCCGAGCACGATCTGGGGCCACCCGGTTCGGGTCTGCTAAGACCGCACCCTCGCCGACTTCGGGCCATTCGGGCACAACAGCGATGCAGTGGTGCATGCCCTTTGGAATGCTGTCTCCGGCATCGTGGATGGCACTGAACTCGGTGCGATACATGCACGCATTCGGGGTTGAGAGTGCCGACTTCGGTCGAGCGGTTGTACAACTGCGGGAGTATGCCGCCTCCAACCCCGCAGCCTGGGGGTATGAGAATCCGATCACCCTGGAGGACCACCAGGAGTCGCGGTGGATTGTGGAGCCGTGCATCCACCTCCTCGACTGTTGCCAGGAGACCGACGGGTCAGTCGCCTTGGTCGTCACCAATTCAGAAAGAGCAGCAGACTTGCCCCGTACCCCTGTCCGCATTGGCGTCGCGTCGACGGCCGGGCTCTTTGAACAGGAGATTGCCACCGATCACTACCGGCCCGACCTCTCGGTCATGGACGGCACAGTGGCCCTAGCCCGTCGGTTGTTCGATGACGCCGGTTTCTCCCGTGACGACATTGACGTTGCTCTGATTTATGACGCCTTTTCCCCCATACTGCTCATGCAGCTCGAGGGCCTCGGGTTCTGTGGATTCGGCGAAGCGAAGGACTTCATCGCAGAAGACAGGCTCGCCATCGACGGACAGCTCCCCACCAATACCAATGGCGGGCTGATAGGGGAGGGCTACATCCACGGGCTCAATCTTGTGCTCGAAGCTGTCAGACAACTCCGAGGCACCGCCGTCAATCAAGTGGCCGGTGCCCGCACCGCGCTAATTTCCGCCAGCCGAACCGGGGCAATTCTCACCCTGGACTAAAGGGGATTAGCAGCATGCGAATTGAACCACTCACAGCGGCACTCGGTGCCGAGTTGTTGGACATCAACCTGGGGGAACTCGACGCCGAGACGGCCTCGGGTCTGCGGAGAGCCTTGCTTGACTACAAGGTGGTTGGCATTCGCGATCAGTTCCTAGATGATGCTCGGCACGTTCGACTTGCCGAGACGCTCGGCGAGCCGTGGATCCATCCCATGGACCGTCTTGCTGGCGCCGATTCGGCCGAGCCGTCGGAGTTGCGGGTCAAAAGCGATCACCAGTTGTTGACCGACCGATGGCACCTGGATGTGCTCTATGCGCCCAATCCGCCCGCTTTTGGCATCTTGCGAGCCATCGACGTACCACCGGTAGGAGGCGACACTATGTGGGCCAACCTGGTGCTAGCCGCGTCGTGGCTGCCAGATGAGCTGCGGGAGCAGATGCAGGGGCGCTCTACAGTGCACAGTGTGCCTGACACGCTCATTGGCTTGAAGAAGACGATCTTCCCGGATTTTGACGCCCAGGTATGGCGGGACAACCTCCAGGGGGTGCACCAGCCCCTGCTTAGGCGACATCCCGAGACAGGGGAGGAGGCGATCTTCTGTGTTGGGGACGCCTCCGTCGACGGGCTCGATGACGATGCCAGCCATGAACTCATGGCAGCCGTGACCGAACACGCCACCAATCCCAGCGTGACCTGTCGCTGGCGCTGGCGCAACGGAGATGTCGTTATCTGGGACGAGCGGTGCACTGCCCACTTCGCCGTGCGCGACCCGTGGGAGGGTGATCGTGTGCTGCGACGGCTCCTAGTGGAAGGCGATTGTCCAGTGGCGGCCAACTAGTTGCCCGCAGCATCGATGATCGACACGCACGCCAGAAGATGACGGATTCACTGGACGACAGAATCGGGCGGCTGCTTGGCCGTGATGACGAACTGATCGCGTCGCCCTGGCAACTCTTTGATGAGGTGCGGGCTGCGTCAGAACCGGCGTTTTACAGCGAGGCCATGGGGGCGTGGGTCATCACCAGCCATCAATTGCTCCACCAAATCGTCTTAGATCCCGCCACGTGGTCGAACCGATCGCCAACGGCGACCTATGAGTTCCGGGACCCGGTGGCCGACCATGCCAGTGCAATCGCACAGGAGCCAGAAATGGCCGACGCGGTCCGTCGGTTCCGCAACCGCAACCGAGGGCGGGTCCTCAATACCGCCGACCCGCCCGAGCACGTGCGGCAACGAAGGGCATTGAATCGGGCATTCCGCCCCGCTCGCCTCCGGGCCCTGGAACCAGAGGTGGAGTCGGTATCAGATGGGCTCATCGCCGACTTCGCCCCTCGGGGACGGGCTGATCTGGTAAGCGAGTACGCAGTGTTGCTGCCCATGGTGATGATCTCGCGGATGCTCGGCGTACCCGAGGACGAGCTTGAAATATTCAAGAAATGGTCTGACGACTTCGCCATACCCATCGGGCGGGCCAATCCCACCCGAGCCGAGGTGCGCAGCTACATCAGATCGGAGTCAGAGTTTGAGGATTACTTCTCGGTCTTGGTCGAAAAGCGCCAAACCGGGCCCCGCGACGACCTCATCACCGATGTGGCCAATGCCGAGGTCGACGGCGATCCGCTGACCCACGATGAGCGCATGGGAGCACTGCGGCAGTTTCTACTGGCCGGCAACGAGACCACCACCACACTCCTGGCCAACATCGGACACCGCCTGGCCACCGATCACGAACTGCGAGATCGGCTGGCATCGGATCGAGACCTTGTGCCGACCTTCGTGGAGGAGGCGCTGCGCTACGAAAGCCCGGTAACGGGCCTGTACCGGGTGGCCACCCGGGCCACCACGCTTGGCGCACAACGCGTGGTAAAGGGCGAGTTCGCGTGGCTGTCGTTCGCCGCAGCCAATCGCGATCCCGAGTTGTGCCCGGTGCCGAGCAATTTCGATGTCGACCGGGAATCCAACGACCATGTTGCCTTCGGCTACGGCGAGCACTATTGCATCGGCCAAGGCTTGGCCCGGCTTGAGGCCAAGGTGGGTACCAACGCCATGTTGGACTTGCCCAACCTGACGCTCGCCGACGATCACGCGGACGCCTTCATGGACAGCTACATCCTTCGTGGCCGCACCCAACTGCTCGTCACCTTCGATCCCGTTCGAGATGCAACCGATAACCCACCAGAGTCCATCAATTCCCCCCTTCACAAGAGCTAAGGGAGCACAGAGTATGACCACTCGCAGCGATAACAGAGTTGCCATCGTCACCGGAGCTCGCCCTTGGGGAGTGGGCGGGGCGACCGCTCGGGCCCTTGCCCAACGGGGCTACGACATCGCGCTTGTCGACCTCCGCCAGGACTGGGGCGAGCAGAGCGCTGGGGCCATCACGGAAGAGACCGGCCAGCAGGCGATCTGGGTGCGGGCCGACGTGTCCAATCGTGATGATGTAGCCAAGATGGCCGACACTGTGCTCGGAGAGTTTGGCCGCATAGATGCGCTGGTCAACAACGCCGCCATTGGCGGGGCCAGCAGCACCGAGCATTTCGAGGTCGAGGAATTCAACCAGGTAATCGGCGTCAACCTGCTCGGTCCGATGCTGTGCACCCAGGCAGTGATCCCAGCTATGAAGGAGGCCAATTACGGCCGAGTGGTAAGCGTGGCCTCAACGGCTCCGTTCAACCCGCCCCCGGCCGATATGAGCCCCGTGTCTCTGTACAACGCGGCCAAGGGGGGATTGATCGCCTGGACCAAGTCGGCTGCGGCAGAACTGGCCCCCTATGGGATTGTGGTGAACGTCGTCGCCCTCGGGGGGATTTCCACCGGTGGCATGGGCAGCGAGAACCCACCGACGCCTGAACAGGACGAACGCATGTTGAACGTCGTGCACCGCGGTTTGCTGCCGTGGGGTCGGCTGCTGGGGGTAGACGAGGCAGCTGACGTGATCGCCTATGCCGCCTCTGCACCGAGCCACGCAATGCTCGGAGCCACCATTCACGCCAGCGGCGGACGGGTTATGCCGCTCTGAGAGCGGCCGGGACATCTTCTGATCGATCCAACAGGAGGCAGACAATGGACAACGCCAAGAAGGTCCGTCGAGTGGTCACCGGCCACGATGCCGACGGTCGGTCGGTGATCGTTTTCAACGACGTCCACGACTACAAGCGCCGGATACAGATCTGGACGACAGAGGGCTCCCCAGCCGACAACGCCGGAGAAGCCACCGATGCCGCTCTGCGGGAGACCCGCCTCGAAGCCCCTCCCCAGGGCTCGCTGTTCTGGCTGGTCGAGCTCCTTCCGAGCAGCGAGCTGGCCCCTGGGGCAGTCGAAGAAACCGCGGAGCGGTTGGCCAAGGAAGGGGCCGTGGCGCATGGTGACCGCCGACCCGGTATGCACACAACCAGGACGATCGACTACATGGTCGTCCTCGACGGCGAGGTCACGCTGCTGCTGGACGAAGGCGAGGTGACCTTGCACAAGTACGACACGGTGGTCCAGCGCGGCACCGCCCACCACTGGGAGAACCGAGGCGCCGAGCCCGCCCGTCTGGCCTTTGTCCTGCTCGACGCCCACCCGCTGTCATGAGCGACGTCGTCTCAGCGGGCGGTGGTGACGGTGACGAGACTGTTGTGGGCAAAGGCCCAACCGGCGGGCCGGCGTTCGCCCATGCGGTGGAATCGTTCACTCAGGTCTTCTCTGTGCTTGTCTAAGGCGGAGGCTCTTTCGGGGTCGATTCCCACCACCCGGTCGCACCACTGATCGAAGCTCTCGTATACAGCTTCTGAGGTGTAAGTGAAGCGGCGCAGCGAGTCGAACCGGTTCGGGTCGAGGTTGTCAAGCACCTGCTGGGCCTCAGTTCGCACGGCGGTCTCGTCGATAACCGGATAGCCCATCGAATCCTCGGGGCCCTCTATTTCGGGCTCGGCCACATAGAGCGTCCCCCCGGGGCGCAGCACGCGGCCTGCTTCTACCAAAGCCTGAGCCATGTCATCGGCGGGGATGTGGTGCAGGGAATTCGAGAAGACAACGACATCGAAGGAGTTGTCGCCGAAGGGGAGAGCCTGGCCCGGGGCATCGACGTACCTATCGGTATGGTCGGGGTCGGCCTCCAAAGCTCGTCGGAGCATCTCAGCACCGCAATCGGCTCCGATGGCGCGTGCCCCATGACCGCACAGCCATCGGACCAGTGTGCCGTCACCGCAACCCACATCCAGGACATCCCGGCCAGCCACATCGACGGTTTCCGCGAGGACATCGGTGCCACGGCGAAGGGTCACGCAGCAAGGTTAGGACACGTCAACGAGTGGGACAGCCGCTTGCCCCGACATCTGGCTAGTTGATCTCTACGGTCGTGGCGACAATATGACGGCGATCGTAGGGGGTGGTGTCGCCGGTGAGTTCGACGTGGGCCTCGCGCATTGCGGGGTCGAATGCCGAACCTCCTACCCGGAACGTGAACTTTCCCGGCTCGGTGGCCAGAGCCATGTCGACGCCATGAAAGGCCAATCGGCTGGGATGGACGGTAAACGTGACGGTGCGGGATTCCCCGGCTGGGATGGCAACCCGGGTGAATCCGATCAGCTCGCGGATCGGTCGGGCCACTGAGGCTACGTCGTCGGTGGCGTAGAGCTGGACAACCTCATCGCCATCGCGCCGACCGGTGTTGGTAACAGGAATTGAGACAGTGGTGGCTTCCGTTGTCGTCCCGGCCACCGCTGAGGGCTCGCCGTATTCGAATGTGGTGTACGACAGACCGTGGCCGAACCAGAAGAGCGCGTCGGTGTCGCAGTCAACGTAGCTGCCGTAGAACTCCGACCGGTCGCCGCGCCGCCGCATGTCGTGGTGCAGCGGGACCTGCCCGACATGCAAGGGCAGCGTGACCGGGAGTCGGCCCGACGGGTTCACCGCTCCGGTCAGCACCTGGGCGATGGCCGACCCGCCCTCTTCGCCGGGAAGGATCGACCAGATGAGGGCATTGGCATTCGCGGCCTCGGCTTCAAGGGTGTGGACCCGGCCGCTGATCACCACCATGACCATCGGGGTTCCGGTCGCCGCGATTTGGGCCACCAGCTGCGCCTGGGCTCCGGGAAGGCCGAGGTCGGTGGCGTCGCGGGCCTCCCCGACAGTGGCGTCGGCAACCAGCCCAGAGCGGGCGCCCACGCACACTATGGCAACGTCGGCTGAAGCCGCCGCGGCGACCGCTTCCTCGATGCCCGATGCGTCGTCGCCAGTGTCGGCGCATCCCGCAGCATGGATGATCTCGGTGTGGGGCAGCGCGGCCCGCAGTCCTTCCAGCGGTGTCACATGGGGGGTGAAGTGCGGTCCCGGGGAGAACGAACCGCCGGCTTCGGGGAGCTGGTCGACCCCCTGGTCGATGCCCAGGGCCTCCATGGCTTCGAGCATCTCAGCACTGCGGTTCTGGTAGATGATCTCCAGATGGGTGGGGTAGTGGTAGTCGCCTTGGAGGAGACGAGGATCGTCGGCGTGGGGGCCGACGACCGCCACCTTTGAGATCGTCGAACTGAGGGGCAGCACCCCGTCGTTCTTGAGCAGGATCACCCCTTCAGCCGCGGCCCGCCTGGCCAGCGCCCTTTGGTCGGGGGTGTCAAAGACGCCAAGGGCGGCACCGGCGTCCACATAGGGGTTCTCGAACAGCCCAAGTTGGAATTTCTGGGCCAGGACCCGAGCACACGACTCGTCGATGATCGACTCATCGATTCGGCCATCTTGAACTGCGGCAGGCAGGTGCTTGTAGCAATCGAGCGCTGGCAGTTCGATATCGAGTCCCGCGCTGAGTGCTTGGATTGCCGACTCAGTGGGATCTGCGGCGGTCATGTGGTTGAAGTGCAACTGCATGACCGCGAAGTAGTCGGCCACCACCGTTCCGGAAAAGCCCAGTTCACCTCGCAAAAGATCAGTAAGCATCGCCCGGCTGGCCGCCACGGGTACTCCGTCGATGGATGAGTAGCTGTTCATGATCGACGCCAGGCCGGCCTCGCGGATGGCGGCCGCGAACGGCTCGGCGTACACCTCGCGAAGCTCACGATCGCCCAGGTGGACCGGTGCCTGGTTGCGGCCGCCCAGGGAGTATCCGTAACCCAGGAAGTGCTTGCCGGTGCACACCACGCCGTTGGCCAAATCGTCGGTCTGGAGCCCTCGCACATAGGCAACGCCCATCCGGGCACACAGCTCGGGTGACTCTCCGTAGGTCTCCTCCACCCGGCCCCATCGGGGATCGCGGGCCACGTCTAGGACAGGGGAGAGGTTGTGGCGGGCGCCAACGGCGGTCATCTGAGTGCGGATCACCTCAGCGACCTCGGCCATCAAGTCGACATCCCAAGTGGCCGCCAAGCCCAGCCCCTGGGGGAAAGTAGTGGCCCCGCGGTGAAGGAATCCGCCGACGCCCTCCTCATGGATCACCGTAGGGATCCCTAGCCGGGTGCGCTCCACCAGCACTTGCTGGATTTCGTTGCCGAGTTGCGCCGACTCGTTGGCCAGCAGTCCGGTGCTCGCGCCGATGCGAGTGACTTGGCCGATTCCGTCGGCCAGCATCTCCGCGGCATTGTCCGGGTCGAATTTCTCGTTATTCACCAGCGCGGTAAGCCAGACCGTTCCGAGCTGGGCGACCTTCTCCTCGAGGGTCATTCGCCCCAGGAGATCGGCAACTCGATCGTCTATGGATGCGCTCGGATCTCGGTAGGTCTCAGTCATAGTGTCTCCTCTTGGCGGCCTTCTTTGCTTACCACTCCCACAAGTAGAGCCTGATGCTCTGGCGCCCGTGCTGAAGTCTGCACTCAAAGGACCTGGCGGAGAATGAGGGCGACCCCGCCGGACAGGGCTACCAGCAGCACTGCGGGGCGGAACCAGGCCCGGTCGAGGAGGGGGCGGACGAAACGGGCCAAGAACAGCCCTAGGATGATGCCGGGGATGAGCCAGCCGATCAGCTCAACCTCGTAGAGACCAAACTCCCCGGTGGCGAGGAGGCCGATCATCGCGGCAACCGCGACCATGAGAAATACCGAGCCGACTGTGCCTCGAAGCGTCGCCGGCTTCATATCGCTGAACGTGAGCACGAATGCCGGACCTGGCAATGCGGCGGTCATGCTCGAGAATCCAACCGCCATTCCGGTGGCAACCTCCACGGGCGGCGTCCGGGCAATCCGAAACCCGCAGAGAAGCGATAGGGCGCCGGCCGCGGCAAGGCTTCCAACCAAGAGCGCGATGGCCTCGTCACTCACCATGGCGAGCACGACCAGCCCAGCGGTCAATCCGAATGGCAGTCCGAATGCGCATCGTCGGACAGCCTGGCGGTCGGTATGGCTGCGTTCGACGATGACATTGCGAATGCCCACTACTTGGCCAACGACGATGAGCGGCCCAGGGGCAAAGCTTGGATCAATTGCCACCAGGGCTGGTCCAGCAACCAGAGCGAGTCCAATACCCAGACAGCCTTGAGATATAGCCCCAGCCGCGGAAAATCCGACGATGACGATGATCTCAAGCGGAGTCAGGACAGAATTCCCTAACTATCCCACCATCTTGGGGTGTCGCTCATACCTTCTTCGGATCGGGAATGCCGGGGCGGGTGCCCTCTTTGTGCTCGACGAACTCAATGAGATAGCCGTCGAAGTCCTTCACGTATGCCATTATCACCGGCCAGCGATCCAGGTGGGTGGGCTCCATGACCGACTCGCAGCCGGCGTCGATAGCTCGCTGGTAGAGCCGATGGCAGTCGGAGGTGTTGATGTAGATCTTCCACATGGCGGTACCCATGTCGATGGGCCCTTCATTGTCGAGGTGCTGGGCCAACTGGAGGCGTGAGCCTCCGTGGGGCGACTGGATCACTGCCTCGAGGGCGCCGGGAATCTCGAGGCGGTGCTGGAGCTCGAGCTCGCACACGTCCACCCAGAACTCGAGGGCCCTGTCCATGTCCTCCACGTTGATGCAATACTGAGCGAGAATCTGCGTCATCTGTCCTCCTTGAGCGTGCCATTGGCAAGCGCTTGCCGGTGTGACAGTACAGGTCTACCGGCTGGCGCTCAACGCGCTGGACACCGCAGAGCTTCCGATGGTCCAGGCGGACGAGGGCCAACTGGCGCTGCTGCTGGGCATCGTCTTGGCTTGCTCGGAGTGGATCATTGACTCGCACCGGCAGAGCAACCCCGTAGCGAACCTGCTGGCCGAGCGCAGGCGCTCAGCGGCCAAGCGGAGCGAGAGCGCCGCGCAGATATTGGGCGAGTTGAACATGAACTAGCCCCGAGCGGGTGGCTTCGGCTTTCCATCGTCTACAGTGCGGGCCTATGGACCACAAGGGCTTCAAGTTGAGGCCACCGGCGGCTCTTGCAGCACTGCTATTTACCGGTGTCGGAGTAATCGGGCTTCCGGGGCCTCGGTGGGTTCAACTCATCGGTTGGCTCACCGTCCTTGCCTTACTCTGGTTTGCTGTTCTCTTTGCCAAACGAGCGCATCCGGCACCAGCCGAAGATGCAGTCGACAGTGAATCTCCTTCGGGCTGAGTAACCATCGTTCCGGTTCTCTTTGCGTGGCTGCGCGCCCCTAGCTACAGTCGCGTCCGCTAACGACCACCGGTGGAGTTCACCAACGGCAAGCTCTAGTGGTGGTCGCGACAGAGGTCATTGTAGATGGTTTGGGCTGAGTTCCAGTTGTGGAGTTTTCTGGGCATGGTGTTGATGCGGTCTTCGATGACGGCGAGGCGGGCTGCGCCGATGTCGAGGTCGGTGCCTTTGGGCAGCCAGCGTCTCAGTATGCCGTTGGTCTGCTCGTTCGTCGGGCGCTGCCAGGGGGACCGGGGCTCGCAGAAGTACACCTCGATGCCCGCCGTTTTCTCGATGTGGGCCCATTTCGCCATTTCTGTGCCCTGGTCCCAGGTGAGGGTTTTGAGCATCGCGGCGGGCTGGCGGGCAAGGGCGGCGGCGACGGCTCGGGCGGTGCTCTGCGCGTCGTAGCCGCCGGCGAGCCCCACCACGAGGGTGTGGCGGCTGGAGCGCTCGACGAGGGTGGCGACCGCGGAGCGGTTGGCCTTGCCGGTGATCAGGTCGCCCTCCCAGTGGCCGGGCTCGTCTCGGCCCTCAGCCGTCTCGGGCCGCTCGGCTATGGGCCTGTAGTCGCCCAAGGGGCTGCGTCTCGCCTGCTCGCAGCGGCTGCGGGGCTTGCGCCGGCGGCGGGCCCGGGGCAGCTTGTTCCAGGTGCCCGCCTCCAAGCCGCTGAGCGCGGCGGGGTCGTAGCACGCCTGGTAGATGGTCTCCGCGCACACGAACATGCCCATCTCGGCCAGCTCGGCTGAGACGGCGTGGGGCGACAGGCGCTCATCGAGGCGCTGTTGCACCTCCCAGCCGAGCACCGCGTCGGCCGCCAGCTTCGAGGGCCTGGGCCTCGCCGCCCTCGCATCGGCGCCGGCCTGCGCCCGCCGGGCGCAATAGTCCCCGCCCCCACACCGCCTCCGCTCCCGCCACACCGTCGCCCGGTCCCTGCCCAGCCGCTTCGCGATCTGCGCGTCGCTGAGCCCCTCTGCTGACAACACCTCAATCCAGACGCGCTCCTCTGAACAAACACGCCGTGCCATACTGGACACCTCCACCGGTCGGTCGCTGACTCTTACAACCGGCCATCATGGCCGATCTGTCGCGACCACCGGTGGAGTTCACCAACCCCTCCGGCCATACCACCGGAAGCCGGGCATACTGCATGGTTCCCTTCGGGTCTGGCCGCGGTAGTCGTTAGCACGAGACCCCGACTACCCGAAGGGAACCACCCAGATGGCCGCACTATTCACGCGGCGGGCCAAGGCGCTCGCTATTTTCGTCGTCGCTGCTGTGCTGTTCGGCGCTGTAGGCGTGCCAGCAGCAGCCCATGAGCAGACCAAGCCCGTAGAGCGGACGCGCACAGTCAGACACCCGTGTGTCACAGTCATTATCGGGGGTCAGGCTGGCACCCACTGCCCGCCGCCCACAACCGAGACCTATACCGTGCAGGTGCCGGTGTTCCACCTGCACCTCAACGCCAAGCGGTGCTGGAACGGCGCAGTAATAGCCGCCGCCGAAACATGCCCGCAACGCCCCAAGCCGACACCACAGCCGACAGCGGCCCCGACACCGAAGCCGACACCGAAGCCGACAGCGCCACCGGACGACACACCGCCACCGGCCCCCACACCATCGACACCCAGGGAGGGGGGAACAGTAGCAGCCCGCCCACCGGCCCCCACACCATCGACACCCAGGGAGGGGGGAACAGTAGCAGCCCGCCCAGCGGTGCCACCCGCGCCGCCCACTACCAGCCAGGGGCGACATTATTGCACTAGCAGTCTTTGCCTCGATCTTGAACATCTAGTCGTCGATCAGATACCGAATGCAATCGTGACTGTGGCTTGTTCTTCTGTGGGAACGGGCGCGATTTCACTTCTGGTCGGCGGGGGACTTGCCGGTCAAGCTCCAAAAGAGTGGGTCACGGAGGGTTGGGACATTATCGTTGCCGGTCTCGGTGATCTCACCGCTGGTCAAGGTTTGGGAATTGCCTGCGAAAACGACGACGACGACGACACGAATTACATCGCAGTCGCTTACGAGGTTGGGCAGTTTGGAGATGAGCTACACGGAAAATATTGGGACTTGTGTACAGCCGAGTCTACGGACTTTTTCTGTCAGTCCATGCGAATCGACCAATACGGCGGCAAGCACCCGACACCGGAAGAATTAGCAAAACTACTAGGAGACTCCGATGTGGGCCGCACCTTGGGCTACGTGCTGGCCCAACGGGCGCTTTCCGGCGGCGGCGGCGACGACGACGACACGGCCACAGCGACGGCCTCAGCGACGGCGACACCCACAGCCACACCCACGGCTACGGCGGCACCCGAACGCAAGTCGTTCGACCCAGAGCGGGATTGCTATAGGTTCTACAGGGGAACGTGCTACAACATCGAGAATGGACAGGTGGTGATCTACTACCCGCCAGACGAGGAGTAGGCAAAACCGCAGCCACAGCGACCGCCCCGCCGCTTCCTTTTCCGGCGGGGCGGCTCGCGTCTAGGCTTCCAAGTGGTGACAAACAGAGTGACAGACGAACCGAACACGCCCGATAATGCCCGTTCAATCCCAAGGTAAACCTGTCAACCAGTACAGTGTGATCAGCGCTCTAGCTGTTGTACTCAGCCGAAATTCGAGAGGGAGCCGACCATGCCAAACCCTGTCGCCGGTGTTGACCAGAGCAACGCCCCGTACATAATCGTTTCGTCCGATACCCACGCCGGATTGTTCGTCGAGGACTACCGCCAGTATCTCGAGTCGTCGCTTCACCCCGAGTTCGACGAGTGGCTGGTGACCCGCCACCAGCACCGGGCGATGGTCGAAGAGCTCAACGGTGAGTATGTCGAGCAGTGGGAGGGAGAGAACGAGATCGGGTTGAAGGGGGCCTATGACCCCGAAATCCGTGACAAGACCCTCGATGCCGATGGTGTCGCTGGCGAGATCATCTTCGCCGACGGCGATGCGGTCACTGGTATGGAGGCGCCGCCGTTTGGGGCTGGCCTTTCTGCTGGTCAGATCACCGACTCGCGGCGCGCCTGGGCGGGTGCCCGAGCCCACAACCGCTGGCTTGAGGAGTTCTGCGCCACCAACCCGCCGCGCCGCGCCGGGGTCGCCCTGGTGCCGGTCACTCATGGCGTCGAGGAAGCGGTGAAGGAGATTGAGGCCCTGGCCGGAAAGCCCGGCGTGAGGGGAATCATGATCCCGACCATGTGGCATGAGCACCCTTCCTATGGCCACGAGAGCTACGACCCGGTGTGGGCCGCCTGTGCCGAAGCCGGACTCGTCGTCCACACCCACTCGGGCGAGGCCGACACCCCGTCGTACAACGAGAACATGGCCCAGTACATGCTTGAGGTTGCATTCTGGACCCATCGACCCCTGTGGCAGCTCTTGTTCTCTGGGGCCTTCGACCGCCACCCCAACCTGCGCTATGCCCCGGTGGAGTGCGGCTCGTGGTGGCTCGGCGACCTGCTGTTCAAGGCCGATGCCATGTTCGGGGGACGCAACTGGAAAGTGAAGAAGATGAGCTCGCGCACCCAGGGCCTCATCCAGCGCCTGCCATCGGAGTACATCGGCACCAACGTATTCATAGGCGCCTCCACCATGAGCAGAGTCGAATTGCGGCGGCGCTATGTGAACGGTGTCGATGCCTTGATGTGGGGCACCGACTATCCCCATCCCGAGGGCAGCTGGCCGAACACGATCGAGCGCCTTGAGACCGACTTCCAGCAGATCCCGGTGGAGGAGACCCGCCTGTTGCTTGGGCTCAACGCCGTGCGCTGTTACGACCTCGACATCGACGGGTTATCGGCGATCGCCAGCCAGATCGGACCCACCCCCGAGCAGCTCAACCAAGACCTCGACCTGCGGACCGAGCCCAACGCCATCCGTGAAGCTCGTTTCTGGTTCGACGACTACAGCATCGAGTGGCCTGAGTAATCCGCAATTCGCTGAAGAAGTGACCGTGGCGGCGGTGCGCCTTGATCCGGAGGGCGGCGGTCGGATCGCTTCTCTGGAGGTGGACGGGGTTGAGTTGCTGGCCTCGCGCCAGGGTGGGGATTGGCTGCTGTGGGGGTGCTATCCGATGGTGCCTTGGGCTGGGCGTGTCCGGGACGGCCATTTCGAGTTTGACGGCGAGGAGTACCAACTGGAGTTGGATCTTCCCCCGCATTCCATTCACGGCGTGGGGTACCGGACGGCTTGGAACGAAGTTGGCCCGGGAGTAGTTCACCTGGACTTGGACGGGCTTTGGCCTTTCGGCGGTTGGGTGGAGCAAAGGGTCGAGGTATCAGAACAGTCGCTTGCCGTCGCAGTGTCGGTGCAGGCGACTGAGCGGATGCCAGTCATGGCCGGGTGGCACCCGTGCTTTCAGCGTCGGCTTTCACGGGGCGATGAAGCTGAACTCGACTTCTCCGCTGGCTACATGTGGCAGCGGGACGATGCCGGGATTCCGACGGGGGAGCGGGTGCCGGGTCCCCCGGGCCCCTGGGACGATTGCTTCGGCGGCATTGCCGAGCCTCTGGTGGTGCGCTGGCCGGGGTTCGGGTCGATTCGGCTGGAGTCCAACATGACCTCGTGGGTGGTCTACAACGAGGATCCCGATCTGGTGTGTGTGGAGCCCCAAAGCGACGCCCCTGACGCCTTCAACCGCAACCCCATGATCCTTGAGGCGGGGGAGACTCTCGACGCATGGATGAAGATCTCTTGGGAACTCGAGAAGTGAGCAGCTCCGAATGGCCCGTTTGACGGCGCCATTAGATTGGCTCGCATGAGCGACGACTACATTTTGTACAGCACTTCTGGGTCTACGGCGACGATCACTCTCAATCGTCCCGAGTACCTCAACGCAATTGTCATGCCGATGTGGACCCGACTTGACCACTTTGTTGCCGAGGCGAATCGAGACCCTGAGGTGAAGGTAATCGTGCTGCGCGGGGCGGGGCGGGCGTTTTGCGCCGGTTTCGACTTCGGCTCCGACGGCGATCTCGCCGCCAATCAGAGCGAAGGCCGGGAATGGGATCCGGGTCGGGACGCCATTGGCGTCACCAATCGCTGGGATGCGCCCGTTCCCAACTTCATGAGCCTGTGGTCGAGTCCAAAGCCGACCATTGCTCAGGTGCACGGTTGGTGTGTGGGGGGCGGCTCAGACATGGCCCTCTCGGCCGATCTGGTCATCGCCGCTGAGGACGCGCAGATCGGAACGCCTTATTCCAGAATGTGGGGTTGCTATCTAACTGCGATGTGGGTGTACCGGCTCGGATTGGCCAAGGCCAAGGAGTACGCGCTGACCGGCAAGCCGCTTTCTGGAGAGGAGGCGGCCCGAGTGGAGTTGATCAACCAAGCGGTCCCCGCCGACGGCCTTGATGAAGCGGTGGAGCAGCTGGCCGATCAGTTGGCGAGCATCCCGGCGACGCAGCTGGCCGCCATGAAGCTGGTGGTCAATCAGGCGTACGAGGGAATGGGGCTACGCAATTCCCAGGTACTCGGATCGATTCTTGACGGAGCGATGCGCAACACCCCCGAAGCGCTGGCCTTCATCGAAACGGCCATGACCGAGGGTGTCCCAGCCGCGGTTGCCCAACGCGACGGTCCCTTCGGCGATTACAGCCAACGCAGAAGCTGACCATTGGCGGATCTTAGGAATCAGCGCTGGTGCTGATGTCAAGAATGCGCTGGTAGGCGTCCACGGTTTCCTGGTTGAACGCCACGAGCCGGATTCCAGACACATGGGTAGGCGTAGAGCGCACGGTCCGGATGGCGATAGCAGCAGCAGCCTCGATGGGGTACCCGAATACCCCGGTCGAAATAGCAGGGAAAGCAACCGTTGTGGCCCCTACCTCATCGGCCCGGGCCAGCGACTCCCGATAACAGGAGGCCAGCAAATCCGGCTCGCCGTGGCCACCGCCGTGCCACACCGGCCCCACGGTGTGGATGACCCACCGGGCCGTGAGGTTGAAGCCCGGAGTGATCTTGGCCTGTCCGGTCTCGCACCCACCCAATGAGCGGCAGTACTCGACCAGCTCCGGCCCTGCCGCCCGATGAATGGCCCCGTCAACCCCGCCACCCCCCAACAGCGTGTGATTAGCCGCATTCACGATCGCGTCCACGTCTTCCGCGGTGATATCACCCAGAACCAGTTCCAACCGGGGGCTCTTGATGATCCTGGGGAGAAAGGCTTGCTTCGGAATCGTGGGTACAGTCAGTTCCCAATTCTGGAGCGGATTGTCACCGGTCAGTCCCAGTGCTGACGGGGATTCGCCCACTAGGTGACCGACAATGAGGGCCTCCAGGGTCCGCGATTCATCCTGATCCGTGGAGCGATGGTGGGTGGATTCGTCACCGGCGACGAAGGCGCTCTCGATGGCATATCCACCTTCTACCGGGGCAAACGTTGCTTCATAAATGCCGTAGCCCGTCCAACTGCGGTGAGCATAAAGGTGGTCATCTTCGACAAAGATGAACCACTTCTCATCCATTATCCAGGGGACGTAGCCCCGCCTAATGCGCTCCATCTCCTCTCCGGTCCACATCCGAGCAGGAGGGGGAATTTCCTGCGGCAACTTGATCGGTTCGTTGCTCCAGTCGCCGCGTTGGGCAATTCGGTCATTCATTCTGGTGTCCATTCCTAGTGATGGCATTTGAAGGGGGCTTCTGCCAGGGGGGTCTCAAGTAGCGGCGACCGGTGTCGGGGTGTTTCTCCACCGCCCAGTCGTTGTGATGAACCTTGTCGTGGCAAGAATGACACAGCAGCACCAAGTTGTCGGGCTGAGTGGGTCCTCCGTGCTGCCATTCGATGGTGTGGTGAGAGATGCACCATTCGGGTTCGACTCGACAGCCTATGCAGCCCCCGTCTCGGGCTTCGAGGGCAGCTCTAAGGGCAAAATTGGGGTGGCGGCTAGTGCTGCCCAACCAGATGGGCTCGGTGCCTGCCTCTCGGAATAGGCCGCAGAGGATGTCAGCATCGCAGGCCAGCTTGTGGAATTCAGACGGCGGAAGGGGAGTGCCGTCGGCTAGGCGGGGGTTGCCCAGCTTGTTGTCGACGAGGTCGTAGTCGGCCATCAGCAGCAATGTGGTGCCTTGGGGCTGCTCATGGCCGCGGTCAGTGCTCTGGCGGGTGATGAGCTGTTCTAAGGCGTCGGCCCGGCGGTGCCGGTCTGAAATGTGATCTCGGCCCCGCTTGTTGTCCAAGCGCCAGTTGGCATCGGTCTTGGCATTTAGTGCCTTGCGAATGCGTGCTGCCGCAGTCGGGTCGAACTGGGCGTAGAGCCGCCACATGCCATCGTCTTGTTCGGCGAAGCTGGCGGTGCGGGCCTGCTTCTGGCGCTCCGACCGGGCCTCTCCGTCGTCTCCCGCTAACTCGTTCTGGTGATCCCGCAAGGTCTTGCGAAACTGATCCGGCGTCTCCGCCTCCGCGGCAACCAGCATCTTCTTCTCGTCCAACGGCCCGTTCTCCGATGCGGTGCCCATAATCCGAGCATGCTCGGCCGTGATGCGGCTATCCACGAGCGCTTCCCTCGTGGATTCGAGTTTCTCCAGCTGATCTGATTCCCGCATCATCCTGCGAGCTTGATGCGACGACATCCGCAACCCACCTAACAATCCGTCGATGGTGTCTCCCACCCGCGACCGCCGCTTCTTCTCCGCCACCACCTCTGATATCAACCCCGAAACCCTGCTCTGCACCCGCCCCAAGTCCCGCAACCGACTCTCCAGACCAGCAGTATCCAACCCCCGAACATCCACCGCCCCTAACACCGATAGATCCGTATTGGTGGCTGCGTTATCCCTGGTTAGAGCCTCAAAAGCCATGTAACAAGTGTATCGACGCCAGTGACAACACCTGTCTGAAGGAGTTACGTCGATCAAACTGTCACATCACCTGAGTAGGGTGACCGGATGCCTGATGGAGCACTGAATCCCGGCGAAGGTGAACTCGCCGACCCCTCAAGTACTGAGATCGAATTCCGACGTCGCTGGTACGAGGCGCACCGAGATCGGTTTGTTGCGGATGAGGATCGATATGAGCGGGACAAAGCGGCGACTGACGGGTTTACGGCTAGCGCACCTGAAGCGCTGGACCTGCTTGCAGAACTTCGGCGGACGAGAGATTCCGAGACATTTAAGGAGCGGATGCAGGCGTGGGCCGTCAAGCCAGGAACCCTTGCATTTAATGGTCACAGTGGGCAGCAGATGCTGAATCAACTGGTGAAGAGCCACGATGATCCGCGACAGCTCGCAGGATTGCTCGTTGAGTCTCTTACCGTGCCAGTTTCTGATGACGATGCGGTAGGCAAGATTCAAGCTCTGGTCAACTATGTAGAAGACATCCGGGTGGGTGCT
>MPNQ01000014.1 GCA_002239105.1 marine group bacterium Sva0996 bin134 | reverse complement strand
CCCCCCACAAGCCGTTGTATTTGAGGTCGAGCAGGGTCAGCTTGGAGAGTCCGGCGAATTCGGGGGGAATTCCGCGCTCCAAGCGGTTGTTCTGTAGGTCCATCTCGATGAGGTTGGCGAGGCTTCCCAGTTCGGCGGGGATTTCGCCCACCAGGTCGTTGTTCCCCAAGTCGAGGAATTCCAGGCGCTCGAGGCTTCCCAGTTCGGCGGGGATCTCGCCCACCAATCCGTTGGATGCCAAAGACAAGCCGGTTACCCGGTCGTCCTCATCGGTGGTAACGCCGTGCCAGCTGTCCAACGACCCACTGCTGAGCCAGCCGCTTGAGTCTCTCCATTTGTCACCGTCCGTGGCCTCATAGAGGGCAATCAGCGCCTCCTTGTCGTTCTCGGGGCCTGCATCTTCAGATTGCTCGTCGGCGCTAACCGGCGAGACCAAGAGTGAGGCAACCAGCGAAACGGCGGCCACCAGAACCACAGCGACACGACCGGCATGCGACCAGCCCGCAAATCGATAAGGGGGCCACTCGCGGCAGGCCCGCGGGCAGGGGGACGACAAATGGGCGGGCGTGTTCACGGGAGTCTCCAGGCACACTCCAACGACATGACACTTTGAGGCTAGACAAGGGCCGTTTCGTCATTGGGGATATCGCCGGAATACACCGGGTCCGAAAACGCGCCCATACAGCAAACTGGCTGACACGCCCGGAGCGGAGGGAGGGGGATTCGAACCCCCGGGACCTCGGAAGGCCCTACGGCTTTCAAGGCCGTTGCAATCGTCCGCTCTGCCATCCCTCCGAGGGGGAGATTAGTGGCCTCGGGGCGGGGTTGACGGAGCGGTTTAGGCCCAGCGATTCCAGGCGATGATCTCGTCGGGATCTTTGCGGGCGGGGGGCTTGAGGTCGTCGCCCAACAAGTAGGCCACTGGGATGAGGCAGGTTTGGAGGTAGCCGTCGGGAATGTCGAGCAGGGCGGCCACCTCGTCGGCGGCCAGCAGGTGGGCGGTGGTGAAGGTGGAGGCCAAGCCCCGGCTATGGAGGGCGAGCTGGAAGCTCCACACCGCGGGCAAGATTGAGCCGAACAGGCTGGCGGTCCAGGCGAGGTGGAGGTCGGGGTCGAGCTCCCCACGGATGCAGGGGATCACCAGGGCGGGCACTTCGTGGAAACGCTCGGCCAGGTACAGAACCGCCTCGGAGTGGCGAACGCCGGCGTCGTCGCCGTCGGCCCGTCGGCGCTCCAAGAGCTCCTGCATGGGCGGGACGATGCCCTCCCGGTACAACTCGGCGATGGCGGCTCGCTGCTCGGGATCGGTCACGATCACCCAGCGCCAGTCCTGGGCGTTGGAGGCATTGGGGGCGTAGGAGGCCAGCCCCACGCAGTCGCGCAAGACGTCGGGATCCATCGGCCGGTCGAAGTCCAGCCGCCGTCGCACAGAGCGGGTAGTGGCCAGCAGCCGATCAGTGATTTCGATGTCGAAAGGTGTCATATACCATTGCATTCGGATTGACGGGTCGTTACCCTGCGAGAAGCTATCGGAACCGGCATCGATCCCGTAATAGGGGATCAAGGGTTCCCTCTGATTTGAAGAAAGGAACCCGAGATGCCGGTCACCGAGATCGAGCGTAGAGAACTGGTGAACCGACTGGTCGCCACGATAGGAGAGGAGTCCACAGAAACTCTCATGCAGTGCCTCCTCACCGAAGGACGAGACCAGCTCGCCACCAAGGATGACCTGAAGGCGTTCGCCACCAAAGATGATCTGAAGGCGTTCGCCACCAAAGATGATCTGAAAGCCCTTGAGAACACCCTGAGGGCCGAGCTCGCCTCCAAGGATGATCTGAAGGCGTTCGCCACCAAAGATGATCTGAAGATGCTGGAGAAAGTTCTTCGTGCGGAAAGCAATGAGAGGTTTGCCCAGCTGGAAGCGCTCATCAACACGGCCATGGGCAAGCAGATGCGCATCTATGTGGGCCTCCTTGTTGGGGTCATGCTCACGGTCTGGGGAACGTCGCTTGTTTATGCCTTTGGTTGACAGGGTCCCGTTGCGCCCCCGCAATCCATAAGGCCAGGCCGGGGGTGAGCCGCTAGTGTGGGATGGCCTGGAGAGGTGGCCGAGTCCGGTTGAAGGCGCTTCCCTGCTAAGGAAGTAACTGCCGCAAGGTGGTTCGTGGGTTCGAATCCCACCCTCTCCGCTCTGTGATGTCTCGCGACATGGGTTTCCGATGTCCTGAACCACCACACTCCGGGTCCACCGGCAGGGCGCCCGTCTCGATGCGGGCCACGTCCAGCAGGTTGCCGATGAGGTAGCGCATATGCTCGGCCCGGTCGACGATGATGCGGTGGAACTGCCGCATCTCGGCCGGGTCCAGGTCCGCCGCCGCGTTCAGCAGGGTGGTCCCCGCGCCCATCACGGAGGTCAGGGGCATCCGCAGCTCGTGGCTCATCATGGCCAGGAACTCGGCCCGCAGCCGTTCCTGCTCCTCCACCGCCGCCATATCCTGCATGGTGACCACCACCGACTCCACCTCCCCGTCGTCGGAGCGGATGGGCGTGGCGTTGAGCAGCACGGTCACGCTGCGCCCGTCGGGGACGCCCATGACGATCTCCTCGGCACGCACCGTCTCGCTGGAGCCCAGGACCCGGGCCAGGGGGAACTCCTATAGGGAGACCTCGCTCCCGTCGCCCCGGCGGACGGTCATCAACCCCAGCAGGTCCTCCGGAGTCTGGCCGGGGCTGCGCAGGCTGTCGACGATCCTGCGGGCCTCCGGGTTGAAGGACGCCGCAGTCCCCGTCGCCGTGTCCAGGACGACGACCCCCACCGGCGTCGTGTCGATGAGGGTCTCCAGGCCCGCCCTGGCACGCTGCTCCTCCCGGTACCGCCGGGCGTTGGCGATGACCGCGGGCCAGGGTCAGGGAGCGGGCGGAGTCGAGGACGCCCTGGAGCACCTGGTCGAAGTCCAGGCTCTCGTTGATGCGGAGGCTGGCCTCGCTGAGGCGCGACAGGCGCTCCCGCAGCGCCTCTATCTCCCGTTACCTATTGCCTCTACGTGGTTTTCAATGCTTCTTTTGTGGAAAGTGATATATAATTCTGTGAAGACCCCCAGTGCATCCGGGCTGGAAACGGCTCCGTTGAGAGGATCGATAGCCATGTTCGATACCAGGAGCGACGACAGCAAGGCGCGCCGCCTGCTGGGGACGGCCATGCCCGTCTCCCCCCCGAACCTCAGTACTAGTCGACTCGTCTCCCCGGCAGGAGGAGGCGCGTCATGATGCCCGCCTCCTTCCTCCCACGCTCCCCCCTCCTCCTGCTGGCCGTCGCGCTGGTGGCGCTGGCGGCCTTCGTTGCGCCCGGCGCGCAGCAGCCCGCCCAGGCCCAGTCTTACGATTACGCTCTTCCGCCCTATACCCACGCCACGCCCGCCAAACAAGTAGACATCACTATTGTCGATGATGCGCTCGAGGTTCGTTTGCGGAGGACCAAAATAGGCCGGTACAGCGCCGGATATCTTAGGGCTTTGGATTACGCTGGCGGCAGCCCTCATCATGTCCAGATTGGGGCTTTCGCCGCTAGCGGGACTACGAATACCAAGCTTGCGCTCCACTGGCGCGATGCGGCTGGAAACAACAAGCAGACATACCTCGTCTACACCTTCATGAACCGAGCCAGTGAGTGCAGGGTCACCAATTGGCCCACCGGCGCTGTTACTGACGGCAGAATTCATGGCGGTCGTCCGTGGTTTACCCAAACAGTGCGGACAGCCCCCAACCCTCCTCGAGAGGAACCCCTACCGCTGCAAGGCGGCTGGGTGACATTGAGCAACCACACCGCCCAGCAGGCAACCGGCAAACACCTGTGCGTTGGACTCAGATTTCACCACGAGGGAGACAGCACAGGCCAGAGCGAACTCCGTGCGTTCAGCTATTACATGGATGACACCGCCCCGACCCTGGCCGGGGACATGAGCGGCAACACCCTGACTCTAACCGCAGCCGACGAGTCCCGGATTTTCCAATACCGGTACATCAAAAAGAGCTGCGATACGGCCAGTCCGACCGAAGCAGGCTGGAAATCCCTTTACTGGATTGACGCCGGCGATGGCGCGACCAGCAAACGACTGGTCAGCAACAAGCAGGTCGAGATCGTCTTCCCGGACGGGGTCAACGATGTTTACTGCTTCGGCACTCAGGATATGCAAAAAAATGTCGACCAGCTAACCTTCCACGTCGATACCCGACCGCCGGGGGTGACGCTGAACCGGAAGTCGGTGTCGGTGTCGGAGGGTTCGTCGGCGACTTACACGGTCGTTTTGAACTCCCCGCCGGCCGCGCCGGTGACGGTCACTCCGGTGTCGGGTGCCCCGGCAAAGGCAACGGTGTCACCGGCCTCGCGGACGTTCACGCCGTCGAATTGGAACACGGCGCAGCCCTTCACTGTGACCGGCGTGGACGCGGGCAGGTATGTGATCACCCACGCCGCGACCAGCGACGACACCGACTATTCGATCTCGGCGGTGGGGACGGTAACCGCCTGGGTGAACACCGTTGACAACGACGAGCCGACGGAAGGGCCGGAGCCGTGGAACATCCGGGTCGTGCCGGGGAACGGCACGCTGACGGTGACCTGGAAGGTCTCCTCCCGCGACGGGGTTGAGGACTCGGAGATCTGGCATGTTCTGCGCTGGAGCCAGGAGCCCGGCGTGTGGAATAACCCGCGCGACCCCAGGGCGGTGGGCCGCAACGACGGCCTCTCGGTGGACCCCGGGTTGACCAGCTATACGATCACGGACCTCAAGAACGGCGTCGCGACGGGCGTGTTCATTCGCTCGATGGTCGGGCACCGCAACAACATGAGCGAGCGCGAAGAGAAATCCAGTAAGTGGGTGCGGACCAAGGGCGAACACACCACGCCCCGCGCCGACATCGGCGGGCTGTAGATGCAGGCGACCAAGGACGTGTCCCTGTCGGGGGTGTTCAGCGACGCCGACGGCGACGCGCGGACGGTCACGGACGGCACTGATACCGGAACCCAGCACGGGGGCCTGTAGCCAATGGACATTGCGGGGTGACCGGGAGGCTGCGGCGGACGGCCTCATCGGCGGCGCTCGCGCTTGGCGCTTTCGCGCTGCTCGCCGCCTGTGGAGATAACGACGCGGGGCTGACGCGCGCCGAGGTGGAGGAGGTCGTGCGGGCGGAGCTGGCCGCCGAGTCCTCCGCGTCCGTGGAGGGGACGGTCAACCCCGACACGGCGGCCGTGCCTCCTGCCACGGCAGGACTGACCCGGGCGGAGGTCGAGGAGATCGTGCGGGCCACCATCGCCGGCATCCCGTCCAAGGCCGCTCCCGCCGAGTACACGCAGTACGTCGTGGACAGCGCCATTGCCCGCTACGAGACCCAGGGTCTGGATGCCGCCCTGGCCCACTATAACCGCCCGGAGAGCATCGACGGCCAGTGGTACGTCTTCATCATCGACGAGAACGACCTGGTCATCGCACACCCTGACCCCGAACGCCGCGGCCTGGACGTGAAGGCCTGGGTGGGCACCGACGCCAACGGCTACGAGTTCGGCCCGGATATGCTTGCGGCCACGGAGGAGGGCAAGTGGGTCTCCTACGTCTACCGCAACCCGGAGAGCGGCGACTTAGGCTCCGGCTTCGATAATGTGGAGCTCAAGAACGTCTGGGTGACGAAGCGCGACGGGCTGCTGTTCGCCTCGGGTTGGTACATCGACGCCGACGCGTTCACCAAGCAGCTGGTATCCGTGGCGGTGGACAGGTACCGCGAGGGCGGGCTGGAGGCCACGGTGGCGTACTTTGCCAGCCCGGGGAGCGCCTTGGCGGGGCTGGAAACGACCGTCGCCTACTACAACGCCGCCGAGACGGTGGACGGGCAGTGGTTCGCCTTCATCGGCGGCCCTGACGGGACTATCGTGGGGCACTCGGACCCGTCGAAGATCGGCGGAGACACACGGGACTTGTTTGGTGGGGCCGACTTCGACGCCGCACACCTTACCGAGTCCGGCGAGTGGGTGGAGGAGGCGGAGTCGCTGCGGGTGTACGTGGCGGGCTACGACGGGTACGTGTTCGGCACCGGCTGGAGCCGGGATGAACTCGACGAGTAGCGGCGGGGTGGAACCTGCCGCAAGCGGCTTGACAACAAGACAGGGACACCCCCCCGAACCTACGTCCTAACCAGTCCGGGAGGGCTGGCATGATGGGAGCGTCCGCCATCCACCGAATTTCCCCGCTCCTGGCCCTTGCGCTGCTGCTCGGAGTGCTGTTCCACGCCGCGCCGGTGCAGGCGCAGAGTCCCGCCGCCCCCACCAATCTGACGGTGTCGGCGGGCATCGACAACGCGGAGCTGTACCTGCTCTGGACCGCGCCCTCGGGCACGATACCGGGCTACGACGTGCACTATCTCCGCTCATTGCTGATCGCCCGTGGCTGGGATGGTTGGCCGGGATAGGGTTCGACGCCATGGGAATGCTTGACGGGAAGACGGCCATCGTTACCGGCGGGGGCCAAGGTGTGGGTCGGGGGATTGCCTTGGCCCTGGCGGCTGAAGGGGCCGGGGTCACGGTGGCGGCTCGTACCGAATCGAAGGTGCAGGCGGTGGCGGCCGAGATCGCCGAACGGGGCGGGTCGGCGCTGGCGCTGGTGTGCGACGTGAACGAGCTGGACGACATCCAGGCGTGTGTGGACCGCACCGTGGAGCACTTCGGCACCGTGGACATCCTGGTGAACAACGCCCAGCAGGTGCCTCATGGGCACTTGCTGGAGGTGAGCGACGAGGCCTGCATGGCGGCGTGGACCTCGGGGGCGCTGGCCTCCATCCGGTTCATGCGGCTGTGCCATCCATACTTGAAAGACGGCGGGGTGATCATCAACCAGGGCTCGGGCTCCAGCCTCAAAACCGACCCCAGCGGCATGGGGGTGTACGCCGGGGTGAAGTCGGCCATCCAGTCGATCACCCGGGCCGCGGCCATGGAGTGGGGCGCCGATGGCATCCGGGCCATCACCCTGATGCCGGTGGCCATGTCTCCGGCCATGGAGGATTGGAAGGGCTTCAACCCCGACGGCTTCGCCGCCCTCCAAGAGCGATTCGCTCTGAAACGGGTGGGCGACGCCGAAATCGACATCGGCCGAGTAGTCGCCTTCCTATGCAGCGACACCGCTGGCTACATAACCGGCACCACCATAAACATCGACGGCGGCGACGCCTACCTGCGCTAACTGGCGGGGGCTATGTGGCCTTCTAGGCCGTAGGGGCGGTAGGGGCCGAAGATGGATTGCTCTAGGACGCCAATGCCCTGGCGGTCGCCCATGCGGACCTTCATGAGGTGCTGGACGTGCTGGTTCTCGAAGGCGTTGTCGTCGACGTCGGCCAGGTTCCAGCGCTCCGACTCCATGGCCAGCTCGCCTTTCCAGTCGCCGTGCGACCAGGTGGGGTGGCTGTAGCCGATGCCCTTCATGCGGTAGGTGAACTGCTTTTCGAAGGTGATCTCGTGGCGGGGGGCGTCTTCCAGCGAGGTCATGGCCAAAGTGGCGCTTTTGATCATGCGGCTGCCGGGCTCAAACTCCAGTTGGTGCTCGAGGCGGTGCATGGGCTCCACGCCGGGATCCTCCACGGCGGGGTTGTCGGCCAGGGAGTCGTAGGCGGGCAAGAAAGCGCCCACGTGGAACCGGGGGCGGCCCAGGGTGTCCTCGAAGAGCTGGTAGTGGCTGCACATGTCGTCCCAGTGCAGGGGAGCCCACAAGAAGAACAGGCCCATGGTCCGCGGCGGCTGGGGGGCGCCCCGGTTGTCGCCGCCGGCCACCGGGCGGACGCCCCAGGAGCGGTCCTTGGTGCCGTAGGTCTCGGTGCGGTCGATCTCC
Organism: marine group bacterium Sva0996 bin134; assembly: GCA_002239105.1. GTDB lineage: Bacteria > Actinomycetota > Acidimicrobiia > Acidimicrobiales > Bin134 > Poriferisocius. The sequence continues at coordinate 73,983 of MPNQ01000014.1, read as the reverse complement.
ATGCGCTGGCCGTCGTATTCGATCCAGCCGTGCCAGCGGCCGAACTGGGTGAACCGGGTGGTGTCCATGATGCGGCGGCTGCCGTCAGACCAGTGGTGGCGGGGCTCTTCGATGGCCGCGGTGCGGGCCTCGAAGGTGAGGTCGGCGGCGAAGTCGGTGTCGTTGGGCTCCAGCACCACCCGGCAGGCCTTCATCGGCTCGGTGATCTCCAAGTTGAACGGCCCGACGCTCAGATCGGAGGGCTCGGGGTTGGCCCGGGCCGAGGCGTGGAAGGCGTGCTGCACCCCGTTGTGGACGATGCTGATGCCACAGTCCTGGATGCCGAGGTGGGGATAGCGGGCGGTGCCCGCACCGAGGTACATGTCGCCCACTTTGGAGTAGCCGTTGAACCAGTAGCGCTCGTAGAAGTCCTTTTCCCCGGTAGAGGGAGTGGAGATGGGATCGGGGGTCTGGTGGATGGGGAAATCGTCGAATTTGGTCAGCACCCGCCTATGGTGGCAGACCAGCCTCCCTCAACAAATGTCGGAGAGGCTGGTACCATCGAAGGTAACTCTGACAGATCGACGGCATTCTCATAGGGAGGCACCCACCATGAGCACCGGCAACGGCGACCAGCACACATTTCGCACTTTCCAGCTCCGCAACCTGGAAGACACGCCCGGGTACGACCGGCTGAGCGACCACCAGAAGATGGTGACCCGCGTGGTGGGCTCGGTGCTCCCGTTCAAGACCAACAACTACGTGTGCGAGCAGCTCATCAACTGGGACAACGTGCCCGACGATCCCATGTTCCAGCTCACCTTCCCCCAAGAGGGCATGCTCGACCCCGCCCACTTCAGCCGCATCGCCGACCTCATCAAAGCCGAGGTGCCGGCCGCCGAACTCAAGGCCGCGGCCCGGGAGATCCAGTTGAGCCTCAACCCCCATCCCGCCGGCCAGGTGGAGATGAATGCCGGGTACCTGGAGGAAGAGGTGGTGCAGGGCGTGCAGCACAAGTACCGGGAGACGGTGCTGTTCTTCCCCACCCAGGGCCAGACCTGCCACGCCTACTGCACCTATTGCTTCAGATGGCCGCAGTTCGTGCAGCTCGACGATCTCAAGTTCGCCAGCAAGGAGATCGACCGGCTGGTGGCCTATCTCAAGCTCAACCCGACGGTGTCCGATGTGCTGTTCACCGGGGGCGACCCGATGATCATGCGCAGCGAGCTGATCCGCCGCTACGCCGAGCCGCTTATGGCCGACGACCTGGAGATCAACACCATCCGCTTCGGCACCAAGGCCCCGGCCTACTGGCCCTACAAGTTCACCGAGGGCGAGGAGGCCGACGACCTGCTGCGGCTGTTCGAGGAGATCGTGGCCTCCGGCCGCCACCTGGCCATCATGGCCCACTACTCGCACCCGGTGGAGCTGGCCACCGACGCCTCTCGCGAGGCGCTGCGGCGCATCATCGAGACCGGCGCGGTGGTGCGGTGCCAGGCCCCGCTGATCCGCCACGTGAACGACAGCGCCCGGGACTGGGCCGACATGATCACCACCGAGGTATCCCTGGGGGCGATTCCCTACTACATGTTCGTGGAGCGCGACACCGGGGCCAAGCGCTACTTCGAGGTGCCGCTGGTGGAGGCCTACCAGATCTACACCGACGCCTATAAGCAGGTGTCGGGGTTGGCCCGCACCTGGCGGGGGCCGTCGATGTCGGCCACCCCGGGCAAGGCGCTGGTGGACGGCGTCACCGAGATAGGCGGCGAGAAGGTGATCGCCCTGAAGTTCGTGCAGGCCCGCAACCCCGACTGGGTGAACCGGCTGTTCTTCGCGGCCTACGACGAAGAGGCGTCGTGGCTCGACGAGCTGCGCCCGGCATTCGGCGAAGAAAAGTTCTTCTACACCGACGAGCTGAACAACATGAAGACCGACACCCCCCAGCGGGTGCAGCTCATCACCACCCGAGCCGCCTAGTCTCGCCTCAGCTCACTCCCACTCGATGGTGCCGGGGGGCTTGGAGGTGATGTCGTAGGCCACCCGGTTTATGCCTTCGACCTCGTTGATGATGCGGCTCGACATGGTTTCCAGCAGCTCATAGGGCAACCGGGCCCAGTCGGCGGTCATGGCGTCCTCGCTGGTCACCGCCCGGATTACCGCCACCTGGCCGTAGGTGCGCTCGTCGCCCATCACGCCCACGGTTCGAGTGTCGGGCAGCACGGCGAACGCCTGCCAGATCTCTCGATCGAGGCCCGCGGCGTGGATCTCGGCCCTCACGATGGCGTCGGCTTTGGCCAACAGCGCGGCTTTGTCGGGTGTGACCTCGCCGATCACCCGCACGCCGAGGCCGGGGCCGGGGAAGGGCTGGCGCCACACGATCTCATCAGGCAGGCCCAGTTCGTGGCCCACGGCCCGCACCTCGTCTTTGAACAGGTCGCGTAGCGGCTCGACCAGCTCGAAGTCCATCTCCTCGGGGATGCCGCCCACGTTGTGGTGGCTCTTGATCTTGGCCGCGGAATCGGAGCCCGACTCGATCACGTCGGGATACAGCGTGCCCTGCACCAGATAGGCGGCCCCGTCCACCTGGTTCTTGGCCTCCTCGAAGATGCGGATGAACAGCTCGCCGATGATCTTGCGCTTCTCCTCGGGGTCGATCACCCCCACCAGGGCTTCGAAGAACCGCTCGGCGGCTTCCACCGCGATCAGCTCGATGCCCTGGGAGCGGCGGAAGGCGTCGATCACCTGCTGGCCCTCGTCCTGGCGCATGAGGCCGGTGTCGACGAACACGCAGGTGAGCTGATGGCCCACCGCCCGGTGGACCAGGGCGGCGGCCACTGCCGAGTCGACCCCGCCGGACAGGCCGCACACCGCCCGACCGTCGCCGATCTGGGCGCGGATGGCGGCCACCGCCTCGTCGATGAACGACTCTGTGGTCCATGACGGGCCTAGACCGGCGCCCCGGTAGAGGAAACGCTCGAGTACGGCCTGCCCGCCCGGAGTGTGGGCCACCTCGGGATGGAACTGGACGCCGAAGATGCGTTGGGCGGGGTGCTCGAGGGCGGCCACCGGGGCCTGGGGGGTGGAGGCGGTGACCACAAAGCCCTCGGGCGGAGTGGCGATGGAGTCGAAGTGGCTCATCCACACCGGGCGCTCGGTGTCTTCGTCGACACCGAACAGGGTGCCGGGGTCGCTCACGCTCATGGCGGTACGGCCGTACTCTCCGACGCCGGTGCGCGACACCTCCCCGCCGAGCTGGGCGGCGATGAGCTGGGCGCCGTAGCAGATGCCCAGGATGGGTATGCCCAGCCCGTAGATGTCGGGATCGATGCGGGGCGAGCCCTCGACATGGACCGACTTGGGGCCGCCGGAGAAGATCACCGCGCCGGGCTGGCGGTCGGCGATCTCATCCGCGCTGATGGAGTGGGGGACGATCTCACTGTAGATGTGGGCCTCGCGCACCCGGCGGGCGATGAGCTGGGCGTACTGGGCGCCGAAATCAACCACCAAGACCGGGTGGTCTCGAGTTGCGGTGTCGAGTGGGGAGGGGCTCAACGCCCCATTCCGATGCCCTGGGAGCGCTGGAGAGATTTGCCCTCGGTTTGCAGCGAGGGGGCAATCATGATGTCGGCCTTCTGGAACTCCTTGAGCGTCTCGTAGCCGCAGGTGGCCATGGAGGTGCGCAAGCCGCCGAACAGATTGAGTCGGCCATCGTTCTCCCGAGCCGGGCCGACCAAAATCTCCTCCAAGGTTCCCCGGGGGGAGGTCTGCACTCGGGCGCCCCGGGGAAGAGTGGGATGGAAAGTGGCCATGCCCCAGTGGTGGCCCCGGCCAGGCGATTCGTGGGCGGCGGCCAGAGGGGAGCCGATCATCACCGCGTCGGCCCCGCACACGATGGCCTTGGCGATGTCGCCCCCGGTGGCCATGCCCCCGTCGGCGATTATGTGGACGTACACCCCGGTCTCGTCGAGATGGCGCATCCGGGCGGCCCGGGCGTCGGCGATGGCGGTGGCCTGGGGCACCCCGATGCCCAGCACCCCCCGGGTGGTGCAGGCCTGGCCCGGCCCCACGCCAACCAGGATGCCGGCGGCGCCGGTGCGCATGAGGTGAAGGGCGGCGTCGTAGCTGGCGCAGCCGCCCACGATCACCGGGATCTCCAGGCGGCGGACGAACTGCTTGAGGTTCAGCGGCTCGTGGTTTTTGGACTTGTGCTCGGCGGTGACCACCGTGCCCTGGATGACCATGAGGTCGAGCTCGGCGGCCAGCATGTGGGGGGCGAGTTGCTCGGTGCGCTGGGGGGTGACCGACGCACAGGAGATCACCCCGGCGTCTTTGATCTGGCGGATGCGTTCTCCCACCAGTTCGGGCTTGATGGGCTCGCCGTACAGCTCCTGCATCCGCAGGGTGGCCTTCTCGGGGGGTTGGGACGCGATCTCGTCGAGGACTGGCTCGGGATCCTCATAGCGGGTCCAGAGCCCCTCGAGGTTGAGCACCCCCACGCCGCCGAGTTGCCCGATGGCGATGGCGGTTTCGGGGCTGACCACGCCGTCCATGGCCGAGGCCATGAGGGGGAGGTCGAAGCGGTAGGCGTCGATCTCCCAGGCGATGCTCACATCCTCAGGATCGCGGGTGCGGCGGGTGGGGACGATGGCGATGTCGTCGAACCCGTACGCCCGCCGTGCGGTCTTGCCCAGCCCGATCTCAACCTCGGCCATCGCGACGCCCCTTTTGCTTGGAAACCAAGAATTCTAAAGCCTTGCGGCTTGCCATAGGGGGATTTACTCCCTCACCAGGAGCAAGGCTAAATCAGGCGGCAGATTGGATCAGATTCCAGAGCTCTTCGATGTGATGGCGCTCGGTTTGGGGGCTGCCGATGGCCACCCGGAGGATGAAGCGGCCGTCGAGGGTGGTGTGGCTCATGAAGGCTCGACCGGACCGGTTCACGGTGTCCATGATGCGGCGACCGGCCTCGTCGCCGTCGGTGTGGCGGAAGCACACCAGGCTGAGCACCTGGGGGGCGACCAGTTCAAATCGGTCGTCAGCCTCGACCCAGTTGGCCAAGTCGGATGCCCAGGCAATGTGGCGGCGAACATGGGCCCGGAGCCCCTCGGTGCCGTAGTGGCGGATCACAAACCAGAGCTTTAGTGCCCGGAAGCGTCGACCGAGCGCCACTGTCCAGTCCCGGTAGTCCACTGTCTCATGCTCGGAGTCGGTGGTGGATGTCGCCGCGGTGCCTTCGCTCAGATACTCGGCTTCAACGGCCATGGCGTTCAAGAGATCGGCTCGGTCGGCCACATAGAACACCGAGCAGTCCAAGTTGGTGAGCATCCACTTGTGGGGGTTGAACAGGTAGCTGTCGACGTCTTCCAAACCGGCGTTGAGGAATCGCATTTCCGGGCACAGCGCGGCGGTGCCGGCAAAAGCGGCGTCTACATGGATCCAGGCATCGAAATTGGATGCCACCCAGGCCAATTCGGGTATGGGATCGATGGCGGTGGTGGAGGTAGTGCCCACGGTAGTGCCCACGAAGAAGGGGATCAGTCCGTCGTTTCGGTCTTTGACAATCTCATAGGCCAAGTGGTCGGCCCGCATGGCGTAGTCGGGGGTAGTGGCGATTGGCCGAATGCGGCTGTCGGCAATACCTGCTACCCGAAGCCCCTTGGCGATGGAATAGTGGGCCTGGTCGGAGGTATAGGCCACCATCTGGTCGAGCTTCTCGTTGCCTCCGGCTTTCGCCCGAGCAGCGAGAATGGCGCACAGGGTGCTGGAAGAGGCACCGTCGGTGATCACGCCATTGCCCCGAAACGCCTCGGGCAGGCCAAGGGCAGTGACCAGCCAGTCCAACATATGTTGCTCTAGCTCGGTGACCGAAGGCCCCGTGGTCCACATGGCTCCATGAGCTCCCAGGCTGGCCGATATCAGCTCGCCCAACGCAGCAGGGCCGCTGGTGTTGGCCGGGAAATAGCCGTACATGCCCGGTGCCTGCCAGTGGGTCAAGCCGGGCAGGATCACCCGGTCGAGATCGGCCAACACATCAGCGAAATCCTCGCCGCGGGTCGGCGGCTCAGCAGGCAATTTGCCCCGAATGTGGCCCGGTTCGACATCGGCCATCACCGGCAGATCACCGAGGCGCGCCATGTAATCGGCCACCCAGTCCACCGCTTGGTAACCCGCCTGGCGGAACTCTTCGGGGTCCATGTGATTGGGTCGGTCAGCCATGGATGTCATTGTGGCCGACGGATCTGTGATGCATTGAGGTGGAGACCGGTGAAGGCCGGGAATTTCTCAAGGGCGGTAGCACCGGCCCCAGTCCTAGGCGCTGTCGGCGATCTGTTTGCGCAGTGCTTCCAGTCGTGCGATGCGATGATCGTCGGGTCCAAGATGTTCGCTGAGTTCCGCAATCACATCGGAGACATCGAAAGAATCGGCCAACACCATCTGCTCGATATCCACCCAGTCCTTCGAGCGGTCAAAAAAGGCTTTGAATACGGCGAGATCGCGGCATGCCAAGAATGGAATGTCAGCCCCGGCGAACGGACGAAAAACTATGCGCCCACCCACTGCATCGTGGTAATCGGAGGTTGCCAGGAACAGATCTATAGGCACTCCCGCCCACCAAAGCCGCACCTGTCCGTCCCGCTCAAGCAGGTGGCGTTCCCGAGTGGTCACTGTGATCTCGGCGGGAAGCTCGGCAAGCACGCGGTTGAACTCGTTGACGGAGACGAAAACATTGAGATCTATGTCTGCCGTGGCCCTGGGCTCTGAGATGCACCATGCCAAGGCAAGTGCGCCGCCGAACGCGTGTGGGAGCTTTGCACCCTGGAGAGCTTCGTGCAGTCGGAGGATGAGTTCGACGAGGTCTACTGGAGATTCTGACCTGTCCACCAAGCTCACCGCTTCCCGAATACCGGGTACTCCAGTTCATCGCTATATCGGACTGGCAGATGTGCTGCTAAGCGCAACAGCGCAGCGAGTTTCTCCCCCGGGTCCAGTGCCGTCGGTCCTTGTTCCTTGTCGGACTCTGCGCTGACCTCGACCATTCGTTCCCACCACGGGCGTGCTTCTGCCGACGTCACAACCTCAGTTTGCCATGCCCACGCAGCTTCAAGTAGCGACATCCGTTTCCATAGATACCAGTCGCAGGGATCACTTTATGCTGTTGTGATGTAGCGTCATGTGTACTTAGATCGCGTTGGAAGCCGAGCAACATGCGCTGGTAAAACAGAAGGCGTCATCTCTGGGGATCACCATGGCGGAGTACATCCGACGCTTGGTTGACCAGGATCTAGCAGGCGGAAGAACCAACGCCGATGTTTCGGCGATTATCGGCATCGGACGCTCGGGCGGGAGAGACATCGCCGCCGAGGGCCAATCGGCGGTCGCTGAGGCGGTAGCCGCGTTCCACGGGGGGCGGTGACCGTCTATGTGGACACGTCGGCCTGGTACGCCGCGGCCGATGTCGATGATGCCGGCCACGACTGCGCGGCGCGGTGGCTGGAGGAGTTTGCGGGCGCTTTGCTGACCAGTGACCACGTTCTGGTCGAGAAGTGGTTCTTGGCCACGCGGCGCCTGGGAGTCGAGGTTGCCGAGCAACTCGTGAATGGGATCCGGTTGGGCATCGCCCGCGTGGAGCCGGCGATCGTTGCCGATCTCGAGGTCGCGGCGCGCATCGACGGGGACTTCGCCGGTCAGGCTTTCTCGCTGGTAGACCGCACAAGTTGGGCGATCATGCAACGGTTGGGCGTACACGACGCTATCTCGCTCGACGCCGACTTCTCGGTGTTCCGCTTCGGCCGGGACAAGCGCCGAGCATTCACCGTGTACGGTTGAAACCCCGGCGAGGTGTTGGGCGGCGGGAGTGTGGTGCGCGGCGAGGTGTTGGATGTAGCGGGCGGCGGTTGCGGCGGTTTTCCAGCGGCCTGCCAGCATGATGCCCGCTATGTCGACGCCGGCGGCGGCGAGGTCTTGGGCCATGCCGACGCGCGGCGAGTGAGTCGAGATGTCGGCGGGATCGATGCTGGCTGCTTTGGCTGCGGCTTTGAAGCGTCGTGCGACGGTGTTGGGCGACAGGTTGAATACCGGGTTGCCCGGCCGGGCCTCGGCGGGCCTGAGGCGAGACAGGGCGGCGCAGGTGAACTCGGAGATGGGGGCGACTGCGCCGTGGCCGTGCTGGTCGGTTTTGGAGCGGCGGATCAGCACTGTGCCGCAACCGCCGTCTGCTGGCAGGTCGATGTCGGCCCAGGTCAGGGCCAACAGCTCGCCGCAACGCAACAGGGCGTCGTGGGCCAGCGCGATCATGGCGACGTCGACCACCGCGCGCCGCCGGGCCTGACGTAGGGTCTCTTTGCGCCCGCCGGGCTGGTTGCACCGGGGTATGTCAGCGGTGGCGGTGATCAACTCGACATGGTGCTGCCGCAAGGGCGCGGCTTGGCGCGGGGCGGATCCCCTGCCCGCGGCACGGCGCGAGAGGCCGTCCAGCAACTGGCTGACCTCCCAGCTTCGGGCTGGGTTCGGGCCGGGACTTCGGCTGTGCCGGTGGGCAACGGCCGAGCGGTAGGCGCGGAGCGTGGAGGGCTTCTTGCCGTCGGCGGACATCTCGGCCAGCCATCTGAGGAGATCGCCGGAGGCAGCGGGGAACACCGCCACCTCCTGCTGGGTCGCCCACTGGTGCCAACTCCGCCACCCTGTTTGGTAGGCCTTGCGGGTGTTGTCAGAAATCGCGGCTGCCCTGCCCACTGCCACCAACCGGTCTAAGGCATCGCCGACAAGCCCCGCAACTAGATTGCCGAAGAGCCCGGGATCCCCATCAGGGGCCCCGCAGGCGCATTCGATGTCCTCGGACGCAGACACCCTCGCGTCACAATAAATTGCTATATCCATCCCGCCGGGCTAGCAACACGCCGCCATACACAACAAACCGCAGCCACACGCTATTGACTCATTCGAGCATGCCTATATGCGGCGGATATTTGCCTTTATTCCTTAGCTTGAGTCCGGGGCTCCTGTCAAACGGTTCCCGGAACTCCTCCGGGCCCAAGCCTGGAAACAGGCGGTTCGCCACCCATCTGACCTGGGAAAATAGATCACAGCCCGGCTAGTCGGAGTTGCCGGGGCACCTAGTTCTCCCGGCGCGTATCGACAAGATCCGGCACCAGCCCGAACTCGGCAAACGGCCGCCCCGCTGTCGGCCGCGCCCTCCTTCCATTGCTGAAACCCCCGCTGTGGCGCTGCACTCGCGCCCGATGGCGTGATGGATGCCTTGTCGGGGGGGGGGGGGGGGGGGGGGGGGGGGGGGGGGGGCTGTACGCGGCGGATAAAGGCAAATATCCGCCCCGTACCCGACTGTCGCAGGGAGCCGCCCCATGTCCGCATCCACAGAACTCGACCGCTCAAAGATATTCGCTAAGCCGGCCGCACGCAACAGGCAGAGGGGGGCTACGGGGATGGTCCTGTTCATGGTGGTCTGCGTTGCAGCTGCCCTACTCCCCGCCACGGCGTCGGCCCATGAGCCCACGATTGAGACCTACACCTATGAGGTGGATGTGGAGAAGACCCGGCAGGTCCCAGTGTACACCTGGGTAGACGAGCCGATTATGGCAACGCGTGAGGTTCCAGTCTACCGCTATTTTACGGGGCGGGTCCGGGTGTCGCCGTATTGGGAGAAGTACACCTACCGGTTGCCATGCGAGACCATCATTATCGGTAATGAGGTTGGTACCTATTGCCCGCCGCCGAAGACATCGTGGCGGCAGGTTTACAACTACCAAAGAGTGACCAAGAGAGTGCAGACCGGCACCCGAACCGAGACCTACGACACCGGCCGGACCCGCCGGGTGCAAGAGCAGACCGGCACCCGAACCGAGACCTACACAACGACGGAGACCCGAACCGGAACCCGCCAAGTCCACGACCCCCACTACGAACCCACCCCCACGGCGACCCCCGACCCCGCACCGGCTCCATGCCCTGAAGGCACCAAGCGGCACCCGGCTACCAAGGGCTGCTATTCCGCGCCGACACCGACACGCGAATCCGTGATTTGCCCCACTGGATATCAGGCGCCGCCGCTGCCTGCCACAACTCGGCGCCCCGGTTCCGACGAAGAAGTAAAGATCGCGACGGAGGAACAGATCAGGCAGAATCCCAGCATGGCCCGTTATGCGATCTATTGGAAACGGCATGCCGACACTGCTGGCTGCTTTGGGTTGGTTTACCCACCGGCTGGGACAAGTTCTGTTGATGTGGCCGCTGCTGTGCGCTCGTTCGGCAGCAACTTGGACACCTTCATAGGCGAGGTGCTGAAGGCGGCAGACAAGGCGACGATTGCCACGCCGGCTCTGAGGGAGGGAGTCCTCTATGGGTCTTTGATCCGCGACCTGGTCGACTATTACCGGGGCGAGGACATCGACCAGCGCACGCTCGACTTGCCGGCGACCCTCAGGGCTCTCGCCGTCGTTGGTCGGGGCACGATGGCAACGACCAAGGTGCTGGCCCGGGGCATGTACTCCGCGGTCTGCAACCCAGAGGGCACGGGCACTATCAGCGGTGTGTCTGGTGGCGCCGTAACTGCTTTTCTCAGGGGAAGTGCCAGAGAGATCGTTCGGAGGATCTCTGGGCCTGCTGGGCTTGCGACGACACTTGGTAGCAATAGGTCGATTACCGGTGCGTGCAATAGGTGGCCTCTGGAGGCGGCCCCGGCCTCGGCGCCGACTGCGACGGCTACAGCGACGCCGGCGGCCACCCCGACGGCCACGCCTGTGCCCGAGTCCGACGACGACAAGGGCGGAGGCGATGAGCAAGGACCGCCGCCGGTGTTCGACAACCACCGCTGCCGACAGATCAGTTCCACTTACCGGATATGTCACTACCGCACCCCCGACGGCTGGGTAGAACGACACTATGACGACTCGTGACCCCACCGGTTCCCAGACCGGTCGGCACCGGGCCGGTAGACCGACAGATCCGCAATCACCTGCCCCAACCGCAAAGAATCTGGTGCAATTTGCGCGGTCGAAGAGAGTCTCGATACCGACAGCCGCTGATAGGGTGTCAGCATGGTCCGGCAACTCGGAAGCATGAGACGGAAAAAGACCGAGTTCATTGTGGCGTTCGTTTCGCTTTTCGGGGCGCAGATGATTGCCCGCCGTGTTGCTGAGGTCTGGTACTGGTGGGTTCTGGTTGCTCTAGCGGTGTGGCTGGTGCTCTACTACGGTCTGCTGCTGTTCATAAGGCTGTGGGACCGGCGCCGACACTTGAATCCGGCAGCACATGATGTGGCGGAGCATGTCGATAGCGCCGGAGAGGCACGGACCGACCAGCCGGTTCGCAGCAGTTAGCCAGACATTTTGTTCCCATTCAGAAACCAACTCCATAGACGATTCCGAAACGGATGATTCTGGCGGCTCCGAGTGCCGCCGCTCCCATAGCCGAAGCCGTTTGAGCAGTCGATCCGCCTGCCGTCGGCGCTAGTCCAGAGTTCCCCGCAGGGCGGTGGCCCACCAGATGCCCTCACGTTGGACGGCGGACACGGCAAAGATGCAACCGCCCTCTCGGGCACCGAGGTGCCCACACCTACGACAAGCGCTGAAATGAACTGGGGGCCACCCCGCTCCGCAGCGATGGTGGCCCCCAGGCTCAGTTCTTTGGGTGGTTGATGTTTGCCGGGTGGCTACATCATGCCGCCCATGCCTCCCATTCCTCCCATACCGCCCATGGGGTCGCCACCGGGGGGCATCGGGGGGCCGGGGGGCTCGGGCTTGTCGGCCACCAGGCACTCGGTGGTGAGCAGCATGGCGGCAATGGAAGCCGCGTTCTGCAAGCCGGCCCGGGTCACCTTGGCGGGGTCGATGACGCCCGCAGCCACCAAGTCTTCGGTGACGCCGGTAGCGGCGTTGAACCCGATGGTGCCAGAGGTGTCCTCGACGTCGCGCACCACAATGGAGCCCTCGAAGCCGGCGTTGGAGGCGATGAGGGAGCACGGCACGCTCAGCGACTCAAGCACGATCTTGGCGCCGGTTGACTCGTCGCCGCTGAGGTTGTCGACCACCTTGGCCACCGACGGGCGGGCCCGCAGCAGGGCGGTGCCGCCCCCGGCGACCACGCCTTCTTCGATGGCGGCCCGAGTGGCTGACAGCGCATCCTCGATCCGGTGCTTCTTCTCCTTGAGCTCCACCTCGGTGGCGGCGCCCACCTGGACGACGGCCACGCCGCCGGCCAGCTTGGCCAGGCGCTCCTGGAGCTTCTCCCGATCCCAGTCGGAGTCGGTGTTGTCGATCTCCTGGCGGATCTGAGCCACGCGGCCTTCAACGTCGGCCTTGGAGCCCGCACCTTCCACAATGGTGGTGTCGTCTTTGGTGACGATCACCTTGCGGGCGGTGCCCAAGAGATCGAGGGTGACGCCGTCGAGATTGAGCCCTACCTCTTCGGCCACCACCTGGCCGCCGGTGAGGATGGCCATGTCTTGAAGCATGGCCTTGCGGCGCTCGCCAAAGCCGGGGGCTTTTACGCCCACGGAGTTGAAGGTGCCCCTGATCTTGTTCACCACCAGGGTGGCCAGGGCCTCGCCCTCCACGTCCTCGCTGATGATCAAGAGCGGCTTGCCAGTCTGCATGACCTTTTCCAGCACGGGGAGCAGATCCTGCACCGAGCTGATCTTGCCCTGGTTGAACAGGATGTAGGGCTCGTCGAGAACGGCCTCTTGGCGCTCGGCGTCGGTCACGAAATAGGGGGACAGAAAGCCCTTGTCGAACTGCATGCCCTCGACGAAGTCGAGCTCCATGCCGAAGGTGTTGGACTCCTCCACCGTGACCACGCCGTCTTTGCCCACCTTGTCGATGGCCTCGGCGATGACGTTGCCGATGGCTTGGTCGGCGGCCGAGATGGAGGCCACCTGGGAGATCTCCTCTTTCTGGGAGATGTCCTGGGCTTGTTCGGCCAGCGAGTCCACCGCGGCGGCCACGGCTTGCTCGATGCCCCGCTTGAGGCTCATCGGGTTGGCGCCGGCGGCCACGTTGCGCAGGCCGTGGCGGACCATGGCCTGGGCCAGCACGGTGGCTGTGGTGGTGCCGTCACCAGCGATGTCGTTGGTCTTGGTGGCCACCTCTTTGATGAGCTGGGCGCCCATGTTCTCGAATTTGTCGTCGAGCTCCACCTCGCGGGCGATGGACACGCCGTCGTTGGTGATGGTGGGTGCGCCGAACTTCTTGTCGAGGACCACGTTGCGACCCTTGGGTCCAAGGGTCACCTTGACCGTGTCGGCGAGCTGGTTGACGCCTGACTCGAGGCCCTGGCGGGCCTCCTCCCGGAATTTGAGGATTTTCGTCATCGCGTCTACTTGACGATGGCGAGCACGTCACGGGCCGACAGGATCAGCAGATCCTCGCCGTCCACAGTGATGTCGGTGCCGCCGAATTTGCTGTACACCACGGTGTCGCCGACGGAGACGTCCAGCTGGATCAGCTCGCCGGTGTTGTCGGACCGCTTGCCCGGTCCTACGGCGATTACTTCACCCTGCTGGGGCTTCTCTTTGGCAGTGTCGGGGATGACCAGGCCGCTGGCAGTCATTTCTTCAGACTCACCGGGGCGGACAACGATTCGGTCATCAAGGGGCTGTAGCGCCATCTTGGCCTCCAAATATTCGGTTGACTTGAGCGTTAGCACTCTCAATAGGCGAGTGCTAAGAGTAGGGGTTGAGCCGCCTTGAGGCCAACTCAGGACTACGAGATAAAGGGCAGGGCTAGGTTGGGGTCGGCGCCGGTGTCCAACGGCGAGGGGCCGTCGAGTTGGAGCCGCTGCCACCCGGCGGCGGCCACCATGGCCGCGTTGTCGGTACACATGGAGCGGCTGGGCAGAAATCCGCTGATTCCGGCGGCCACGCAGGCGTCTAGCAAGCGCTCCCGCAGGGAGGAGTTGGCCGCCACCCCGCCGGCCAAACACAGGCCCTTGGCCCCGAATTCCTCGGCGGCCTTGCTGGCTTTGTACACCAGCACGTCGACCACCGCTTCCTGGAATGACGCGGCGATGTCGGCCACGACAAGGTCTTCGTGGGTTCGCACATGGTTGACCACCGCGGTCTTGAGGCCGCTGAAGGAGAAGTTATAACCGTCGTCGTACATGGGGCGGGGGAAGGTCACCGCCTCGGGATCGCCGTCCATGGCCAGCCGGTCGATGACTGGCCCGCCGGGGTAGCCCAAGTCCATGAAGCGGGCCACCTTGTCGAAGGCCTCGCCAGCGGCGTCGTCCAGAGTCTGGCCGATAAGCCGGTATCGGCCGAAAGCCTCCATCAGCACCAACAGGGTGTGGCCGCCGGACACCAGCAACACCACAACCGGCAGCTCCAAGTCGGGCTCCTCCAGGAAGGAGGAGTACAGATGGGCCTCCAGGTGGTTCACCGCTACGAACGGGACATCCCAGGCCAAGGCCAAGGACTTGGCCGCGCTGACCCCCACCAACAGGGAGCCGATGAGGCCGGGACCCGCGGTGGCGGCCACCGCCTCCACCTCGTGGTCGCTGAGTCCGGCCTCGATCACCGCTTGGGCCACCACCGGGGTGAGCAGTTCCACATGGGCCCGACTGGCGATCTCCGGGACCACCCCGCCATAGCGGGCGTGCAGGTCAACCTGGCTGCTGATCACCGAAGACAGCACGTCGGAAGGGCCGGACACGACGGCGGCGGCGGTCTCGTCGCAAGAGGTCTCGATGCCCAATACGATGGCGGGAGCTTCTTCGGGATAATCCAGGACGGTCATGCGCAGTCCAGTTCTACCGCGATTTTGACCAGGCGGTTGGCATAGTCGGGGTGCTGGATGTTGTCAGCCCGCATCACGACGGCATCCGGGGAGAGCCCCATGTCGGAGTAGTAACCCCGGTGAATGCCCACCGGGGCCAGCCCGAAGCGCCGATAAAGGGATTGAGCGGCGGGGTTGTCGGCGGCTACTTCAAGGGCCAGGCTGGTGTTGCGGCGGCGGGCGGCCAAGGCGAGAGCCAAGAGCAGCCGGGCGCCAATGCCCTGACCCCGGCAATCGGGGGTCACCGTCACGGTGGTGATGTGGGCTGCGTCTTCTTCGAAGGCCACTCCGGCGTGGCCGACTAGCCGGTTTTGATGAGCGATCACGTAGAGCCGCTCATCGGTGCGGGCCAATTCCGACTCGTAGACTTCCCGTGACCAGGGAACCGGATAGCACTGGGCGTCGATGGCCATGACTTCAGGCAGATGATCAGGGGTCATGGGAACGATCATCGGATCAAAGGTCCTGAGGTCATAGGAACGATCATCGGATCAAGGGTCCTGAGGTCATGGGAACGATCATCGGGTGTTCCAGTTGATGTCGGCGTCGGGAACCCGAAGGTATATCGGCTTCAACTCCCACGGCTTGACGAACTCCTCGCGCAGGGCCCGAGCATGGGCCAGTTGAACTAGCGAGGCGGCCGAGGGGTGGGCCAAACCCTGTTCGGCTATGTCGGTTTTCTGGAGTCCGTCGAACACCTCCGAGTAGCGGCGGGCTCCATCGCCCACCAGCAGCACTTCTTCGCTAGTGGCCAGCAGCTCGGAGGCCAGATCGTCGGGAGTGCCCACCTGGGCCTCAGACACCCTTTGGACCCCACCGGGGACCTGGCGGTAGAAGGCGTAGAACAGCTCACTGCGTCGGGCGTCGATAGCGGCCACGATCAAACGGTTGGTGTGGCGCACGGCAAAGGCCAGAAGGTCGAGGCTGGAGACTCCGATCATCGGTACGCCTAGGGCGTAGGCCATGGCCATGGCGCTGGAGATGCCCACTCGCAGCCCGGTGTACAGGCCTGGTCCGAGATCCACGGCCACACATCCCACATCCTGGAGCTCGACCCGGGCCTGGCGGGTCACGAACTGTATTTGGGGGGCGATGTTCTCCGCGTGGCGGCGACCCCGGGCGCTGTGAGCCGAAGCCAGCACCCCCTCGTGCCCACCGAGGGCGCATCCCACCTGCTGGGTGGCCGATTCGATGCCCAGAATCAACACGGGGGCTCCCCGATCCACTGGCGAATCGCGGCAGCCAGGGCGTCAGACCGGGCTTGCCAGCGAGGTCCTACGGGAGACAGCACCACCACCCGCTCGTCAGGGGAGTTGATTGGGCCGTCGACGAAGGTCAGTGCCACTTCGAGGTAGTCGTTGGGCAGGGCCTGGCGGATGGCGTCGCCCCATTCGATGAGGGTGACCCCGTCGCTGTCGAGCAGTTCGGGCAGGCCCAAGTCGAGCACTTCGGAGACCTGTTCGAGCCGGAAGACGTCGAGGTGATGAAGCAACAGCCGCCCGTGGTACTCGCGGGCCAAGGTGAAGGTGGGGCTGGTGACTGGCTCATGGATGTCCAGGCCGGCAGCGAACCCCTGGGTAAAGGTGGTTTTCCCCGCCCCCAAGTCGCCCACCAGCAGCAGCAAGTCGCCGGGTTGGGCTAACTCGGCCAAGCAGGCGGCCAGTTTTCGGGTGTCCTCCGGCGAGCGACTGCGAGCTCGGATCATTGGGACGTCTGGGCGCATTCGGGCGGGCGGATGGGAATCATCTGCTCATCGCTATACGGGCTCGGACCAAATCGGAGCGCATCTGGGCCTCTTGGAGGCCGCCGCCTCGCAGAATGGCCGCCGGATGGTAGGTGGGGATGACCACCGCGCTGGTTGTGATCATGTCGCCCATCGGATAGCTCTGGCCTCGCAACTTGGTGATCCCAGTTGTGGTGTCCAGTAGCAGTTTGGAGGAGAAGTTGCCCAGAGTGATGATCACCTTTGGGGCGATGAGTTCGACCTGTTGCTCCAACCACGGGCGGCAGGCGGCGATCTCGTCGGGTTTGGGGTCTCGATTGTCGGGAGGGCGGCACTTGACCACGTTGGCGATGTAGCACAGATCGCGGGTGAGCCCCATCTCCTCGGCCACCAGCCGATCGAGGAGCTTGCCCGAGCGGCCCACGAAGGGAAGGCCCTGCTTGTCCTCTTCGGCACCGGGCCCCTCGCCGACGAACATCAGATCGGCGTCAGGATTGCCCATCCCGAACACCACCTGCGTCCGGCCCTGGGCCAGCCCGCAGTTGGTGCAGCCCGCCGCTTCAGCGGCAACCGCCCCCAACGTCAACGTCATAAGCCAAGATTACGCCCCTTTTGGGGCGTTGAGACATGCTCGAATCGCGCTCCGGGTTCTATAGGACGGCAGGGTGGGGGTGCGGTACGGTCGGCGGTGATGTTGGGAGTTGGCGAAGGTGTGTCGGTGGGGCACTGGACCGATGAGGCGGCCCTCACGGGGTGCACGGTGGTGGTGTTTCCCGAGGGGACCACGGCTTCAGGAGAGATACGGGGGGGAGCGCCCGCCACTCGGGATTTCGCCTTGCTGGCGCCGGAGCGGACGGTGGCCCAAGTGGATGCGGTGGTGCTGTCGGGAGGCTCGGCGTTTGGGTTGGCTGCGGCCGACGGGGTGATGCGGTGGTGCGAGGAGCGAGGTCGGGGGTTTGAGACCAAGGCCGGCCGGGTGCCCATCGTGGTGGGGTTGTCGCTGTACGACCTGGCCGAGGGCGACGGCTCGGTGCGTCCCGAACCCGATGCCGGCTACGCCGCCGCCCAAGCTGCTCAAGAGGGGCACCCCCCTCGGGGACGGGTAGGGGCCGGTACCGGGGCCACCATGAACAAGTGGCGAGGTGCGGAACACCGTAAGCCGGGGGGGCTGGGTGGAGCGCTGCTCCAAGTGGGCGATGTGCTGGTGGGCGCACTGGTGGCGGTGAACGCCTCGGGGGCGATCAACGACGGAGCCGTGGTGGACGCGCTGGTGGGCGGCACCTACGAGCATCGGCCGGCCGACCCCTTTGCTGCTGAGGAAGATCCCCTGACCCCCACCAACACAACCATCGGGGTCCTCGCCACCAACGCGGCGCTTGACAAGGTGGGCTGCTATCGGGTGGCCCGCAGCGGCCACAGCGGCATGGCCCGAGCGCTGCTGCCGGCGCACACCGATGGCGACGGAGACGCACTGGTGGTGGGAGCGACCGGCCAAGTGGAGGCTGATTTCGGACTTGTTCGGCTAATGGCCGCAGCGGCGGTGGAGACAGCCATCCGGACAGTGGGCCGACATTGATGGCGTTCGAGGAAAATGGGACGGGGAATATCTTGATGGGCCATTATGGCGGTGCTTGGATTCGACCACGAAGGGGGCTGGCATGAAGGACTTGGCTGGGAAGGTGGCGGTGATCACCGGGGCAGGCAGCGGCATGGGACGGGCCATGGTGCGCAAGGCCGCTTCTGAAGGAATGCACGTTTTGGCCGGCGACATCGACGAGGCCGGGTTGGCCGAGACGGTGGGCGGCTTGGAGAACGCCCAGCTCATGCTGACCGACGTGACCAGCCCCGACGCCAACGAGGCTCTGGCCAACGCGGCGTTGGAGCGGTTCGGCGGCATCCACCTGGTACACCTCAACGCCGGAGTGCTCACTGGCGGGTTCACCTGGGAGAACACCGTGGACGACTGGCGCTGGGTGCTGGATGTGAACCTGTGGGGGGTGATCCACGGGGTGCGCAGCTTCATTCCCCGGATGCTGGACAAGGGCGAAGACGGCCACGTAGTCATTACCGCTTCGGTGGGCGGGCTCACCGCTGGGGGGCTGCTGGGCCCCTACTCCACCTCGAAGTACGGGGCGGTGGCCATTGCCGAGTCGCTCCATCGGGAGCTCGACATCATCGACGCACCCATCGGGGTGTCGTGTCTGTGCCCCGGTCCGGTGGCCACCGGCATCTTCCGGGCCGAGCGCAACCGCCCCGACACCTATGACGACACCTGCGGCCCCATGTCGGCCGACGCTGAGGCGGCTGCCTTCCACCGAGCCCTGATCGACGCCATCGACGAGGGCACCGACCCGGCGGAGATCCCGGAGCTGGTGTTCGACGCGGTGCGCGACGAGAAGTTCTGGATCTTCCCGCACCCCGACTTCAAAGAGAGGATCGCGGCCCGCACCGAGTCGATAATGAACGACACCAACCCCGAGTACACCGTGGGGTTGCCCAACGCCATACCGCCGTCTCGCTAGTTCGCTCTTATCCGGTGGAGTGGCGGCGGGACCTGCTGTTTAGCTAAAACGCAGGGGGACGCGGGGGCCGAATTGGCAGACGATTTCGTAGGCGATGGTGTCGAGGCGCTCGGCAATCTCGGTGGCGGTTATCTCCTCATCGCCTTGGCGGCCCAACAGGATGACCTCATCGCCGGACGACACCGGGTGGCCGACGCCGCAGTCCACCATTGTCTGGTCCATGGTCACGACTCCGGCGATGGGGCGTCGCCGACCCCCGATCAGCACCTCGCCTCCGTTTAGGCCGAGGCGCCGAGTCCAGCCGTCGGCGTAGCCGATGGGAATGGTGGCCAGCTGCGTGTCGCCGGGCGCGGTGTAGTGGTGGCCGTAGGACACGGGCGTGCCAGCGGCAATGGTCTTGACCATGGCTACTTCGGTGCGAACGGTCATGGCGGGCTGAAGCGGTAGGCAGCCGTCCATTGCCGGGGACGGGGGGATGCCGTAGAGGGCGATTCCACAGCGCACCATGTCGAAGCGACCGGCTGGTTGGGCCATGGACACGGCCGAGTTGGCCAGGTGGCGGCAGAAGTTCTGGTGGCCGGCAAGTCGCAGTCGGGACAGCAAATGGTTGAACTGCTCGATCTGGTAAGCGGTAAATGGATTCTCGGCCTCATCGGCAACCGCGCAGTGGGTCCACACGCCGGCCAGTTCCAGCGTGTCGCGCTCGGCGATGGCGTCGGCCAGCATCAACACCTGAGCAGGCGGGGCACCGACCCGGGACATGCCGGTGTCGACCATGAGATGGACGGGCAGCCGCTCGTTGGCAGCTGCTGCGGCGGCTGCGGCCGCAGCCAAGCCCTCGCCTTGGTACACCGTGGGGATGAGCCGATGCTCTACCACTTCGGCAAACTCGTAGGGGCGGGGCTCTGACAACAACAAGATGGGGACTTCGATACCGTCCTCACGAAGCTGGCGGCCCTCGTCCACCAGAGCCACCGCCAGCGTGGAGGCGCCCGCTTCCACGACGGTTCGCGCTACCGGGATCATGCCGTGCCCGTAGGCGTCGGCCTTGACCACTGCGCACAGCTCGGCCGGGTGGACCAGTTCGGCCAACAGCCTGGCGTTGTGGGCGATGGCCTCCAGGCTGATGTCGGCCCAAGTAGGTCTCATGGAGTCGCCTCTTGCTGAGCGGCGGCCTCCCACACCTTGGGCAGGGCGAGAAGTAGATCAGACGCCGCCATCCCACCAGCGGGCCGGGTGTTGGCCGCTTGCCCATGTAGCCAGGCTGCGGCCGCGGCCGCATTCATGGGCTCGACTTCGGCGCTGAGCAGGCCGCAGATGAGACCGGCCAGCACGTCGCCGGTGCCGGCAGTGGCCAGCCGGGCGTCGCCGTTGGCAACGGCCAATGCGTCGCCGTCTGGGGCTGCCACCACGGTGGTGGGGCCCTTTAGCAATACGTGGGCGCCGGTGGTAGCGGCCAGCGAGCGGGCGGCGGCGAAACGGTCGGATTCGGGGGCCGAGCCGGTGAGGACGCGGTATTCGCCGTCGTGGGGAGTCAACACGGTGGGGGCAGTGCGGTGGATGAGCACGTCAGGCGCATCTGTCCCCAGAGCGCTGAGGCCGTCGCCGTCGACCACCAGGGGCAGTTGCACCTTGGCGATCAGATCGCGGACCGACTCGACGGTGTTGGCCTGTTGGCTCAGCCCAGGTCCCACCAGCATGGCCTTGAATCGGGAGAGGTCGCCGGCACAGGCCGCCGTGCCCCAATTGTCGGCGGGCAGCGGGCAGCCAACGGCTTCGGTGGGCGCTACCGGATCGTGGGTGAGGCCGGGGGTGCTCAGCCGGACGTAGCCCGATCCGCCTCGCATCGCCGCCGTGGCGGCCAAGTGGGCGGCTCCAGTCATGCCCGGTGACCCGGCGATAACCCAGCAGGCAGTCTGCCATTTGTGTGCTTCGGCTGGCCGGACAGGCAGCCAACTGCTGACATCGTCGGCGGTGACCATGTGGGTACGGGCAGCCGAGATGTCGAGTCCGATGGAGGCCACCGTGACCTGGCCGCAATGCTGTGCGCCGGGATGGAGAACCAATCCCGGCTTGAGCGCTCCGAAGGTGACGGTTTGCTCGGCTGTCCAAGCCTGGCCGTGGATCTCCCCGGTCAAACCATCCACCCCGGAGGGGATATCAGCGGCCAACACAGGCGCCGAGCAGCCGGGGCGATCGAGAAAAGCCGGGATGGCGGGTGGGGAATACGGCCGACGCAAGCCGGTGCCGTAGGCCGCGTCTATGGCCAAGTGGGCGGCGGGCAAGGAGGCCGGGGCGTCGGCGGCGTCGATCACAGCCACACGCACGCCTCGGAGTTTCAGACGCCGAGCCGCCGCCCGTCCGTCAGCGCCGTTGTTGCCTTTGCCGGCCAACACGGTCACCCGTCGTCCGTAGCTTCCCCCCAGCATGTCCAAGGTGGTTCGGGCCAACGCGGCACCGGCCCGCTCGATCAGCTCTTCAACCGGCTCGGGAGCGGCCGCGTCGATGGCTGCCATCTCGGTTGGCGTGACAATGGGGATCATGGCCGCCAGCGGTCGGCCAGCTCCGCCACTGGCTCCAGCAGGAGAGCTTCGGTGGTGATGTCGCCCAGCCGGTCGAGGCGGAAGTCGGGTTCGGTCTCCGTGACCTCATCGCGCAAGGCGGCGAATCGGTTCCGATAGCCCTCCAGCACTCTTTGGGCCGCCTCTGGTGAGAGGCTGGGCTTGAACCGCACGTGCAGCAGGGTGAGCCCGGTGGTTTGGCGGTCTTTGACCTCGGGGATCAGCACAATGGTCCTACCATCGGAGCGGCCCCGCGCCGCTCGAACCTGTCGCTCGACGGCCACGAGGTGCTTGCTGCCCCGCAAGGTGGGGTCGCGTTCGGTGCGAGAGGCCAGTCCCACAGTGATGCCGCCCCGGTCGATCACATGGATGGTGGTGCTGGGGGCCTCCGGGTCGCCGCTGATGCCGTAACGGATATATCCGGTGACTTCGTCCACCGCCGAGTCGAGGGCGGTCAGCGTGCGCAAAGTTTGGTAGCTGAGCTGGTGGCGGGAGGCGCCGGCGTCGAGGACGGACCGGATCAGCGGCAGCTCCAGCAGCGACTCTTCGGCCCGGGAAATACCCACAGTGACGGTCTTGGCCTGATGGCGGATGGCGTCGACCGGTCGGGTCAACTCGCCGACCGCCACGGTGAGCATGGCGGTTAGGTCTTCCAGCACCACCGCGGGGGTGCCCACTCGACCTCGTTCCAGTTGGTAGGCATCGAGCGGAGCGATACCTAACGCGTAGCGGTACATAGAGGCCATTTCGGCCGCGGTGCCCGCTTCGAGGCATCCGTTGTAGCGGCCCTGGCGCAGGTCTTGGAAGAACTGCTGGGCCGCGGGGGTAAATTGAGAGCGAAGCCTTTCCAGCAATTGCTGGCTGTCGGTGCCAGTATCGATGTCAGTATTGCTGATGGCCACCTCGGCTTCGATGGCCGCCCGGGTCTCCCGCAGGGGCTGGGCCAATTCGTCGATGGCCAGCGCCGACTCATAGCCGAAAAGGTGTCCGACCATGGTGGTCAAAACGAAAGCCAACTCAGGGTAGGCAGTGGTAGGGGTGGCGATGACTTCGGCGGCGGCATCGAATCGGGCTTCGGTTCCGCTGGTGATCACGATGGGTGCAGCCTTGTGGGCTCGGAAGATGGCCACCTCTTTGGCCACGTCATCAGCGGTGGAGTCGAACAGCCCGGCGGCGCAGACAAGGATCAGCGGTTCGGAGGACAGATCGATGTGCTTTTTGTCTTCGGTGGTGTCGCAGGCGATGGACTTGTAGCACAACTCCGAGAGCTTGATGCGCACTTCTTCGGCGGCCACCCGGTTGAGCCCGTTGCCCACCACGGCCCAGTAGGTGCGACCCAGAGCGTGGCGGCGGACGATGTCGGCGATGCGATCGTGAAGGTTGAGCACATCGGCCATCGCGGCAGGGAGCTCACGCAGCGAGGTCAGCAGTTGCTGACGGCGCTCGTGCAGGCGGGGGTTGACCGGAAGCTCCCCGTTGACGGCGTCGGCCAGGGCCACGGCCAACAGCACCCCGGCAGCCACTTGGGCGTAGAACGCCTTGGTGGAAGCCACGCTCATCTCCACGTCGCGGCCATCGGAGGTGTAGAGCACCCCGTCGGCCTTGTCGCACAGATCGCTGTTGCGCCGGTTGACGATGGCGATGACCGCTGCTCCCCGGCGCCGAACTAGATCGACGGTGCGGTTGGTGTCGGTGGTGGTGCCCGATTGGCTTATGGCAATGATCAGGGTGTCGCTCATATCGGCCTTCAAGCCGAACCCCGACAGCTCGGTGGCCTGAACCGAGGTGACGTGGTGGAGGGGCAGTTCATGACGCAGGAAGTGGGCCAAGCTGTGGGAGGCCACCGCGGCGGTGCCCTGGCCGATGACGATGAAGTTGACGATCTGGCCGCTGGCCAGCCGCTGCACCAGGGAGTCGGGCAGTGTCTCGGCCCCCAGCTTCACTGCCAGGGTTGGGGTGTGCGATTCGCTCTTGGTGCTGACGATTCGGCCCCGCAGGGTTTTGCGGAACGACTCGGGCGATTCGGTGATCTCTTTCAGCAGATAGTGGCGGAAACCCCGGCGGTCGACGTCGCGGGTGGTGATCTCGGCATCGGCTATGTCGGCGGCGGCCACCGGCAGCGGCGTGCCGTCGTAAGAGAAACGCTGCACGGCCGCCAAGTCCCCGGCGTGGTCGCGGTTGAGAACCACCACCTGACCCCGGCTGGCGTCAGCGTTGTCGGGATCAGATGGGGTTTCACCGTCCATGCGAAGGTAATGGTTGGCCTGTTCAACCAGTCCGTAGGGCTCGCTGGCCACCACGTAAGCGTCTTCGGCGGCGCCGATGTAGAGGGCTTGGCCGCTGCCCCGCAGGGCCAGCAGGAGTTGGCCGGGGTTGGCCGCGGTCTGACCGGCGATGGCCACCGAGCCGGTGAGGTCGGCGACGGTGCCTCGGAATACGTCGATGGCGCGGTCTGAGCCGTCCAGCCGGGCAGACCAGAGCGTGGGGATGACCTTGGCGTCGGTGGTGATGCCGGGATCGAGGGCCAGACCATGCTGGGCCACCAAATCGGTGTGGTTGTCGACGTCCCCGTTCAAAGCTCCAATGGTGTAGATCCTGTCGGGGCCTTCAATCGTTTCGGAGTTGAGCGGGTGGGCGTTGGCTTCGTTGATCATCCCCACGCTGGCCCAGCGAGTGTGGCCGATGACCACCGCAGAAGCCGCTTCGGCGTCCACCGCGGCGGCTAGCAGCTCGTCGGCGGTGACGGCCGCTCGCAGTGCGGCGGTATTGTCGCCGAGTTCGCCGATCTCGGCGGCGGCCTTGTAGACGAAGCTCAGGGAGTTGTCGGCCCAGCGCACCGAGCCCGACCGGAACAGGGGATCGGCGGCTCGCTCGGCCAGTGCCGCAGCCACCGCTGGGGTTGAGGGGTCGAGGCCGTGACCGCTGACCATGATGTGGAGTCCCGCCGAGTCCCGCCCTCGGACTTCCAACCGGTCTAGCGCCGACAGGGCGATCTGCACTGAGCTGAACGCGGCCAGGGCAGGTTCGCGGGCCGTAGGCCCGGCCAAGGCAGCCACCGCGTCGGCGGTGCTCAGCCGGTCGTTGCCGATGGCCCAAAAGGCGTCCTTCAAATGGATCAGCGCAGCGTTGACCGCCTCATTGGCCCGGTCACCGGCGGATCGGTCGAGATCGCTTTCAAAGGCGCTGATCAGCCGGTCGATCTCGTTCAGGGTCGCCCGGATTGTGGCCCGCAGCGTTTTCTCGGCCAGCAACGCCTGGAGTCCAGGGGTGCCCTGGAGCAAATGGTCGGTTCGGATCAGGTTCTGGGCCCCGGCCTCGATGTGTTTGGCCAGGTCATCTGCGCCGCTCAAGTCGCGCAAAGAAACGACCACCGGGCTCAAAAGGTCGAGGACCTCGGCCGAGGTCGGGGGAACACGCTGTGAGTAGCGCCGTACCACCGCGACAATGCCGCACATCTCCCCCAAGGTTAGTGGGCGGGTTGGGAAATGACTTGCCGAGCGCCGGTGGGCTCAGATGCCGATCGCCTTGGCGACTTCGGTGGCGACGGATTCTGCGATCTCGGAGGTTTCGGCTTCGACCATGATTCGGATGACGGGTTCGGTTCCGGAGGGGCGGACCAGGATTCGGCCGTGGGTGCCCAGCGTCTGTTCGGCGGCAGCCACCGCGGCGTTCAGGCGGTTTTCGTCGATGGAGTTGGGGCCGGTGGCCACGTTGTGGAGCACTTGGGGCATCTTGGTCATGGCCTCTGCGGCCAGGTCGTTCAGGGGAATGCCTCGGTGAGCGACAACCTGAAGGAGCTGCAAGGCGGTGACCAATCCGTCGCCGGTATTGGCCAAGGTGGGGAAAATCACGTGGCCCGACTGCTCACCGCCCAGCGCCCAGTCGCCGTCTTGGAGGGCCGACCAGACGTGGCGGTCTCCCACTGGGGTGGTCACCACGTTGATGCCCCGCTGGGACATGGCCCGGTGAAAGCCCAAATTGGTCATCACCGTCACCACCACGGTGTTGCCGGGGAGGCGGCCCCGCTGGCGGCGGTCTACCGCGCAGATGGCGATGATCTGGTCACCGTCCACCAACTCGCCGGTGTGGTCCACGGCCAGCACCCGGTCGGCGTCGCCGTCGAAGGTGAGGCCCAAGTCGGCGCCCTGCCGGACGACCTCCTCGGCCACCGCTTCAGGGAAGGTGGATCCGCAACGGTGATTGATATTGCGGCCGTCGGGTTCGGCGTTTATGACCGTCACGGCCACACCGTGGGCCTGCAATGGGCTGGGAAGCGCGGCAGTGGCTGAGCCGTGGGCTGCGTCCACCACGACGCGGAGACCGTGGCCGTCGAAGTCGGCGGTGGCGGCCACCGCGGTCTGATAGTCGTGCAGCAATTCGGAGGCATCGGCGGTCAGCTTTGAACCGGCGGGATCGGGAGCCCAATTTCGGTTGGGGTCGGCCAATACCGACTCCAGGGCCGCCTGTACCTCGTCGCCCAGTTTTCGGCCTCCGGGACCGAACAGCTTCACTCCGTTGTCTGGCCACGGGTTGTGGGACGCAGAGACCATGGCGCCCGGGGTGTGGTCCCGGGCGGCGGTCCACGCCACTGCCGGGGTGGGGGCCACCCCCATGTCGAGGGTAGGAACCCCGACCGCACTGAACCCGGTGATCAGGGAGTCGGCAAAATCGGGGCTCGACGCCCTGGTGTCGCGGCCGATGACGACCGGGCCGGTCGGGGCCATCACCTCGGCAGCCGCTTGGGCCAGTCGGACGACGTCGTCGGGATGGAGCTCGTCGTAGGCTCGACCCCGAACACCGTCGGTTCCGAAGCGCAGCACGAGAAGGGCTTAGCGCTTGGAGGTCGGTCCCGCGGGCATCCTGTTTAGCGCTTGGAGTACTGAGGCGCCTTGCGGGCTTTCTTCAGGCCGTACTTCTTGGATTCCTTCTTGCGGTCGTCGCGGGTCAGGAATCCCGCCTGCTTGAGGGCGTCCCTCATCTCAGGATCCAATTCCACCAGGGCGCGAGAGATGCCCAGCCGCAGAGCCCCGGCCTGGCCGTTGGCCCCGCCGCCATGCATGGTGACATCAACGTCGTACATCTCGGCAGTGTTGGTGATCCGGAGGGGCTCCATGTAAGCCATCCGGTGGCTACGGGAGGGGAAGTAGTCCTCATCTTTGCGGCCGTTGACGGTCACCTGGCCGGTGCCGGGGCGGAATCGGACGCGAGCGACGGCTCGCTTGCGCCGTCCGGTGGCCTGGGTCAGGGGGACGGTCATCAAGACTCTCCGATGTGGGATCGAGCCCCGGCAATCTCCAAGGGCTGGGGCTGCTGGGCTTCATGGGGATGGATCGGACCGGCGTAGACCTTGAGCTTGCGGAGCATCTGGCGGCCAAGGCGGTTCTTGGGGAGCATCCCCTTCACCGTCCGGCGGACGGCCTCGGCCGGCTGAGTCTCCAACAGGTGTCCGTAACTGGTTTGGCGCAGGCCGCCGGGATAGCCGGAGTGGCGGTATACCTGCTTGTCGGTGGTCTTGCTTCCGGTGAGCACCACCTTGTCGGCGTTCACGATGATCACGTGATCGCCGGTGTCGAGATGGGGTGTGAACGTTGGCTTGTGCTTGCCTCGCAGCACGCGGGCCACTTCGGTAGCCATGCGGCCGAGAATGAGACCCTCGGCGTCCACGATGTGCCACGCGCGTTCGATGTCTTTGATTTTCGGCGAGTAAGTGGGCATCGGCTTTCCTTCAGACGCGATCCCGGGAAAGGCAATGATACGGCCCCAACCGGTGTACTGACAACTGCCCCGGCCAGTGTCGCGGCCAACAATCCACTAGTAGGTAACCGACCACAGGCAAAGCCCGTGGGGTGGGGCCAGGTTGGGGACTTCAGAGCGGTCTTTGGCGGCCAAGATGGCGGCCATGGCTTCGGGAGGGAGGCGGGCGGCACCGATGTCCACCAAGGCACCGGTGATGGAGCGGACCATTCGGTGGCAGAAAGAAGACGCCTCTATCTCGAAGCGCAGCAGTGCTTCATCGGCTGCACTCCAGGTAGCCCGGTGGACGACGCGCACCCGGGACTTCTCATTGCCGTCGGCGGTGTGCTGACGGCGGCAGAACGAGGAGAAATCGTGTTTGCCCACGATTGCGGCGGCGGCGGCGTTCATAGCGTCGACGTTCAGCGGGCGGTAGTAATGCCAAGCGGTGGAGGCCAAGAACGGATCGGGCACCTCCTGGTTGAGAACTGTGTAGCGATAAGTGCGGCTAGCGGCGTCGAAACGGGCGTCGAATCCTTCGGGGGCGGCATCTGCCGATCGGATGGCGATGGCCGGGGCCAACATGCGGTTGACCGCGGTGCGCATGCCCAAAAGGTCGGCGTCGTCAGGGGCATCGAAGCTCACCACCTGGGCCCGAGCATGGACGCCGGTGTCGGTACGACCGGCGCAGGTCAGCTCCACTGGCTGTTGCAAGTAACGGGTGAGGGCCTCGGTAAGGTCGCCGCCAATCGTGCGGACCCCTCTGTTGATGGCGAACCCGTGGAACGACCCGCCGTGGTAGGCGACCGTCGCTCGAACCCGCACGGCCGCTGTATAGCTAGACCAGCTCGATGCGGGCCATGGGGGCGTTGTCGCCGTAGCGGGGTCCCAGCTTCAGGATGCGGGTGTAGCCGCCGGGCCGGTTGGCGTAACGGGGGCCGATGTCCACCATGAGCTTGTCGGTCATCTCCGGGTCGCCCAGCTGGGCCAGGATTTGGCGGTGATTGTGTCTCCCGCCCTTCTTGGCCTTGGTGATGAGCTTCTCGGCCACCGGGCGCATGGCCTTGGCCTTGGCCTCGGTGGTGGTGATGCCCTCAGCGGCGATCAGCGATGCGACCAGATTGGCCATCATCAGTTTCTGATGCTGTGAGCTGCCGCCGAAACGGCGTCCTTTGCGTGGTCGTCCGGGCATGGCGTTGCCTGTTCTACGAGCGGGGGCCGGCCAGCGCGAGGCCCCGCTCGTCCAGCTTCTCGTTGACCTCGTCCAGCGACTTCTGGCCAAAGTTGGTGATGGCCAGCAGCTCGTCTTCGGTTCGGGCCAGCAGCTCGCCGATCATGTTGATCTGGGCGCGCTTGAGGCAGTTGCGGGGTCGCTCGGACAACTCCAGGTCTTCGATCGGGAGGTCCAGGTCGGGCGCTCCAGCAGGAGCGCTGCCCGCCTCCGCCATGGCCAGCCCCTGGGGCTCGTCGCTCATCTCTTCCACCAACTGCACAAGGGTCCGCAGGGTTGCGCCTGCGGAGGCCAAAGCATCTCGAGGGGTGATGGAGCTGTCGGTCTCGATGTCGAGCACAAGACGGTCGAACTCGGTGGACTGCTCCACCCGGGTGGGTTCCACGTTGTAGGCCACCCGCCGCACAGGGGAGAAGATGGAGTCGATGGGGATGACGCCGATGGTGGAGTCCAATTTGTTGATCTCGGCCGATACATATCCCCGTCCCTGGGAGACGGTTATGTCCATGGCCAGGCGGGCCTTGTCGTTCAGTCGGGCGACCACCAGCTCGGGGTTCAGCACTTCGACATCGGGATTGACGGCCAGGCTCGCCCCGGTCACCTCTCCGGGACCCCGCTGATCGATGCGAAGCTCCACCGCCTCTTCGCTGTGGCACCTAAGCACAAGATCCTTCAGGTTCAAGATGATGTCGGTAACGTCCTCGGACACACCGCTGATCGTGTCGAACTCGTGGAGAGCGTCGTCAAACCGCACCCGGATCACGGCTGCTCCGGGAATCGACGACAGCAGGGCTCGGCGCAAGGAGTTGCCAAGAGTGTGCCCGAAGCCAGGCTCCAGTGGGCCAATGGCGAATTTCTGGCGGTTGTCCTCGCTCTCGGTAACGGTTTCGACAGTGGGTCGTTGCATCACCAGCATGATCCGGCTCCCTCAGTTTTAGGAATGGTGTTGTTCAACTTGGTCAATTGATGGTCTTGAATGGCAAGAGGCCAGCCGGCCTACTTGCTGTAGAGCTCGACGATGAGCTGTTCTCGAACAGGCACATCGATCTGCTCACGCAGCGGGACATCTCTTACGGAGGCCTCGAAGCCGTCGTCGGCCCGGGTCAACCAGGCTGGCGGGGTTCGGTCGAGTACATCGAGGTTCCACCCCACCACGATCATCTCCCGGGCCTTGTCCCGCAGCGAGATCACGTCGTCTTTGCGGAGTCGGTAGCTGGGAATGTCCACCCGGCGGCCGTTCACATTGATGTGGCCGTGGGAGACGAGCTGGCGGGACTGGGGCCGGGTGGCACCCCACCCGAGGCGGTACACCACATTGTCGAGGCGCAACTCCAAGAACCGCAGCATGTTCTCGCCGGTGACCCCCTTGTGGCGGGCGGCCTCCTTGAAGATGTTGCGGAACTGGCGCTCGGTGAGGCCGTAGGTGTAGCGAGCCTTCTGCTTCTCCTGAAGCTGGAGCAGATATTCCGAGACGTTGCCCCGACGCCGGGATCTTCCGTGCTCGCCCGGGGGATAGGGGCGCCGCTCCAAGGCGACGGTCTCTCCCTTGGTGCCCCAAACATTCACGCCTAGGCGGCGGGAAACCCGAGATCGCGGACCGGTATAGCGAGACATGATCAGACCCTTCGCCGCTTTGCCGGGCGGCAGCCGTTGTGGGGAATGGGGGTGACGTCTTTGATGCCGGTGATCTCGATGCCCACCCCCTGGAGCGAGCGGATGGCGGTCTCGCGGCCCGATCCCGGTCCGCGGACGTGCACGTCTACCTTGCGAACGCCGTGTTCCATGGCCTTGCGCCCTGCTTGCTCGGCGGCCATCTGGGCGGCGAACGGAGTGGACTTGCGGGATCCCTTGAAACCGACGTTGCCAGCCGATGCCCAGGAGATGACGTTGCCCTGCTGGTCGGCGATGGTCACGATGGTGTTGTTGAAGGAGCTCTTGATGTGGGCTACCCCGTAGGAGATGTTCTTGCGCTCTCGGCGGCGGGGTCGACGCCCTCCGGCTGATGGCTTGGCCATTAGCGGTAATTCCTTTCCTGCTTCACTTCTTCATCACCTTTTTCTTTCCGGCTACGGTCTTCTTCGGTCCCTTGCGGGTGCGGGCGTTGGTGTGGGTGCGCTGACCCCGCACGGGGAGTCCCCGGCGGTGGCGCAGGCCCTGGTAGCAGCCGATCTCCATCTTGCGCTTGACGTCTTGGCTGGTCTCGCGGCGGAGGTCGCCCTCCACCCGGAGGTTGCCTTCGATGAAGTTGCGCAGACGGGCAACCTCTTCGTCGGTGAGGTCGCGCAGACGGGCGCTCTCCTCAACTCCGGTTTCCGCGCATACTTGGCGGGCCAGGGTCGGCCCGATGCCGTATATGTAGGTCAGGGAGACAACGGTGCGCTTCTCCCGGGGAATGTCGACGCCGGCGATACGGGCCATGGTTCAGCCCTGCCTTTGCTTGTGGCGAGGGTTGGTACAGATCACCCGTACGCGCCCGTGACGGCGTATGACCGTGCACTTGTCGCAGATTTTCTTGACGCTGGGTCGGACTTTCACGGCGTACCTTTCGTTGATCCGTTGAGCGCTGTGTCTATTGGCATTAGGGCTACTTGTATCGGTAGGTGATCCGGCCCCGTTGGAGGTCGTAGGGAGTCAATTCCACTTGGACCCGGTCGCCGGGGAGGATTCTGATGTAGTGCATCCGCATCTTGCCGGAGATGTGGGTCAGCACCTTGTGCCCGTTCTCGAGTTCAACTCGGAACATGGCATTGGGAAGGGACTCGGTGACCGTCCCTTCCATGATGATGGCGTCTTCCTTGTTTTTCGCCAAGGGCGACCTCTCCTGACGACTTGGCAAGCTGGTGCGGCTAACCGCGCGAATAACGGCCCACTATTTGAGCCGAATGGCAATGCTATCGGGCGATATCGATGGGGACAAACCGGCTGGTGGGCTTGAGTGGCACTAAAGGGCGTCGATCGCCTTGTTGAGACGGGCGAACACCTCGTCTTCGGTGCCCAACCCGTCGATCACGGACAGACAACCCCGATCCTCGAACCAGGCCAACAGCGGAGCGGTCTCGGCTTCGTAGAGCTCCAGCCGGCGGGCGATGGCCTCCTCAGTGTCATCGGCCCGGCCTCGGGCCAGCATCCGCTCGGTGACTTCGGCAATGGGAACGTCCAAATTGATGGCCAGATCGGGGCCGGTTCCCCCCAGGATCTGGGCGAGGGCGTCGGCCTGGGCGGTGGTACGGGGGAAGCCGTCGAGCAGAACGCCGTGGGCTCCGATGTCGGCGGCAGCCAGGCGCTCGTCCACGATGCCGATCATGATGTCGTCGCCGACGAGGTCGCCGGCATCCATCACCGCTTTGGCCCTCAGCCCCAGCTCTGTGCCCGCGGCTACCGCGGTTCGCAGCATGTCGCCGGTGGAGATGTGGATCACCCCATAGCGCTCGGACAGCAGCGAGGCCTGGGTGCCCTTGCCCGACCCCTGACGCCCCAAAATGACCAGCACCAGCGGCATTACTTCAAGAAGCCCTCGTAGTTTCGCATCATGAGCTGGCTGTCGATCTGCTTCATGGTCTCCAGAGCCACGCCTACGGCAATGAGCACAGAGATGCCGCTAAAGCTATAAGCCGCGGTGCTCTGGGAGGGTATGTACTGGGAAAGGGCGATGGCGGGAATGACGGCCACCGCGGCGATGAACAGCGCACCGGGCAATGTGATTCGGGACAGGATGCGGCCCAGGTAACGCTCGGTTTGGCGACCCGGTCGGATGCCGGGAATGAATCCG
Source organism: marine group bacterium Sva0996 bin134 (assembly GCA_002239105.1). Taxonomy (GTDB): domain Bacteria; phylum Actinomycetota; class Acidimicrobiia; order Acidimicrobiales; family Bin134; genus Poriferisocius. The sequence continues at coordinate 41,682 of MPNQ01000014.1, read as the reverse complement.
CCCTGCTTGCGGATCTGGTCGGCTTGCTTGACCGGGTCGAAGGTGATGGCGGTGTAGAAGTAGGCGAATCCCACGATCAACAGGGCGAAGACCACCAGATACACCGTGTCGGCGGGGTCGCCCAGATTGGTGTTCACCCAGTTTTGGACGCTCTCACCCCAGGTGTTGTGGTCGGGGTTGGAGTCGGAGGGCAGCACGGCCGACAACAGGATGGGCAGATACAGCACCGAGCTGGCGAAGATGATGGGGATAACGCCGGACTGGTTCACCTTCAGCGGGATGTAGGTGCTCTGGCCGCCGGCCATGCGCCGGCCCACCACCCGCTTGGCGAACTGCACCGGAATCTGCCGCTGCCCGTTCTCCACGAACACGATGGCCACCAGAAGTCCCAAGTACATGAGGGCGATTACGAAGACCGCGCCCCAGCCCGAAGACGCCTTCACCAGGGAGAACTGGTTGGGGATGGTGGAGACCACCGAGGCGAAGATGATCAGCGACATGCCGTTGCCGATGCCCTTTTGGGTGATGAGCTCACCCATCCACATCAAAAGAGCGGTGCCGGCGGTGAGGGTGAGCACCACCAGGAACACCCGGGGGGCAGTGAAGTTGGGCAGCAAGTCTATGGCCTGGTTGGCGTTGCCTCCGGTGAGGCTGAAGCCGCCTCCGCCGTTGTGGAACAGGAAGGAGAAGGAGGTGGCCTGGATGATGGCGATGGCAATGGTCAAGTACCGAGTCCACTGGGTGATCTTGCGCTGGCCGACCGCGCCCTGGTTCTGCCATTGCTCGATGCGGGGGATCACCACTCCCAGCACCTGCATGATGATGGACGCGGTGATGTAGGGGAAGATGCCCAGGGCGAATATGGCGAACTGCGCCAGGGCGCCGCCGGAGAAGAAGTTCAACAGCCCGGTGACGCCGCCAGCATCGGCCTGGTTGCGGAGCTGGTCTACGGCATCGAGGTCAACGCCAGGGGAGGGGATGGCGACACCGAGGCGGAATATCACCAGCATGGACAGGGTGAACAGGATCTTGTTCCGCAGGTCGGCCACCCGGAACATATTGAAAACCCTGGTGAGCACTGCGATTCCTACTCCTTTGACCCAGTCGGGCTTCGGCTATCGGTTGGTAAGGGCGTTGCCCTTGGCCGGCGGTCGGCCGGTGAAGGGTTTGGGCAACACCTCAACGCTACCGCCTGCGGCGGTGATGGCCGCCTTTGCCGACTCGGAGAATCCGTGGGCTTTGACGGTGACGGCCCGGGACAACTCGCCGCGGCCCAGCACCTTGGCCAGGGCGCCCTTGTGTAGGAGTCCGTGCTCGTGCAGCACCTCGGGAGTGATCTCGTCGAGCCCGGTGGCTTCGATGACGTCCAGATTGATGGCCTGGTATTCCACTCGGAACGGGTTCTTGAATCCCCGCAGCTTGGGCACTCGGCGGGCTAAGGGCATCTGGCCGCCCTCGAACCCGACGGGGATCTTGCTCCGGGCCCTTTGTCCCTTGGTGCCTCGGCCGGCGGTTTTGCCGCCCTTGCCGGCGATACCCCGAGCTTTGCGCTGGGGTTGCTTGCGCGATCCCGGAGCGGGTTTCAGATCGTGGACCTTCATGACTCCTCGGTCTCCTCCCAAGAAATGAGGTGGGACACCTTGTCGATCATCCCCCTGATTTCGGGGGCATCCGGCAGGGTGTTGGTCTGCCCGATGCCTCGCAGGCCCAAAGCCCGCAGCGTGCCGCGCTGTTTGGGCCGGGTGCCGATTCGAGAACGGGTTTGGGTGACCTTGATTGCCATGGCGACTACTCCTCGTCGTCCGCCAACGCAGCCGCAGACTGGCGCTCCGATTCCCGGTAGGCGGCAAGCAGTCCAGCGGGCACGAACTCGTCGGCGGGAATCCCACGATGGCGGGCTACCTCGTCGGGGCGTTTGAGGGCCTTGAGTCCGGCGATGGTGGCCCGAGCCACGTTGATGTGGTTGGGGGAGCCCAGTGACTTGCACAAAACGTCGCCGATACCGGCCTCCTCGAGGATGGCTCGAGCGGCGCCGCCGGCAATCACACCGGTACCCGGTGCTGCCGGCTTGAGCAGCACCCGTCCCGCGCCCATCTCGCCAATCACAGGGTGGGTGATTGTAGACGAGGCCAACGGCACCCGGAACAGGTTGCGCCGGGCCTCTTCGGTGCCCTTTTGGATAGCCAGAGGCACCTCTTTGGCCTTGCCGTAGCCCAGGCCGACGCGTCCTGCGCCGTCGCCAATCACCACCAGGGCGGTGAAGGAGAACCGGCGTCCACCCTTGACCACTTTGGCCACCCGGTTGATATTGATGACCCGGGAGTCGCGTAGCTGACCGTCGCCGGTTGGTGTTGAGGTTGAGGTATCAGTCATCAGAACTCCAGTCCAGCCTCTCGGGCTGAGTCAGCCAGGGCGGCGATTCGTCCGTGGTAGCGGAAGCCGCCCCGGTCGAACACGACCGCGGTGATTTTCTGCTCTTTGGCCCGCTCGGCGATGAGCTTGCCCACCACCGCGGCACCGGCAATGTTCCCGGTCGGGCCGGACTTCAGCTCAGACTCGGTGGTAGAGGCCGACACAATGGTGTGGCCCGAGGTGTCGTCGATGACCTGGGCGATGATGTGGCGATTGGACCGGTACACGGCCAAGCGGGGGCGCTCGGCGGTGCCCTGGACCTTCTTGCGAACCCGGCGATGGCGCCGGACCCGGCTCTGATGCTTGTGCTTTACGCTGCTCATGTCGATTCCCAGCTCTACTACTTGGCGGCCTTCCCGGCCTTGCGGATAATCCGCTCACCGGCGTAGCGGATGCCTTTGCCCCGGTAGGGCTCGGGCTTGCGGATGGCCCGAATGTCGGCGGCTACTTGACCAACCGCCTGCTTGTCGATTCCCAGCACATGGATACTCGTTTGGTTGGGCACCTCGAAGGTCACGCCGTCAGGGGCCTCTACGTGCACCGGATGGCTGAACCCCAGTTGCAACTCGATTTTGGCGGCGCCTTGGGGGATGGCCCGGTAGCCAACGCCCACGATCTCCAGTTCCTTGCGGTAGCCATCGCTGACGCCGGTGACCATGTTGGCCAGCAGCGAGCGGCTCAATCCGTGCAGGGCCTTGGTATTGCGTTCCTCATCGGCGCGCTCGACGACAACGAAACCGTCGGTGATCCGGGCCGAGATGACCTCGGGTAGATCGTGCTCCAGCGAGCCGCGGCTACCGGTGACGGTGACGTGGGCGCCGTCGATGGCCACATCCACACCGTCTGGAACCGGGATCGGGTTCTTTCCTACTCGTGACACCGCAGGCCTCCTACCAGACCACGCAGACGACTTCGCCGCCCATACGGCGGCGTCGAGCCTCGCGGTCGCTCATCAGGCCTTTGCTGGTGGACACGATGGCCACACCAAGGCCGCCCAGCACTCGGGGGATTCTGTCCGACTTGGAGTACACCCGCAGGCCGGGCTTGGACACCCGGGTGATACCCGAGATGACCCGCTCCCGCTGTTCGGAGTACTTCATGTCGATGGTGAGGGTTTGCCCGGGGCCGGTTTCGGCCTCGGCAACTTGGAAGCTGCGGATGTAGCCCTCCTGCTTCAGAACGTCGGCTAGCGCCACCTTCTGTTTGGAGGACGGCATCTTGACCTCGTCGCGCATGGCCGTGTTGGCGTTGCGGATACGGGTCAACATGTCGGCGATGGGGTCGGTCATGGTCACAGTCGCATCACCTCACCAGCTCGCCTTTGTCAGGCCGGGAATTTCGCCGGCGTGGGCCAGCTCCCTTAGACACACTCGACACAGGCCGAACTTGCGGTACACGGCTCTAGGCCGACCGCAGCGGCGGCAGCGGGTGTAGGCCCGCACCTTGAACTTGGGCGTTCGCTGTTGCTTCTGGATAAGCGCCTTTTTTGCCATTGAGTTATTGCCCCTCGGCTTGGAATGGGAACGCGAAGGCTTCGAGCAGCGCTCGACCCTCTTCGTCGTTGCTTGCGGTGGTAACGATGGTGATGTCCATACCTCTGATGGTGTCGATGGAGTCGTAGTCGACTTCGGGGAAGATGAGCTGCTCGGTGACTCCGAACGAGTAGTTGCCGTTCCCGTCGAAGGAGCGGGGCGAAAGGCCGCGGAAGTCCCGGATGCGGGGGATGGCCAGGTTGATAAGCCGGTCTAGGAACTCCCACATGCGAACACCCCTAAGGGTGACTTTGGCCCCGATGGGGTTCCCCTCGCGGATCTTGAAGTTAGCGATGGACTTCTTGGCCCGAGTGATGATCGGGCGCTGGCCGGAGATGGTGGTCAGGTCGGCCACCGCGCCGTCGAGCAGCTTGGCCTGGGCCACAGCTTCGCCGACACCCATGTTGACCACGATCTTCTCGAATCGGGGCACCTGCATGACGTTGTCGAGCCCCAACTGCTCCTTGAGCTGGTCGCGGACCTCTTCGCGGTACAGGATTTGCAGCCGGGGAGCGGTGGCGGTGGCAGCCATTACAGATCCACCCCGGTGCGTCGGCAGACCCGGATCTTTCGGCCATCGGTGTCAAACCGGTACCCAACCCGGGTGGGGCGGCCGTCGGCCGGGCTGATTACGGCCACGGTGGAGGCCTTGATGGGCATCTCCTTGTCGATGATGCCGGTCTGCATGATCCCCTGGCGGGGCCCCTGGTGTTTCTTGGCGATGTTCACGCCGTCGACGATCAACGTTCCCTTGGCCGGGTAGGCGAACATGACTTCGCCCTCCTTGCCCCGGTCTTTACCGCTGAGCACTCGGACCCGATCTCCCTTGCGGACTTTCATGGCGGCTACAACACCTCCGGTGCGAGCGACACGATGCGCATGAATCGCTTGTCACGCAGCTCCCGCCCAACCGGGCCGAAGATGCGGGTTCCCCGAGGCTGCTGCTGCTCGTTGATGAGCACAGCGGCGTTCTCGTCGAAGCGGATGTAGGAGCCGTCTTTGCGGCGCTTCTCTTTCTTGGCCCTTACCAGCACGCAGCGCACCACATCGCCCTTGCGAACCTGCGCACCGGGCATGGCGTCTTTGACAGTGGCCACGAACACGTCGCCGATGGTGGCGTAGCGCTTCCGGGACGAACCCAGAACTCGGATGCATAGCACCTCTTTGGCTCCGGAGTTGTCGGCCACCTTGACCCTGGTCTCTTGCTGGATCATCGGGCACGCTCCAAGATCTCGACCAGCCGCCACCGTTTGGTCTTGGACAGGGGACGGGTTTCTTGAACCCGCACCCTGTCGCCCACCGCGAGCTCGTTGGATTCGTCGTGGACATACAGGCGGGTGGTGCGCTGCACGGTCTTGTTGTATCGGCGATGGCGGACGCGATCGGTGGAGACCACCACCGCGGTCTTGTCCATGGAGACAGCCGTCACCATCCCCTCCCGCACCTTTCGGCTGTTGGGCCGGGTAGCAGGCTGCGATTCGGCATCCATTGAGGCCGCATCAGCCGTTTCGGTTGTTGGGTCAGCCATTGCCGGCCTCCTCCATCTCAGCGTCCAGCGCCTCCGAGGCTTGGATTTCCCGCATCCGCAGCTCGGTCATGGCTCGAGCCACTTCCTTTTTGGCCTGCTTGAGGCGGGAAGTGTTGTCCAAGCGGCCGGTAACGATTTGGAAGCGGAGCTTGAATACTTCGTCTTTGGCTTCGTCGATCCGCTCGATGAGATCGGCGTCGCTCAGGTTCTGCCAGGTTGCTTTGCGGGCCATGGCAATCACCCCTCCTGGCGCTCGACAAACCGAGCTTTGATCGGGAGCTTCTGGATTCCCCGCTCGATGGCCGTCTTGGCCACCTCACGGTCGTGGTAGGAGAGCTCGAACAGGATGCGGCCGGGTTTCACTACCGCTACCCATCGCTCCGGGTTGCCTTTGCCCGAGCCCATGCGGGTCTCGGCGGGCTTCTCGGTGACCGGCTTGTCAGGGAAGATGTTGATCCACACCTTGCCGCCCCGACGGATGTGCCGGGTGATGGCGATACGGGTGGCCTCGATCTGGCGCGCGGTGATCCATCCCGGCTCAAGGGCCTTGATGCCGTACTCGCCAAAGGTGACAGCAGTGCCACCCTTGGCGATGCCCTTTGTCCGGCCTCGATGGTGCTTGCGGTGCTTGACCTTCTTGGGCATCAACATGACTGGTCAGTCTCCATCGCCGGGTCGGAAGTGAGGAGTCTCGCGGTGCTCGCGAGTCGTGCGGAGGATGTCTTCCTCCTCCTCAAGCAGCTTCTCGAATTCTGGATCAGCCTCTTTGATGAGGGGTGCGGGTTCTTCGGCCTCTTCGGTGCGCTCAACTTCGCCCTGGCGCGGGGCGGCTGCCGAGGACACCACGGCTCGGGGCTTTTGCGTGCCGGATGCCTCGCCCACCGCCATGGCCGCCTCTCGGCTGATCTTGTCCTCGGCCTGGGTCTTGTAGGGGAGGATGTCGCCCTTGTAGATCCATACCTTTACCCCGATGCGGCCGTAGGTGGTGTGGGCCTCGCGAAAGCCGTAATCGATGTCGGCCCGGAGGGTGTGCAGGGGTACGCGGCCCTCTCGGTACCACTCGGTGCGGGCCATCTCTGAGCCGCCCAAACGGCCCGAGCACTGCACCCGAATGCCGAGAGCGCCAGCCTTCTGCGCATTCTGCACCGCTCGCTTCATAGCCCGCCGGAAAGCCACTCGGTTGGCGAGCTGGTCGGCCACTCCCTGGGAGATAAGGGCGGCGTCGAGTTCGGGCTGCTTGATCTCCTGGATGTTGAGTTGCACCCGGTTGTTGCCGGTGATCTTGGCCAGGCCGTTGCGGAGCCGATCGGCCTCGCTGCCCCGGCGACCGATGACGATTCCCGGTCGGGCGGTGTGGACATCGACCCGGAGCCGGTCACGGGTGCGCTCGATCTCGATACGGCTGATGGCGGCATGGGGCAGTTCCGACATCAAGTAGTCGCGTACCTTCCAATCCTCGATGATGAAGTCGCCGTACTCTCGGCGATTGGCGAACCAGCGCGACTTCCAGTCGGTGGTGACCCCGAGTCGGAATCCGTAAGGATTGATCTTCTGGCCCATCAGGATTCCTTCTCGTCGGATTCGACGTCGGCTTCGGTCTCGGTTTGGGATTCGGAATCGTCGGCTTCGGCGACTGCTTCGTCTTCGCCATCGTCGTCGTCGGTTTCGGAATCGTCGGCTTCGGCGACTGCTTCGTCTTCGCCATCTTCGACGTCCTCAATGTCGTCTTCGACCACATCGGTTTCGTCCATGGCTTCGAGGTCTTCCTCGTCATGGTCGTGGTCTTCGGCCCGCTCGGCGTCGCGCTCCCGGCTGGCTGCCACCCGCCGGCGTCGGGCCTCGGCGGCCGAGCTGCGGCGACCAGTGCCCTTTAGGGCCAAGCGGGCGTCGATGGCGGCCAGTTCCTCATCGGAGTAGCGGGCCACCACCACGGTGATGTGGCAGGTCCGCTTGCGGATGCGGGTGGCCCGGCCCCGGGCCCGAGGCCGCCAGCGCTTCAGGGTAGGACCCTCGTCGGCATAACAGGCGGCGACATACAACTCGTCGCCGTCGAGCTCGTGGTTGTGCTCGGCATTGGCCACCGCGGAGTCGAGGCACTTGGCGATCGCGTCGGAGATGCGCCGCTCGGAGAAGGTCAGAATCTCCCGAGCCTCGGAATACGACTTCCCTCGCACCAAGTCGAGCACCTCGCGGACCTTGAAGGCCGATGAGCGCACGTACTTGGCCACAGCCCGGCTTCCCGGGCGGGTCTCGTTGTCCACGGTGACCGTAGCCATCAGCGACGGACTCCCCGCTCTTGGCCGGCGTGGGCTCGGAATGTACGGGTGGGGGCGAATTCGCCCAGCTTGTGGCCCACCATCGACTCGGTGATGTACACCGGCACGTGCTTGCGCCCGTCATGAACGGCGATGGTGTGGCCCACCATGTCGGGGATGATGGTGGAACGGCGGGACCAAGTCCGGATGACCTGCTTGGTGTTCTGGTCGTTGAGGGCGTCAACCTTGCGCAGTAGGTGGCCGTCGACGAACGGCCCCTTCTTCAAACTTCTGGGCATGTGCGGTCCCTCCTTTCGGTCTTTTCCCTAGCGACGTCCGCCGCGGGTACGGCGCCGTCGGACGATCATTTGCTGTGACTTCTTCTTCTTGTTGCGGGTGCGACCCTCGGCCTGACCCCAGGGCGACACGGGATGGCGTCCACCGGAGGATTTGCCCTCGCCGCCGCCCAGGGGGTGGTCCACCGGGTTCATGGCCACACCTCGGGTTTGCGGCCGCACTCCCTTCCAGCGGGATCGGCCGGCTTTGCCCAGCTTGATGAGCTCGGCCTCGGCGTTGCCCACCGATCCCACGGTGGCCCGGCAGTCGATGGGCACTCGGCGCATCTCGGTGCTGGGCAGTCGGATGGTGGCGAAGCTGCCTTCTTTGGCTACGAGCTGGGCGCTGGCTCCGGCGGAGCGGGCCATGCGAGCGCCGCCGCCCGGTTTCAGTTCCACTGCGTGCACGGTGGTACCCACCGGGATGTAGCGAAGCGGCAGGGCGTTGCCCGGCCTGATCTCAGATCCAGGACCGTTCTGCAAAACGTCGCCCACGCCGACACCTTCAGGAGCCAAGACGTAGCGCTTCTCCCCGTCATGGAAGTGCAGCAGCAGGATGCGGCAGTTGCGGTTGGGGTCGTATTCCACTGAGGCCACCGTGGCCGGAACGCCGTCTTTGGCCCGCTTGAAATCGATGACCCGATACCGCTGCTTGTGGCCTCCGCCTCGGTGGCGGGAGGTCTTGCGGCCATGGTTGTTGCGCCCGCCGGTGCTGGTCTTTTTGGCGACCAGCGACCGCTCCGGCTTCGTGGTGGTGATACCGGAAAAGTCCGACACCGTCTGAAAGCGGCGGCCGGGGCTGGTGGGATTGCGTCTACGTACTGCCATGACCTGCCTCAGACATCGAACAACTCGATTTGGTCGCCTTCGGCGAGGGTGACCAATGCCCGCTTGGTGTCGGGTTTTTGGCCGAAGGTGGGGCTGCGCCGATTGCGGCGGCGCTTGCCCTTGCGATTCATGGTGTTGACCTTGACGACGGTGACATCGAACAGGGTCTCAATGGCGTCTTTGATCTCGGGCTTGGAAGATTCGGGGTGGACCCGGAAGGTGTAGACGTTGGACTCGAGCAACTCGTAGGACTTCTCAGAGACAATCGGGGCCAGCACGACATCGCGGGGGTCTTTCATGACTCTTCCTCTTGGTCCATGCGTTCTTGGTCCGTGCCTTCTTCGTCCATGTCGGCTTCGTCGGCATCCTGTTCACTAGCGACGGCGGTCGGCAGAGTTTCGAGGGTGAACACCACCACGTCGGACACCAGTACGTCGTAGGCGTTCAACTCTCCGGGGCTGACGAGATGGACTTTTGGCAGATTTCTGAAGCTCTTCCACACCTCAGACTCATCGCGCTCGGCTACCAACAGCACCCGACCGTCCGCTTTCAATGCTTTAAGCGCAGCGAGGGCATCCTTGGTGCGGGGGGACTCAAACCGCCAGTGGTCAACCACAACCACTTTCTCGTCGCGAGCCCGATCGGACAGGGCCGACCGCAGGGCCAAGCGGACCATTTTCTTGGGGGTGCGCTGGCGGTAGCTCCGGGGTTTGGGGCCGAGGGCAACCCCGCCACCACGCCACTGCGGGTTGCGGGTCGATCCGTGACGGGCCCGGCCGGTGCCCTTCTGGCGCCACGGCTTGCCGCCGCCGCCCTTGACTTCAGAACGGGTCTTGGTGCTCTGGGTTCCCCGGCGCCGGGCGGCCAACTGGGCGGTGACCACCTGGTGCATGACCGCCACGTTGGGCTCAATGTCGAACACTTCGGGATCCAGATCCACGGTCCCGGTCTTCTTGCCGGAGGGATTGCGCACGGTGACGGTGGTCATTTCGCACCGTTCTTCACTGCGCTGCGAATCAACACGGTTGCTCCCCTTCGGCCGGGAACCGAGCCCTTCACCAGGATCAAATCGTTCTCGCTGTCCACCCTCACCACCTGGAGGTTGAGAGTGGTGACCTTCTCGGCCCCCGCTCGTCCCGGCATCTTCTTGCCGCGGAAAATCCTCGACGGTGTGGCGCACTGGCCCACAGCGCCGGGCTTGCGGTGGACCTTATGGGCGCCGTGGCTGGCCTTTTGCCCGCTGAAGTTGTGCCGCTTCATGACGCCGGTGAAGCCCTTGCCCTTGCTGACGCCGGTGACGTCTACCAGCTCACCCCCGTCGAACACGTCGACGCCGATCTCCTGCCCGGCTTCGTAGGTGCCCACGTCGTCTAGGCGCAGCTCAACCAGGGTGCGGCCGGGAGCGACCTCGGCCTTGGCCAAGTGGCCTCGCTCCGGCTGGGTCAGCCGGTCGGGGCTCTGGGTTCCAAAGGTCACCTGGAGCGCGGAATAGCCATCGGTCTCGGGGCGTTTGACCTGCACAATGCGGCAGGGTTCCACCCGCAATACGGTCACGGGCACGACGCGGTCGTTCTCGTCCCATACCTGGGTCATTCCTAATTTTTCGCCGACAATCGCCTTGGCAACCACCGCGAACCTGCCTTCACGCGAACGCTCCGCACGGGTGCAGACCCAGCGAGTGGGTCTTTCCGGCGGAGCGGGCTTCGGTTGTGCCGCCCGGTTCCTGGAGCAGGGTGATTGCACCTTGCAGGCCTAGACGGACGTCGTTTGACACGAACAGCGCCGACCGGGGCCGGCACGAAATAGAAAGGATAGCGGCTGCCTGGGGATTGGCCAAATCCCCGACCGGGCAAAAGGCGACGGTTAGCGTGCAACTGTGGACGAAGTTTCGTCCGAGGAAACACCCTCCCCCAAAGTTCCCCCTTGGCTTTTTCGGGCCATCCTGACCGGGGCCGCAGCTCTCGGCGGGCTGTACGTGCTGGGATGGCTGATCGCGGAGCTGAAAATGCTGATCGTGATCGTGCTGGTGTCGTTTTTCGTCTCGTTCGCGCTGGAACCCGCGGTGAACCGGATGGAGCGGATGGGAATTCGGCGGGGTGTGGGAACCGGAATCATGTTCCTAGCGGTGCTGGCCGCGCTGGGGGTGTTCTTGTGGGCCATCGGCGCGGTCTTGGCCGACCAGATCGGCGAATTCGCCGACGACGCTCCCGGCTACATAAACGACATCGAGGATTGGGTGGAGGACGCCTTCGACATCGAAATCGATGCCCAGGGCCTGCTCGACGAGTTCCAGGAGGGCGGGGCGGTCGCCAACCTGGCCGCCCGCCTGGCCGACAATTTGGTCAACTTGGGAGCCACCGTCTTGCAGGTACTGTTCCAGATCCTGACCATTGTGCTGTTCACCTTCTATCTGGTGGCCGAGGGGCCCAAGCTGCGGCGCAACATCTGCTCACTGCTACCGCCCGAGCGCCAGCGCATTGTGCTGAGCATCTGGGATCTGGCGATTGACAAGACCGGGGGCTACATCTACAGCCGGCTGATCCTGGCGGTTGTCTCGTTCTTGGTCCACTGGCTGGTTTTCTGGCTGGTGGGCGCCCCCTTCCCGGTGCCGATGGCGATGTGGGTGGGCTTGGTATCGCAATTTGTACCGGTTATCGGCACCTACATTGCCGGGGCGCTGCCGGTGATAATCGGTTTGCTGGACAGGCCATCTACGGGCCTGGCCATTTTGATCGCCATCGTGGTGTACCAACAGGTGGAGAACTACCTGCTTCAGCCCAAGGTGACCGCCCACACCATGGAAATCCATGTGACCGTGGCGTTCGGCTCGGTGATCGCCGGAGGCCTGCTGCTGGGGGCGGTGGGTGCATTGCTGGCCCTGCCCGCCGCGGCCACTATCCAGTCGTTCTTGTCCAGCTATCTAGAGCGGGTTGACGTGGTGCAAGAGCTAGAAGATGCCGAAGCAGCCCAGCAATCGCCGCGCGAACCCGTAGGACAGAGGATCCGCGAGGTTCTCCGCCGAGGCAGCAAGTCCTGATCGCCCAGTTCGCCGAAGTTGGCGAACGCGGTTAAGAGCAGGCGGCGAGGGCGGCGTCGTAGTCGGGTTCGGTGGCGATGGCGCCTACCAACTCGGAGTGGGCCACAGTGCCGTCAGGGGCGATGACCACCACGGCCCGGGCGGTGAGGCCGGAAAGGGGGCCGTCCACCATCTCCACGCCGTAGTCGTCCAAGAACTCGCGGTTGCGGAAGATGGAGCCGATGGTCACGTTCTCGATGCCCTCGGCACCGCAGAAGCGGGAGCCGGCAAAAGGCAGGTCCATCGAGGCGCAGATCACGGTGGTGTTGTCGAGACCGGCGGCCCGCTCGTTGAACGCCCGCACGCTGGCGGCGCACACTCTGGTGTCGATGCTGGGGAAGATGTTGAGAACCACGTTACGGCCGGACAGGCCATCCAGCGTGACCGGGGACAGATCGCCGCCCGTCAGCGTGAATGCCGGCGCCGCCGCTCCCACCGCTGGGAGGTCGCCGCCGATGTTGATGGTTGTGTCTCCGAAAGTGGTCTGAGCCATAGCCGTTTTGTACCACCCCGGCGCTTGAGATTCGCTGCTGGGGACGGAATCTGCTGCGTTCAGGACTCTTGACAGCCTGCTTTGGCATTGGACCTTTGCACCAAGCTGTCATGGCTGCCTCGTACAATCGGACGATGCCGCCCGCTGAGCACCGAGATGAGAAGGCGCTGAACGCGGCCATTGCCGCGGCCATCGGGCGATGCCATCCGCAGTCGGTGGTGCAAGCGGAGCGCGCCAGCAAGCTGGTCGGCTCAGCCAAACAGCCCGATCTGACCGTGGATGCGCCGGGCCGAGAGCGAGTTCTCGTAGAGAACAAGTATGCCAGTGTCCCTGCCAGGCAGTTGGAGCAGCAGTGCTTGGGACACTTCGGGACGCGGTGGGCCAAGGATGATCGCGCAGTTCGAGTGGTTGTCGGCATGAGAAGCCCGGAGCGGCTCAATGACTTCTCTGATGAGGAGCTAGCCCAAGGCGCATTCACCGAGATCACGTTCCAGTGGGCCATGTGGTCGGTAAACGGCGAAGGCGCCCAGGCTAGATTCCCTGAATCGGGTTGGTTGGAGGGCAGGCTTGCAGAGTTTGCCGCGTTCGTCGACCGAGCGGGGGCCGATGGCGCTGATGCTGGCCCTGTGGCCGAGTTGTTGCAGGCGCGGCTGACCGCTGCAGCGGCTCAGGCTACTGAAGGGGTGGGCACAGCCGATGCCTTTGGGGAGGTGCTGGCTCAAGAGTCGGGGGAGCAGACCAACCGCATGGCCATGGCGATCCTATTCAACGCCGTGCTGTTCCAGTTTCACATTGCGAAACATCATCCGGAGATACCAACGCCATCGCAGATGATGGCTGACAACGAGCTGGATCAGCTTCGGGTACTGGAAATATGGCAGGACATCTTGGAGGTAAACTACTGGCCCATCTTCGGAGTGGGCCGAAGGCTGCTGCGGGCCATGAACAGCTTTGTAGGTGCCAAGCGAGCGCTCGAAATCCTGTGCCGCACCGCGGGAGAGATAGTCGACGACCCGAACTCCTCCGGCCTGGTTGGGCGGCTCTTCGGGGAGTTAATCGGTGATCGCAAATTCTTGGCCACCTTCTACACCCGACCCGCGTCAGCAGCTCTGTTGGCCGAGTTGTCGGTGGAGCGCCTAGAGGTGGATTGGGCCGACCCGGAAGCGATCGCCAGTTTACGGGTGGCGGACATGGCCTGCGGCACGGGCGCGCTGTTGACCGCGGTGTACCGTCGAATTGTCGAGCGGTATCGCATTGAGGGGGGTGACGACGCTGACGTACATCGACCCCTTATCGAAGAGGCGATGATCGGCTGTGACATTATGTCTGCTGCCGTGCATCTGACTGCCGCTCGTCTTTCGGGAGAGCGGCCCGACATCGACTACACCAGCACCAAGACGTGGGTCATGCCCTACGGAGAAGTTGCTGATGAACAGGGCGTGCTGGCGTATCGCATCGGGGCTCTCGACCTGCTCCACTCCAACAAACGGGCTGCCCTCTGGGGGGATGGGACGCTGGCGGCAACCGCGCGGGGCGAGCAGACGCTTACTGCTGCTGACATTCCCGCCGAATCGCTGGACATCGCCATCATGAATCCCCCTTTCACCCGCCCAACCAACCATGAGGCTGGTCACGCCGAGGTGCCCAACCCTGCATTCGCCGGTTTGGGGGCTGATCCGAAAGCGCAAAAGGCCATGTCAGACGTTCTGGCCGAGAACATAATGCTCATCAGCGGCATGAAGGCGAGTCACGGCAACGCGGGGATTGCCTCGAACTTCATCGACTTGGCCCACGCCAAGCTCAAACCCGGTGGGGTGCTGGCTTTGATCCTGCCTGCCTCGCTGGTTTCTGGTGCAGCGTGGGGAGCCGCGCGGGCGCTTCTGGCTGTCCAGTACGAAGATATAGCTGTTGTCTCCATATCTGAGCATGGAGATGAGGCCTCTGAAGGTCGCGCTTTTTCGGCCGACACCGGAATGGCTGAAGTAATCGTCGTAGCTACCAAGAAGGCCGGTCCGGCATCGGAAGCGGCGTTGGATGTCGTCCATGCCATATTGAATAACCGACCTTTTTCACCGATCGCCGGAATCGAGATGGCCCGAGCGATCAATGCCAAGTCTGGGAGCAGCGGTCTGCTGACAGTTGGTAGTCAAGATATTGGGCTTCACGCCACCTCAGCATTCGGTGAAGATGTGATGGGCAATCCCATCGGAGTGTCGAATGTCGGGGTAGCAGTGGCCGCCACTGAACTGGCCGCAGGCCGGATTACCTTGCCCCGCCATCGAGTTCTCGATCTTCCGAGCTCGCCGTTAAAGCGGCTGGGTCATCGAGGACTGGTAGATCGGGACATCTCCGGTCGGAATTCCGACGACTCCGCCCGCGGCCCATTCGACATCGTCAGACTGCCTGATCGGGCGGCCCATCCCCAGGCGAGTTGGGGCCGGTGCTCTGGTCGCACGATCACAGGGCGGAGACCACGATGCGCGTGCTGCCCTGCTCGCAAGGAGTCGAGCGCTCTGAGCTGAAGGAGTTCGCTCTTGTGATGTGGGAGGGGCGAACCAGCAGCACTGGTCGTTCGTTCGCCGGTGCCACCCGCTTGCATGTCAATAGAGACTTTCAGGTGAACTCGCAGCCGATGGCAGCGTGCTTGACCCCTAGGCCGGCTATCGGCGGACGGGCTTGGCCGTCTTTTGGCCCCACCCCAGGTGATGGTGGCGATGTCGAAGTCTGGGAGAAGGCCCTCTGCGTGTGGCTGAATACCACCCTTGGGTTGCTGGGGCGCTGGTATGTATCCAATCGCCAGCAGAAGGGTCGGGCGAATCTGACGGTGACCACGATGGGAAACATCCCTGTGTTGGACTTGAGGGCAATTTCAGCCGAACAGGTTCGGGATCTGGTCGATGTGTTCGACGAGTTCGAGCATCGGCCCATGCTGCCTGCCAATGAGGCCTATCGAGACGATGCCCGTCAGGAACTGGACGAAAGAGTGCTGTGTGGTGCGCTCGGGCTTCCCGAGACCATCCTTGACCCGCTGACGACCTTGCGTATGCAGTGGTGTTCCGAGCCCTCAGTCCACGGCGACAAGAAGACCCGCCCATGAAGCTTGGGGTGTGTGTTGGCAGATGTTTGAGAACTGCCCGGCCAGCGGGTCGATGCTGCCACTACACCAGTTGTGCTTCTACTCTCCGCCGGAGTCTTGATGTCCCAAACCCGTACCACATCCCACAGCTGCAAATCTGACTTCCATAACCCAGATTACTGCTTTGAGCCGCTTAAAAGGAGTGTGTTCCTAACTGGGAAAACACTCCTCTAGATCGGCCACCAGAAACTAGGAGGGAGCTGGAATTCCAGCCTTGTAGTCTGATCATTGGAGCAGGTTGACAAAGTCGATCGAAAGCAGGCCTGGGTGAAGATGAGCGACATCACAGTGGCACTATCGGAGAAACTGAAGTTGATCGGTTACAAAGGCCGCGCAGCTAGTCGCGACCTAGAAGCAGCGAGGCGGCATCAGGATAGTGGGGAACCGCGGGATGCTGTCGGACGCGGTGTCTCTGTATATGTCCGCGCGGCTTTGGATTCGGTGTTCAGATACGCGGATCAGTTCGTGGAACCCAATCCGTGGCAGCAGAAGAGCCAGGCTGTCATCAGAGCAAAGAGAAGATACGTCAGGAGTATCGAGACCCCCGGTGATGCTCCTGGGCCACTAGACGAACTGTTGGCCTGTATCGATCAGCTTGAGGAGCTTGGCAAGAACGAGGACAAGAAGGCATTGAAGCGCGCCGTTGCTCTCATCGTGAAGCTGAAAGGAGCACAAGCCTCACCGGATGATCTGGCTCCGGCAAAGCGGATAGCCAGACTCCACGGCAAGGCTAGTGAATACGTACACGACGGCTGTACTGAGGATCAGTCGCGACGGCTACTCTCTGAAGTCGAAGATGCGCTATGGACAGTGTTTCGGCCACCGGACCTTCCCGGTGCCCGGTTGTCGGCTTTGGCCCGACAGGCAGATCCTTCCGATGAAGTGGTCAGAGAAGTCAACGAACTTCTCGCCTCTGCGAGAGACCTGGAGGCTTTCCTAGAGCTGGTGCCGACACCGGTTTGGCTTCAGAGGTTGAATCAGGGTGCTCGTCCCCTTGACCCTCTTGACCAATCGGGCGGCCGGTGGATCGCGTGGGAGGCGGTGGTCCGGCTGTCGAAGGACTACCGCGCGGAAGCGGTCAAGTGGGTCATGGAGATCTTCGAGCGGCACAAGGGAGACACAGCAGTTTGTGTCAGTCTCGCTTCTGCACTCTTGGACATGGAGCCGCCTGCTATTGCCGAATCTTTGGACATAGTCCGACGTCATCCCGATGGGTGGATGCTCTTGTTCGGAGTTCTCGATGCGCTCAGAGACGGCGTTGATCCGTCAAGCATTCTGGTGAAAGATGCCGCCGACGTATTCTTGAGCACTCTTCTGCAAGGTCGAGAGGATTCCAATCCGGCGCTCCACGGCGGGCGAGAGGACAACTACTACATGGCCCTGCTCGGGATGCTTTCTGGCGGTGCCACCCCTGACAACGCCGCAGGCCGGCTAGAGATGCTGGCCTACAAGTTGGAAATAGCTCGCCGCCACTGGAGACCTTCAGCCTTAGACCGCATGGTGGCCGAAGTGCTTGGGGACGAGTCTGTGGAGATGTCGTCAAATCGGTGGATGTTCCCTCTCGGCTACTCTTGCGACGCGCCGGTCAGCAGGCTCGGGGAGCGCGACCTCGACGATTTCGGGGTGAAGGCGGTGAGCGCGATCAGCACTTGCTTGGTCCGCATATTCCAATCGGCCATTGGAGGGCTGCCCGCCTCAACCCTGCTGGAGTTGGCTGCCCGAGTGCCAGAGCCGCTCGGCCACCGGTTGGGAGTGTGGGCCTTGTCAGTGGCAGACGACGCCGATCCTGAGGACATGGTCCGGGCAATCGAGTCGGCCATTGCCTCGCGTTTGCCCAATTGTGATGACATCGCTCTCATCGATCGAGTTGTGTCTTCGAGCAAAAGCGGGGACGAGGATGTCGTCGGCTGTGTGGGCCGGTGGCAGGCAGCTCTGGGAGAGCCGCCAATTCTCTCCGAGGTTGAGGAGGCAATTGGCTCGGACAGCATATGGGCAGAGTACGGCTGGTTGTATCCTTACCAGTGGGTGCCGCTCCTCCCAGAAGACGCAGCTTCAAATTGGACCGGCTCTAACGCATACAAACTCCTTGCAGCGGAGCAGTCACCCAGGGGGCGTGCCGATTTCGACGAGATAGCAAACAAATCGCTTAGGCCGGAGGTACCCATTCGAAGCGGGCCGCTGCAACCCAGATTCGATGCCGACGAATTGGGCTGCATGGCGCCGGCTGACGCGGCACGGGAGATCGCCTCATGCCCAGTGGCACGGGATGAATGGACCTGCGAAACACTGATACTCGGCAGAGTGCTCCAAGAGCTGGTCGAAGCGAACCCATCCGGCTGGGGAGACAATCCGACCCACATAGCGGAGCTTCTCCGCCACCCCACCTACATATCCCACTACCTGACGGCACTCAGCGCCCTTGAATCCGAACAGATGGGCAGCACGGACATCGACAGCCTGGTAGACACGATCGTCTGGGTCTTGGGAGAGCCGCGGCCCGTCGAAGATCTAGGCGGCGAGAGCCCCCACTCAAATCTCTGTGCCAGCGATTGGGATGAGGCTCACAGAGCCGCTATCTGGCTGGTCAGGCGGCTTCTTGTAACCAAAATCGGCCTCGCAGGCCGCTACCAGGAGGTGTGGGATCTGCTGGAACGCGAGGCCAAGGCGTTCCCACTGAGTCAGATGAGCGCAGACGACATGGAAATCTCGCCCCTGGCTGTGATGCTGCACTCTGACGACCAACACAAACGTGAAGAAGACCTACACCACCTGGCAATCAACCAGCAAAACACCCAGGCGCTAGACACTGCATTGCTGCTCGCAGTCCACGAACACAGAACAAGCTCTCAGGTGAGATCGCAGGCCCCTGCTCTGGTCAAATGGTGCTTGGCCATACCTGGGGAAGAGGGAGCCAAATACCGAGCCATCATCGCGGCCCGCGTCGAGTTTCTCCTTCACGCCCTCCCCGATTGGCTGGAGGAGAACAAGGATGATCTGTTCGACAATGACGTTCTGGGCAGGATAGCCCTAGACCAAGTGCTGAGGTTTGAATGGCCTTACGAATGGATCTGCACCAACTACCGCAGAGGAGTTTACGACGCTGCCCACCGCGGCGTTGACCGTGCACTCAACTGGATTCTGATCGCCATGCTCAACAGCACCGAAGGGTACGAGCCCGAATCTGTCATCGAGCAACTCGGCAACCGAGTGCCTGCTGCCTGCGAAGTCCTCGCCTGGCTGCTTGACTACTCCAGCACGGGTGAGGACACCATGAAAGAGAGAGCAGACCGATTCTTTGAGTTGCTACTGGAAGGGAACCGGCACACACGGGCACTCGGCTGGCTGGTCCGCACGGACACCATGCCCCACGACGAATGGGTCGCCCTCACCCTCAAAGCAATGGAAGCCACCGGCGGTGAGATTGACATGTCCGAGCTGATAATCCGCAGAGTGTTCAACAACGAACCAAAAGAAGACAGCATTCGCATCCTCACAAGCCTGATCGAAGTCCAATGCAACCCTGCCCACGCTCTTTCAACAGGTGACATCGATGACAATGGCGGGCGTCTCAACAGAGCCACATGGGACCGGATGACCATCGCACAAAAAGCCCCGAGATGGCTGGAGCAGTACCAGCCCACAAACGGCTCAAATGATGCCGTTCTGCAACTCCGAGAAACGCTTCGTCGACACGGCCTGCTAAGAGTCCCGAATTCGGGGCAGTCAAACCAAGCTAGCGATCAAGACTCAACACCTTCCGATCACATTGGGGCGATGCAGTAGCTGGGATTTGAGTTAGTAGAGCCCCAGTCGGGTGGCGCGGCTGAGGTTTTGTTGGGCGGTGAGGAGGTGGGCTTGGTCGATGAGGCGGCCTTGGTGGCGGAAAGCACCGACGCCTTGGGCCTCATGCTCTTCGACGGCGGCGATGAGTTGGTTCCAGGCGGCGATCTCCTCGGCGGTGGGGGAGAAGATCTGGTTGACGATCGGAATGTGGGTGGGGTGGATGATCATCATCCCCTCGTAGCCGAGTTGCCGGGTTTGCTGGGCGAAACCGGTGAGGCCGTCGAGATCGTCCACCGTGCCCCAGAGGCCGGACAGGGGATTGGGCACGCTGGCTGATCGCACGTCGATCAGCACCTTTTGGCGCAGGTACAAGGTCTCGGTGCCTTCGGGTGACCACTGGAAGCCCACGGAGCGGCCCAAGTCGCCGTGACGGCCGGTGGCGCCGCCCATGTAGGCCACCCGGTCGGAGGCGGTGGCCAGCTCGTAGGCCAGACGAACGGCGGAGGCGGTCTCCACCAGCGGCATGATCCGGGCCTCGGTGCCGGCCAGGGCGGCATCGGCAGTGGCCACCTCGTCGGGGCCGACCACTTGGGGCAGCATCAGCGTGGTCAGCGATGGGTGTCGGCAGGCCTCCACATCAGGGGCGAAATCGTCCGTTCCCACTGCTGAAACTCGCACGAACACCGCGGCCTTGTCAGGGGTATGGCCTTCCAGCGCGTGGCGGACGTTGGCCCGGGCCTCGGCAGCTGCCCCGCGGGGTATGGCGCTCTCCAGGTCGAACACCACCCCGTCGGCCTCTGAGGCCAGCGCCTTTTGCATCCGGTCGGCCCGGTTGGCCGGGACGAACAACAGGCTGCGGATCGGAGGGGGTTCGGAGTTCATCGCGGCCGGGATCAGATCCCCTCGGCTTCGACTTCTTCGCGGCTCACGCCCAACAGGAACAGTACGGCGTCCAGGTAGGGGACGCTCACCGCGGTCTCCACGGCCTGGCGGACCTTGGGCTTGGCGTTGAAGGCGATGCCCAGTCCAGCGGCGGTGAGCATGTCGATGTCGTTGGCGCCGTCGCCCACCGCTACCACCTGCTCGGGCGTCACCCCTTCGGCGGCGGCCACCTCGTGGAGGATCTCGGCCTTGCGGCCGCGGTCCACAATCGCACCCTCCAGGTTGCCGGTGAGCTTGCCGTCGGCCATTTCCAGGGTGTTGGCGAAGGCGTAGTCGAGGTCGAAGTTCTGCTTGAGCCGGGTGCAGAACCGGGTGAAGCCGCCGCTCACGATGGCGATGGCATAGCCCAACCGCTGAAGGGTGGTCACGAATGTCCGAGCTCCCGGGGTGAGCGTGACCTGATCCCACACCCGCTCCAGGGCGGCCTCGTCCAATCCGGCCAAAAGGCGGACTCGTTCTCGCAGCGAGGTTTCGAAATCTATCTCGCCTCGCATGGCCTGATCGGTCAGCTTCTGGCACACCTCCACGCAGCCGGCCTCGGCGGCCAGCAGGTCGATCATCTCGTCTTGGATGAGGGTGGAGTCCACATCCAGCAGGGCGACCCGCTTGGCCCGTCGGGCCAAGCCCTCTCGCTGGACGGCCACGTCGAACTCGGGGTTGGCGCTGGCCACCGACAGCAGGTTGTGGCGAATGTCATCGGCGTCGCCTCCCTCAACCAGCAGCTCGTAGCTGTAGATGGGGTAGCGGGAGAGGCGCACAATGCGATTGATATTCCCCCCTCCGTCGGCGATGGCGTTAGCGGTGGCTGCCAGCATGGACGGGGTCAGCTCCCGGCCCAACACGGTGACCGCGTGAGCACCGGTGTGGACGGAGGGGGTGGGGTCGACCACATCGAACTCCACCGCCACCCGCTGCTCCCAGCCGAACAGCAGGAGGTCTTTGAGCAGGTCCTGGCCGGGAGGAACCTCCATGACAATGCCCAAGGTGAGCTGGCGGCGGATCACCACCTGCTCCACGTCTTGGATGTGGGCCCCGCCGGCGGTCAACACGCCGAGCAGCGCGGCGAACAAGCCAGGGCGGTCGGGTCCGGAAACCCGTAGCAGTATTACCTGGGAGGAAGCCACGGCTAGCCCGGACTCAGTCCGCTGCGGTGGCGCGCCGCTCAGCCGTGCTGGAGCTTGATCTCGATGTCGACCCCCGCAGGCAAGTCCAGCCGTTGGAGGGAGTCCACGGTCTTGGGGCCGGGATCCACGATGTCGAGCAAGCGCTTGTGGATGCGTATCTCGAAGTGCTCGCGGCTGTCCTTGTCTTTGTGGGGTGACCGGATCACGGTGAAGCGGTGCTTCTCGGTGGGCAGCGGGACGGGCCCCCGCAAGTCGGCTTGGGTGCGCTTGACCGTCTCCACGATCTTCTTGGTGGATTGGTCGATGATCTCGTGATCGTAGGCCTTCAGCCGAATGCGGATTTTCTGTCCTGCTGCCATGGAAGCTACTTGAGAATCTTGGTGACGGTGCCCGCACCCACGGTGCGGCCGCCCTCGCGGATGGCGAAGCGCAGGCCCTCGTCCATGGCAATGGGGGCTATCAGCTCCACGATCATCTCCGTGTTGTCACCGGGCATGCACATCTCAGTGCCCTCGGGCAAGGCGATGGTGCCGGTGACGTCGGTGGTGCGGAAGTAGAACTGGGGCCGGTAGTTGCTGAAGAACGGCTTGTGGCGTCCGCCCTCTTCCTTGGTCAGCACGTAAACCTGGGCTTCGAAGTTGGTATGGGGGGTGATGGAGCCGGGCTTGGCCAGCACCTGTCCCCGCTGGACCTCATCTTTGTCGGTGCCCCGCAGCAGGGCGCCGATGTTGTCGCCGGCGCGGCCCTCATCGAGCAGCTTGCGGAACATCTCCACGCCGGTGCAGACAGTCTCGGCCGTATCCTTGATGCCGACGATCTCCACCTTGTCGCCGGTGTTGACGATGCCCTGCTCCACGCGGCCGGTGACCACGGTGCCCCGCCCGGTGATGGAGAACACATCCTCGATCGGCATCAGGAAGGGCTTGTCCACGTCACGCTCGGGCTCGGCGATGTAGTTGTCCACCTGCTCCATCAGGTCCAAGACCTGCTGGCCAGCGTCGCCGTCTCCGTCGAGGGCCTTGAGCGCTGATACTGGGATCACCGGGATGTCGTCGCCGGGGAAGTCGTACTCGCTCAGCAGCTCTCGAACCTCAAGCTCTACCAACTCGAGCAGCTCGTCGTCGTCGACCATGTCGACCTTGTTCAGGGCCACCACGATGGCCGGCACGCCGACCTGGCGGGCCAGCAATACGTGCTCCCGGGTTTGGGGCATGGGGCCGTCAGCGGCCGACACCACCAAGATGGCGCCGTCAACCTGAGCGGCACCGGTGATCATGTTCTTGATGTAGTCGGCGTGGCCGGGCATATCGACGTGGGCGTAGTGCCGGTTCGGAGTCTCGTACTCGACGTGGGCCACGTTGATGGTGATGCCCCGCTCCCGCTCCTCGGGAGCCTTGTCGATGTTGTCGAACTCGGTGAACTGCGTTGATGAAGGATCGGCCTCAGACAGCACCTTGGTAATCGCCGCGGTCAACGTGGTCTTGCCGTGGTCAATGTGGCCCATGGTGCCCACGTTCAAGTGTGGCTTATTGCGCTCGAATGTTTCCTTTGCCATTTTTCTCAACCTCCGAGGGTGGGTTTGTTCCCCCTGGTTATTCGCCCCTGATCCGGGCGACGATCTCTTCTTGCACCTTGGCAGGAGCCTGCCGGTAGGTGTCGAACTGCATGGTGTGCGTTGCGCGGCCCTGTGTCCGCGAGCGGAGTTCGGTAGCGTACCCGAACATTTCCGAAAGTGGCACATGGGCCTTGACAATTTGTTCGCGGCCCCGCTGCTCCATGCTGTCGATCTTGCCCCGGCGACCGTTCAGATCGCCGATGACGTCGCCCATGTACTCCTCGGGCGTCACGACATCGACGGCCATGATCGGCTCCAGAAGGATGGGCTTGGCCCGGCGGGCGGCGTCGCGGAAAGCGGCCGTGGCCGCGATCTTGAAGGCCATGTCCGAAGAGTCCACATCGTGGTGTTTGCCGTCGGTGAGAGTCACCTTGATATCAACGACCGGGAAGCCAGCTAGAGGGCCAGTGGTCATGGCGTCTTGCATGCCGCTGTCCACTGCGGGGATGTACTCCCGGGGAATGCGCCCGCCGGATACCTCGCTGGCGAACTCGTAGCCCTTGCCGGGGGTGTTGGGCTCCATGTCGAAAGTGATCTCGGCAAATTGGCCGGAGCCGCCGGTCTGCTTCTTATGGGTGTGGGTGTATTTGGCAACCGGGGCGGAGATGGTCTCCCGGTAGGCCACTTGGGGCTTGCCCACCGAGGCATCCACGCTGAACTCCCGCAACATCCGCTCCACCAGCACCTCTAGGTGCAACTCGCCCATGCCAGCGATGAGGGTCTGCGCAGTCTCCTCATCGGTACGGACTTGGAACGTGGGATCCTCTTCGGCCAAGGCCGACATGGCTCGGCCCAGCTTGTCCTGGTCGGCTTTGGTCCGGGGCTCCACCGCCACCTGGATGACCGGGTCGGGAAACTCCATCTGCTCCAACTCGATGGGGTGGTTGGGATGGGCCAGGGTGTCGCCGGTGCGCACGTTTTTGAGGCCGATGCCAGCCACGATGTCTCCGGCTCGGACAACATCGAGGTCTTCCCGGTCATTGGCGTGCATCTCAAGGATGCGACCGACCCGCTCTTTGCGGCCGGTACGGGGGTTCACCACCTGGCTGCCCTTTTGAAGCTGTCCGCTGTACACCCGGAAATAGGTGAGCTTGCCCACATGGGGATCACTCATGATCTTGAACGCCAAAGCGCTGAACGGGGAGTCGTCGTCGGTGGGCCGCTCGCACTCCTCCCCCTTGTGGACGCCCTTGACTGCGGGTACGTCCAGCGGGGAGGGGAGGTATTCGATGATTGCGTCCAACAGGGGCTGCACGCCCTTGTTCTTGAACGCCGAACCGCACAGAACGGGCACGATGTCCTGCGACAGGGTGCAGGCTCGCAGCGAGGCCCGCAGATCGGCGGGAGTGATGGACTCCTCGTCTTCTATGTACTTCTCCAGCAGGGTCTCATCGAACTGGGTGAGCAGATCGATGAGCTCAAGACGGGCTTCTTCGGCCTTGTCTTTGAGGTCGTCGGGAATCTCGGTGACGTCCCAGGTGGCGCCCAAGTCATCGCCCCGCCAGACCAAGCCCTGCATTTCCACTAGGTCGACCACGCCTTGGAGGTCGGCTTCGATCCCAATGGGCAACTGCACCACCGCGGTGTTGGCCCGCAGGCGCTCGGTAATGGTGAGCACGGCGCGCTCGAAATTGGCCCCGGTGCGGTCGAGCTTGTTGATGAAGCAGATTCGGGGGACGCCGTACTTGTTGGCTTGGCGCCAAACCGTCTCCGACTGGGGCTCCACACCGGCGACGCCGTCGAAAAGGGCGACCGCGCCGTCAAGCACCCGTAAAGAGCGCTCCACCTCCATGGTGAAGTCCACGTGGCCGGGAGTGTCGATGATGTTGATGCGGTGCCCGGCCCACTCGGCGGTGGTGGCGGCCGAGGTGATGGTGATTCCCCGTTCCTGCTCCTGCTCCATCCAGTCCATGGTGGCGGCGCCGTCGTGGACTTCCCCGAGCTTGTAGGCCTTGCCGGTGTAGTAGAGGATGCGTTCGGTGCAAGTGGTCTTGCCCGCGTCAATGTGGGCCATGATGCCAATGTTGCGAGTCTTTTCCAACGGGTGACGAGACATGGCGCTCTGGGGGGGTAAGACCGCTTACCAGCGGTAGTGGGCGAAGGCCCGGTTCGACTCTGCCATCTTGTGCAAGTCGTCGCGCCGTTTCACCGACGCACCCAGGCCATTGGAGGCGTCCAGGATTTCATTGGCCAGCCTGTCGATCATCGTGCGCTCACGCCGCTCTCGGGAGTGATTGACGATCCAGCGGATGGCCAGGGTGTTCGCCCGTCGAGGGCGTACGTCTACAGGGACCTGATAGGTGGCTCCACCGACCCGTCGGCTGCGGACCTCGAGTTGGGGGCGCACGTTGTCCACGGCCCGCTTCAGGGTGCCCAGCGGCTCGGCGCTGGTCTTCTGCTCCACGATGTCGAGCGCGCCGTACACGATCCGCTCGGCAGTGGAGCGCTTGCCCCGTTGCAAGATCTTGTTCACAAATTGAGTGACCAGCAAAGAGTCGTAGACCGGGTCGTTGGGGAGGTCGCGTCGCCCTGCCGGGCCTTTGCGAGGCATTCCTAGCTCTCCTTCTTGGCGCCGTAGCGGCTGCGAGCTTGGCGGCGGTCGGTAACGCCCGATGTGTCGAGGGTGCCCCGGATGACCTTGTAGCGCACACCCGGCAGATCGCGAACACGCCCGCCGCGAACCAGCACGATGGAGTGCTCTTGGAGGTTGTGCCCTTCGCCGGGGATATAAGCGGTGATCTCCATTCCGCTGGTCAAGCGGACGCGGGCCACCCTGCGCAGCGCGGAGTTCGGCTTCTTGGGGGTAGTGGTGTAAACCCGGGTGCATACCCCTCGGCGCTGGGGCGCGCCTTTGAGAGCGGGCGTCTTTTCCTTGCGGAATTTTGACTGGCGACCCTTGCGCACCAGTTGCTGAATCGTGGGCACAGCACTTCCTAGAGCCGATTGAAACGAGATTGAGGGCGCAGCGATAGCCGCGGTCCAAATCTAAGTTTACGCCTCAACCGACCCCATCGGCAACACGTCGGCTTCGGTGGTGTCGGTCGGCGATGCCCACTGGGCAAACTGATCTGCCAGGTCAACATCGTCGTCGGCTGAGGTGTAGTACTCCATCGGGGTGTAGTCGGGAGCGTGCGTAGCGATTTCCCGGTAGATCTCCATGCCGGTCCCGGCTGGGATCAGCTTGCCGATGATGATGTTCTCCTTCAATCCGATGAGCCCGTCTCGGCGGGACTCGATGGCTGCCTCGGTCAGCACTCGAGTGGTCTCCTGGAACGACGCCGCCGATAGCCAGGAGTCGGTGGCCAGTGAGGCCTTGGTGATTCCCATGAGCTCAGGCCGTCCCTCGGCGGGGCGCTTGCCTTCTTGTGTCAGCGTGCGGTTCACGTTGGTGAAAACCTGGGAGTCCACCCGCTCGCCGGGCAGGAAGTCAGAGTCTCCCGGCTCCTGAATGGCCACTCGGCGTGTCATCTGGCGAACGATCAACTCGATGTGCTTGTCGTGGATGGAGACGCCCTGGTCTCGATAGACCCGCTGCACCTCGTCCACCAGATACTGCTGGGTCTCTCTCACACCACGGATCTCAAGAAGCTCCTTGGGATCTCGGGGACCGTCGGCTTGGGCCACCGGATCGCCAGCGGCCACATCCTGGCCTTCGACCACTGCCAGCTTCCAAGCCGGGTCGATGACAACCGACCATTCGGCGCCGTCGTCGCCCACCACAGTCAGGCGGCTGGCTTTGCCGTCTTCCTCGTTGATGCGCACAACTCCCGAAATCCGGGTCAGCTCGGCCTTGCCCTTGGGAGTGCGGGCTTCGAACAGCTCCACAACCCGGGGCAGACCGCCAGCGATGTCCTTCCCGGCGACACCGCCGGTATGGAAGGTCCGCATGGTCAGCTGCGTACCCGGCTCGCCGATTGACTGGGCGGCGATGACGCCCACGGCCTCACCCACTTCGATGGTTTGGCCGGTGGCCAGGGAGAGTCCGTAAGAGGCCCGGCTGATGCCCACCTCGGAGTCGTCGGTGAGGGGGGAGAGCACCCGGACGCGGGTCACTGCGGGGTCATCGCGCAGCAGGGCCATATCCTCATCGCCGACAATGGTGCCCTTTTGCAGCACAGCGCCGTCGCTCAAGGTCACATCGTCGGCCAGGGTGCGGCTGAACAGACGGGTTTCCAGGTAGGTACGCTTGCCCGGCTCGTCGGGCATGATGTCTTCGATCCAGATGCCCCGAACCGCGCTTCCCGAATCGAACGGGTCCCGGTCATTGATGATGACCTCTTGGGCAACGTCGACAAGGCGGCGAGTGAGGTAGCCGGAGTCCGCGGTGCGCAGGGCGGTGTCCACCAAACCCTTGCGGGCACCGGGGGTGGCGATGAAGTACTCGAGCATCGCCAAGCCCTCGCGGAAATTGCTCTTGATGGGGCGGGGGATCATGTCGCCACGGGGGTTGGCCACCAGGCCGCGCATGCCCGCGATCTGGCGGACCTGCATCATGTTCCCTCGGGCACCGGAGCCCACCATCATGTCGATGGGGTTGAATTTCTCCGACTTGAGCACTGCTTCCATGCGCTGGCGAACCTTCTCGGTGGCCTCGGTCCAGATCTCCACCTCCTTTTGGCGGCGCTCACCGTCGGTGATGATGCCCCGTCGGAACTGGTTCTCAACCTTGTCGGCTTCCTTCTCGTATCGGTCCAAGATGGTCTGCTTGTCGCCGGGGACTTTGATGTCGTCCACCGAAACGGTGAGGCCGGACTGGCTGGCGAACTGGAAGCTCAGGTTCTTCAAGGCATCAAGGCTCAGGGCCACGACCTCTTTGGTGTACTGCTGGGCCAGCTTGTCCACGATCGAGGTGATATCCCGCTTGGTGGCCACTCGGTTCACGTAGGGGAAATCATCGGGAAGAGTGCTGTTGAACAACACCCGCCCCACGGTGGTGGGGGTGTAAGTGGCCGCTTCACCGTTGGCCGGGGTGTCCACCAGTTGGGGGATGCGGTACTCGATGCGGGCGTGAATGGAGACCTCGCCGGCTTCATAGGCCCGCTCGAGTTGATGCTGATGGCGGAAGACCCTCCCCTCGCCGAGAGCACTCTCCACTTCTTCGGTGAGGTAGTAGGCCCCGATAATCATGTCCTGGCCGGGAGTTACCAGAGGACGTCCGTGGGCCGGGCTCAGCACATTGTTGGCTGACAGCATCAAAACCCGGGCTTCGGCCTGGGCCTGAGCGGATAGAGGCAGGTGGACTGCCATCTGGTCGCCGTCGAAGTCGGCGTTGAAGGCGGTGCACACCAACGGGTGGATCTGGATGGCCTTTCCTTCCACCAGCACGGGCTCGAACGCCTGGATACCCAGACGGTGCAGGGTAGGCGCCCGGTTCAGCAGCACTGGGTGCTCTTGGATTACCTCGTCGAGCACGTCCCACACCTGGGGACGGCGGCGCTCGACCATCCGCTTGGCTGATTTGATGTTCTGGGCCAGGTCCTCTTCCACCAGCTTCTTCATGACGAAGGGCTTGAACAGCTCCAAGGCCATGAGCTTGGGCAGGCCGCACTGATGCAGCTTGAGGGTAGGGCCAACCACGATGACCGAGCGGCCGGAGTAGTCGACCCGCTTGCCCAGGAGGTTCTGGCGGAAACGCCCCTGCTTGCCCTTGAGCATGTCGGACAGCGACTTGAGGGGCCGGTTGCCCGGACCGGTTACTGGGCGGCCCCGGCGACCGTTGTCGAACAGGGCATCCACGGCCTCTTGCAGCATGCGCTTTTCGTTGTTGACGATGATCTCGGGCGCGCCCAAGTCGAGCAGCCGCTTGAGGCGGTTGTTGCGGTTGATGACCCGGCGGTAGAGGTCGTTGAGGTCAGAAGTGGCGAACCGGCCGCCGTCAAGCTGCACCATGGGGCGCAGTTCGGGGGGGATGACCGGTACGGCGTCCAAGATCATGGCCCGGGGGTCGTTGATGCGCCGGCCGTGCTGATCGCGCCGATTGAACGCAGACACGATCTTCAGCCGCTTGATGGCCTTCTGTTCGCGCTGTTGGGACAGCTTCTTTTGGCCCTCTGGCGGGTCGAGCTGCTCCCGGAGCTTGCGCTCCTCCTCGTCTAGATCGACGCTCTCGATGAGCATGGCGATGACCGCGGCCCCCATGCCGCCGGAGAACAGCTCGCCATAGCGGTCTTCCATTTCCCGCCACAGCTCCTCGTCCTCGATGATCTTGCGGGGAAACAGGCTGGAAAACTCTTCAAACGCCCTCTTGACCACGTCGATTTCGTCGGCGTACTCCTCCTCTAGGGCTTGCAGGTCTTTCTCAGCAGCTTTCTGCCTCTTGTCCAGATCCTTGGCGTCGCCCGCCTCTTGTTCGGCCAGCTCGGCCTCCAACTCGGCCAGGCGGCCGTTGCGGCGCTCTTGGTGCTCCTCTTGAATGGCCTCGAGTTCCTCGTGCATCTCGCGCTCAAGTTCGGGAAGCCGCCGGTGGCGCTCTTCCTCGTCCACCTCGGTGACCAGATTGGCCGCGAAGTAGATGACCTTCTCAAGCTGCTTGGCCTTCAACTCCTCCTTGGGCTCGGTACCCATCAGCAGGTAGGCCAGCCACGACCTCGTGCCCCGCAGGTACCAGATGTGGACTGCGGGCGCAGCGAGCTCGATATGCCCCATCCGATCGCGGCGAACCTTGGAGCGGGTCACCTCAACGCCGCAGCGCTCGCAGATGATGCCCTTGAAGCGGATGCGCTTGTACTTGCCGCAGTAGCACTCCCAGTCCTTGGTGGGACCGAAGATCTTCTCGCAGAACAGGCCGTCCTTTTCGGGACGAAGCGTGCGGTAGTTGATGGTCTCGGGCTTCTTCACCTCGCCGTTGGACCAGGTCCGTATGGCGTCGGCGGTGGCCAGTCCGATGGAGAGTTGGTCAAATGCGTTGACGTCCAACATTTAGAACGGCCTCCCTGCGATTCGGCGCTCGTCTTCATCATCAGATCCCCGTTCGGGGCGTGAGATGTCGATGCCCAGCTCCTCAGAGGTGCGGAAGGCATCGTCGTCCAACTCGGTGATCTCCACCTGCTGTCCGGCGGTGTCCCTGACCTCTACGTTCAGGCACAGGGCCTGCATCTCCTTGATGAGCACCTTGAAACTCTCCGGTATCCCCGGTTCGGGGATGTTGTCGCCCTTGACGATGGCCTCGTACACCCGCACCCGGCCGAGCACGTCGTCGGATTTGATGGTGAGCAGTTCTTGGAGGCAGTAGGCCGCGCCGTAGGCCTCCAGCGCCCAGACTTCCATCTCCCCGAAGCGCTGGCCGCCGAACTGGGCCTTACCCCCCAGAGGCTGCTGGGTGATCATCGAATACGGCCCAGTGGAACGAGCATGGATCTTGTCGTCAACCAGGTGGGCCAGCTTCAGTATGTACATGTAGCCGACCATGATTCGGTTGTCATAAGGCTCGCCGGTGCGCCCGTTGTAGAGCTCGGCTTTTCCGTCGACGCCAACTAGGCGTTCCCCGTCGACGGTCTCGGGGTTGATGCTCCCCAGGAGCTTCTGGATGGTGGGGTGCTGACCCGAGTGACCCGCCTCATCCCAATGGGCTCCGTCGAATACCGGGGTGGCGACCAAGGTGGAAGCCCGGGTGGTGGGCCGGGTCTTGCGCCCGTCGCCGCGCTCGGGCTCATCGCCCACGCCGCCATTTGTTTGCCAGCCCCAGCGGGCGGCGTAGCCCAAGTGGGCTTCCAGCACCTGGCCCACGTTCATGCGGGAAGGAACTCCCAATGGGTTCAAGATGATGTCCACCGGAGTTCCATCGGCCATGTAGGGCATGTCCTCCATGGGGAGAATCCGGGAGATGACGCCCTTGTTGCCGTGCCGTCCGGCCAGCTTGTCGCCCACCGAGATCTTCCGCTTCTGGGCCACGTACACCCGGACCAGTTGGTTCACTCCGGGGGGCAGCTCATCGCCGTGGAAGCGGTTGAACTTCTTGACGTCGATGACCTTGCCGTTCTCTCCGTGAGGGACCTTGAGGCTGGTGTCGCGCACCTCTCGGGCCTTCTCTCCGAAGATGGCCCGCAGCAGGCGCTCCTCGGGTGTGAGCTCGGTCTCGCCCTTCGGGGTGACCTTGCCCACCAGGACATCGCCGGGGCCGACTTCGGCACCGGGTCGGATGATCCCCTCCTCATCGAGGTCGGCCAGGATCTCCTCCGACAGGTTGGGGATGTCCCGCGTGATCTCCTCGGGGCCGAGCTTGGTGTCGCGGGCATCGATCTCGTGCTCGTGAATGTGGATGGAGGTGAGGACGTCGTCGCGCACCAGCCGGTCGCTGAGGATGATGGCGTCCTCGAAGTTGTAGCCCTCCCAGGCCATGAAGGCCACCAGCAGATTCTTGCCCAAGGCAATCTCGCCGCTGTCCGTGGACGGACCGTCGGCCAAGATGTTGCCTTTGCGGAATCGGTCGCCCACGTGCACCAGCGGCTTCTGATTGATGCAGGTGTCCTGGTTGGACCTCTCGAACTTCATCAGCCGGTACTTGGACACTCCGGAGTTCGTGTATTGCACCGTGATGCTGTCGCCGGCGACATCGGTGACGGTGCCGTCTTCTTTGGCGATGATCATGTCGGCTGCGTCGCGGGCGGCCTTGCCCTCGATCCCGGTTCCCACATACGGGGCCTCAGGTCGTACCAGGGGCACGGCCTGGCGCTGCATGTTGGCCCCCATGAGGGCGCGGTTGGCGTCGTCGTGCTCGAGGAACGGTATGAGCGCGGTAGCCACCGAGACGATCTGCTTGGGGGAGACGTCCATGAGCTGGACCTCGTCGGGGGGAACCGAGGAAATCTCGGTGGTAGCCCCGAAGAACACCTCTTGTTCAAGCTGGGCCTGCAACCCCTTCATCGTCGCGGCCTGCGGTGAACGCCGGACTAGCACTCGATCGTTTACGAACCGGTTCTGGTCGTCGAGGGGGGCATTGGCCTGGGCGACCACATACTCCTCCTCATCGTCGGCGGCCAGCCAGATGATCTCGTCGGTGACTTGGCCGTCGATCACTTTCCGGTAGGGCGACTCGATGAAACCGAACTCGTTGACCCGGCCGTAGGAGGCCAGCGCACCGATCAGGCCGATGTTGGGGCCTTCAGGGGTCTCAATGGGGCACATCCGGCCGTAGTGGGAGAAGTGGACGTCACGAACCTCGAACCCGGCTCGCTCCCGAGAAAGGCCGCCAGGGCCGAGCGCCGACAGTCGGCGGCGGTGGGTGAGGCCCGACAGCGGGTTCACCTGGTCCATGAATTGGGAGAGCTGGCTTGTGCCGAAGAACTCCTTGATGGCCGCGGCCACTGGGCGGTTGTTGATGAGCGACGTGGGGGTGATGGCCTCCACGTCCTGGGTGGTCATGCGCTCACGCACCACCCGCTCCATGCGGGACAGGCCGATACGCACCTGGTTTTGAATCAGCTCGCCCACCGAGCGGATGCGGCGGTTGGCGAAGTGGTCCTGGTCGTCGAGGCGGTAGCCCGCCTCGAACTTGACCAAGTGGAGAAGGTAGGTGCAGGTGGCCAAGACCTCGACGGGAGAGAGCACGGGCTGGTCGGGATCTGGGCGCAAGAACTGCGGCGGCAGATCGTCGGGAGCGGATTGGGAATCTTGCAGCGTCAGGCCGAAGAGCTCCTCGATGCGGTCGAGCTCGGGCCCCAGCTTGCGATCGAGCTTGTAGCGGCCCACTCGGGAGAGGTCATAGCGACGATTCTCGAAGAAGGCATTGCGGAAGTAGTTGCGGGCCGCCTCCACTGATTGGGGCTCGCCGGGACGGGCCCGCTTGTAGATCTCCAGCAGGGCCTCGTCCTGGGTGGTGTGCTGGTGCTTGTCGTTTTCCCACTGATCGGCCAGGAAGTCGAAGTAGCTCACGAACCGGTCCAGAAATCCGGGAGCCCGCTCCTCGTCATAGCCCAGGGCCCTCAAAAGAGTGAACAGGCTCATGCGGCGCTTGCGGGCCACCCGGGCGCCCGCCGTGGGGTTGCGGCCCGGCTTGTGCTCGACATCGAATTCGATCCACTCTCCCCGGTAAGGGTGGATGGTGCCGGTGACGAGCTGGTGCTTGCTCAGGTTGCGAAGCCGGAACCGCTCGCCAGGCTGGAAGATCACGCCAGGGGAGCGCACTAGCTGGGAAACCACCACACGCTCGGTTCCGTTCACGATGAACGTGCCCTTGTCGGTCATGACCGGGAAGTCGCCCAAGAAAACGATCTGCTCGATGATCTCGCCGGTGTTCCGGTTCGAGAACCGGGCCTGCACCAAGATGGGCGCCGAGTAGGTCATGTCCTTCTCTTTGCACTCTTCCACCGAGGTGCCCCAGCGGGGGCCGGGGTTCAGGTCTTCATCGTCAGGATCGAACTCCAACTCGAGTTGAAGGGTCTCCGAGAAGTCTTTGATGGGACTGATGTCGCGGAAAGCGTCGGCCAGACCTTGGCGGATGAACCATTGGAAGGAGTCCTTTTGCACCGCAATGAGATCGGGCAGGGGAAGCACCTCCTCCAGGTTTCCGAAGGAGTAGCGGTCGCGGGTCGCCAAACGGGAGGCCAAGGTAAGCTCCTGAAGTGATGTGATGGACGGGCAACGCCGGTAAGCTGCTCAAATCCCTGAACGTTTACCGGAGGGCGGAATCCCGTAAACGCGGCCGCGACAAGGGAAAAAGGCGAGGCCGGGGAGACAAGCGAGCGCGTATCCAGGGATGATACGCGGTGCGGGCATGGTTTACAAGCCATGCCCGGCTGGATTTTGCTGGTGGAGAGCTATTTGAGCTCGACAGCCCCGCCAGCAGCCTCGATGAGTTCCTTGGCCTTCTCGGCATCTTCTTTGGAGGCCTTCTCCAAGACCGGCTTGGGAGCGTTGTCCACCAGCTCCTTGGCATCCTTGAGTCCCAGGTTGGTGAGGGTGCGCACCTCTTTGATGACCTGGATCTTCTTTTCGCCCGCGCTGGTCAGAACGACGTCGAACTCGCTCTGCTCTTCAGCGGCGTCGCCGCCGCCGGCGTCGGCGCCAGGAGCAGACATCATCATGGGCATGGCCGCAGCAGGGGCTGCCGCCTCCACATTGAAGCGCTCCTTGAATGCCTCTTTGAGCTCGGACAGCTCGAGCACGGTCATGGACCCGATGGAGTCCAGTACCTCGTCAACTTTGGACATGGCTGTTCCTCATTCCTTTTCTGTGGTTTGTGATTGTTAGTTGTTCGCGTCGGCGCGTTCTCGGGACCCGGAGGTCATGCGGCCGCTCCGCCCTTTTCGGTGAGCGACTCCAGTAGTCCGGCCGTCTCGACCAGCGGGGCATCGAGAAGCCCGGCCATCTCGACCAGCGGTGCCTCCAGCAGCGCGGCCATCTCGGCCAATGGGGCTTCTATAAGCCCGAGAATCTCGGCCAGCAGCTCGGATCGGGTCCCGAGCTTGGACAAGGCATTCACCTCGTCGGCCGAGAGCACCTGACCGTCGAGCACCCCTGCCTTGATCGACAGGAAGTCGGAGCCATCGGCGTACTGGCAAAGGGCCTTGGCCAACGAGACCGCGTCGCCGGTTGACCCGTCGTCTCTCGTGCCGGTGAAGGCCAAAGCGGTTGGACCCACTAGAACCTCGTCTAGGTCCAGCTTCAGCTCGCGGGCTGCGAAGCGGGTCAGGGTGTTCTTGTACACCTTGTACTCCCCGCCGGCGTCGCGCAGTTGGCGGCGGAGGTCGGCCAAGGCGGGCACGTCGAGGCCGCGGTAGTCGGTGATTACCACTGCCTCGGACGACGAGATGCGCTCACGCACCTCGTCTACGACGGCCACTTTTTCAGGGCGAGGATTTTCCATCAGGTTGCCGAACCCTCCGTGAGATGCAGCAATGGGGCGCCGCCGACATGCGAACGCCCCATGGGTATTGGGAGGGTTCACCTCGTCAGGCCGACCTTGGCTCGGTCCGTGGTGGACAGAGCTTCAGCAGATTAAGCGGTGCTCGGCACTGCGCCTGATGTCTGCGGCAAATCGATAAATTGTGAGCGGCAAAATCTACCAGATCAGGTGGTGGCCCCCAAGTCGGCGGGATCCAGACGGATACTGGGACCCATGGTGGAGCAGATGGTGACTTTGCGGATATAGCGGCCCTTGAGGGCTGCGGGCTTGGCTCGGTTCAGCTCCTCCATCACTGCTTGGATGTTGGCCACCAGGGCATCGGGCTCGAAGCTGACCTTGCCGACCGGCACATGAATATTCCCTTGGCGGTCGGTGCGGTACTCCACCTTGCCGCTCTTGAACTCGGCTACCGCTTTGGCCACGTCATCGGTGACGGTGCCGGTCTTGGGGTTGGGCATAAGCCCGCGTGGACCGAGGATCTTTCCCAATCGGCCCACCACCGGCATCATGTCGGGGGTGGCGATGGCCACATCGAAGTCCATCTTGCCCCCTTGCACTTCCTCGGCGAGATCGTCGGCGCCTACCACGTCGGCGCCGGCTTCGCTGGCCTGTGCAGCCGCCTCGCCCTGGGCGAACACCGCCACTCGAACGTCGGTGCCAGTGCCCGAGGGCAAAGAGACTGTACCCCGGATCATCTGCTCGGCCTTGCGGGGGTCGACCCCCAGTCGGGCCGCGAGCTCAAGGGTCTCGTCGAACTTTGCCGCGGCCAAGCTCTTTATCAGCTCCACGCCCTCAGCGGCGGTGTGCGGGTGCTGCTTGTCGTAGCGCTGGGCGGCATCGCTGTACCGCTTGCCTTTATTCGCCATTTCGGCTCCCTCGGTGTTGTGGCCCGTCGGGCGAGGTTGTCCCGCCGGGCAGTTGGATATGACTGCTGTGTTGGTCCGGTACTCGACTACTCCACTTGGATGCCCATGCTGCGGGCGGTTCCCGCCACTTGCAGCTTGGCCTGCTCGAGGTCATCGGTGTTGAGGTCGGGTATCTTGACTTTGGCGATCTCGGCGCACTGATCGTCGGTGATGGCACCGACCACTTCGCGGCCCGGCTCCATGGAACCCTTCTCCAAGCCAGCCGCTTCCCGAATCAGGAAAGAGGTGGGCGGGGTCTTGGTGATAAACGTGAACGTCCGGTCTTCGTAGATGGTGATCTCCACCGGGATGATCTGGCCCCGCTTGTCCTCGGTCTTGGCGTTGTAGTCACGGCAGAAGTCCATGATGGCCACTCCATGGGGGCCTAAAGCGGTGCCCACCGGAGGCGCGGGTGTGGCTTGGCCGGCGGGAATCTGGATCTTGATAGTGGTGGCTACCTTCTTTTGAGCCATGGCTGTGCCCCTTTTTGGCTAGGTCCTCTTAGAGCTTGGCGACTTGGGAGAATTCGAGTTCGACCGGTGTTTCCCGCCCGAAAATGTTGACCAAGACCTTTACCTTGAGCTGATCCTCGTTGATCTCGGCCACCTCGCCGGAGAAGTCGGCGAACGGCCCTTCTTTGACCCGGATGGTCTCGCCCACTTCGTAGAGCAGACGGGGCTTGGTGCGGCGGACGGTCTGCTCGCCATCGGTTTTGACCTGGAGGAAGTTCTCCACGTCCTTGCGCTTGAGGGGCGAGGGCTTGCTGCCCCGCCGACCGTGGCCCACAAAGCCAGTCACGCCGGGGGTGTTGCGGATCACATCCCAGGAGATGTCGTTCATCTCGGCCCGTACCAGGAGATAGCCGGGGAACATCTTTTTCTTGGTGGTTACTTTCTTGCCGGCCTTGAACTCCACCACGTCTTCCATGGGGATGACGGTTTCGTGGATATGGCTTTCCATCCCCATTGTCCTTCGCCGGGCTTCGATGTTCTGCTGGACCTTGTTCTCGTAGCCGGATTGGGTGTGGACCACGTACCACTTGCCGGGCATGTCGTACGGGCTGATGGTCTCGATCTCTTCGTCGGTTTTCTCATACACCAGCTCGTCGGCGTCGATCACCTCGTCGGACTCTTGCAAGAGGGCGGCGTCCGACTGGCCAGCCACATCGGGGTCGGGCTGGGGGCCCGGTCCGGTGGGCAGCAACGCCGCGGCAGCCTCGGCGGCGTCGACCGTCTCGGTTTCCGGCGCAACCGCGTCGGTACTGGTGGGGAAGAGGTCTGTCATCTCGGTCTCGTCTAGCTCAGGGCTCATCGATCGAACAACTTCAGGATGGCTTCGCTGAATCCCCAGTCGAGCAGGCCGATGGCCGTGGTGAGCAGCACCAGGACCACCAGAACCACTATGGAGTAGTTGACTACTTCATCGCGCCGCGGCCACGAAACCTTGCGGAGTTCGCCGCGTACCTCGCGCATGAACTGGACTGGGCCCGCCCGTTCTTCTCCGGGTCGAGGCTGGTTTCGCTGCTGGCGGCGCTCGCGGACGGGGTCGCCTTGCTCATCGACGAAGCCCTGCTTCTTGGCCATCCGTTTCTGTTGTCTGTTCAGGTCGGTCATTGGGACTCCAGTGCGCCCGGCACTGCGGAGACGGAATTGCTTACGCAGGGCAGGAGGGACTCGAACCCCCAACCGCCGGTTTTGGAGACCGGTGCTCTACCAATTGAGCCACTGCCCTTTGTCAGGGGTTGTACAAGGCTACCGTGCCCAGGGTTGCAACCCGCAATGCAAAACTGCGGTCGGGGAGTGGCTAACGGCGGGTGCGGCGGCGGAATAAGACGGTGACCACGGCGAGGGTGGTGGCGGCCAGGAAGCGTCTGAGGAGTTGTCGGCGCCGGTCGTACTGGTCGAGACGAGCCATGACTTTCCATACCAGGGTGGGGGGCGCCTCGGTCGGGGGACGGTGGTCGAGAGATCGGGAGGCGTCTTTGATCATGAGGCCTCCTCGTCTTGCTCGTCTTGGGGCAAAAGTGCAGTTTGGCCTTCACCGAGCTCGGTGGTGGGTTGCAGCACGGCCTTGAGCCGCTGTCGGGCCCGGTGGAGTCGGACCTTGGCCGCTGAGGTGGTGATGCCCAACTCGGCGGCTATCTCGCTGTGGGAGAGATCATGCAGATCGCGCAACACCACCACTTGGCGCAGTCGCTCGGGCAGCGCTCGGATGGCCCGGTCGATGTGGTGGCGCAGAACGGCCGCCTCAGCCCGCAGGCTCGGATCCTGCTCAGGGCGCAGATCGACGATGGGAGCGTCGCTGCTCAGCTCCTCGGTGCGCTGGCGAGTGCGGCGGCTCAAATGGGTAGACGCGCAGTTGCTGGTGATGCGGTACATCCAGGTGGAGAAGCTGGAATCGCCTCGGAAGCGGCGGATTGCCCGGTAGGCCCGGACATAGGCGTCTTGCACTACGTCGCCGGCGTCGTCCCGGTTGCCGGTGAGGCGGTAGGCCAAGGAATAGATGTCTCGGTAGGTGGACCGAACAAGCTCGTTGAACGCATCTCGGTCTCCGCGGCGGGCGGCATCCACCAACTCGGCGTCTTCGGGGATCGGCTCGCGAGATGCAGTGGGTTCGATGGGGCCAGAGTATCGCTGGTTGGTCTCAGGCGAAAGAGTGGGTGGTAGCGGCGGCCAGACTCGAACTGGCGACCTCTCGATTATGAGTCGAGCGCTCTTACCAACTGAGCTACGCCGCCCCGGAGCCCCCTAGCGGCGGAATGCCGCTGAGGAGACCCTGAGCCTCCTGAGAGAATCGAACTCTCGACCTTTTCCTTACCATGGAAACGCTCTGCCGACTGAGCTAAGGAGGCGGGCTGGGAACTCTATCCCTATGCAATGCCAATATTGCCACTCTCTGCCTGCGGCGGGAAAGCCAGAATTGGGAGGTGGCGGACAGTACGGTGCACCCGGTGGCGATTCGAGCGGCGAAGCTGTCTGATGCCGAAGGCATCCGTGAGATTTACAACTACGAGGTGCTGAACGGGACGAGCACGTTCGACATTGAGCCTCGATCGTTGGCGGCGCAGCAAGCCTGGCTAAGGGATCGCAGCGGTGTCCACGCGGTGCTGGTGGCCACGCCTGCCGAAGACGAAGACGAGGACTCAGTGATCGGATATGCCTCCCTATCGCCCTTCCATACCCGTCCGGCCTACAACACCACGGTGGAGAACTCGGTGTACGTCCACCAGGACCACCGGGGCAAGGGCATCGGCCGGGCTCTGCTGGTTGAAATCATCGGGCTCGCCCAGAGCCACGGTTTCCACACCGCAATCGCCCGCATATCCGGAAAAAACGAGGCCTCGGTAGCCGTCCACCGCTCCGCAGGCTTCGAAGTGGCCGGCGTGGAACGCGAAGTAGGCCGCAAGTTCGGCCGCTGGCTAGATGTAACCGTGATGCAACTCATGCTGCGAGATTGGAGTGGGCCCTAGTTTTGGTCGTGAGCTTTCCCCCTGATCGTGGATAGGTGGCTCTTGCGGTTGGGGGAGATGGGCCGCAGCGAGCGTGCACCGACTGGGAGTCGGGATAAGGCGCCGGTGGTGGTCTGAGTTCGTAATCGCCGTTTCGTTTTCGCTGTACTGTCCAGCCGTCGTCGTGGATGTTGTGGTGGCAGCTCTTGCAGACCAGCACCAGGTTGTCGATATCGGTACGGCCGCCCGTCAGCCACTCTTCGATGTGATGGGCTTCGCACCACACGGCTGATCGTCCGCATCCGATGCAGTGCTTGTCCCGGACGATGAGCGCAGCCCGCTGGGCTTCGGTGGCCAGGCGATGTTTGCGCCCCACCCACAGTTCCTGGTTCTTGGTGTCGAACACCGTGGGCACGATGTCGGCGTTGCAGGCCAGCCGCAGGGCCTCAGAAACCGGCAGGGGTGTGCCGTCGAGCAGGCGGGCGTTGGCCAGTTCTTGGTTCAGCGCGTCCCAGTCGGCGGTCAAGACCAGGGTGGTGCCCTGGGGCTTGCGGTCACTGGTGTCGGCGCAGACCAGATTCTCCAAGGCGTCGGCCATCCGCTGGTCGAACGCCGTCTGGTCGCTGTCTTTGCTGCTGTTGGCCAGGCGGCGCACCTCATCGGCCAGCGCAGCCTCCATACGATTCCCCGCAACCGGATCGAACCGCCCGTTCACAACGAACATACCGTCGTCAGGAGACTTGAAAAAACGAAATGAACGGCGCTCCCGCTGCTTGGCCATCAACGACTTGCCGTCGTCGCCCGACTGCTCATGCTGGTGGTCGCGCAGCGTCTTGGAGAAGGTGCCGAAATCTTCGTGTCGGGCCGCCTCCACTAGCACGGCCTCGTCAACCGGCCCCTGAGAAGCGGCCTTGGCGATCTGCTTGGCATGGGCCTCGGGAATCTCACCGGCGCCCAACGCATCGAGAGTCTCGGGAACCTGCGAAAGCTGGGAGGCCGTTTCCACCTCCTGTCGGGCCTGCTGCTTGGAGGCCTGAAGCTCTTCCAAGGCCATCCGGCGGGCCAATCCCTCGCCTCCAAGGTTGGCATAGGCGGTCAGCGCTGCCGTCTTCATTGCGGCCAGCCGGGCCTCGGCCCTTTTGATCAACCCCAACCGCTCCCGCAGCTCCATCAGCGACATCCTGGAGACGTCAACTGCCTCCGGCCACACCGGCCCAGAAGGCCCGCTGCCAGCCCGTATCCCCTGCTCAAGGGGCCTAAACTCCATGCATACAAGTATACCGACCCCTGTGACAGCATCTACCCGATTGGGGTTGTGGCCCGTTCCCATTGGCCGCTCGGGCGCCTGCGATTACTGGGCTGTGACTGTTTCGTAGATGCCTTTGGCTAGGCCGGCGAACACAATTTCTTGGAAGGCGGGGTCGTTGAGGCAGCGTTTGACGATTTCATCGTTGTCGGCCATGCGGTCGATCATCAGCTTCGGCAGTTCTTGGCGGATAGCGAGCTCGAACTTCTCGAAGGAGTTGGCTGTGGCGGTCTGGCTGATGTTCTCGTCATTCACGCCGTCTTCTTGTATCTGCTCGAAGAACAGCCGGTCTGATTCGTTGAAGGCTGTGCCGAATCGGTCGTTGAGGCTGGCGATGATCTCTGAGAGTGGGGCCTCGTCTTCCTCGGTGCGGCCGGTGCCCACTTCGGTCGGGCTCCTCACGGTTGGGCCGTCGTCGTTGAGGTCGATGGCTCCGGTGGACACGTGTTGCAGCCGGTAGTACTCCAACTCGACTTCGTCTTCAAGGCGAAGCTGTTCCGCCATGTCATCGCGAAGGCTCGGCAACAGCCTTCTGGCGAAAGCTGCAAGCTGTTCGAGTTCGCCGTCGGCGTAGGGGATGATCTGGCTGATGAAGGCATAGAGCCGGACAAATGCCCCGAGCCGGTCGCGAAACCTCGCCTGCTCGTCATCGTCAAGCTCTCTGAACCGGCCAACAGCGGGTTGAAGTTCCACCATCAACATCGCATGGTCGCTCTTTTGGAGTTTGTCGAAGGGTTGGAAGTACACCTGGGCGAACCGCTCGACTTCGTCGTGGTGGTACACCTGCATCTCATCGAGTTCGTGCTTGAGGCCATCGAGCACAATCGGGTCTGATTGGGCTTCGAGCTCTGTCTGGTCGTAGTAGGGGGCGAAGGCCGCGCCGATGTCTTCGGGATTGTTGACGAAGTCCAGAACGAACGGGTCGCTCTTGCCGGGAGCAACCCGGTTGAGGCGCGACAGCGTTTGCACGGCCTGGACCCCATCGAGGCGCTTGTCTACATACATGGCCTGCAACAACGGCTGGTCGAAGCCGGTCTGGTACTTCTCCGCCACGAGGAGTATTTGATAGTCGGGCGAGTCGAACCGGGACGGCAGCGCCGACTCGCTGATCGGCTTGCCGCT
>MPNQ01000058.1 GCA_002239105.1 marine group bacterium Sva0996 bin134 | reverse complement strand
TACGGATTGGATGGTGCTCTAGTGCTGGGCCTGTGCCTGTCGGGCGACCAGTACCGACTGGCCACTCCGCCGATTCCCGCTGATGCCACCAGCCTGGGATG
The DNA here is from genome assembly GCA_002239105.1 of marine group bacterium Sva0996 bin134. Classification (GTDB taxonomy): domain Bacteria; phylum Actinomycetota; class Acidimicrobiia; order Acidimicrobiales; family Bin134; genus Poriferisocius. The sequence continues at coordinate 15,114 of MPNQ01000058.1, read as the reverse complement.
CCGCTATCAGCCGACATCGCCAGCCTCAAGCATGGTGGAATTGCTGGTAGACAGCGAGGTGACGGCCCGCCTGGAACTGGACCGCACGCTGCCCAACTCCTGGCAGAACGGCGGTACCGGTTTGATCATCGGCCACGACACCGGCTTCCCGGTCAATGACGAATACCAGCCCTCGTTCCCGTGGACCGGGACCATCGCTCACATCGATGTCGCCACCCCTAGCGCCGCACCTCCCGACCCCGCCCAAGTCGCCCGGGAATCCCTCAACGCCGACTGAGCATCATCGGTCCGTTGGGCCGGCCGCGAAAAAACTGCTAAACCACAGCCGTCGGCCATCACAGGAGGCACCATGAGCAGCGATACCCCATCTGAGCGACTCGACGTCAACGGCATGGTGGCGGTGGTCACCGGCGGGGCCGGTGGCATCGGCAAAGGCATCGTGGCCGCGCTCTTGCAGCGGGGCGCCACCGTGGTGATCGCCGACATCGAGGCCGATACGACTGAGGCCACCGTGGCCGAGCTGTCCGATGTCGGACCGGTGTCTGGCTGTCCCACTGATGTGGCCGACGAGCACTCGGTGGCCGCCCTGGCCGACTACGTCTACAACACCCACGGCCGCTGCAACCTGCTCTTCAACAATGCCGGGGTCACCTCCGGCGGGGGCGGCAAGCCCTGGGAGCAGGAGCCCAATGACTGGCGGTGGTGCTTCAGCGTGAACGTGTTCGGCGTGGCCATCTGCACCACCGAGTTCGTGCCCCGCATGCTGGCCGGCGGCCTACCCGGCCAGATCATCAACACCTCCTCGGGCGACGGCGGCTTCGCCCCCGTTCCCACCGCCTCGGTGTACGCCGCATCCAAAGCGGCGGTGAGCTGTTTCACCGAGACGGTCCACACTAACCTGATCCGGGAGGGCAGTGATCTACGGGCCTCGGTGCTCTATCCGTCGGGCGGAATGTTGGACACCGGCCTGTTCACCGCCCAGCGCAACCGCCCCGCCCACCTGGCCCGAGTGGGCGACGCCACTGGGCGGCGCAGCATGACTTTCCAAGAGCTCAAAGACATCATGACCGAGGTCCGGGGCTACGAACCCGAGGTGGCCGATCTACTGGAGCACGGCAATTTCGTGGTCGACTGCGTGGAAGAGCGTCGCTTCATCATCGGCCGCAACATCGAGGACACCGTCACCCTCCTCCACCGCCGCGCCGAAGCCATCGGCCGCTACGAAATGCCCGACTACCACGACATGGGTTTGTAGAGCGCTCGTTCTGAGCCCACCTAGCCCACGTCGATGGGGCCAGCCAGTTCGATGAATGCCCGGGCGTCGAAGTCATACTCCACTAGAAACAACTCGTCGGCGGCGTCCACTTTTTCGGAGCTGAGCGAGGCAAATTCGACTCCGGGAACCGAAATGTCAGGAACATTGTCTAATGCCGCTACCCAGGCCTCGTTGGTGAGATCGGGTCCGGCCGCTTCGGCGATCTGGACGAATAGGGCCAGGTCGCGGCACGCGTTGAGCATCCCGGCCCAGTGCTGGATGTCATCTTCGCCCAGCTCTTCTAGGGGCAAGACCTCAATTCCCAGGGCGTTCTCGATCACGTCGATGCAATGCAGGATGCGGGGATCTTCCATCGGGGATGGGCCGCCTCGAGCAGTGAGCACCGAGGTGACGGATTGGAGGCCATCGGGCGGCTCCCGCTGCCAATCAGCCAACCGGTCGCCGTTTCCAATCAAATAGACAAATTCCGGAGCCGTGTTCCACAGATGGGTGTTGCGGTAGTTGTCCTCTCCGGCCAGCAGTATCGATACAACGCCGTCGCTTCGAGCCCGCTCAACGTAGACGTCCATCTCGACCTGGGTGGCGAATTGGTCGCCGGTGGTGGTCACCACTCCGACCACTGGCACTTCGGCCCCAGCCGCCCTCAATTCCTCGGCGATCCCGTCTACCAATGACTGCTGTTCAGGATGGGCGCCGATGATCATCACTGGGCTCAGATCGTCGATCCGCCCGGTCTGCTCCAGTATCGACACCATGGCGGTGTTGCGCCGCTCCAGACTCATCTGGGGGCTGACCCACAACCCGCCCGCGGCCGCAGCCTGCTCTGGGTTGGGAAGACCCCCAACCAGAATCGTGTCGTGTAGCTCGGTTACGCAGGTGTTCACCTGCTCTGCGCCGGGGCCGGCGAAGCCGTTGAGCACCGCGAACACCTGCACGTCCTCAGTCAGCTTGAGGCATGCTGCCTCTGCGGTAGTGGGTCCCACCGGCAAGAACAGCTCGGAAACCACCTCGAGGCGCCGACCGAGGACACCACCCTGCTCGTTGTACCAGTCCACCAGGGCCAAGAACGGGGGGCCGAAGTTCTGGTAGGGCACGTCAAGCCCGAAATCGGCATTCAACTTCTCGAAGTCGATGGACGAGTGGCCGATGAGGATGGCCTCTGAGGTCACCCCCCGGAACGAGTCGGTCAACACAATTGGCTCGGGCGTGGCCTCGGGCTCCTCCTCGGGAGCTGGCGCCTCAGTTTCCGCCGGTTCTTGCGTAGGTGCAGGGGCCGACTCGTCTGGCTCGCTCTCGGCCGGTGCGGGTTCTGCCTCACCGTCGGTCTCGGCCGGCTCGGGCGCCGGAGCCGCCTCCGTGGCCTGGGGCGCCGGAGCCTCGCCGCCCTCATCATCGTCGTTGCCGCTTCCGCAGGCCGCGGCTACCAGGGCAAAAGCCACCAGCAATGCGATCCAACGGGTCGTCCACCAAGACGGCGACTGTGTCTCTTTTTTCATGGCTTCTCCCTCAAGAAGAATCGAATCAAATGCCGAAGCACCTCTGGGCGTTGAGCCCCAAGATCTTGTCTTTGCGGTCTTCGGTCAGGTCCTCCCGTTCGGCTAACGCCTTCACCACGCCGGGGAATACGCCGTCGGGGTGAGGGTAGTCGGTGGCGAAAACAACGCAGTCGTCGCCTAGGCAGTCCATCACGCCAGGAACTGTCCGCTCGTCGGGGTCACAGGAGATGAAGCACTGCCGCTGGAAATACTCGGTAGCGCTTAGCTCCAGCGGGGCCGATGCGTGGCCCCAGGAGTCCAGGTGGTCGTCGATGCGCTCCAGCCAATGGGCGATCCAGCCGCAGCCCGACTCCAAGAACACCACCCGCAACTCGGGATGGCGCTCCAGCACACCGCCGGCGATCAGCTCCAAACAGCCCATCTGCTGCTCGTGGGGATGGGAGCACACGTGGCGGAACATGAAATTGTCGTAGCGGTCCTGTCCCGATTGGGGGACGTTCTGGGTGGTGCCCTCGTGCAGAGCCGCGGGCACGCCCCGATCGGCTAGCAGCGACCACAGCCCGTCGTAGGCCGGGTGGTCGAGAGTCCGGCCGGCAATCACATTGGGCCGCAGCATTACGGCCACGAAACCCAACTCGTCGATCGCCCGGCGGGCCTCGGCCACCATCAGCGCCGGATCCACCTGGGGCACCACCGCAACCCCCAGCAGCCGGGACGTGTCGGTATCGCAGTAGGTGCGGAGCCAGTCGTTGTAGGCCCGGCACAAGGCGTTGTTCACCGCGGCGTCGGCAATGCCCCCGAACATGAGCCCGGTCGTGGGAAAGATCACCGAGACGTCCATGCCCTCGCTATCCATATCGGCCAACCGGGCGTGGGGATCAACGCCCCCTTTGGGGCGTTCCTTGTCGTAAGCGTCAGAGTCAAAGGGGATGTAGGGCGCCATCTCCCCGCCCACGAAGGTGCGGGGCCGCCCCTGGCTGTCGAGCACCCGTCGGGGGGCGAAGGCCAGGAACTCTGGATCGCAGAACTCCTCCCACAGCTCGGGCGGCTCGCTGATGTGGCCGTCGGCGTCGATCACCAATCTGCTCATGGAACTTGTTCCCTTTCTGCTGTCTACCGCAGCGTGGCCCGGCCCTTGTCGAAGACCGTGGTGCCCCGGTCGGAAACCACTCGGAACAGCACCCCGTTCTCTTCCTGGCGGTTGTGCCAGATCTGGGTCGTGAGCACGTCGCCGTTGTAGCCGGGGGAGGCGAAGCGGCCGGCCATCGAACCCAGAGCTAGCGGGTCGCCCCCGCATACCGTCTCTACTAGGGCTCGGCAGGCGAAGCCGTAGGTGTTCAGCCCCATGAGGATGGGTCCGTCGAACCCGGCCGCCGCAGCCACCGCAGGGTCGTAGTGGATCAGGTTGGGGTCGTTGCCCCCGTGCCGGTAGAGCAGCGACTGCACCGGCAGAGTCTGCCAGTCCACCGTGGCGGCGGGTGGAGCATCCTGGGTGTCCCAGGATCGCGTTCTCGGCCCAGGATCGCCGCCGAAGCCGCCTTCGCCCATCACAAACAGCTTGGAGCCGGTGGTGAAGAGCGGCTCTCCAGTGGCGGCGTCCACTGTCTCGCTCTCGGAGTGGACCACTGCCCCTGAGCCCTTGTCGTAGATGCCCACCACGGTAGAGGTGCCAATGACTGATCCCGTCGGCCCGATCTCGCCGTGGACGGTCAGCTCCTGCTCACCGTGGACCAGTTGGTGAACCTGGTAGTCGCCGAATCGGAACATGGGATTCCCACCGCTGCTGGGCTTGTCTGACCGCCCTCCCGAGCAAACGAAGCTGGGATAAACCCGCTGGGGGTGGCCTGACGCCTTCTCCCCCACGAACGCAAGATCGTCGAACCCCGCTCCCACGCTGAGCGCATACAGCGTGCAATCCCGGGGCAGCCATCCCCGCTGAGACGGCTCTCCCCGGTGCCCGACCAAGTCCATATACATCGCCATGGGTGCCATTGTGTCCCAAATCGGCCCCATTCTTCCCGCCGACCCAGCGACATATACGGTGAGGCCATGGCCGACGAACGAGTACAGCTCACGAGAGATGGACACATCGCTGTCATCACCAACAACAACCCCGCCAAGCACAACGCCTTCGACGACGAGATGGATTTTGCGCTGTTTGAGATCCTGGACGAGATTAAAGCCGACAAGTCTATTCGGGCCGTGGTGTGGAGGGGCGAGGGCAAATCGTGGTCGTCGGGCCGCGACGTGGCCGCCATCGGCGGCCAGCAGGTGGAAATGGCCCACCACGCCCTCATGGAAAGAGGCCAACGGGGCATCCAGCAGCTCTGGGAAATCGACGCCCCGGTGATCGTGGCCATCCAGGGATGGGCTATCGGCGGCTCCTTCCAGCGGGCCCTGCTATGCGACATCCGAGTTGCTGCCGAAGGCGCTCGGTTCATGCTCCCCGAGGTGACCCACGGGGTGATCCCCGACACCGGTGGGGTGGGCCGCCTATTCGAGATCTGCGGATCAGGGCTGGTCAGCGACATGGTTCTCACCGGCCGAGTTCTCAGCGCTGACGAAGCCCTGACCCACGGCATCGTTTCGCGCATCGTGGCGCCTGAGGAGTTGGACGACACCGTGATGGAGATGGCCAACAAGGTTGCCGCCGCCTCGCCCTATACGGTGCAGCTCGCCCGCCGGGTGATCCGCAACCTGGCCGACGAGAATCTGCGCCGCTCCATGAACGACGAGTACGCCTACCAGACGCTGGTCAACCGATCAGACGACTACGCCGAGTTCCGGGCGGCCCGAACCGAGCAACGCGATCCCGAGTACAGGCGTTCTTGAGAAACGACCCCAAGGAGGACTTGAGCCATGGCTGAGATAATCGGACTGCCCGAGCCAGCCCCGGAGGGCGCCACCGCGCTGGTGCCGGGAACCTACGACGGCCAAACGGTGTTTGTCACCGGCGGGGGCACCGGCCTGGGCAAGGCCATCGCCACCGAATTCGCCCGGCTGGGGGCCAACCTGGTTATCGCCAGCCGCAAGCCCGATCACCTGGAAGCCGGCCAGGCGGCCATCGAGGCGGTCGGCGCCGAGGTGCTGGTGGTGGGCTGCGACATCCGCCAGGCCGAACAGATCGCCGAGGCTTTCGACGCAGCGGCCGAACGCTTCGGCCTGCCCAATGTGTTGATCAACAACGCCGCAGCCAACTTCCCGGTGCCCTCGGAGGACATGTCGCCCAATGCGTGGCGCACGGTGGTGGACATCACCCTCAACGGCACCTTCTTCTGCGCCCGGGAGTTCGCCCGCCGCCATCTGGCCGCAGGAACGCCGGGGTCGATCGTCAACATCGGGGCCTCCTACGCCTGGACCGGCGGCCCCGGATTTGCCCATTCGGCCGCGGCCAAAGCCGGGGTCAAGTCGATGACCGAGAGCCTGGCCGTGGAATGGGGGCCCTACGGCATCCAGGTGAACGGCCTGGTGCCGGGGCTGTTTCCCCACGAGGACATGACCGCCGATATCCGCTCCAGCCTCGACCGAACCCACGAGAAAGATCCGTGCCAGCCGGCCATGCGAGTAGGACGGCTGCGGGAGCTGGGCTGGGCCGCCACCTTCTTGGCCTCCCCCTTCGCCCAGTTCATCAGCGGCCACACCATGGTGGTGGACGGAGCCAACTGGCAGCGCCGCTCCATGACGAATCCGGCGGTGACCACCATCCGCGACCAGATGGGCAAGGGTCCGTTTGAGCTTTGAGCGCAGGGCTCTGATTGCTATGGACCACGCCTAACCGATGAGCACCGATCACCGCCCCTCCGATCCCATTGCGCTGGAGGTGGTGAAGAACGCCTTGGCGGCCATCGCCGAAGAGATGGGGCTCACCACTGTGCGATCGGCCTACTCGTCGGTGGTCAAAGAGGGTGGCGACTCCACCGCCGCGATTTTCGACCACCAGGGCCAGTTCATTGCCCAGTCGATGGGCGCGCCGCTCATGCATTTGTCCAGCCTGCGCCCGTCGCTGCGCTCCCTGCTCGACGACTTCCCGCCCGACTCGATGGCCGATGGCGACGTGTACGCCTCCAACGATCCCTACCGGGGCGGCATCCATTCCAACGACGTAATGGTGTTCCGCCCGGTGTTCATCGACGAAACCTTGGCGTTCTTCGCCTGCGCTCTGCTGCACGTGGCCGATCTGGGCGGCATGGCCGCCGGTGGACTGCCAGCCAATGCCACCGACATGTTCCAGGAAGGCCTGACACTGCCCCCGGTGCCGCTGGCCAAAGCCGGGGAGCCCAACCAGCCCATGCTGGATGTGATCGCGGCCAACAGCCGCACTCCGGAGAAGGTGCTGGGCGACATTCGGGCCATGATTGCCGCCACCAATCTGGGGGCCGAACGACTGGCCGACCTCGCGGCCCGCTACGGGCTAGGCCGGCTGCACCAGATCACCGACGAACTGTTGGACTACACCGAGCGCCGCACCCGGGCCGGCATTGAGGCACTGGCCGACGGCACCTACACCGGCTCGTTCATCATCGACGACGACGGCGTGAATCCCGAAGCCGACCACGAAGTGCATGTCGCCCTCACCGTTAGCGGCTCGACCATAACCGCCGATTTCGAGGGCACCTCACCCCAAGCGCCGGGGCCGATCAACGCCGCGGTATCTCAGACCACCTCGGGGGTGCTGTTCGCGGTCCGCTGCCTGTTGGCCCCCGATATCCCCGTCAACGATGGCGCCTTCCGCCCCTTGGAGCTGCGACTGCCGCCAGGGACCCTGGTAAATCCCAATCCGCCCGCCGCGCTCAACGCCCGCATGGCCACGGTCATGGCGGTGGTGGAGGCCATGTTGGGGGCGTTCTCGCAACTCGACCCGGCACGGGCGGTGGCCGCCTCCTGCAACGTCCACGTGTACATCATGAACGGCACCGGGACCGACGACCGCCCATGGGCGTTCATGGACCCCCAGTTCGGCGGATCGGGCGCCCGCTCCGACCGCGACGGCGTGGACGTGACCGGACCATTAGTGCTCGGCGCCGGCGGGGCGTTTCACACCGTGGAGGCTTACGAGCAGGAGCACCCGGTGCGCTTTGAGCGCTTCGAACTGTGGACCGACTCGGGAGGGCCGGGCAAGTGGAGGGGCGGCACCGGGGCACGCCGCGATATCCGCATCCTGACCGACGGCCAATTCACCGGCCGGGCCACGGACCGCTGCCGTCGCCCACCCCCAGGCATCTACGGGGGCTCTTCTGGCGCGGGAGGAGGGTGGGTGCTCAACCAGGGAACTCCCGACGAAGAGCCGCTGCCGGCCAAGGTCACCGCCCACACCCTGCGGGCCGGAGACATGATCACCATGCTCACCTCCGCGGGCGGGGGCTTTGGCGACCCGTTCGAGCGCGATCCCGAACTGGTGGCCGCCGATGTGAGCGATGGCCGGGTGTCACCTGAAGCGGCCCGCCGGGATTACGGGGTGGTGGTCCTCGAAAACGGGGAGGTTGACCCGGAGGCCACTGCGGCGTTGAGAAACCGATGACCGTCGCCCTAGGGATAGACATCGGCGGGACGTTCACCGACGTCGTGCTGATCGACCGCACCGACGGCAGCATCTGCACAGCCAAGGTGCTCACCACCCCCGGCGACCCCGCAACCGGAGTGCTAGCTGGGATTGCCGAGCTACTAGACGACGCCGGGTACGACCCAGACGAGGTGTCCCAAGCGGTCCACGCCACCACCCTGGCCACCAACCTCATTTTGGAGCGCAAAGGGGGCCCGGTGGCCTACGTCACCACCGCCGGGTTCGGCGACATCTTGATCATCGGCAACGAGCGCAAAGGCGATGCCGAAAAGTACGACCTCTTCTACACCAAACAGGCGCCCATCGTCCCCCGGCGGCGCACCGTGGACGTGGTGGAGAGAACCGCAGCCGACGGCTCGGTGGTGGTGCCGCTCGACATCGAGCAAGCCCGCACGGCGCTGGCCGATCTGCTGGCCCGCGAGCCGGTGGAAGCCGTAGCGGTGTGCTTCCTCCACTCCTATGCCAACGGGGAGCACGAGCGCCGGGTGGCCGACATCATCGCCGAGGTGAACCCTGACCTCTATGTGGCGGTTTCCAGCGAGGTGTGGCCCGAGTACCGGGAACTTCCCAGAGCCTGTACCACGGTGATGTCGGCCTACGTGGGCCCCACCGTCACCCGCTATATAGCCCGGCTGGGCGAAGAACTGGCCCAACAGGGCATCGGTGCCCGATTGCAGATTATGGGCTCGTCAGGCGGCATCATCTCGGCGGCTACCGTGGCCCGGCGGCCGGTGCAGTTGGTGGAGTCGGGGCCAGCCGCCGGGGTGATGGCCGCCGCTCACATCGGTCGCCTCAGCGGCATCGACGATCTGATTTCCTTCGACATGGGCGGCACCACCGCCAAAGCGGGGCTGGTGCGCAACGGCCAGGCGGCCATCGCCCATGAGTTCTTCGTGGGGGGCACCGCGTCTTCGGGCGTTAAGCAGATCAACACCGGCTATCCCATCAAAATCCCGGTGATCGACTTGGCCGAGGTGGGCGCTGGCGGAGGATCGATCGCCTACCTCGACAGCGGCGGCGCATTGCGGGGGGGGCGCCGGCGAGTGGCGGGGGGGCCCGGATTCCGCGGGCGCGGAGCCAGGACCGGCCTGCTACGACCGGGGCGGCACTCGACCCACCGTGACCGACGCTGATCTGGTGCTCGGCTACCTGAACCCGAATTTTTTCCTCGGGGGCCGAATGGCCATCCGAGCCGACATGGCCCATGCCGCCCTGGCTGAGCTGGCAGAGCCCATGGAACTGACCCCGGAGGAGGCCGCCGCCGGGGTGTATGAGGTGGTCAACGCCACAATGGCCGCCGCAGTGCGGGTGGTGACCCTGGAGCGGGGTATCGACCCCCGCGACTTCACCCTGCTGGCCTCGGGCGGCGCCGCCGGTGTGCATGTGGCCCGATTGGCCGAGGAGTTCGGCATCGCCGAGGTGGTTGTGCCGGCCAACCCCGGTGTGGGCTCGGCGGTGGGCCTGCTGGCCTCCGACGTGGTGACCGATCATGTCCGCACCCAGGTGGTCGACTCGGTGGGTGTCGATGCCAGCGTTATCGAGGCCATCTACACCGAACTGGAAGCGGTGGCCGTCGCCGAGATCGGCGCGGAGGGGTTCGCCGCCGGCGAGATCGTGCTCGAGCGCGAGATCGACGTCCGCTACCACCACCAAGCCCACGAGCTGACGGTGCCGCTCGACGGCGACAATCTAGACGGGGCGGCTACGGCCTTCGGCGATCTCTACGAACAGCTCTACGGCATCCGCCAAGCCGACCCGGTGGAGTTCGTCAACTACCGGGTGAGGGTTATCGGTCCAGTCCCGAAACCCGACTGGTCAACCGACCAAGTAGCGGTCCAACCGCCTGTGCCCCTCTCCTACCGACCCGCCTGGTTCGACGGCACAATGGCCGACACCCCGGTCTACCGCCGCCACACGCTCCTGCCCGGTCCCACTATCGCCGGCCCCGCCATCATCGAAGAGATCTCCTCCACCGTGGTCGTCCCCGAAGGATGGAACGCGACTGTCGACCGCCACCTCAGCCTGGTACTGCGGCCCGGCTAGTTCCAGCGGACGTGGAGGTATTCGTGGCCGTGGAGAACCAGAGTAGGGCGGTACACGGGCGCGGGCTTGTCGGGATCCAGCTCCAGGGTGGGGAACCGCCGCACGAGGGCGTCGAGGGCCGCGATGGCCTCGGCTCGGGCCAGCGATGAACCCAGGCAGTAGTAAGCGCCCAGGCCGAAGCCGTTGTGCTGGCTGGCGTCACGGGTGAGATCCAGCCGGTCGGGCTCGGCGAACGCCTCCGGATCCCGATTGCACGCCCCCAGCATCACCACGCACAGGTCGCCCTCGGGAAAGGTTTGGCCGGCCACCTCCACTTCGCTGGCGAGGACCCGGTGGTTGATCTGCACTGAGCTGTCGTAACGCAGGAGTTCCTCAAAGCCGTCGTCGATAATCTCGGGGGCAGCCTGCAGCCGCTCCAACTCAGCCCGGTTCTCCAACAGCGCCTTGGTGGCGTTGCCGATGATGTCGGCGGTGGTCTCGTGGCCGGCTTGGAGCAGGATTATGCAAGTGGGGACGATCTCCTGGTCGGTGAGCGGCCCCCGCTCGTCTTCCACTGTGACCAGCTTGGTCATGAGGTCGTCACCGGGGTTGGCCCGGCGCTCGGCGGCCAGCTGGGTAAAGTACTCGGTAAATCCCCGCACGGCCTTCTCCCCGTTGGCGATCATCTCGTCGCTTAGCGCGGCGATGTCGCCCCGGCGGGCGAAGTCCCACATCCACTGCTCGATTTCGGGAATGTCGCTGCGGGGGATGCCCAGCATCTCGCAGATCACATGCACCGGCAGCGGGTAGGCGAACTGGCTCACCACGTCCATGTGGCCGTCGTCGGCCACCGCGTCGAGCAGGCCGGTCACCACATCGTTGATGGCCGGCTTGATCTTCTCCACTGCTCGAGGGGTGAAGACCCGGGCCACCATCGAGCGAATGCGCTGGTGGTCGGGCGGGTCCAGCCACAGCAGCATCCGCTTCATCATGTCGTAGTACTCGGTGCCCCCCGCTCCCACGTTGTACATCTCGGTGGTGCGCCGGTCGCTGATGGCTTTGGGGTTGCGCAAGAGTTGCTCGGCGTCGGCGTGGCGGGTGAACACCCAGGCCTCATGAAAGATCGGGTTGTGGGTCTTGTGGATGGGAGCTGCCTCCCTAAGAGCGTGGTAGTGGGGGTAGAGGTTCCCCCGCGTCTCCGGGTCGATGATGTCGGCGATGATTTGCTCGGGATCGGCGCTCATAGTGAGGGCCAAGATATAACGGGAGCGGGATCGCCCGCCGACTGGATGGCCTCCCATACCCGCTCAGGGGTGAGCGGCAGGTCGATGTGGCGGATTCCGAGGTCGCTGAGGGCGTCGATCACCGCGTTCTGCACAGCGGGCGTGGCGCCGATGGTGGCGGCCTCGCCGATGCCCTTCACTCCCAAGGGGTTCAGGTGGGTGGGGGTGATGGTGCTCTCGACGGTGAAGTCGCAGTACTCGGCCGCCGACGGCATGGCATAGTCGGCCAGGCCGGTGGTGAGCGGGTTGCCGTCGGCGTCGTACACCACGTGCTCGTACAGCGCTTGGCCGATGCCCGAGGCCACCCCGCCGTGTTGCTGGCCGGCCACGATCAGCGGGTTGAGCAGATTCCCGGCGTCGTCCACGGCCACGAAGCGCAATAGGTTGACCATGCCGGTCTCGGTGTCCACCTCCACCACGCAGATGTGGGTGCCGAAGGGGAAAGTGGCTCCGTCGGTGGTGTGGTCGAGCTCGACCCGCAGCGGCTCATCGGATGCCGCGACCACCTCGGCCCACTTCACCGAAGCGCTGGGCACTCCGGCCACCCCCAAACGGCCCTCGTCGGAAACCACGATGTCGTCGGCGCTGGCCTCCAGCAGCTCTGCCGCCCGCTGCCGGGCGATGGCCAGCACCTCCATGGAGGCGGCATGTATGGCGCTGCCCCCGAGCTGGGCGCTGCGCGATCCGCCGGTGCCGCTGCCCCGGGCCACCAGCGCGGTGTCGGACTGCACGAAGGCGATGCGATCCATGTCGATACCCAGCCGGTCGGCCACGATCATGGTGAACGCGGTCTCATGGCCCTGCCCATGCGAGGACGTGCCCACCGACACGGTGGCCGACCCGTCGGGGTGAACCTCCACGGTGGCGTGTTCTTCCTGGCCGGTCGGGGCGGTGACCTCCACGTAGCTCGAAAGTCCTATGCCCAGCCGCCGGGAATCGCCCGAGGCCCGACGGGCAGCCTGCTCGGTTCGCAGCGCTTCGTAGCCAACCAACTCGCAGGCTCGGTCCAGTGCTTTCTCATACTCGCCAGTGTCGTAGGCCCCGCCGGTGGGAGTTACCAGCGGAAATGCCTCCGGCGCCAAGAAGTTGAGGCGGCGGAACTCCACCGGGTCGATGCCCATTTCAGCCGCAGCCAGATCAGCCATTCGCTCGATGGTGAGGGTGGCCTGGGGACGACCCGCTCCCCGGAACGCCCCCAGGGGCGCCCGATTGGTGGCGGCCAGGCCGTAGTCGAACTGCACCTTCTTGATGCCGTACACCCCAGACGCCATTACCCGAGTGATCATGGGGAGGATGCCGCCCAGGCCGGGGTAGGCCCCGGCATCCACCAACGCCATTACCTCCAGCGACACCATACGGCCTTCGTCGGTCACCCCCAGTCGGGCGTAGTGGACTTGGTCGCGGGCTTGCATGGAGATGAGGTTCTCGGCCCGAGTCTCGGTCCACACCACCGGGCGCCCCAGTTGACGGGCAGCCGCGGCCACCGCCACATGCTCCACCCGCCATCCGCCCTTGGCCCCAAAGCCGCCCCCAACCCACGGAGCGATCACCCGCACGTCGTCGGCTTCCATACCCAGCGACTCCGCGATGCCCGCCCGAGTGTTGTGGGCCCCCTGGGTAGAAACCCACAAGGTGAGCTGTTCTCCGGCGGGATCAACCAACACGGCGTCGGTTTCCATCGGCACCACCGCCATCCGGTTGTGGACGATGCGTCCGGTGATGATCCGGTCGGCCCCGTCGTGCAGGCCTTCTACCGGGTCGAAGGTCCGAATCATCGAGTCCGATCCCCGGTCGGGGAACAGCACCGCCTCGCCGTTGGCTATCGCGGCCTCGGCGTCCATTGACGCCGGCAGCGGCTCGTAGTCGACCATGATGAGATCGGCCGCGTCCTGGGCTGCGGCCAGAGTTTCGGCCACCACCATGGCCACCGGCTCACCCACGAATCGAACATGATCACCGGCCAGCGGCCCCCGCGAGAAGTGGGGATCGAGAGGAAATCGGGGCTTCACCTGATCCACGCCGATGGTGGAGGCCGTGTGCACCGCAGCCACGCCCGGCCGCTCCGCCGCTGCTCCCACATCGACTTCTTGAATCATGCCGTGGGCCACCGGAGAGCGCACGAAATAAGCCGTCAGCAGCCCGTCAGGCCGCATATCGCCGGTGTAGAGACCCTCGCCCGTGAGCAGGGTGCCGTCCTCCCGGCGGATAACTTCGGTACCCAAGATCGATCCAGCCATAGGGTGCCAATTATGGGAGGCGCACCCTGGGATCTTGGAGTGGGAGAGTGAAAAAAGATGGAACTACACCAAGTGATCGCACCCGAAACGACCGCTTTGGTGCTTCAGGAGTGCCAGAACGGGGTTATCGGGGAGCTTTCGGCCCTGCCCGCGTTGGCCGAGGCTGCCAAGGAGGGGTTGATTCCCAATGTGGCGGCTTTGGCGGCCGCAGCCCGAGACGCAGGGGTGCGGGTGATCCACTGCACGGCCCAACACCGGGCCGACGGGTGGGGCGGCAACCGCAATGCCCGGCTATTCCGGGCCATGCCCAAGATGCCGGTGCAGCTTCATGTGGGCACGCCGGCGGTTGAGGTGGTGCCCGAGATCGGGGTGGCCGACGCCGATGTGGTGCTGCCCCGCCACCACGGCCTGTCGCCGTTCGAGGGCACCGAGCTCGACTCGCTGCTGCGCAACGAGGGCATTCGCACCATCGTGGCCGTGGGGGTGTCGGTGAACGTGGCCATCATCAACCTGACTTTCGACGCGGTCAACGCCGGCTACACAGTGGTGATCCCCCGCGACGCTGTGGCCGGTACTCCGCCCGAATACGTAGACGCTGTGTTCGAGCACACCCTCGGCATCGTCGCCACCATCACCAGTACCGACGATGTGGTCAGTTCCTGGACGGGATAGCAGTCAGCCCAAGCCGCCTCTCACGTAGGCCACCACGGCGGCGATCTCGGCGTCAGTGAGCTTGGAACCGAACTCGGGCATCTCACCGAGTCCGTCACGAACTATTGCCTCCATGGCCTCAGCCGAGGCGTACTTCTCCAGGACTTCGCCGGGGCGGATGTCGGGACCGACGATGCCGCTGCCGTCTAGAGCGTGGCACCCCACGCAGCGCTGCAAGTACACGCTCTTGCCCGCAGCGATCTCCTCAGGAGATGCGGGTTGGCTTTCGGGGGGATCCTCCGGTGCAGCTGGCTCCACGGGATCGGTCCCCCCACTACAGCTGGCAACAGCCGCCAGTGCGAGGCAGCCGCTCAGCAGCAGTACTCCCAGGCTCCTCCCCCGATGGAGACGGAGCAGGTTCAAGCTCCTACCGGGGCGCTGGGGGTGAATGTCACCGGCATCGCCTCGGGGCCGACGATGAAGTTGGACGCTCGCCAGGGCAGCGGGTCATCGCTGGCCAGTTGCATGTCCGGCATTCGCTCGGCCAGCCGCTGGAACATGATCTTGAGCTCCAGGCGAGCCAAAGACG
>MPNQ01000057.1 GCA_002239105.1 marine group bacterium Sva0996 bin134 | reverse complement strand
GTGACCCCATGTCTGTTTTGGAGATGTCGCCGAGTACAGGAGTGGTGGTTACGGGAGGAGGTTCGGGGATCGGTCGGGCCTGTGCCCGGGCGCTGGCCGAGGTGGGACGACCGGTTTCGCTGTGGGATCTCAATGCCGACGGAGCTGCGGAAGCGGCGGCCTCGATAGCGTCCGACTGTGGTGTTGCCGCTCACTCGCTGGGATTGGACGTAACCGACCGCGCCGCGGTGGACAACGCGGTGGTCGCCGCCCGAGAGGCGCTGGGCACAATCGGCGGGCTGGTTCATGCCGCGGGAATCGTCACCGCGATGGACATCGACCACCTCACAGAGGAGATCTGGGATTCGGTGCTGGGCGTGAACCTGCGAGCCGAGGTGTTCGTGGCCCAAGCCCTGCTGGGCGACCTGCGCAGCCATGAGGGATCGGCCATCGTGGGGATCGGCTCCATCATGTCGGTGGTGGGCAACGCGCTGATCCCGTCGTACACCGCCTCCAAGCACGGCGTGGTGGGAATAACCAAGTCGCTGGCCAACCACTTGGGCCCCGACGGGATCCGGGTCAACGCCGTGTGCCCCGGATACATCGAGACGCCGATGACGGCCGCGATGATGGACGACGCCCCGAGCAAGGCCGCCTGTGTGGAAAAGGCCCCGCTGGGCCGGGTGGGCGTGCCCGAAGACATTGCCAAGGCGGTCCGCTTCCTCATGTCGGATGAGGCCGGCTTCGTAACCGGCACCACCCTCATCGTCGACGGCGGTGTCACCAGCCACGACTGAGACGGCGTTCCGACATGGAAGAAGCAATGCTGTCATCGGCTTGGGGGCCGACTGATGTCCCGCTGTTGGAGGAGACAATCTCGGCCAACTTGGGCCGAACGGTGGCTGCTCATGGCGACCGGGACGCGCTGGTATCTGTAGAACAAGGGCTGCGCTTCACCTATCGGGAGTTCGCGGCGGCAGTCGATGAGGTGGCTGCGGGGCTGATTGCGCTGGATGTGCAGGTGGGCGACCGAGTGGGGATCTGGAGTCCGAACTGCGCCGAGTGGGTTTTGGTGCAGTACGCCACCGCTCGCATCGGGGCGATTTTGGTGACGATCAATCCGGCGTATCGGGTGGCCGAGTTGGAGTATGTGCTGAACCAGTCGGGCACCAGCGTTTTGGTGGCCGCGGAGTCGTTCTCCCACAGCGATTACCGGGGCATGATCGAGGAGGTCTGGGATCGCGTGCCTGCTCGACGGGCCGTTTATCTACAGACTTCGGACTGGGATGAGCTACTGGCCGGAGGCGAGGCGGTATCGGCCGATCAACTTGCCGAGCGCTCAGCGGGGCTTCGCCCGGATGATCCGATCAACATCCAGTACACCAGCGGGACCACCGGCTTTCCCAAGGGGGCTGTGCTCAGTCACCGCAACATATTGAACAACGGCTTCTTCGTGGGCGAGGCCTGCGGCTACACCTCTGCCGACCGGGTGTGCATCCCGGTGCCGTTCTACCACTGCTTCGGCATGGTGCTGGGCAACCTGGCCTGCACCACCCACGGGTCGGCCATGGTGGTGCCCGCAGCCGGTTTCGACGCCGCAGCCGCGCTGCGGGCTTGTGAGAAGGAACGGTGCACCAGCTTGTACGGGGTGCCCACCATGTTCATCGCTGAGCTGGGCGAACCCGACCTCGGCGAGTACGACCTGTCGTCGCTGCGCACGGGGATCATGGCCGGCTCGCCATGCCCGGTGGAGGTGATGAAGCAGGTGGTGGACCGAATGAACATGGACGAGGTGACCATCGCCTACGGCATGACCGAAACCTCGCCGGTGTCCACCCAGACCTCGGTGGACGACTTGCTCGACAAGCGGGTGTCCACCGTGGGCCGAGCCCATCCGCATGTGGAGGTCCGCATCGTCGATCCCGACACCGGCGAGACCGTGCCCCGAGGCCAAGCCGGCGAGTTCGTGACCCGGGGCTACTCGGTGATGCTGGGCTACTGGGACGACAAGGCCCGCACCGCCGAGGCCATCGACGGCCAGGGCTGGATGCATACCGGTGACCTTGCTGTCATGGACGACGATGGCTACCTCAACATCGTCGGGAGGATCAAGGACATGATCATCCGGGGCGGTGAGAACGTCTACCCCCGGGAGATCGAGGAGTACCTGTACCGCCACCCCGACGTGGTGGAAGTGCAAGTGATCGGCGTGCCCGATGCCCGATACGGAGAGGAGATCATGGCCTGGGTACAGCTCCGGGACGGCGCCTCGCCGGATGCCGACAACATAAAGGAGTTCTGCCAGGGCCAGATCGCCCACTACAAGATCCCCCGCTACATCAAGTTCACCGACGAGTTCCCCATGACCATCACTGGCAAGATTCAGAAGTACCTCATGCGGGAGCAGTCGATCGAGGAGCTCAGTTTGGGCGAGACGGCCCAAGAGCGGCACGCTTGACGGGAGAGACAAGCGAGGCAGCACAAAATGGAGCACAAGGGACATCTGCCGCGACCCGACTGGGTGCGGCGTCTGAACCTGTTCGGGACTGCGGTGGGCGATCCAGCCCGTCTGGTCAGCCTGAACGCCGACGACATGCTGGCGGTGGCGGTTGAATCGGTGGGGCTTTCGGATTTCGGGGATGAACCGGGCTGGGAGGCCGGCTACCGGGCAGTGTGCGATGCCCTGAATGAGAATGCCCAGCTGAATGTGGTGGGGCGGCTCAGCGCCCGAGGGGAGATCATTCGCAACCTGCAAAACCGGCTGCGAATGGTGGACTATTGGCGGGCCAATCCCGAAGCCCTTGCGGCCGAGGTCGCCGCGCCGGTGTTCGTCTCCGGTCCACCTCGAACCGGGACCACCATCTTGTTGGAGCTGTTGGCGCTGGACCCCAATCTGAGGAGCGTGCGGGGACACGAGGCCCACTTCCCGCTGGGCACGCTGCCACAAACAGGGGCTGACCCGCTGGCGTGCAGCGAGCCCGAACAGGAGTTCTGGGCTGATATCCAGCCTGAGTTCATGACCATGCACGAGCTGCGCAGCGACCTGCCGGTGGAGTGCATCCACTTCTGCCAACCGGAGTTCCGCAGTTGGCACTGGCCGATGATGCACGCCATCGGCGAGCTCGCCGAGCGGGGAGTGTCCGCTGATTTCGACGCGGTTTACCGGTGGCACAAGAGCTTCCTGCGGACCTTGCAGCACGTCGACGGCGCTCCGGCCCAGTTCCTATTGAAGTCGCCGGCCCACATGGGAACGCTCCCAGACCTCTTTGCCGCCTACCCCGATGCCCGGGTGATCCTCACCCACCGCGATCCGGTCAGGTTCTTGGGCTCGGTGGCCAACATCACCACCACCATGCACTGGATGCGAAGCGATTCGGTAACCCCGAGCGAAAACGGCCCGATCATGCTGTTCATCTACCGGATGATGATGGACATGGTCATGGGCCAGCGGGCTTCAGGAGAGGTCCCCGACGACCAGATCGCCGATCTGCTGTTCCGCGACCTGATGAGCGATCCGGTTTCGGCAGTGCGGGCCGTGTACGACCGCCTGGGCCTGGAGTTCTCCGACGAGCTGGCCTCCGCTATTCCCGCCTATCTGGCCGACAAGCCCAAGGACAAGTTCGGCAAGCACGTCTACGACCCAGCCGCCCTCGGCCTGGACGAATCCGCCGTCCGTGCCCAATTCACCGACTACATCGCCCACCACAACATTCCGTTAGAAGACTGAGTTGGGAGCGAAGGCATGAAACCGCTGGTCAGCTCGATCGTCCACGTGCAGATTGCCATTCCGGGGGGTGGCGAGGATGAGGCGAGAGCGTTCTATGGCGGGCTGCTGGGGCTGACTGAGGTTCCCAAGCCGCCGGAGCTGGCCAAGCGGGGCGGGTGCTGGTTCGAACTGCCGGAAGGGACTTGCGGGCAATTGCACTTGGGGGTCGACCCGGATTTCCGCCCGGCCAAGAAGGCGCATGTGGCCTTTTTGGCTGCCGATGTAGCTGGATTGGCTGAGAGAGCCCGTTCCCAGGGTTATGAGGTTGTGCAGGACCAGGCCGACGGCATCGAGCAGGTTTACATCTGTGATCCGTTCGGGAACCGCTTAGAGTTCATGGGAGGGGAGGCGAGATGAGATTGCAGCTTGCGCTAAACGTGTCGGACCTTGAAGCGGCGGTGGAGTTCTACTCCCGCCTCTTCGGAGTGGAGCCGGCCCGGCGCCGACCGGGCTACGCCAACTTCGCCATCGACCAGCCCCCGCTGAAGCTGGTGCTGTTCGAGGCCGGACACGATTGCAACGACGATGAAGGATGCTTCGACGGCGCCGGCGGCACCATCAACCACCTCGGAGTGGAAGTTGAATCCACTGAGGAGGTGCTCGACGCCGAGCGCCGCCTAAGCGGTTCGGGGCTGGAGACCACCGGAGTGGACGACACCCAGTGCTGCTTCGCCGAGAAGACCGAAACCTGGGTCACCGACCCCGACGGCACCACGTGGGAGTGGTACGTCCGCACCGGAGACAGCGAAGTGCTCGAAAACGTGGTGCTCGGAACCCGGAGCTGAAACCGGACGAGTTCACACCAAGTTTTCGACGAAACCCTCGAGTTGGCGGAGGTTGCGGACTTCGAAGACGCCGTCGCAGTGGACGCCGTATTCGGAGACGATGGAGTCGCCGGTGTCCCAGTAGGCGCCGGGCTCGGGGTTGAGCCAGAACACTTTGCGGGCTCGGTGCTCGACCTCTTTGAGAATCCAGGCTTGGGAGGCGTGGTAGTTGTTGCGGGCGTCTCCCAGGATCATCACCGTGGTCTTGGGGCCGACATCTTTCCCGTAGCGCTCCCAGAACACCTCGAAGGCGTGGCCGTAGTCGGAGTGACCGTCCACCCACACCACGTCGGCCTCGGCGTTCACTCGGTGGACGGCCTCGCCGATGTCGTCCACTCCCTCGAAGAAGCTGGTCACCTCGTCGAGGCCGTCGATGAATACGAACGAGCGAACCTTGGAGAACTGGTTGCTGATGGCGTACACCAGGTGCAGGGTGAACCGGGCGAAGGCGGCCACCGACCCGCTCACGTCGGCCACCACCATGATCTCAGGCTTGGCCGGACGGGGATAGCGGAACTTGGGCTCGGCCGGCACCCCGCCGTAGGAGAGCGAGTGACGCATGGTGTTGCGGAAGTCCAGCGGGCCTTTGCGGCCGTGTCGGCGCTTGCGGGCCAGTCTCACGGCGAGCTTGCGGGTGAGCGGGTAGATGGCCCGGCGCAGGGCCATCATCTCCTCCCGGCTGGCGTGCATGAAGTCGACGTCTTCGGGCAGCGGCTTGCGGAGCGTCTTGGCCATGGCCTCCACACCCCGATCGGCCACCAAGCGGCGGCGGATCTCGGCCTCCACCTCCTTGCGGAGCTGGTCGACCCGAGCCTCGAACTCGTCACGCTCCAGCCGCTCTTCCAGCGGGGTCAGCTGCTCAGGTGCATCCTGGCGAGCCTGGCCCATCAGGCGCTCCAAGACGCCGTCCAAATCCAGGTTCCGCAGCGTGCGGTACAGGTAGTAGGTGCCCCCCACCGGGCGGCCGGGCTCCATGCCGGCGTAGCGCTGCACAGCCTGGCGGGCGATGGCCCGCATCAGGGCGTCGTCGCCCCGCATCAGCGCCTGGAACAGCATCTCGGCGAGTTGTTCGGCCGACATGGCTTCGCCCCCGCCCCCGCCTTGGCGGCGCTGCTGGCCGTCCAACCCGTCGACGAAGTCGGACAGGTCCATGCCCTCGGGCCACTCGCCGTCCACTAGGTCGTACTCGGCCCCCCGCAGCGAGAAGTAAACCTCGAACACCGTCTCGAACGCCCGCCAGTGGGCGTGGTTTTTCACCAAGGTGGCGGCCAAGGCGTATTTGAACGCATCCCGATCCTCGATGGGGATGTGCTGGATGGCCTCCATGGCGTCGAGGTTCTCGGTGAGGCTTACCGGCAGCCCGGCAGCCCGCAGCTCGGAGATGAACCCGGCCAGGAGCGCCAACAGCGGCGAGGTGGCGGGCTCGACTTTCATCGCAGGCTCAGCGAGAAGCGTCTCGGGGTTGGCAGTCATCGCAGTACCAGTCGGCGGTGTCACGGGGTTGCGACCGGTGCGGCGAATTCCTCGTCGGACGTGGCGAACTCCTTGAGCGCCTTTTCGATGTCGCTGCGGTACTTCAAGAGGATGTTCACCGTCTCGGCCGCGGTATCGGCATCTATGTGCTCCACCCCCAACAGCACCAGCGTGCGGGCCCAGTCCAGGGTCTCCGACACCGACGGCGCCTTCTTCAGCTCGATCTGGCGCACCGAGCGCACGATGCGGGCCACTTGGTCGGCCAGACTCTCGCCCACGCCGGGCACCTTGGCCAGCACGATCTCCTTCTCCCGGTCCAAGTCGGGATAGTCGATGTGCAAGAACAGGCATCTGCGTTTGAGGGCCTCCGACAGCTCCCGGGTGTTGTTGGAAGTGAGGAACACCAGGGGGATCTGGCTGGCGGCCACCGTGCCCAGCTCGGGGATGGACACCTGGTAGTCGGACAAGATCTCCAGCAGCAGCGCCTCGGTCTCGATCTCCACGCGGTCGACCTCGTCGATGAGCAGCACCACCGGGTCAGACGAGCGGATGGCCTCCAACAGCGGGCGAGTGAGCAGGAACTCCTCGGAGAACAGGTCGTCCTCGATCTGCTGCCACATGCCGTCGCCCTCGGGGTCTTCTCCTTGGCGCTCGGCTTGAATGCGCAGGAGCTGCTTTTTGTAGTTCCACTCGTACAGCGCCTTGGACTCGTCTAGGCCCTCGTAGCACTGGAGGCGGATGAGCCGGGCGCCAACAGCCTCGGCCACGCTCTTGGCCAACTGGGTCTTGCCCGTGCCGGCGGGGCCTTCCACCAGCACCGGTTTTTGCAATCGCTCGGCCAGATAGACCACTCCGGCGATGCCTTCATCGGCCAGGTACTGCACATCGCTCAGGCCCTTGCGCACCGAGTCGACGTCAGCAAAGGAAAAACTCATGGTTGAAGGGTATGCCCAGCCCGATCAAGCTCTGTAATCAGCAAGATTCTCGGATGGGGCACTAGCCCCGCACCTGTCCCTCGCCGCGGACCACGTATTTGGTGGTGGTGAGCTGGCGCAGTCCCATCGGTCCCCTAGCGTGCAGTTTCTGGGTGCTGATACCGATCTCGGCGCCGAAACCGAACTCCTCGCCGTCCACAAACCGGGTGGAGGCGTTGACCAGCACCGCGGCGGCATCCACTTCTGTGCAGAACCGGTCGGCGGCCTCCAGATCGGCGGTGATGATGGCCTCGCTGTGGCCGCTGCCGGTGTCGTTCACGTGGGAGATGGCCTCGTCTAGGTCGTCCACGACCTTGACCGACAGCTTCAGGTCCAAGAATTCGGTGAAGTAGTCGGCGTCGGTGGCCTCTCCAATGCGGTCGGGACCCAGAATGGCCCGGGACGACTCATCGCCCACCAGTTCCACACCGGCAAGATCGTCGGCCAGCGGGGGCAGCAGCTCGGCGGCAACCGCCCGGTGCACCACCAGGGACTCCGCCGCGTTGCACACCGACGGGCGCTGGGTCTTGGCGTTCACCACGATTCGCCGGGCCATGTCCAGATCGGCCGAGGCGTCGACGTATACGTGGCAGTTGCCGTCGCCGTCGATCACGTAGGGCACGGTGGCGTTCTCCAGGATGGAGGCGATCAGGCCGGGACCCCCCCGAGGGATGAGGCAGTCGATGCTGTCTCGCAGCTGCATGAACTCGGCGGCTGCCTCGTGGCTGGTGTCGGAAACCAGCACTAGGGCATCGCTGGGCAGTCCGGCCTTCTCATAAGCATCCCGCATCACCCCGGCGATGGCCAGGTTGGAGGCCAACGCGCTGGAAGACCCCCTCAAGAAGGCGGCATTGCCCGACTTGAGGCACAAACCGGCAGCGTCGCTGGTCACGTTGGGGCGGCTCTCGTACACGATGGCAACCACGCCGAGGGGCACCCTCACCTGGCTGATCCGCAAGCCGGTGGGCACCACCCACCCGCCGACGATCTCGCCCACCGGGTCGGCCAAGCCGGCCACCTTGCGCAAACCCCCGGCCATGCCCTCCAGCCGGGAATCTGTCAGCCGGAGGCGGTCGACCAGCGTGGCGCTCATTCCCGACTCGGTGGCGGCCTCCACGTCGGTGCGATTGGCCTCCAGCAGGTCGTCCCGGGCCTGCTCAAGCTGGTCGGCGGCCAGCAACAGCGCGTGGTTCTTGGTCTCGGTGTCGGCGGTGGCCAGAGTCCGGGCCGCAGCCTTGGCCCGGTGGGCCAACTCCGCCATAGGAGTATCAGCACTCACGGCGCGAGCGTACCCGACGAGGGTTCGGCTCCTTGAAGTACTTTGCTCGGAGTTCGGTCGCTCGTGCTGCCCAAAGTGAAACCATCGGCTCCGGTAGCGTGTTTTGGCATTCCACCCGTTGAACAACAACTCGGCGGCCCCGAAGATGCCCCGCGCCCGAGCGGCAAGGGAGCGATCTTGGTGGGCGCGGGGATATTCCTGTCCCGTATCTCCGGCATCGGTCGGGAGATGGCCGTGGCCGCATTCATTGGCGCGGGCCGAATCGGCGACGCCTACCGGGCCGCCCTGACCATTCCCCGCCTGCTGCAAAACCTGCTGGGAGAGGGGGTGCTGTCGGCCTCGTTCATCCCGATCTACTCGCAACTAATCGAGCAGGGGAGGCGCAAGGACGCCGGGCGCCTGGCCGGGGCAGTCTTCGGTCTGCTGGCCGTGGTCACCGGGCTGGTGGTGCTGGCCGGATGGGTGCTGGCCAAGCCGCTGGTATCGCTTCTGCTGTGGCGACTGTCGGACGACATCGCCGACCTGACCGTGGAGCTGGTTCGGGTCATGTTCGCCGGGATCGGCTTCATCGTGCTGGCCGCGTGGGCTTTGGGCGTGCTGAACGCCCACCGCCGGTTCTTCTTGTCCTATGCCGCCCCGGTGATCTGGAATGCCGCCCAGGTGGGCTTCATGGTGGGAGCCTGGCTGGTGTGGCAAGACGTGGACCCCGCAACCCGGGCCTCCGACGTTGCCAAGATGGCCGCCTGGGGCGTGGTTTTGGGCGGGGCCCTCCAGTTCCTCGTGCAGGTTCCCCTGGTGGTCCGGCTCATGCCCTCGCTGCGCCTCAGCCTGAACTGGCGTCGACCAGATGTGCGTACTGTGCTCAACCGCTTCGGGCCCGCGTTCATAGGCCGCGGAGTGGTGCAGGTGTCGGCCTACCTGGACTTGATCCTGGCCGGGCTGCTGGCCGGTGGAGCGATCGCCGCTCTGGGGTTCGCCCAGGTGTTCTACTTCCTGCCCATCAGCCTGTTCGCCATGAGCGTGGCCGCCAGCGACCTGCCGGAGATGGCACGCGAGCAGGATGACCCCGAGGCGCTGTTGCGGCGCCTGCAAACTGGGCTGGACCGCATCGGGTTCTATGTTCTGTTCTCTGCGGTGGCGTTCATCACCCTGGGCGGGCTAATCGTGGGCGCGCTCTTGGAACGAGGGCAGTTCAACGGTGACCAGACCGTGCAGGTGTGGTGGATCTTGGCGGCCTACAGCCTGGGGCTGGTGGCCTCGGCGTCGTCTCGCCTGCTGCAAAACGCCTGTTTCGCGGCCGGCGATGCCAAGGGGCCCGCCCGAGTGGCGGCGGTGAGGGTGGTGGTGGCCGCCGGTGTGGGCGTGGTGCTCATGTTCAGCTTCGACTCTTACGCGGTGGTTAACGGCAGCGTTGAGCGCCTAGGAGACTTCCAGGTGCTGTCTCCCCTGTCAGATGCCGAGCGGGCCGACGTGGCTGTTCGGCTGGGGGCGGTGGGCCTAGCCCTGGGCAGCACGGTGGCCGCCTGGATGGAGTACGGCATCTTGCGCCACCGGGTCCGATACCTGCTTCGCCGTCGACATCCGGTGCGGGGTCCGACGGGACGCCTGGCCATTGCCGCCCTGTCCGCCGCAGTGCTGGGCGGAGTGCTGGCCTGGGGTCTTGAGCCCCTGCCGCTGCTGGTGGCGGCGCCGTTCTCGCTGCTGGTGATCGGGGTGGTGTATGTGGTGTTGGGGCGGGGCTCAGGGGTGGCCGCCGCCGAAGAGGCCGCGGGCTTGTTGGAGCAGGCCCTGGCCCGGATAACTAGGGCAGGACGGTCAAAGAGTCGCGGTGGATGACCTCGTCGGGCGCGCCGGGGGGCATCGCATCGGAGCGCAAGCCGACCACCGAGCCCATGTCGTCTGAGGACAACTCCACCAGTCCACGGCCGAAGACCTGATCGTCGGGCCCCCGCACATCCACCGCGTCGCCGGGTTGGAATGCCCCCTCGTAACCGGTGATGCCGATAGCCAAGAGCGAGGCTCCCCGGTCCACCACTGCCCGGCGGGCACCGGCGTCCACCCACACCGTGCCCGAGGGCACCATGGCGAACCCGATCCACAGCTTGCGGGCACTCAGTCGCTGGGGCTGGGCGGCCACCGTCGACCCGACGCCCGGCCGGTGGGCCAGCGCATCGGCGACCACCTGGTGGCGGTGAGCAGCCCCGATCACGGTCCGGACGCCCGACCAGCTGGCAATCCGGGCCGCAGCCAGCTTGGAGGCCATCCCTCCGCTGCCCCGATCGGTGCCCGCCCCGCCCGCGGCCGCGGCAATTTCGTCGAGCGCGCTCAGATCGGTGATCTCCTCGATGATCCGGGCCTCGTCATCCGAGCGGGGATCGGAAGTGTGGACCCCCTCAGTGTCGGTCAAAAGCACCAGGAGCTCCGCCCCCACCATGTGGGCCACCAAGGCGGCAATGCGATCGTTGTCCCCCCAGCGGATGGCGTCGTCGGCCACCGCGTCGTTCTCGTTCACGATGGGCACCACGCCCAGCTTCAACAGCCGGCTGAGCGTGCGCTGGGCATGCAGATATTGAGTGCGCTCCAGAAAGTCTCGGGGAGCCAGCAGCACCTGGCCGCATACCAGGCCATAACCGTCCAGGCACTCCTGGTACATGGCCATCAGCCTGCTCTGGCCCACCGCGGAGAGCGCTTGGAGGGTAACCGAGTCCCGGGGGCGACCCTGTTCGAAGCCGAGCACCGGCAGCCCGGCGCCGATCGCCCCAGAGCTGACCACCACCGCCTGATGGCCGTCGGCCACCGCGGCGGCCACCTCGCCGCTCAGCTTGGCCACCGCCTCGGCCTTGATGGTGCCATCGGCCTCGGTGATAGACGACGTGCCGATCTTCAATACGACGATCACGACGACACCTCTTCGCTGAGATACTCATCGTCATCGTGATACTCGAACTCAAAGGCGCCGATCCGCGCGGTGTCGCCCGATTTGATCCCGGCCCGGGCCAAGGCCCGATTCACCCCCAACCTCTCCAGGCGGCGGCGGGCGAATTCCCAGGCGCCGGGGGCGTTGAGATCGGACAACGCCACCGTTCGCTCGGCCGCCCGGCCCAATACGACGTAGGCGCCGTCATCAGCCCGCTCTACCCTGAACCCCTCGGGAATGGGCCGGTGGATCACCACTTCCTCTGAGCGTCCCGCACCTTGGGCCAGGCTGCCTTGGACTCGGGCCTCCCGCACCGCGTCGGCCATAGCCCTGATCAGCTCGGGCAAGCCCGCCCCGGTTACCGCAGAGATGGGCAAGGCCCCCGGCGGGAGATCCAGATGGCCGACATCGGCTTTCGACCCCACCACGATCCGGGGTCGATCCAGCAATTCCGGGCGGTAGGCGCCCAGTTCCTCCAGCAGCACCATCTGCTGCTCGGCAGGCGAGATCTCTTCCACCGAGGCCAGATCGACCAACATCACCATGACTCGAGCCCGCTCGGTGTGACGCAGGAAGCGATGGCCAAGACCGCGCCCATCGCTAGCCCCGGCGATAAGGCCGGGAATGTCGGCTACCACCATCTCGAAGTCGTCGCCGGTGCGGACTACTCCCAGGTTGGGCTCGAGGGTGGTGAACGGGTAGTCGGCGATCTTGGGGCGGGCCGCGGAGATACGGGAGACCAGCGTGCTCTTGCCGGCGTTGGGAAATCCGATCAACGCCACATCAGCCAGCAGCTTCAATTCCAGCCTCAGCCAGCGCTGCTCCCCTGCCTCTCCCTGTTCGGCGAACGCCGGCGCCCGGTTCTGATGGGTGGAGAATCGGGTATTGCCCTGCCCTCCTTGGCCTCCCGCGGCGGCCAGCCAGCGGTCCCCGTCGACTGCGAGGTCGGCGAGTACCTCCCCGCCCTGATCCTTGACCGAAGTCCCCACCGGTACTCGGACCAAAGCGTCATCGCCGGATCCGCCGTGGCGGCGCTTGCCTTGACCGTGGCTGCCGTTTCCCGCCCGGCGATGAGGGTGATCTTTGAACGCGATCAGCGAGGCCACGTTGTGGTCGGCCACCAGCCAAACGCTGCCGCCGTTGCCGCCGTCGCCGCCGTCGGGACCGCCCTTGGCCACATGGGCCTCACGGCGAAACGAGACGCACCCGGCACCGCCGTCGCCGCCCCGCACATTCAGGCCGCACTCGTCAACAAACTGGGTCATGGTCAGCCAATCCGCACCCGCCTGAGCCGAGCGGCGATCAGCCGCCGGTGGGCGATCAGTCGGTAATGACGTCGACGAGCTTGCGGCGCCGCCGATGGCCGAATTTGACCCGCCCATCGGCGGTGGCGAACAAAGTGTCGTCGCGCCCGCGTCGGACGTTGTCGCCGGGGTGGATGCGGGTTCCCCGCTGGCGGACGATTATCGACCCCGCGGTCACCTGGGTTCCGTCGAACACCTTGACCCCAAGGTACTGGGGATTGGAATCGCGCCCGTTCCTGGTTGAGCCGCCACCTTTGGTCTTGGACATCTCTCGCTCCCTTCGGCGTTCGGACTAGGCCTTGATGGCCGTGATCTGAATGCGGGACTTGTGCTGGCGGTGGCCCCACCGCCGACGCTGGTTGCTCTTGTTCTTGTAGGTAAACCCGTCGATCTTGGCGTCCTTGACCGACTCCACCACCGTTGCGGTGACCTTGGCCTTGCCGAGTTGATCGGGGGCAGCGGTCACCGACTCGCCGTCCACCAGGAGTACCGGAGTCAGCTCGACTTCGGCTCCGGGCTCGCCCAGCAACTCCACATCGAGGATCTGGCCCTGTTCTACTTTGTACTGCTTTCCGCCAGTGCGGATTACGGCATACACCTGCTTGCGCCTCGCTAACTAATTGACGGCAGGTCCGGCGGACAATTCTAGACGAACCACGGGGTGCCAACCCCAACCGTTAACGCTTCCCCCGAATGCGGGAGCCCTCAACGTTCACTTCTTGCCGGTGAGCCGGCGATCCAGCTCAAGACCCCGCCCCTCACATGTCGAACAGACCGCCGAGCACGATTCCAAAAGGCCCTCGCCGATGCGCTTGCGGGTCATCTCCACCAAACCCAGATCGGAGATGTCCAATACCTGGGTGCGGGTCTTGTCCCAGGCCAAGGACTCCCGGAACACCTTCATGACCTCTTCTCGGTTGCCTCGCTTCTCCATGTCCACGAAGTCGATCACGATGATCCCGCCGATGTCTCGCAACCGCAGCTGTCGGGGAATCTCCTGGGCCGCCTCCAGATTGTTGCGAAACACGGTCTCCTCCAGGCTGGAGTCGCCGACGTTCTTGCCGGTGTTCACATCTATGACCGTTAGCGCCTCGGTGTTCTCGATGATCAGCGAACCGCCACCGGGCAGCCATACCTTCTTGTCCAGAGCCTTGATGAACTGCTCATGCACGTGGTGGCGCTCCATCAGGCTCAAGTGCTCGTTCTCGGCGTCGTAGTATTCGACCCTCTCGACCAGCTCGGGGGCCACACTGGACACGTAGTCGTGCACCTCGTCGAACAGCCTGCGATCGTCGATGTGGACCGAGCGGAAGTCCTGGTTGAACTCTTCTCGGATGACTCGAACCGCCATCTCCGGCTCCCGATAGAGCTGCCCGGGCACTTGGGCCCTCTTGGACAGGGCATCGATCTGCTCCCATTGCGACACCAGCCGCTTCACGTCGCGCTCCAGTTCCTCGGCGGTTATCTTCTCGGCCGCGGTGCGGACGATGATCCCGTGCTCCTCCGGCTTGCACCGGTCGAGCACCTTGCGGAGCCGCTTGCGTTCCTTGTCGGGGAGCCGCTTGGAGATGCCGTAGGTCTTGGAGTTGGGCACCAGCACCACGAACCGGCCTGGAAGCGACACCTCCTGGGTTAGCCGAGCGCCCTTGTGGGCAATAGGGTTCTTGGTGACCTGGCACATGATGGTCTGGCGAGCTTCCAAAAGGTTCTCGATGCGGGGGGCGCCCGAGGAGGTCTCCACATCATCGGGGTCGAACACCACGTCGCCCCGGTACAGCACGGCATTCTTGGGGGTGCCGATATCCACGAATGCGGCTTCCATTCCGGGAAGCACGTTCTGTACCCGGCCCAGATAGATGTTGCCGTGGATCTCGCCCACGTCGTCGGATGGGCGGGATACGAAGTGCTCGATCAGCGCCCGACCCTCGATTACCGAGATCTGGGTGGCCTCGGGTCGGACTTGCACCAGCATCATGTAGCGGCCTACTGGACGACCCTTTCGACGTCGTCCCCGACGGCGCTCCAAGGTCTTCTCATCCAGCTCCACCGGGCCATCGGAAACCCTGTGCTCTACCGGCTGTACCGGGCGGCTCCCGCCCCCACGGCCCCGCCCTCCCCGTCGACGGCGGCGCTTGCGGCCTGAGCCGGAACCGCTGCCGCCAGAGCCAGAGCCACCGGATCCGCCAGAACCGCCGCGGCCAGAGCCACCGGACCCGCCAGAACCGTTTCCACTGGGTGCGGGGCGGGAATCGCCCACCTTGGGGCGGTCGCCTGAGGTCGCTGGTGCGGGGCGGGAATCGCCTACCTTGGGTTGATTCTTCGGTGCGGGGCGGGAATCGCCGATCTTGGGGCCGGACTCGTCTTTGCCGTCGGCGGATCGCTTGGCAGAGTCAGTCTGCCTGTTGCCGTCGGCGGACCGCTTGGCAGAGTCAGTCTGCCTGTTGCCGTCGGCGGATCGCTTGGCAGAGTCAGTCTGCCTGTTGCCGTCGGCGGACCGCTTGGCAGTCCGCTCTGTCGAGTCGCTCATTGGTGTAGTCCTTTCTCATTGCACACCAACCTGGGTGTGCTGAGCAGGGGCTGCTCTCATTGCGCACCTACCAGGGTGTGCGGCAAAGGGGCTGCGCCGACTTCAAGTGGCTCCAAGCGGGCGCCATCCTGCTCAATCCATTGACGAGTGCGCCGAACGAGTACCGGGCGGTACACCGGTTCGAGAGCGGTCAAAAGCTCCGACGGGCGTGCTGCCCGCGGCTGGGTGCCCAGAGTGGCCAGGAGGCAAACCCCCCGGCTGGTCGATTCTCCGACCTCCAGTGCACGCACCTGAGGGGCTAGGTCGTCGGTGATCTGTTGGCCCTTGCGTTCTCGCGTGACCATAAGCGTAGCCGCACCGCGCACCCGATCCGCCCATCGGGCGAGATCGTCGGCGGCCACGTCTAGCAACTCGATGTCCCAATCGCAGCACGTGACCGCCTGCTGCAACGACATTGTGCCGGGGGCCAGCACTGCTCCCCCGGTGGCGGCGATACCGGCGGGCAATACCCCGACCAGGGCTTCTAGCACTTCGTCGACCAAGACGTCGCCGCTCTTGAAATCGATGTCGAGATACTCGGCGTCCGACTCGTAGCCAGTGGCCAAGGCCAGTCCGAAGTGCAATTTGGCCCGGGGCGAGAATCCCTCGGTCTGGGCCACCGGCAGTCCGGTTCGCCGCAGCGACCGCTCCCAGATGCGGGCCATGTCCCGATGACTGGTGAATCTGATCCGACCCGTCTTGCTGTACAGCAGCCGAATCCGCGTGCGGGGCGCCTGGTTCGGATTCACGACGAGGCCCTCTCGCCCACACCGGAAAGCTGCACGGGAACCGACGCTTGCGGCTGGAAGGCGGTGGGGTTCTGACCGGTGCCCTGGCTGCCGCCGGCCGGCGGAGTGGC
>MPNQ01000056.1 GCA_002239105.1 marine group bacterium Sva0996 bin134 | reverse complement strand
GGACGCAAGCCGTAGAGCTCGTCGCCGCTCTGGGCCATGGGGCTGCGCCTCACGGCGTCATAAGTGTTGCCCGGCAAACGTGGGGGAGGCCCGACTGGGAACACCGCGGGATACACCAGCGCTTCTGTTTGGCCGCCGAGCTGGAAATGTCGGGCTGACATGCCCAGCGGATCGGTCACCGCGAGCGTGAGTGGCCCGACTAGCACTCGGCCCCGTTCCTCAGTGGGGAGCCGGTAGGAGATCGTCAGCGTTTCTCCGGAGGGTACCGGCGCCACCAATAGGTCCACTGACTGGAAAGAGCCGGTTGCCCTGTCGGTAGAAAACGAGATTTCATCGGCAAGGCGCAGCACCGGAGTGCGGATGCGGCTGGGGTTGGCCATCTCCAATTTCACCTGGCATTCGTCGCCCACGTGCGCTTGCTGCGGTTTGAGCGACCGGACGATCACCCGTAACGGATGGCGGACTTTGACGTATGCCACCGACAAGATGGCCACGGCGGCGCCGGCAATGCCCACTGCTAGCAATTCGTCGGAGCCGAACACCCGGCCCGCCGCCACCAGCAGCACCGATCCGGTCAGAAGCAGCCAGCCCGGTGGGGTTAGCACGATCGTCAACTGCTAGTCGGCGAGGAGGCGGGGGAGCGGTTTGCCATCGCGCGCGGGAAATCAGTCGACCGGGGCGGGTACCGAACTCATGATTTCGTCCACGATCTGACCGGGTGGTGTGCCCTGAGCCCGGGTCTGCGGGTTCAGCAGCAGCCGGTGGGCCAAGACGGGTACGGCCAGCTGCTTCACGTCGTCGGGGAGTACGTAATCCCGCCCCCGGGATGCAGCCCGCACCCGACTGGCCCGTTGAAGGGCGAGCGTGGCTCGGGTGGACATCCCCAGGACAAGGCTGGGGTGGTCTCTGGTGGCGTTGGCGATCTGTACCAGGTAGCGCTTTATCCCCGGTGCCGTGAAGACAGCACTGGCCTGGTCGGCCAGAGCCCGGACCATTTCGGAGTCCACCGCGGGGCGTAGGGAGTCAAGCGGGCTGTTGGCGCCGTGGGCGTCGAGGATTTCCAGCTCGGCCTGCTTTGAGGGGTAGCCCACCTCGATTCGCATCAGGAATCGATCTAGTTGGCTTTCGGGCAGCGGGTAGGTGCCCTCGTGCTCCAGCGGGTTCTGGGTGGCGATCACCATGAACGGCCGAGGAAGGCCATGTGTGGTGCCGTCCACGGTTACCTGCCGTTCAGCCATGGCCTCCAATAGCGCTGATTGGGTCTTCGGAGAGGCTCGATTTATCTCGTCGGCCACCACGATGCCGGAGAACACGGGCCCGGGCTGAAAGTCGAGGGTATTGGCCGCTCGATTCCAGATTGTGGCTCCCACCACATCTGAGGGGAGCAGGTCGGGGGTGAATTGGATGCGGCCGAATTCGGCCTGCACGGTGATGGCCAGAGCCTTGGCCAGGCTGGTCTTGCCGACACCGGGGGCATCTTCGATGAGCAGGTGCCCTTCGGCGAGCAGGCAGGTCACGGCCAAATCCAGCACATCGGGCTTGCCCATGATGGTCAGGCCGATGTTGTCCACGATCGACTGGAACTGCTCAGCGAACAGGTTGTCCTCCGGTCTGCTCATCGCCATGTCGCTGAGTCTCTCAGGTAGCGCGGAGTTGCGGCCAGCGCGCCGGCATGTCTACCAGCATTCCGTCGGAGGTGGGGCCGTGGTCGCGCAGCGTGCCTCGACGCCTGAATGCCACTTGGTACCTCTCGGGCTGCGAGGTCCAGCAGACACCGGCGACCAGGCCCGACTCGACGGCGTCGTCGCAGTCCTCCAGCTCGCTTCTACGGGCGCCGGAAAGCCAGGTGGTGCGCTGAAGCACCCACGCGGCCTCGGCGTCATCCGGGTCGAACATCTGCTCGCACCAGCGGACGAAACCACCCTTGAGGGCTCGGCCAGCGAACGGCTCAGGAGCCTCGATTTCGAGGATCTTGGCCATTCTCCAGCGGAAGACCTCAGCCCCGTCCCGCTCGATCCAGGAATCGAACGGAGGCTGGTCCCAGTCGGGGACGGTGGCGTCATACTGGCGGGTGCCGATTTTCCCCCGGGCGGCGTGGACCACGCCCAAAACGGCGGCATCGTAAAGGTGGGTGCACTGCTGGCGGACCTCCGTCCACGCAAACACCTGCGACGCGGTGGTGGTCAGCGGGCAGCCCACCAAGGCTTGGAGCTGGTCCAGCGCCCCCGAGCACGGCTCCCAGGGCATCCGGGGGCCGGCTGCGGTCACCCCGGTGATCTTCTCGCCGTCATGGCTGAGGGAGGCCTCATAGTGGTGCATGTCGTCTTCGAGGCCGACTATCACGGTTTGGCTGTCGGGGGCGACCATGCGCAGCCGCCGGCGGAAAGCGCCGCTGCCGTGGCGGTTGCGGATCAGTTCAGACCGTTGTTCACTTTGAGACACTGGCTGATGTTGGCATATCGAATGCAGACGACGAGATTCGCCATCCGGGCAAGTACTGTCGGCTGATCGTGCCCGCCCAGCCAGCAGCGCTTCGCGCTCTGTCCCATCGATCGTTCTTGCTCTTCTTCATCGGGGTGTCCATTGCCACCACCGGCCAGTTCATGCAGTCACTGGCCGTGCCCTTCTATGTGAACGAGCTGACCGACTCGAACTTCTGGGTGGGGAGTTCGGCTTTTGCGGTGCTGATCCCTTCGCTGATCACGACCCCGGTGGCCGGCATCTGGTGTGACCGGATTAATCGCAAGGCCATCTTGTTCGGATCGTTCTTGCTGCAACTCGCCGGGTCGGTGGCCTTTTTGGTTCTCTATTCCGCCGACGCGCTGACCCCATGGCTGATCATCGGACTTCAGGTAGTCGTCGGAGTGGCTTCGGGATTCCAGTGGGCCCCTACCCAGGCAATGACCTCGCTGCTAGTGCCTCCAGAAGACCTGCTGTCGGCCGTGCGCTTTGTTTCGCTGTCGTTCACCGCCGGACGGGCATTGGGACCGGCCATGGCTGGACTCATCCTGTTGAATTGGGGCCCGGGACCGGCGTTTGCCATCACCATCGTCGGCTTCGTTTTGGGAATGGCCTTCATGGTCCCGATGAAGCTTCGGCCTGCTATGCCGGTGTTGCGGGAGTCGCTCATGATGCAGTTCCGCCAGGGAATCGACTACATCTGGCGCCGCCCGGCCATGCGATTGGTGGTAGTGACCTCGTTCATCGTGGCCTGTTTCGGGGCAGTATTCGCCTTTGCCCTGGTGGCCAGCGTGGCTGACGACGTGTTCTCTCTCGGCGACGGCGGTCTGGGCTGGCTCACGGCGACCTTCGGATTCGGTTCGCTGGTGGTGGGGCTGTATGTGACCCGCCACGGAGACCGCCATTTGCGATCACGCGTTGAGATGACCGCCGTGGGGGTGTACGCCGCCGGGGTGCTGTTGGTGGGGGCCACTCCGTGGCTGGTGTTCGGCCTGGTCGGTTACTTCATCTTTGGGGCGGCCCATATGGCCCACGGGGTGACGGTCAACAGCTCCCTGCAAGTGCAGGTGGATGAGCAGTATCGGGGCCGGGTTATATCGGTGTGGATGATGTCGGTGCTGGCCGGCTTGCCCATCGGCTCGTTGATTGGAGGGTATTTGGGCGACTTGGTGTCCATGAGGTTCGTGCTGCTGTTGTTCGGAGGTCTTCTGGCTGTGTTCTGGGCCACAACGATGGCCCGATCCAACGGCTTCGCCGGCCTCGACCTTGATTCTGATTGATCTCAGGTTGCCTTCAGGGGCAACGTCGGCAAGCTCCCGCAGAGTACGGTCACAGGTCGATGGGAGTGAACGATCAAGCCCCGGGAACGAGGTTGGGCCGACGGGACCGATTTCTGCACGAACCCCGGTTCCGGGATTGGAACTGGGTGGAGACCAACTGGTTCTGCTTCTTCGTTCCCGACGAGGCCATGGTGGGGCATCTGCGCTCGGTGTGGCGGCCCACGCTCGGTGTGGTGGGGGCCAACGTATTCGTGTACTCCAATCGGGGGCTGGACGCCACCGGGGCCTTGGCCGACGACATGCACGAGGACCGCTTCGCCATGCCCATGCCCCCCCACAATTTGGACGACTACCGCTTGGACAACGGAATCGCGGTGCGCCAGACCGAGGCGTTCCAACGCTGGGAAGTGCGCTACGACGGCATCGACGGCACGGTATTCGATCTGGAGTACACCGCTTTGATGCCCCCGGTTGAGGTGGGCGAGACCAAGGTGGCCGGGGCAGGGGAGGGGTTCGGGTCGATCCAGCGCATGGACGCCAAATTGGCCCACGGCCACATCGACCAGACCCTTCACGTTTCAGGACAGGTATTGGTGAACGGGGAACATTTCGAGGTGGACTGCGCGGTGAACCGGGATCACTCTTGGGGTGCCCGCCGGGAATCGGTGCCCCGGCTGGGGTGCGGCAACTTCGACGACGGCCACTGGGGCGACGACTTCCACTTCTTGGTGCAGACCCGCAACGACACCCCGGACTCCTGCGTGATCACCCACGGCTACCTGCTGGACGGCGGCGACATCGTCCGCATCGCCGAAGGGACCGGCCGATTCGAGTTGGATGAATATCGGACAAAAGCGCTGGTGTATGAGATAGCCGACGAGCGGGGTCGACACCACCGGTTCGAAGGCCGAGTGGCCCGCACCATCGAAAAGGTGTCCACCAATGCCTTCTCGTGCAACGGGTTCGTGGACTGGGATTACCAAGGCGAGCCGGGCATTGGCGAATACCGCTGGCACTGGGGTGTCAAGGAGCTCAGGGAATGGCTGGCGGCACGGGAGGCACAGGCATGAAAACACAGGCTGCGGTGTATCGGGAGCCGAATGCACCGCTGGACATCGTGGAGTTGGAAATCTGCAACCTGGCCCCCCAAGACGTGCTGGTGAGGATCACCCACAGCGGCATCTGCCACAGCGACCTGCACGTGTACCACGGCAATCGCGACTGGGAGACCCCCATGATTCTGGGCCACGAGGGGGCGGGGGTGGTCGAGCATGTGGGGGATGGTGTTACCGGCATCAAGCCCGGCGACCGAGTGGTGCTCTCCCTGGTGGCCAGTTGCGGACGGTGCCGGTCGTGTGCCACGGGCTTCGCCAACCGCTGTCGAGAGTTGCCCGCCTTCCCCATCGGTACCTACTACGACGGCGCCCACCGCTTCGAGCGGGACGGTGAGGTGTACCACTCTTTCTGCACAGTGGGATCGTTTGCCACCCACGCCGTGGTCCACTTCTCCAAAGCAGTGGCGGTTCCCGACGACGTAGGGCTGGATGTGGCGTGCCTGGTGGGCTGCGGGGTGCCCACCGGGGTGGGCTCGGCGGTCAACACCGCCCAGGTGCGCCGGGGCAGCACCTGCGTGATCTACGGCTGTGGCGGTGTGGGCCTCAATGTGATTCAGGGCTGTCGCCTTATGGGCGCGGCCGAGATCGTGGCCGTCGACCTGCTGGCCGACAAGCTGGCCTTGGCCGAGCAATTTGGCGCCACTCACACGGTGGACGCGTCCGACGGCGATCCGGTGGCCGCGGTGATGGAGATGACCGGCGGACGGGGCGCCGACTATGCCTTCGAGGTGATCGGCACCGGCGCCACCTACATGAATGCCTGGAACTCAATCGGCATGGGCGGACTGGCCGTAATGGTGGGCGGGCCACCGGCGGGAACCCCGTTCCACATCGATGCCTCCGAGATCTACTTCGGCAAAGCCCTCACCGGCAGCATGTACGGGAACTCCTCGCCGGCTCGGGATTTTCCGTGGATATTCGACCTTTATCGCTCCGGCGAGCTCTTGCTGGACGAGCTCATCACCCAGCACCGCCCCCTCGACGAAGTGACCACCGCCCTAGACGAACTGGACACCGGCGGAGTCGTCCGCACCGTGCTGGACATCGGCGACGAATAACCGGGCGGCACCCCACCCGGCGGATTATCGCCGGGCAATCAGACACAGCGCCGGGCAATTAGGCAGTGCCGAATTCCTTGATCCAGCGGGTGTAGTCGTCGAGCACCGGCAGCACGTCGTCGGCTGAGCCGCCGTGGGGGAATCGCAGCACTACCTCGGTGATGCCAATGTCCCGGTAATAGGCCAGCTTTCCCGGGTCGGGGTGGGTGCCGTATGTAACCAGTTCCAGTTCATCGAGGCTGCGGCCGGCGACGCCCATCGTCTCGCCCAGTTCAGCCAGGGCCGACCGCATGCCCGCTCCGCCGATGGGCATCCACCCATCGCCGAACTCGGCGATGTGGGCGAACGTGGTCGGCCCGGGGGCCGCGCCGATGATGGTGCGGATGCGGGGCTGCTGGACCGGCTTGGGCCAGCACCACGAGGGTTCCATGTTGACGAACTCGCCATGGAACTCGGCGATCTCGTTCCCCCATAGTGCCTGGGCGCAAAGCATGTGCTCGCGCACTAGCGCTCGGCGCCGAGATACGTCGATGCCGTGGTTCTCCATCTCTTCGTAGTTCCACCCGTAGCCAATGCCCAACACCAGTCGGCCTCCGCTGATCCAGTCGAGGGTGGCGCACTGCTTGGCGAAGGCAATCGGGTCGTGTTGAGCGGGCAGCGCCACTCCTACTCCCAGACCGACGGTGTTGGTGGCTTGGGCGCAGGCGGCCAGGGCGATATATGGGTCCAGCGTCCGGAAATAGGTCTCGGACAGCTCGTCGGTGCCGGTGGGAGGCGGAGTGCGCCGACTGGTGGGGATATGGGTGTGCTCAGGCAGGTAGATGCAGGCGTACCCTCGGGCTTCTGCTTCCTGGGCTAGCTGTACAGGCGACATGGACCGGTCGGTGGTTTGCATCATCACCCCGAATCTCATGGCTAGAGCGTATGTCGCGTTGGCTATTCCCGTGTTTGGCAAGGTCTGGGTGGCTCTTGCCAGCACATACTCTGCTTTGGCTGCCTGTTTCGCTGCTGGCAGGGGTACTCTCAGGGCCACCTCATGAGACGCCAATCTGAGATCCGGCTGATCGCCACCACCGAGGTGCCCACCAGTTGGGGCCGGTTCACCTGCCACGCCTTCCAGTCGCTCGACGACGGCGAGGAGCATGTGGCGTTCGCCCTCGGCGATGTGGCCGCGGCCGACGAAGTGCTGGTACGGGTTCACAGCGAGTGCCTCACCGGTGACGTGTTCGGGTCGTGGCGCTGCGACTGCGGGGCCCAACTACACGCGGCTATGGACGCCATCGCCGCCGGTGGCACCGGCGTGCTGGTTTATCTGCGGGGCCACGAGGGTCGGGGCATCGGCATCGGCCACAAGGTGCGGGCCTACGCCCTTCAAGACCAGGGGCGGGACACGGTAGACGCCAATCTGGAACTGGGTCTGCCGGTGGACGACCGCACCTACGGCATCGGCGCGGCCATCTTGGCCGAACTCGGGGTCCAGCGGGTGGCGCTGATGACCAACAACCCCACCAAGCACGACGGTTTAGCCTCCTTCGGCCTGGAGATCGCCCGTCGGGTTCCCTTAGAGGTCTCTCCTCGAACCGAGAACGTGGATTACCTCCGCACCAAACAACAACGCCTCGGCCATCTGCTCAACTTGGGTTAGTGGTTCACTCGCCCGTCTAGTAATCAGCCGACAAGAGTGAGGCCGCCTCGGGATCGAGGACTACAGAAACCTCGCCATGTAGTTGAAGGGCCGAGGCTGGAACTTCGGTTGTCACTGGTCCTTCAAGGGCATCTCGGATCGGGCGGGACTTGTGCGCCCCCTGGGCCACCAGGAGGATGTGTTTTGCTTGCAGGATGGTCCCTATCCCCTGGGTAATGGCCTGGAGGGGAACATGTTCATCGGAATCGAAGAAGCGGGCGTTGTCCCGCCGCGTTGCCTGGCTGAGCTCGACAACTCTCGTTTCCGCATCTAGTGGCGTGCCCGGTTCGTTGAAGGCGATATGGCCATTGCCCCCGATCCCGAGGAGTTGGATATCGAGGCGAGCGGCGCGCACCAGGCTGTCGTAGCGCCGGGCCTCTTTGTTGAGGTCAGGGGCTCGGCAATCGGGGGCAAATGTTGCCTCACTCCGCAGATCGACAAGATCAGCGAAACTCCTCATGACGACGTTTCGGTAGGCCTGGGGATGCTCGGCATCGAGTCCGATGTACTCGTCCAGCAGATAGACCGTCGTCTTCGAAAAACTCAGTGAACCATTCAGGCAACGGTTGACCAGCGATCTGTAGATGCCGACCATCGTGCTGCCAGTGGCAAGTCCAATGCTCGGAAAGGGGTTTGTCCGGAGAGCCTCCTCCACGATGTCGGCTGCCCTCTCGGCCGCGGCGGCGGCGCTAGCGGCGAGGTGAACGCGCACCGGTGGTCTCGGCGCTTACCCAGTACCGCGTGCACCGGTGATGAACGACACCAGGTCATCTTTGGTGACATCGGGCACGTCGACTTCGGCACACTTCCGACCCTGGTAGAGCACGATCGCCTGATCGCAGACCGCCAGCACTCTGTCCATATTGTGGGTGATGAGCAAGACCGCCACCCCCTGGTCACGCATGTTGGCAATGAGGTCTAGAACTCGCTGGGTCTGCTCTACGCCGAGAGCTGCAGCCGGCTCGTCGAGCAGTACGATCTTCTGGCCCCAAGCCACCGCTCGGCCAATGGCGACCGCTTGGCGCTGTCCACCGGATAGCGAGCCCACTGAGCGGCGCAGCGACGGGATCCGGATGTCGAGGCCTGACAGCGTGGCCGCGCATTCCTCGCGCATACGCCGCTTGTCGAGCAGGCCGATGCGCTCACCCAGCCATCCGCCTCGGGTCTTCTCCCGATTCAAGAAGAGGTTTTCCGCCACATCGAGCGGATCTATGACCGACAGGGCTTGGTGAACTGTCTCGATGCCCAGCTCTCGCGCATGGCGTGAGGAGTTGATGCGATGCTCGGTACCCTCGACGAAGATGCTGCCCGCGTCAGGCTGATAGATGCCGGCAAGGCACTTCACCATCGTTGACTTGCCAGCGCCGTTATCGCCCAAGAGCGCGGTGACTCGACCATGGTGCAATTCGATGGATACGTCCTTGAGGGCTTGCACGGCCCGGAACGACTTCGAGATTCCAACAGCAGCCAGCGCGGGAGTCGTGCTCATCGGCTGCCCTCCCAGTTCACAGGATTGCCCAGCACATCCCAGATACCGGCGACCGACGGGGCTCCAGACCGCACACCGGCCACCCCAGCGACAAATGCCCTGGTCACGAAGGCCTGGATGCGGAAGCCGAATACCACCGTGTCGCCCTCGCTGACGGTGCGATCCGACTCGGGGCTCAGTCTGGCGTAATAGTCGATGGCCGCAGGGTCGGGCATGTCCACAGGAATGGGCTTGGTGGCCGCTTCGCTGGGATCGCGGGCCACCACAGCAGTGGTCTGGTAGTCCCCGAAGACCGGGTCGATGTAGAGACCCCCGCCGAAGCAGAATGGCGTGCCCTGGTGGATGTGGGCGATCTCGCTGACGTAGCACACCGCGGGCTGCTCAGGCAGGTCGTCCACCACATGCAGTGGAGTGGTTCCGGTGAGCCCGTGCCCCGGCTCCACTTGGGTGGCGCCTGCCTCCGCCAGCTGGGCCAGCACCGCGGTGGACGTCGTGCCCGGGGCGTTGATCTGGAGGCTCTCCTGGTCTTCGCCGAGGTATTGCCGGGCAGACTCCGCGGCCCGGGCCAGGGTTGCCAGGTTGGGAGTGGTTCGGGCGCGGCCGGTAGCCGGGTCGAACAGCAGCGCCGGAAACGTGGTGAGTCCTGCGAAACGGGCTCCTGGCAGCCCGGCGATGTGGGCGATCATCGCGGGCAGATCTTCGAGCGGTATGCCCCCTTCGTGGCCTGGGTAGAACTCATCGCCGGGAGCAAAGACCCGTACCAGCAGATCCTGGACCCGTCCGAGGCGGGATGCGGCGGCCGACGCCTCTGCCGCCTTGTTGGGCGAGAACACGGTCCAGTAGTCGGGATGCATGGCCATGGCCTCACCGGTTTCCCCCGCAGCTATCTGCACGAGATGCCCGATATGTCCGAGGTTGTGCCCGTTGGCGGATATGGGCCGGGCGCAGGCCATGTCCACAGCTACATAGCCGTCCACCCCGGCACCGCTGATGGCATCGAGGACGCCTGGCGCTCTACCAAGCTGTTTGGTCATGGCGTACACCGTCAATCCCAGCTTCTTGGCCTCATCCATGAGGTGCGAGGTGTTGGCCGCAATGGCATCGAGGTCGACGGCGTAGCTGTTGGCCGGGATGGCGCCGGCCTGGTGTAGCGCCACCACCGCTTGAGGGAAGGCCGGATTCTTGCGCAGCAGCGATTGCAGGAACACGGTCAGCTCTCCTTGGCTTCTCTCATGCTCAGCGCCACGGCCAAGATGATGATCACTCCTCGGGCAATGCGCTGATCGGCTACTTCCAGTCCCATGAGGATCAGACCGTTGTTGAGCATGGCCATGATGAGGGCGCCGGTGACGGCCCCGATTACCGAAGCCCTCCCTCCGAACAGGTTGGTCCCGCCGATCACCACCGCGGCGATCACGGTGAGCAAGTAGTCCTCTCCGAGGTCGTGTCGACCGATGCTGAGCCGGCCAGCGAGGAGCACCCCGGCGAAGCCCGCC
Source organism: marine group bacterium Sva0996 bin134 (assembly GCA_002239105.1). Lineage (GTDB taxonomy): Bacteria > Actinomycetota > Acidimicrobiia > Acidimicrobiales > Bin134 > Poriferisocius. The sequence goes on along the minus strand of MPNQ01000056.1, from coordinate 6,177 downwards.
GCGGTGGCGCTGGCCACCAGCGCTGAGATCTTCACTCGGGCGGTATTGATCCCAACTGCGTTGGCCGCGTCGCGGTCGGCGCCGGTGGACAACACGTGGCGTCCCCAGCGCAGGTGGTGCAGGGCGATGTGACCAAGGCCGCCGACAACGATGATCCAGATGAGCAGCGAAGACACCGGACCGAGCCCTCCGGCGCCGAACAGTCCGCTGAATCTGTCGTTACGGATGGGCAGCGACTGCAAGTCATTCCAGTTGCGGGCAATCCCACTGATGATGCCCAGCATGCCCAGCGTGACCAGGAATGACGGGATTCTCACCTTCACCGTGATCAGTCCGTTCACGAGACCGACGAGTACTGATGCTCCCAAGGCCGCCAGCAGGCCGACCAGGAATCCATGGTTCCCCACCATTTCCGCGGCCACGAGCGATGAGAGCGCCACCACTGAGCCAACCGAGAGATCGATCTCTCCTGCGGCCAGGGCGAAGGCCATCCCAACCGCCATGACCGCGATGGGGGCCGCTTGCCGGCCGATATTGAGCAGATTGGAGGAGCTGAGGAAACCGTCGTCGTGCAGGATGATGCTGAACGTCGCCAGAATCAGCGCGAAAGCAAAGTAGACGACGAACCGGCGGAGTCCGCCGTCATGTCTGTAGCGGTCGATCCAGGCCTCGACCGGGGAGGGGAGCCCGGTCGAGGCCTGTCTCTGGATCGATCTCCTGGTCACCAGTCCAGGTTTAGCCGCCGAGGGCGTCTAGCACCTGTTGTGGTGGATCAGCGGCTAGCGACACCCTGTATGCCTCCACGATGTTGTCGGCGGTTACCTCTATGGCAGGTACAACCACGAAGGGTGGCGCTTCCTTCCCGAGCAGGCCGTAGGCGCCCTCGGTGGCCATCGTGCGGCCGATTTCGTAGGCCTCGTCGGCGGCGATTCCCACGATGTTGCCGCCTTCCACGAGGTCGAGGGAAACGTTGGTGTCCAGGTCCATGGTCACCACGGCCACATCGCTGGCGCCCACCGCCCGCAGCGCGGCCAGCACGCCATCGGCCGGGCCGGCCGACCACGGGGCGTAGATGCCATCGAGGCCGGGATTGCGGGTGAGCATGGTGGAGGCGATGTCCTCCGCGTCTGCCGGGTTGGCTAGGCCTTGCTCAGCCACGATCTGGATTCCGGGGAAGTTGATCTCGATCCAGGCATTGAACGCCTGGTCGCGCTGATTGGTCACGTAGAACGGGGCGTCGTGGAAGATGAAGCCAATCTCGCCTTCACCGCCGAGCGCATTGCCGAGCAGGTTGGCCGCGGCTATGCCCATTGCGGCCAGGTCGTCGGTCACCACTCCAACGAACTCCTCGCCTTGCGTATACCCCTCGGGAGTGGTCGACAAGAAGACGAGCTGAACGCCAGCGTCTACGGCGGGCCGGAAGCCCTCTGCCGCGGAGACCGGGTCGATCGTGAGGCTGAGGATGATGTCGGGGCTCAGCGCCATCGCGGTTTCGACGTCGTTGGCCTGTTGGGCAGCGTCGAAACCGGCTTCGGTTTCAACCACCACCTCGATGCCCATCTCGGAGAAGGCGTCTCGTGCCCCCTGGCTCACCGCATCGGTGAACGCGCCGGAGATGTGCCAGAGAAGGGCGGCGGTATGGCCGCCTTCCTGTATCTGGGCCAGTTCGTCTGCAGTTAGGACAATCTCGCCTGATGGACTGGCCGTCTCGCCGTTCGGGCCCTGGGTAACCGGGGCGTCCCTGGCTGGGGCCTCTTCTTCGATGGGCTCCGGCTCGGGCGTGGGCTCAGGGGCAGGCTCGTCAGGCGGTTCGGGAGCCGCGGTGGGCGCGGCGGTAGCCGGCGCAGCCGGGGCTTCGCTCTCGCTGTCGTCGTCGTTGCCGCAAGCTGCGGCCAACAGAACGAAGACAGCAAGCAAGGCGCTGAGTGCGAGCCATCTCGATCTCTTGTGTGGGTGCATGATTTTCTCCTTCGTTAGGTGGTTGGGGCTGGTTCGAGTCCGCACCAAGACGCCACGAAATGGGCCAGGGTGCGGGTGGCGGCTATGAGTTCGTCGATCTCAACGTGTTCGAACGGGGTGTGGGCGTTCGATATGTCTCCGGGGGCGAAGTAAACGCCCGGGACACCTCGCGACGCGAGGAATGACTTCTCTGACCAGAACGGAGCGGCTTCGATCCGGGGTGCATCGCCCGTTACCGCAGAAATGGACTCTCCCAGGGCCTGCACCGCGGCATGGTCGGTGGGGATCTCGTCTGGAGTGCCGCCCACCGGGTGGTCGCGCGGGGCGGAGAACTCTACCGAAGCCTCTACATCGTGATCTGAGGCCACTTGGGCTGCGATGTCTCGGATGGCGTCCGCCGCGGCATCGAGGCTCTCTTCGGGGAGGACCTTGCGGATCAGAGACAGGTTGAACTGTCCAGGCACGGCAATGCTCCCCCCAGAGTTGACCTCGGTGACCAGCAGGAATGCCGGGCCGATCAGAGGGTGTTGGGGCTGGGCGCGCAGATCATCAGAGTGCTTCCACAGTGCAGACAAAAGGCGGTGACCGGCTTGGAGCGCGTCCACGCCGAGCTCAGGCCGCCCAAAATAGGCCGATTGCCCGGTCAGAGTGATTTGGGCGATGAGAAAGCCCATTTGAGCGGTGTAGATGGCCGAGGTTGTGGGTTCGGTATAGACGAGGAAGTCGGGAGGCTGGTCTTGCGGGATCACTCCGTCGGCGATGGCGGCCTTCATCCCGGCCGAGACGCCGCTGCCGGGCTGGCCCGACTCCTCGTCGCAGACGAACAGCGCAGTAACGCGGCCCTTCGGCTGGCAGCCAGTTCGACCGATTGCTCGGAGGGCCTCAAGAATGGCGCAGATTCCTGCTTTCTGATCGGCGGCCCCCCGACCCCAGATCGCGCGGTCGATGATCTGGGCCGAATAGGGATCGGCCCGATCGGTCCCCGCCCAGTGCGCCTTCCAGTCGTCGGCATGCACGGTGTCGAGATGTCCGGCCAGAACCAATGAGGGCCTCTCCAGCCCGGTGCTGGCGTAGACATTTGGCCGATCATCGGCGCAGGCGGAGAGATGCACTTCTTCCCAAGTCCCATCTTGGAGTTGCCCATGCACCCAGTGGGCGAATTCCCCCTCATGGGGAGTCACGCTGGGGATGCGGACGGCCTCTTGGACGAGTTCGACAAGTCCGTCGGGGTTGACGGCATCGGCAACGGCTTTGGGGGTCACCGCTGGCTCCCGAGGGTGTCGGTGACCAGCGACTCGTGCAGCTCGTCGAGCGCCCAAGATACAGCTCCAAGGAATGTGGCACGCCGCCCGAGCGTCGAGGCAGAGATTTCCACCGGTTGGGAGTGCCGTCTATACAGTTCGGCGTTTACTGCCTCCACGAACACCTGATTGGCCCCCACGCCGCCGCCGAACACGATCCGCTCTGGGTCGATGATCAAGCACAACTGCATAATCGCAGTCGCCATGGCTGACGCCGCGTTCTCCAAGACATGGACGGCTGCCGGATCGCCTTGAGCGGCTGCGTCGAAGATCTCCGGTACATCGGCGCTGCCATGCAACTCTGTCGGGTGTCCGGACTCAGCGGCCTTGCCGAATTGCTTGCGGATAGCCGGTGCCGATGAGACGTCTTCCAGGATGAGAGGCGAATCGGAATCGGCGGAGGAGTCGTGTAGCACCAGCGAGCCGACCTCTCCAGCTGCTCCAGTGCCGCCGCGGTACAGCTCTCCACCAACGATGATGCCCATACCTATTCCTGTGCCGATAGAGATGGCTGCAAAGTTGGTCTGGTCGATGTCCAGGTCCGCCTCGGCTAGAGCAGCCAGATTCACGTCGTTGTCCACGTGGACTTCCATGTCGAGCAGCTCTTCGAGATTCGCTCGAACCCGCAGCCCCTCAAAGCCGGGCAGATTCAGAGCCTGTTCGACACTGTCTGAATGCGGGCGGTAGATGCCGGGGACGCCGACGCAAGCCGATCCGGCCTGCCCTCCGATCTCCGACAGCATCTGACGGGCCGTTTCCGCTACGCGGTTCAGCGCTGTCTCAGCGTTCGGGCCGGTCTCCAGCTCCTGCTCGGCGACCACTGTTCCAAGGAGATTGGCCACGCCGACGATGATTTTGGTGGCGCCGACATCGGCCGCCACAACGAAACCTGCCTCCGGAACGAACTCGTAAAGCATGGCCGGCCTGCCCACGTTTCCGGTTGTGGTTGGCACTGGGGACAAGCGGATGAGCCCCGAGGCCTCCAGATCTGCCACCAGATTTGAGACCGTCGGCTTGGACAACCCGGTGACGCGAGCAATGTCTGCCCTCGAGATTCCCTGGGGAGCGGCGTCGAACATGGCATCGACGATGCGCTGCCCGTTTAGCAGCCTGAGCAAACGTGAATCAGAGGCCCCTCGCACTAGTTTGTAAGCATAACTAACAAATAAAGTGACCGCAATAGCCTTAACCTGGGATTTCCGGTCCGAATCAGTTATCCGATGCGATTATGCAGGTACGACTGACGGTCAGCAGAAAGCGGGGGCGATGTGCTGGGCGAAGTTGCGCATCCAGGTTTCTTTGTCCTCCATGAACTGGGCCAACACCATCTTGTTCACGCCCCGCTCGGCCAACTCGGTCAATCGGTCGATGCAGTATTCGGGCGGGCCGGCGATGGTGCCCCGGCTGGCCAGGAACTCGGTCAGGCCGTGCTTGTCGGCCAGCCCGGCATTCACGTTGGCACCGTCGGCAAAGGCGTGGTGGCGGCTGTCGTACTCGGCCATCATGGCCGCCACCTTGGGCTTGATGTCTTCGGGCAGGCCCTTGCCGTCCATGTGAAACCGGTACACGTGGTTGGCGGTACCCGCGATCAAGAACTTGATCTGCTCCAAGCCAGCCTCCTCTGACTCGGCAAAGAGCAGGTTGGCGAACCACCACACCTCGACCTCGTCGGGGTTCCGGCCCACTGAACGGGCTCCTTCGGCGATGTTGCCCAGAACGATCTCGCACACGTCGGCGGGCAGGCTGTTGGACAGGATCACCCCGTCGGCGATCTGGCCGGCCATGTACTGGGTTCGGGGCCCTTCGGCGGCGATCCACACCGGGACGGGGGCGGGACCCCAGCGCATGTGCAGATCCTTGCCCTTCCAGTGGGCCGCCTGCCGGTTGCTGAGCGCTTTGACCGCTGCTGTGTAATCCCGGAGATAGTCCACTGTGGCCGGCTGCTCGCCGATGTTGAGCAGTGCGCTGTCGCCCGAGGCGATCCCATAGCGGAATCGCCCTCCGGAAATCTGCTGGAGGGCCATAGCGGTGGACGCGGCCGCGGCCGGGTGGCGGGTAACTGGGTTGGTGACGGTGGTGGCCAGCATGGCGTTCTCGGTGTTATTGGCGGCCACCGTGAGGGTCATGAACGGATCGGCCCACAGCGACTGGGAGTCGCCGGCCACGACCATGGAGAATCCGCTGCCTTCAACTCGACGGGCCCATTCCCCGTAGGTCGACAGGTCCTCAGGGACCTTCCCGGTACCGAATGCAATGGAAGCGCTCATGGCCCGAGGATAGAGGTCGCTCGCCACCCCCGTCGCTCGCCACGCTCCTCGCTCGCCACCCCCGTCGCTCGCCTACCATCATGGCGGTGCCGGAGGCTCCCCCGATCGACTTCAGCTCACCCTTGTCACTGAGCGCGCAGTTGGGCCGGGCATTGGACGCGGTACCTGACAAGGATGCGTTGGTAGGGGCCAGCAGACGGCTGACTTATGCCGAGCTGGCCGATGAGGTCTCAAGGGCGGCCACGGTATTGGACGGGCTTGGGGTGCGAGCCGGCGATCGGGTGGCGGTTTCGCTGCCCAACGACATAGATGTCGTGGTGGCTTTCTTGGGCATCTGGGCCCGAGGCGCAATCTTTGTCGGAGTCCACACCGTGTTGGCCCCACCCGAGAAGCGCCATTTGATCAACGACTGCCAGCCTTCCCTGTATCTGACCTCCGACTCATCCGAACAAGCGGGCACCCCCCGCGTGATTGGCCTAGACGAGTGGCGGTCTCGTCTGGCTGATGCCGAGCCCATGAATCGTTGGCCTGAAATCGATCCAACGGCGGTCGCAGCAATCGCCTACACCTCTGGCACCACCGGCAACCCCAAAGGGGTGATGCACAGTCAGCACAATGCCCTGTTGCCCGGGGCGGTGGCCGTCGCCAGG
>MPNQ01000013.1 GCA_002239105.1 marine group bacterium Sva0996 bin134 | reverse complement strand
GCCGCGCCGGGGAACACGGCGGCCATGATGTCGTCGGCCTCCATGCGCTGGATGGGGGGCGGGTTGCGCTTTCCGCCCCGGCTGCGCAGCACCACCAGGGCCCGGTTGAGGTTCCAGCGCCAGCGGGCGGTGAACATGGGCGAATCGAGCACGGCCTGGGTGAGCACCTCTTCAACTGAATCGGGGTGCAAGAACTGGGGGACGTCGCTGAGGGGGAAGCTGTGGTGGGGGCCGAGCGACAAGATGATGGCGTTGTCGTTGGCCGCGGCCTGGAGCTCGAAGTCGAATCGGCGGCACAGGCGCTTGCGCAGGGCTAGGCCGAAGGCCCTATTGATGCGGCCGCCGTAGGGCGAGTGGACCACGAGCTGCTGGCCGCCGGTGTCGTCGAAGAAGCGCTCGAACACGATGTTGGTGTGGGTGGGGACGGTGCCGAGGGCGGCTTGAGCGGCGGCGATGTAGAGCACGGCCTGCTCGGCGATCTCGGCTTCGACGCCGTGGGCGTGGGCGAATTGCTCGGTGGCTTGGGCGAGGGCGGTGGGTTCGAGAGGGTCGGCGTCGGGGGTGTCGGGAAATAGCCCGTATATATAGGCGCGCAATTCGGACACCTGATGCGACAGCTCGGGGGTGCGGGCGGGGGCCTCGCCCAACCAGAAGGGAACGGTGGGCGGGGCGTCGCCGGCGTCGGCCACCCGCACGGTGCCGGCGGCCACCTGCTTGATGCGCCAGGAGTGGGAGCCGAGCAAGAAGATGTCGCCGGCCATCGACTCCACGGCCCAGTCTTCGTTGACGGTGCCGATGAAGGTGTCGTCGGGCTCGGCCACCACCCGGTAGTCGCCGTTCTCGCCGATGGCGCCGCCGGAGGTCAAGGCGGCGAGGCGGGCGCCCCGTTTGCCCCGCACCTCTTGGTTGATGGAGTCGTAGTGGAGGTAGGCGCCCCGGGGGCCCCTTCCGGTGACCACTCCGGTGGCGCCCTGGTTGATGGCCTCTTGGAACTGGGCCTTGGTGAGGCTGGCGTAGGGGGCGGCTTTGGTGAACATCTCATAGAGGCCGTTCACGGTGTGGTCGTCGGCGGCGGCGGCCTCGGCGATGAGCTGCTGGATCAAGATGTCGAGGGGGGCCTCGGGGGGGCTGATGGCGTCGAGTTGGCCCTGGTTCACGGCGTGGATGAGGGCGAGCGACTCGATGAGCTCGTCTCGGGTGAGGGGCCACAGGCGGCCCTTGGGGGTGCCGTGGCGGCTGTGGTTGGAGCGGCCCACCCGCTGGAGGAAGGTGGCGATGCTGCGAGGGGAGCCCACCTGGCACACCAGCTCTACCGGGCCAATGTCGATGCCCAGCTCTAGGGAGGCGGTGGCTACCAGGGCTTTTAGCTCGCCGGCTCTCAGGCGGCGCTCGGTGCGGTAGCGGCGCTCGGTGGACAGCGAGCCGTGGTGGGCGGCCACCGCATCTTCGCCGAGGCGCTCGGCCAGTTGGTGGGCGATGCGCTCGGAGAGGCGGCGGGTGTTTACGAACACGATGGTGGTGTGGTGCTCGGCGATGAGGGTGGCCATGCGATCGAGGATCTGATCCATCTGTGCGTGGGAGGCCACCGCTTCGAGCTCGTCGTCGATCAGCTCTAGGGCGATGTCGAGGTTTCGCTGGTGGCCGGTGTCGACGATGGTGCAGTGGGGGGTGGTTTGAGCTGGAGTTTTGGTGCCGTTGGTGGCTTGGGCTGGAGTTTTGGTGCCGTTGGCGGCTTGGGCGGGGGATTTGGGGATGCCGGTGAGGAGGTTGGCGATGGTGGTAATGGGGTGCTGGGTGGCCGACAGGCCGATGCGGGTGGGGCGGACGTCGGCCACGTGCTCTAGGCGCTCGAGGGTGAGGGCCAGGTGGCTGCCCCGCTTGTCGCGGGCGGTGGCGTGGATCTCGTCGACGATCACCGTCTCCACGGTGCGCAACACCTCGCGGCTCTTGGCCGCGGTCACCAGCAAATAAAGCGATTCGGGGGTGGTGACCACGAAGTTGGCTGGCTTTTTGATCATGGCGGCCCGGGTGTGGGCCGGGGTGTCGCCGGTGCGCACCGCCACGGTGAGCGGCGGGGGCTCTTGGCCCTGCTGTCGGGCTATCTCGGCGATCTCGGCTAGGGGGCGCTCGAGGTTCTCGGCGATGTCGGTGGCTAGGGCTTTCAGCGGCGACACGTACACCACCTGGCTGGCCTTGGCCACCGTTTGGCCAGCAGCGTGGCGCTTGTAGAGGTTGTCGATGGCGATGAGGAACCCGGCCAGCGTCTTTCCCGACCCGGTGGGCGCGGCGATCAGCGTGTCCTTCCCCGACGCAATGGCCGGCCACCCCTGAGCCTGCGCCTCCGTAGGCCCCCCCGGAAACCGCCCCTCAAACCAAGCCGCCACCGCCGGATGAAACTCATAGCCGACATCGGCCAGCACGCCCTTCTCGGCGTGGATCGGGGAAGCCACCGCCAAAGAGTACCGGGCGGGTGTGACAAGCTCCGAGGGTGGGAACTCAGATTGAAGAGTTGATCGGGCAGTGGACTGAGGCGGCCGTCTCCTACGCCACCATCGAACCCATCCAGGATCCAGATGGCATGGTGGCGGTGATTTCCGGTTTGGCAGGTCCTTGGGCATTCGGGGAAACCAAGGAAGCGGCTCTCAAGGAGCTGGAATCAGTCTTGCGCGACTGGGCTGCCATCAAGCTCGCCGACGGCGACGACGACATCCCCCCAATGAAAGGCAAGCGTTAGCAGCACGCCAAGGCTCAGTCAGATTCAAGAAGGGCGAGACCGACTTCAACTGCTCCGCGGGCAAGATCAAAAGACCCGTCCTCGGGCCAGCCCGTTGAAATCTCCTTTGCTCTTTCGCAGACGAGGCTACGTGCCCCAACGGGCACCTTCCCTAGTGCGGAGGCCAATAGCAATTCAGGCACCAGCAGCACTTGCTCTTTCGCCACATCGGTTCCGATCTCGCCATTGCCGTTCATACTTGTAACTTGGTCCAGCAAGAACGAGACAGAGTCGTGCGCTGAATCAGGGCCACCAGCATCTCCCTCCCACCAGAGCTCACCTGGCCGCAACCATCGAAGCACAGAGCAGATGATGACGGCATCGAAATAGGAACGCACCAAGCGCCCGAGGTCGAACATGACCCAGCGTGGTGCCACTTTGGGCTGCTCGTTGAGTCTGGTGTACTGGATTACTGCGCCAATGGCCGCGTAGGCAGCGAAGCTACTGAGACGGTCGCCATATAGGGATCGACCCCGTACTTGGTCCTGGTAGTGACCGCTTGAGGACATACCCCAAAAGATGTGCTCGGGGTGGGGTGCCCCCTCGTCTTCCGTGTATCGCGGTGACCAATCGTCGTCAGCATGCTTATGAACTTCGTGTAACTTCAAGAATCGAGTCCGTAGTTCAAGAAACCTCTGTCCTGGCTCTGAGAGACGGTTCGGGTCCAAGCCAGAACGATCCAATAGACGATGTTCTTCAGCCAGTGGTGACTCCCATGGGTAACAACTCGCCCACAGATCGATAAGTGCTCCTGGACGAAATTGATTCTGTAGGGCGCTCCACTCTCGAGGCGTACTGGGACGACTATGGAACACCAGACCGTTTACTGCCCTGTCCATCTGTTCGGAACTGAGAGCGCCAGCCACGGAGAGCTTGAGTCGCCGCAGCGTCAATCCAGTTACTGATCCCCATGAGAAGACGAGTACCGAAGCGCCATCTTCGAGTTCTGCAATCCGCCCGGCCAGTCCAGAATCATTATCTGCAACAACTGGCAGACCGTCATTGAGACCAAGACCAGCCAGTACCATGCGCAGGCCCTGCTCAAGGTCTACGTTGCCGCCTCCCGCAAAGGCTGGCCTCTGCTCAACCGCAAGATCACTTGCCGACACCACTACTAGACCTGTACGTCTGATGCTCTCTGCGACTTCATCTATCGATTCATAGTGGTCGAGGCGGTCTTCCACGAAATCTGTCAGACCCCCCGCCCCAAACTGCCTTAGACGTTCCTTGACTAGTTGTTCTAGACCTATTGGATCGGCGATCAGTTCAAGGATCAGGCGGACAGGGAGCGCGGTCTGCTTTCCCCTCGCTACTCGGCTGCGAGGGTGGGGGTTGGCTTCGATTGCCAGCGCCTTACAAGTTGCAACACGCTCCCAAAACAAATGCCCGTCGTCTGCATAGCTCGTATCGGGCATAACGAGATGTGGGGTGGGAAGCTGCATCTCACCGTAGGTTCTCGGATCGACAGCCACGTAGTGTGCTTTCTCTGGGTCACGACACAGTTCGCACGATCCAGAAGGCTCGACTTCCGGTGCTTCTCCTAGACCTAGCCAGGAAATAGTCCGCTCCCTGCCAGTGGGAGACAGTTTGGTGCAATTCTCTTGGGTCTTATGCCGGTCCACCAGCACATCGAGCGTATAGCTCAGATCACGGTAGTTAGCTGCTCGCTCTAGCTCATCGATAGTGGTCCGCAGCAACCCGCCAGATGAGCTGACCGATTGAATCCCAATGATGCTGGTCCCAATCGGGTTGATAGCCCTCTCGACCGTGCGCCGCACTGTGGGGCGTCCTGTTGGATAGGACGTCAGGATGGATGTTGGACCCATCTCTAGATCAAATCGAGTCAAAAAACTCTCTAGCTGGATCAGAACGGGGGTTAGACCACCAGTGTCAACTACGACTCCGACGCCATCAGAAAGCCGGTCAGTCAGCCAGCAGGCAACTACATACGCGTCTCGCGGGCTCTGGATTCCATCGGCAAGTCGGATGAAGACATCGGTGTGTTCCCCACTCGGAAGCCGATAGTGGTACGTGCTCGGTTCCCAAATTGCGTTGCTTCGACTCAGCAGAGCATTCAATTCGACGGCCCTGGCGTGCGAGAGGAACCCATCAAGGTCGGCCGGTTCCTCATAGGCCCAGCACACCAAGGGACTATCAGCGACCCGATGCTGGATCACGCCAACACACCTGTCGTTGCCCACCACCGATCTGTCTGGAATGACTTCCTTCAATCGGGTGAGCCACTGTTCGATCATTTCGAGATGGCTCTCATCACCTTTTTCGGCAAGCCACGGCCAGCGGAGTAGCAATAGATCATTCGACAAGAGCAAATGCAGACGATTTTGGACTGCGCTTGCCAATCTCTCGATGTTGCTCGGCGAGCCTGAGATAGCCGGAGCGCGTGAGTGCAGATCGACGAAGGTGAGTCCGGGACATTCTGAATCCTCACCAACTGAGGTCACCTCGTCATTGGGATTATCCTCAGGTGAAATCTCGATGTCGGCGCGCAGATATACGCCGGGGCGTTTTGCCATCCAGCGGCCTACCTAGAAACAGGAGTGCCAAAGGTCAGCTCAAGCTGACCCTCGTCAGTGCCAAAGGTCAATTCAAGCTGATCGTCGTCAGTTGCTGGAGTCCGACGTTCAAGTCCCAAGCAGACCCACACCAAAGTCCCCTTCACGGGAACCTCTTCCAGAGTCGAAGCGACAGGATCAGCATCAGAACTCCAATCGAGATCCGCCGCTGAGTGCTCTTCATCACCGTTGGTGATAATCCGAATACTGCTGGGCCCACCAACGTTGCGCTGTTCCTTTGCGAACTGGCTAGCAATCTCGCGGACTTGATTTAGTCCTACACCCCGGCCGGCTTCGCGCCGTGGCAGAGTCCCGAGCACGGCATCCACCAGTGCCTCCTTTGAACTGCGTAAGCGGTCGGCATACTTCTCATTCACCCGCTGTGCTAGCCCAATCCCATTGTCCATCACGGAAATGTGAAGACGGTTGCAACTCTCGCGCCCACCTCCAAGAGTCACGTATATCTGACCCAACGAAGCGCCCATGGGATCACTGCCGAGACCTGCGTGATCGGGGACATTCACGGCAATCTCGTGAAAGATCGCCATGCAATCCTCGAGTGTGCCAACGAGATCAGAGCCTTGCTTGACATCGAGCCTGGTGCTAAGCCAGTGTTGCGCGACATAGTTGAGATCCCAGCGCAGGCTGTGGCTCCGCCTCATATGCGGATGAATGACTGAGAGCAGATACCGCTGGAATGCGGCTCGGACGACCCAGGCTTCCTGCCTTGGGTAACGACTGTCCACTAAGGCTTCGCGACACATATCGGCATCACTGGGGTGAAACGGGTGTGTCCAAGCTCGTGCGACATCAATCCACTTCTCTGGAGCGCCATCTGCCCAAGTCACATCGCGGCGGCGATTCGCGAGAGAAAAAAAGAACCCACCGCGGGCTAGCTGGATGCTGAGTCCACTGGAGTGTGGCAGACGAACTTCTATAGGCAAATCACGAAATCTCCCCACCAGCAGATTGGCTGCCACCATGACCGAGGGGATGTGGAGGCGGATCGCTGAGGGGTGAGATGAGCCAGCGATGGCCTCATCAGAAAAATCAAGCAGGCAGGGATCGCCTCTGCTTTCGGCATCGGCCAAGTGGGAGGCGAATCGGGCCAAACCATCTGGGTTCCACGAAGTTAGACAGCTCGCCGGTTCAACTCGCTCCACGCATGCCCCTTTCTGACTGCCTTGGATCGGTGGTCGCCGACTATATGCCAGGCGGGTCTAACTCTACTAGGGGTAATTTTCGATTCGTGAATGTGTGTATAGTTAGGCGTATGCCACGGATGCAGGTTTATTTGCCGGACGATCTCTACGCAGAGGTGAAGGAGCAGGGATTGCCTGCCTCTGAACTCTTACAAGATGTGGTACGCGAGCAGATGCGAAAGCGCAAACTCATTGAAGAAGGCGAAAAATACTTGGAAGAACTGCGGGCGGAGGTGGGTGAGCCGACTCCTGAAGTCAAGGCATGGGTTAAGGAAGTGCTCGCACCGCTCGACCGCCGCAATGGTCGCGTCGCCAGCTAGGTGGCTCTGCTGTTGGATTCAGGCGGGGTCTCGTTCTTGGCGGGACGGAGCTTGGAAGCAGGCGAAATGCTCAGCGACTTCAAGGGCAGAGGTCTGTTGCCGCCCATTGTTCCATCCCCCGTACTGATCGAGTGCTTGCAAGGTCACGCCGGAAGAGACGCTGAGACAAACCGATTCCTAAAGTTTTGTGACATCTTGGAGCACATTGACGCAACCCTTGTGCGCCGCGCTGGCCATGTGCGAACCCGTGCGGGGCGAGGGTCGGCGGTGGATGCCCTGGTGGTTGCTGCGGCTGAGCCGGGGGGCACTGTGCTCACCTCGGACTACGGCGACCTGAGTGCTCTGGCGGCCTATGCCAATGACGTAGTGGTGATCGCCATCTAAGGATGCCACTAATGGGTTCTACTTGGGGTGGGCGGATGTCGGGGCGGGACTATGACGCTCGGTGGGAGCGGCTGGCTGCTGAGGGGCACAATCCGCATGGGGAGGCCGATTTTGTGGACTCGCTGTTGGGCAGGGGCGGGCGGGTGCTGGATGCGGGGTGTGGGACGGGGCGGGTGGCCATCGAGCTGGCCCGGCGGGGGTTTGTGGTGGCCGGGGTGGACATCGACGACGAGATGATTGCGGGGGCTCGGGCCAAGGCGCCGGAGCTGGGGTGGCACCAGATGGACTTGACGGTGTTCGACTTGGGGGAGACGTTCGACGCGGTGGTGATGGCGGGCAACGTGCTGCTGTTCACCGCGCCGGGCACCGAGGCCGCGGTGGTGGGGCGCTGTGCGGCCCACCTCTCCCCCGGTGGTGCGCTGGTGGCCGGATTTCAACTGCGGGGCGGCGGTTACGGACTCAACCGGTACGACGCCGACTGCGCGGCGGCTGGGTTGTCCCTGTCGGAGCGGTTTTCGACTTGGGAGCGGGGGGCGTGGGACGGCGGCGACTATGCGGTGTCGGTGCATCGTCGTCCATAGGCGCGAGACTGAGTAGGTGCTGGGCGGGCCGGAGATCATCACGTTCTTGCTGCTGGCGCTGGGGGGTGCGCTGGCGGTGGGGAATATCGCCGCGCTGATCAATCCCGACGGCCCCCGCCAGCGCCGCCAGGACATCCCTCCCCCGCCGGGCGCTCCCGATGAGCCGGCCAAGCCGAAGGTGGGGCGCAGCGTGGTGATGATCGTGGTGGGCCTGGTGATCGTGATATGGGCCATCGCCAGCCTCATCGGGGGATGAGCCTTCCCGACCGGCGCAAGCGGGCGGGATAGGGTCGGGGGGGTTATGGCCTTGTTGGATGTGGCGGGGGGGACGGGGCGGTTTGGGGGGGTTACCGCTTTGTCCGACCTGTCGTTCACCGTGGACGAGGGCAGCATCTGCGGGCTGATCGGGCCCAACGGGGCGGGCAAAACCACGCTGTTCAACGTGGTCAGCCGGGTGTACGACGCCCAGGAGGGGGCGGTTGGCTTCGACGGCACCGACCTGTTGAGCCGCCCGGCCCATGCCATCAGCGGCCTCGGCATCGGGCGCACGTTCCAGAACCTGGCTCTGTGGCCGGGCATGACCGTACTTCAGAACGTGATGGTGGGCGCCCACCACCGCTCTCGGATCGGCGCGTTGCGGGCGGCGGTGCGTTGGGGGACGCGCCGGGAGGAGGCCGAGCTAACCGCAACAGCGTGGGATGCCCTTGATGAGCTGTCGCTGACCGACGTGGCCTTCCATCCCGCGGCCGGGCTGCCGTTCGGCACGCTCAAGCGGGTGGAGTTGGCTCGGGCGCTGGTGGCCCGGCCCCGGCTGTTGCTGTTGGACGAGCCGGCCACCGGGCTGACGCAAACCGAGGTGGGCGAGCTGGGCGCTTTGTTGGTGGCGCTGGCCGAGCGGCATTCGCTGACGCTCTTGCTGGTGGAGCACCACATGGGGATGGTGATGGGGGTATCGAACAAGGTGGTGGTGCTGGACTTCGGGGCCAAGATCGCCGAGGGCTCCCCCGCCGAGGTGCAAAACGACCCCGCGGTAGTAGAGGCCTACCTGGGAGCCCCGCAGTGAGCGGCCCCTATCTTGAGGTGCAGGGGCTGAAGGCGGCCTACGGAAACATCCAGGTGCTGCACGGGGTGGACTTCTCGGTGGCCGAGGGGCAGATCGCGGTGATCTTGGGGGCCAACGGGGCGGGCAAGACCACCACGCTGCGGGCGCTGTGCGCCATGGTGTCCACCGAGGGCTCCATCAAGCTGGCGGGCGAGGAGCTGGCCGGGCACCGCACCGCCGACATCGTGCGCCGGGGGGTGGCCCATGTGCCCCAGGGGCGGGGGACGTTCCCCGACCTCTCGGTGGAGGAGAACTTGCTGGCCGGGGCGTTCGTGCGCACCGACGCAGAGGTGCAGGGCGACGTGCAGCAGTGGTTCGAGACCTTCCCGGTGCTGGGCGAGCGGCGCAACCAGTCGGCCGGCTCGCTGAGCGGGGGCGAACAGCAAATGCTGGCCATCGCCAGGGCGCTGATGCTGCGGCCCTCGCTGTTGTTGTTGGACGAGCCTTCGCTGGGGCTGGCGCCGATGATCACCCGATCGCTGTTCGAGCAGCTCACCGCCATCAATGCGGATGCCGGCACCACCATGCTGGTGGTGGAGCAGAACGCCAGCCTGGCGCTGGGGGTGGCCGATGTGGCCTATGTGCTGGAGGCCGGGGAGGTGGCGCTGTCGGGCCCCGCCGACGAGCTGGCCGCCGATGACAACGTCCGCCGGGCGTATCTGGGGTATTGAGCGATGGTTGTTGTGGCATCGCTTCTGGGCATTTTCGACGTGTCGTTGGACAAGCTGTCGAACGGGGAGCTGTGGCTAGCCCAGTTCTTTCGGGGGCTGAGCGACGGGGCCACCTATGCGTCGGTGGCGCTGGCGCTGGTGATGATCTACAAGTCGACCGGGTTCATCAACTTCGCCCAGGGCTCTTTGGCGCTGTTGGGGGTTTATCTGGTTTACGTGTTCAGCGTGGAGCAGGGGCTGCCGGTGGCCGTGGCGGTGCTGTGCGCCATGGTGGCCAGCGCCGTGGTGGCCATGTTTGTGGAGCGGGTGTTCATACGGCCCTTCCCCCCCGACCACGTGCTGCCGCTGGTGATCGTGACGCTGGGGCTGTTGTTGATAATCGACTCAGCGGTGGGGATCGTGTGGGGGTTCCGCACCCGCAGCCTGCCCTCCATGTTCCCCACCGGGGCGCCCATCGAGTGGGGCATCGCCCAGCTCACCTGGCGCACCATCGGCAACCTCGGCACGGTGTTCGCCGTGGTGGGGCTGCTGTATTTGCTGTTGTCGCGCACCAAGGTGGGGCTGGCGTTTCGGGCGGTGTCGTCGAATCTGGAGTCGGCCCGCCTGGTGGGCATCCGGGTGGGGCCGACGCTGGGGTTCGGCTGGGCGCTGGCCGCGGCCATCGGCACATTGGGCGGGGCGCTGGTGGTGCCCGATCTGCTGTTGGAGCCCTCCATCATGCTGCGGGTGCTGATCTTCTCGCTGGCCGCCGCCGCGTTGGGCGGGCTCGACTCGCTGGTGGGGGCGGTGATCGGCGGCCTGGTGGTGGGGCTGGCCCGCAACCTGCTGGTGACGTTCTTGGACTTGAGTGAGCTGGCCCTGGCCACCGCGGTAGCGGTGATCTTGGTGGTGCTGTTGGTGCGGCCCACCGGCCTGTTCGGGTCAACGAGAGTGGAGCGGGTGTGAATCTGGAACAGGGAGCAGGCTCGACCCGAGGGGGGATGTGGTTCAACACCGGAGGGTGGCGCGGGAAAAAGCGGGTGGTGCAAGCGGGCAGCCGCCAGCACCGGCAGCGCCAGATCATCGGGTGGGCGCTGTTCGCCCTGGTGGTGGTGCTGATCCCGTTTCTGATCGCCGACACCTACAGCCCGACCATCTTCGGCAACCGCTACACGGTGGGGCTGGGCAACTTGAGCCAGGCCGTCGGGCTGATGGTGGCCATCTTGGGGCTGAACATCGCCACCGGCTACAGCGGGCAGCTCTCTTTGGGTCACAGCTTCTTCGTGGGGTCGGGGGCGTATCTCACCGCGGTGCTGGTGAACGACTTCCACTGGTCTTATGTGGCCACCCTCGGAGTGGTGGTACCGGGGTTGTTCTTGTTCGGGGTGCTGTTCGGGATTCCCGCCCTGCGCATCCAGGGGCTGTACCTGGGGCTGTTGACGTTTGCGGTGGCGGCGGTGTTCCCGTCGATCATCCGGCTGGAAGAAGTGAGCGAGCGCACCGGGGGCAGCAACGGCCTTTTGATCGAGAGCGACTTGAAGCCGCCGACGTGGGCCCCGCTCGACAAGGTGACCGAGTGGCTCCATGCCATACCGGGAGTGGGATCGCGGGTGCCCGACGGGCTGACCGGGCGGCAGGAGGAGGCGGTGTACAAGTACTTCTTGCTGGTGATCGTGGCGCTGGTGTGCTTCTGGCTGGTGCGCAACATCTTGGCCGGCCGGGTGGGGCGGGCCATGGTGGCCATTCGGGACAACCCGCTGGGCGCGGCGGCCAACGGGGTGAACCTGGCCGCCTACAAGACGCTGAGCTTCGGCATCAGCGCGGCGGTGGGCGGGGTGGCCGGGACCATGCTGGCCATGCACTCGGGATTCGTGGGGCCCGATGAGTTTGGCTTCTCGATGGCCATTCTGCTGATCGTGGGGCTGATCGTGGGGGGCGCGGGGACGCTGCACGGTGCGGTGGCGGGCGGGCTGGCCATCCAGTTCGTGCCCCACTGGTCGAGCCAGACCCAGACGCTGCCGGGCACCGACGTGGCCCTGGAGGGGCCGTACGGCACCGCCATTTTGGGCGGGCTGTTGATCGTGATCATCTTTGCGCTGCCCGGTGGGGCGGCCCACGGGTTTCGAAAGATAAAGTCCCGGCTGATGCCGGTGGCGCCCCGGCCGCCTGGGGGCTGAGCTCTACAGGGCTGTATTTGTCGCTGTAGGGGCGTAGGGTTACGGGACTGCTTCAACCCCTAAGCCAATCTCAGGAGGAATTCTCTGATGTCGAAGCTTCTGCGAGCCCTGTTCGGGCTATTCGTTGTGCTCGCGTTGGTGGCCAGTGGCTGCGGCAACGACGACGATGACGCGCCGGTGAGCGAACCGGCGCCGGCTGCTCCTACCGAGGTGCCTGATGAGGCCGCGGCCGCCCCTGAGCCCGACGACGAGGAAGAGCCCGCGCCCGCGCCTGAGCCCGACGACGAGGAAGAGCCCGCGCCTGCGCCCGAGCCCGGCGACGAAGAAGAGCCTGAGCCCGCGCCGGAGGAGCCCTCCGATCCCAACATCACCGAGTTGGGCGGCGGTGCGGTGATCGACATCACCGAATGCCCTGAAGAGTGGGACAACTACCAGGGGGTGACCGACAGCGAGATCCGCTTCGGCTCCAGCTCGCCCCGGTCGGGACCGCTGGCCGGCTTCGGCACGATCAGCGACGGCATCCAGCTCTACTTCGACTACGTAGGCCCGATCGACGGGCGCAACGTGGTGGTAGTGGGCCGCGATGACGCCTACATACCGGCCCGGACGGTGACCAACGTGGAGGAGATGATCGACGTCGAGAACCTCTTGGGCTTCGCCGGCATTCTGGGCAGCGCCAACAATCTGGCCGTGCAGAAAGTGCTGAACGAGAACTGCATCCCGCAGCTACTGAACCTGACCGGCCTGCCCGAGTGGGGCGACCCGAACAATTTCCCATGGACCACTGGGGCGCTGATGTCTTATGAGACCGAGTCCCGGCTTTGGTGCCAGCACATTGGCGATGAGTTCGGCGGAGGGGCCACGGCGGCGATCTTGTCGATCGACAACGACGCGGGCGAAGCGTGGCGGGTGGCGTTCAACGAGTGCGCTCCCGAATTCGGGATCGAGATCGTGGATGAGGTCAAGCACGATCCGGGGGCCGAAGGGGTGTCGAGTGAGGTCACCACCATGGCGGCCAGCGGGGCCGACGTGGCGATTCTGGCCACTACAGGAACGTTTTGCCCGAGGGGAGTGCTGGGGATCGCCACCAGCGCATGGGATCCGCTGATCCTGGTTACCAACGGTTGCCAGCGCATAGCGCTGTTCTGGGCGCCCATCGGACCGCTGGCCAACGGAGTCCGCATGATGAACACCCAAAAGGACCTGTCGGACGACTCGCTGGCCGACGACGAGTGGGTGCAGTTCGTGCGGGGCGCTCTGGAGAGCCAGGGCGTCGACCCCGATGCCGAATCGCACGCTTTGGGCTACATCTTCGGCGAGGTTCTTCACAATGTCCTGCTGGCCGCGGCCGACATGGACGGCGGGATCAACCGGACCAACGTGATGCGGGCCATGTGGCAGATGAACTTCGACTCCCGGGGTGCGCTGGGCGATTCCCCACGGGCCATGGACGGTGCCAATGACTCATACATGGTGGAAGCCGGACGCATCGAAGAGCTGGTGGTGGACGAAGACGGCGCCCGCTACATACCCATCAGCGACATCTTCTCCTTCGAGGGCGAGACCGGCACGTTCGGCAACTAGGAGACCGTGATCGGTACTGAGGAGTAGCCGGCCACGTTGGACATCTGCACTCGGCGCAGGCCAGATTCCTGCACCTCGAAGGCGGGCCAGCGGCGGGCGATCTCCTCGATGGCCACCCGGCTCTCCAAGCGGGCCAGGGCGGCGCCCAAACAGACGTGGAGGCCGTGGCCCAGCCCGACGGCCAGGCCGGGCTCGCGGGTGATGTCGAATTTGTCGGGATCGTCGTAGCGGCGGGGGTCGCGGTTGGCCGCACCGGTGATCAGAAACACCGGCTTGTTCTTGGGGATGGTCACCCCGTGCCATTCGGAATCGACCACTGAGTAGCGGCCCTGGTACTGCGAGGGGGCCCAGTAGCGGAGGATCTCCTCCACCGCGTTGGCGATGAGGCTGGGATCGCCGACCACCTTGGCCCACTGGTCGGGGTTGCGGTGGAACAGAACCACGGCGTTGCCCACCAGCTTGGTGACGGTCTCGGAGCCGGCTGCGGCCAACAGGGTGCCGAACCCGGCGATCTCGGCGTCGTCGAGTTGGGTGAGATCGCCGTCTTCGGTCTCCACCTCGGCCTCGATCAGCGCCGAGAGCATGTCGTCGGCCGGTTCTTCGCGCTTCTTTTGGGAGAGTTGGAACAGGTACATGCCCTGGGCCATGCCCCCCTCCTGGGCGGCCTGGCTGCTCATGGCCGAGCCCTCTTCGCGGTGGAGCATGGCGTCGGTCCACAGCCTGATCTGCTGGCGGTCTTCGGCGGGCACACCCAAGATGGTGGAGATGATCTCGACCGGGAATGGGGCGGCGAACTCCTCAAGAATGTCGAACTGGCGGCGGCCCATGAGCGGGTCGAGATAGCCGCTGATTATCTCCCGCACCAGGGCTTCGTAGTCGCCGATGGAGCGAGGGGTGAACGAGCGTGATACCAGCTTGCGGTAGCGGGTGTGCTCGGGCGGGTCCATGGAGATGATGGAGCCCATATCCGACGGCTTGCCCGATGCGAGCTGCTCGTAGGTTTGGCCGTGGGTAGAGGTGAAGGTGGCGAAATCGCGATGGCCGGCCACCACGTCGTCGAACCGGCTCAGAGCGTAGAAGTCGTACTGCTCGCTGTAGTAGCAGGGGGCGTAATCCCGCAGGTCGGCGTAGGTGTGGTAGGGATCGTCGAAGAAGTCCCGGCTGAACGGATCGAACTCAACGGCGGTGGCGTCCATGGCCCCAGTATTGACTACTGGCCGCCGGCCGCCAATTGGCGCACTGCGGCGCTATCACTTGCTGTCGAAGTCGACCAACGAGAGATCCCCCTGGGCTTCAATGACCACAAAGAAGATGAAAGGGTTTTCGGCCCGCTTGATTCCGCCCGTCACTGACGCCTGCGGAGGCTACAGATTTGGAACCTTGCGGTTATGTCTCGATGATCACTGGAACCTCCGCAGCGAGTGCAACGGGAGTCCAGATATCGACGTCAACATCTGGAGCCTCAATCGACACTAAGAGGGAATACCGGACGCCATCATCACTGCGATCCCGCTTCTTCCTTTCTTTCCACCAGCCTGTGACCGGGTAGACGGCAACCGCGCCGCGCGCTGCGAGTTCAATTGCCGGACCACTCCAGTGGTCGACGTGGAGGGAACCTCTCACGCGATGTTGCGGACCGAGGAACCATTGGTCCGCGTCACTATCGGATGTGGGACGCTGCTCGTTCTCGGCAAGAGCGAGCTTATTGATGCGCTTGCGAAATTCATCGTTGCTCTCGGTAGGTCTTCGTACCTCGAATCGCAGACCGTGCGACGCGTAGCGGAACCGTTGTGCCCAACCCCGGCGTGCGGGGTTCGGTTCTATGAAGTAGGAGAGTGATACGCGCATCTGAACCTCGGTGTCGCCAAGTTCCGAGAGCACCTCCGTTGGCCAAGGCAGATCGTGAAGGTGCATTTCCCGCATCTTGCCGTCGCGGTAGGGATGAATGTGTGCCTGAGCAATCAGCGTTACTGCATCGTCTGCGCTTCGTAGAGCGCGATCGGCATCGGGAACTCCCCACCCATAGCGCCGTAACCTCGCGACAGTTTCGGCTCGGGTATTCACATTGAATTGTCCGAGCATGGCTTCAGTCCACCGCGCCGAGTGGACTATCAGTCCTCGGACCGTCTCAGGCCAGAGGTGGGGGTAAGACCTACTGATACTTGCTGCGAGATTCGCCGCCTGAGCCGTAGCCGGGCTTGTGCCGAACGCAGTCGTAAGAAGTCTGCCACCGTGTTGTAACGCCCTCGTGGTGAGCACCTGCAGATCGGGCGGTGTGTCAATGGACGTGCGGTCAGGCGATACGGCCGCATTGCCTCCCTCGAAAACAACTTCCGGCTTATGTGGCCACTGAGCGCGGAATCCAACAGAAGTGCGACTGAACGGAGACAACTCACCGGCGGGAGCTAGAGGACTCCAGCCAACGAAGTCGCCATGGCGGATGTCAGAGAGATCGGTGCAGGCACCAACCGTCAGTGCGTTCCATGACTGTGCTGGTTCCTCCACCACTTCGACGTCACTTCGGTCAAGGTGTCCTTTTTCGTAGGGGAAACGGACGTTTCCGGCAGAGACGATAAAGAGGCGTTGGGAGTCGGAACTGGGTTCGTCCAGGTAGACGAGGCCCTCATCAGAAGAAGTTACGGCGCGACCAGACGCAAGTGCGTCAACCGCCGAAGACCATGCGGAAGGTTGTCCCAAGTCGCTTGGGTGGGCTCCCTTTGAAGGGGCAGTCACCGCCAACGCGAATGCGCGACGGCGTTCGGGATTCTCAATCTCGACAATGGACGCTGCTTGGGCCGTCAGTGCTCCATAAAGGTCGTATTCATTTTCGCCGTAATCGGGCAAGATCTTCACAGACTCCAGATAACTCTCGACACGAATTGGATCGGATCTCGCTATCGCCTCGGCAAGATCTCCAAAGAGGGCAATACCAGCCATCTCTGTTCCATGACCATGGCGATCGTCGACACTCCAATTTGGGTTGACGGCATGGGCATCATTGGGAGATATCGCAACATTTAGTAGCGGGTGGGCACTGGCGATGCCGGTGTCCAAAAGACACGTTGCCGGTGCATCAAGTTGGGGACCGCTCAGGCGAGCAACAAGCTCATCGACGAACTCGACCTGGTCGGCGGCAGAAAGACCCGCGAGGAATTGAATTGCCTGGACTGGGCTGCGCACTTCCGCGATGTCGTCGAGGAGGTCTAACGCTGACCCCAGTTGGGTGCTTGAAGCCGATACGAGCGCAACTACCCTGTCCTCAAAGACGAGAAGTTGGGGTCCAAGCGCAGCACCAGAGGATTCAGCGAATGCCTCGAGCCGCCTATCAACGTCCTCGCGACGTCGGAGCCATAACTCCCACCAGACGACTTGCTCCTCATCGACTGGAAATGCATCTTCGCTGTCGGTCCACAACGCCCTCAGAGTTGCCAGTCGAAGCAGGGCGATTCGTTCTACGAGATTGCGGTGTTTCGGGTTGCCGGAGCTTGTTTGTTGGGTCGCGTACTGCTCAAACCGCTTGGTAAACCGTCCTATCCATCCTTCCGGAACGAAGACCGTCGCGAACTGGACCTCCTGTCCATCAATCTCACGGGTAGTGACTGCCCGCACCTCGGGATGCACCGACCCGTATTGAGGCTCAAGCGATGTCAGCGCGAGTTCGAAACCTGGAGATGACTCAAATTGAACGTAGATGCCATCGATCGCTCCCTCGACACGATCGACTTGTTGTGATGCTCGCCTAGCGTCTGCTTCATCCGCTGCCGCATTCATCTGCTCGACAAGGTTTCTACTGTGACCAATCCGGTCGGCCGGTGACGGGGGTGCAGCAGATCCCCGAGCTGATCCAGTCGGGGTATACCCTTCGGCCAACGCAGGTCGCGCGACCGTGATGTGTAATCGATTCCACTCTGCCATGTTGCTCGTCTACTTGACCGTGGGAATGATCGCCTTGGATCCCTTCTTCAGGGCACCGACCAAGAGATCTGTGGTGATCTCCGATGCACCGGTCAAAATCGCGTCCTTTGCTGCTCGCTCTGACGCAGAGGTGACCTCTGCGTGGCTTAGACCGTTCGATGCAGTCGCCACAAGCTGCCAGTTCACTCCCGTGAGACAGAGTGATGCTAGTCGGTTTCGGATCACCTGGTTAGCAATTACGCCTGTAGGCATTGGGTAATGCAAGGTGACGTCGAACCGACGAAACAACGCTCGGTCGAGATGTTCGGGAAGGTTCGAAGCCGCGGCGACAATGCTGTCCGAATAATCCTGCTCCATGAATTGAAGGAATGAATTCAGCACTCTCCTAATTTCGCCGACATCGTTACCTTGTGTTCGCGAACCAGCTAGTGCGTCGACCTCATCGAATAGGTACACACCCGGTGTCTGCGCAACGGCATCAAACACGATCCTGAGCTTGGCGGCCGTCTCCCCCATGAACTTCGTGATCAGCCCTTCCAGGCGAACTGTGAAAAGAGGTAGATGTAGTTCTCCTGCAAGTACCCGCGCTGTCATTGTTTTCCCAGTTCCAGGAGGACCGAGCAAGAGCAGCCTGCGCAATGGGGCGAAACCGGTCGCTCGAAGCTGATCCCGTTGGCGTTGCTCCTTAAGCACACGTTTCAATTCGGCTAGGACCTCTTCGTCAAGCACAATGTCGCATAGGCGCTCGTCCGGATATTCGGCTGTAAGCAGTGAAGCTAAGTCGCCGCGGGGCGCAGCTACTGGCGTGGGCGAAGGCGGCGACACCCGGCTCCTCGAAGCATCAATTAGCTCTTTGAGGTCCCGTGCGTAGTTCGCATGGCCATTTCGGGCCTCTCGCGCAGCAAGCTGGAGAGCTACCGCGTAGAAGCGTTCATCGTCGCCCGCGGCATGGCTCTTGATCAGGGCCTTCACCTGATCTGCGGTTGCCACTTTCTACACCTCATCTCGAATGTCCGAACGCACTTCCCAATGCGTCAGCATGGCTCAACCGTAGTCGTCAGGATCGGACCCGAGGCACTCAGATTGGCCGGGGAATCGCCTTGAGCTTTGTGGAGAGCAAACAAGAGTTTCGGACGATGTAGCAGAAGGCTCAACTCCTTGAATCGCCACCGGTGTCAAACAGGGATGCGCCTGCGGCTTGGGCGGCCTCGGAGGCGGGGCCCTGCCAGGAGATGGCGCCGTGGTCTAGGAGGATGGCCCGGTCGCACAGGGCCAGGGCGTGGCCCATGTGCTGCTCGACTATGAGCAGGGCGGTGCCGGCGTCGCGGATGCGGGCCAGCACGGCGTACACCTCGTCGGTGACGATGGGGGCCAGGCCCAGCGACAGCTCGTCGGCGATGAGCAGGCGGGGGGTCTCCACCAGCACCCGGGCCATGGCCAGCATGCGCTGCTCGCCGCCCGACAGCGTGCCGGCAATCTGGCGGCGGCGCTGGGCGATGGGGGGGAACAGCTCGAAGGCCCGGGCCAGGGCGTCGCGCACCCCGGAGCGGTCGCGGGTGCGGGAGAAGGCCAGGGTGAGGTTCTCCTCCACCGAGAAGTCGGGGAACACCGCCCGGCCCTCGGGTACATGGACCACCCCGGCCTTGGCGTAGCGGTAGGCCCGGGTCTTGGTGAAGTCGTTGCCGTCGACCATCACCTCGCCCCCGGTGGGCTCCACCAGGCCGCTGGCCACCCGGGCCACGGTGGTCTTGCCCGCGCCGTTGCGGCCCAGTAGCGCCACCGTCTCGCCCTCGCCCACCGACAGGGACACGTCGAACAAGGCCCGAAACGGACCGTAGGCGGCGTTGACATGGCGCATCTCCAGCACCGGGATCACCAGCGGGGCGGGGGCCATCTCGGCGGGGTCGGCGGTTGTAGTGGCGTCGGTCATGACGTGCCCGCCACGAAATCGCCCAGATAGGCGGCCCGCACCTCGTCGTCGCGCATCACTTCAGATGTGGGGCCATGGGTTATGAGCTTCCCGAAGTTGAGCACGTAGGTGCGCTCGGTGAAGGTGGCCACCAACTCCACGTCGTGTTCCACCAGCAGCAGGCCGAATCCCTGTTCGGTTTGGATACGGGCCAGGGTGTCGGCCAGGGCGGTGGTTTCGGCCCGGTCGAGGCCCGAAGAGGGCTCATCTAACAGCACCACCCGGGGCTGGGTCATGAGCGCTCGGGCCACCTCCACCAGGCGGCTTTGGCCCAGGCTGAGGGCCTCGATGGGCTCGTCGCCCATGCCGCCAAGGCCGAGGCTCTCCAAAAGGGTGTCGCAGCGCTCGATCTCGGCGGGCTTGGGCAGCCCCAGTCCGAGAAGGTCTTTCCACAAGGCACCGGTGCCGCTGCGAATCCGGTGGGCGAACAGCAGGTGGTCGCGCACCGACGACCCGCTGAACAGCTCCACCCGCTGGAAAGTGCGGCCGATGCCGAGGCGGGCCCGGCGGTAGATCGGCAGACGGGTGATGCTCTGGCCGTCGAAGCTCACCGACCCGGCGTCGGGGCGCAAAAGGCCCAAAAGGCAGTTGAACAGGGTGGTCTTGCCCGCGCCGTTGGGGCCGATAAGCCCCACCCGCTCTCCCTCGTCGACGGCGATATGCACATCATCGAGGGCAGTGATGCCCGCGAACCGCTTGGTGATGCCGTCGGCAGCCAGCAGGCTCATGGCTCCTCCCCTGTCTCGGCTGCTCCCCCCGCGCCGGCCGCGGCCATGGCCGGGGCACGGCGGGCGAAGGCGCGCTGCATCAAAGCCTGCGACCGTCGTTTGCCGTGCTCAAGCAGGCCCTCGGGATGGCGGGCGAAGGAGATGGCGGCAAAGCCGAACAAAACGAATCGCCAGGCCCCGTCGAGTCCGAACCAGCGGTGAAGCACCAGCTCGGGAAAGATCACAAAGGCGACGCCTGCTTGGATCCCGCCCTCCACGGTGCGGGCCCCGAGCACCACCACTATCACCAGCCAGAACAGTCCGGTCTGGGGATCGAAGTTGGCCTCGTATCCCACCAGGCGCTCCTCCATGGCCAACAGCCCGCCGCCGATGGCGGCGATGGCGGCCGACACCGAGAACACGATGACCCGGGAGCGCCAAGAGATCACCCCGATGGACTCGGCCGCGGTCTCCGAACCCCTCAGCGCCCGCAGGGCCATGCCGGTGCTGCTCTCGCGGATGAGGATTATGAGCACCCCCACCAGCACCAAGATGGCGATGGACAGGATGAGGAAGTTCTCGCGGCTGGAGAAGTCGACGCCGAGAAACTCGGGCCGGGGCACGCCGCGGCCGTGGAACAACGAGCCACCCACCCAGCTGTACTTCACCAATACGTCGTGGAAGAACAACGCGAAGGCCAAGGTGGCGATGGCCAGCCAGATGCCGCCCAGGCGCATGACCGGAATGCTGAGCACCGCGCCCACCGCGGCGGCGATGGCCGCGCCGGCCAGCATGCCCACGATCACCGAGATGTCCCAGCGCTGGGCGAACTGCATGGCGCCGAACGCGCCGATGGCCGCAAATGTGACCTGGCACAGGGCGATCTGGCCGCCGAGGCCGGTGAACACCACGATGGACAGAAAGATGATGGAGAAGATCACCGAGTGGGTGATGCGGGAGATCCAGAAGTCATTGGCGTAGCCGAAGGTCCAGATGCCCACCGCGGTGAAAAAGGCCAGGGCCATGATCCGGGTGTAGATGGTCATGCCCCGGCTGCGGCTGGTGGCCGCCAGCGCGGGCGGGGGCGGAGACACCCCCAGCAGCGGGTCGGCCCCGGCTACCTGGCGGCGGATGGCGGGCCAGAACACGATGATGGCGAACAGCATCACGTAGGGCAGCGCGGGGCCCTGCAACTCGGCCAAGATGACGTTGTCGCGGGGCACGTGCGTGCGCATCTGGGTGGTGACGACCCCCAGCGCCAGGCCGCCGAACATGGCGGCGGGCAGGCTCACCAAGCGGCCCAACGCGGCGGCGGCCAAAGCGGAGATCACTATCGGGAAATAGCCGGTTGGCTCCAGCACCGTGCCCAGCGACGGGGTTGTGGGCACCAAGAGCACCCCGGCCAGGCCGGCGAAGAGGCTGGACAGCATCCACGAGCCCGACGACACCCAGTCGGCGTTGACCCCGTTGAGCTCGGTCATGCGGGGGCTCTGCACCACCGCCCGGATGCGCAGGCCCAAGCGGGTGTAGCGGAACAGGGCGGCTAGGGCCAGAGCGGCGGCCACCACGATGACAAATGCCGCGATCTCGTCGCGGGTGACGGGGTAGCGGCCGAACAGCCGGTAGACGGTGGTGCCGTCGGGGATGATGCCCACCGCGCCGAAGGGCTGCTCGCGGTTGTAGTCGACGATGAGCTTGAACAGCTCGGGCAGGGCCACGAGCAGGCCGAGGGAGATGACCAGCTTGGACACCGCGGAAGCGGCATGGACGTGGCGGAAGATGAGCCGCTCCAGCAGCAGTCCGAGCACCGGGGCGACCAGCACCACCGCCACCAGAACTGCCGACCAGATGGGCCAGTCGCGCCGCACGTGCAATTCGAAGTAGGTGGCGGCGCTGATGAAAGCCTGGGCCCCGAAGGCCAGGTTGAATACGCCGGAGGTCTTGTAGGTGAGCACGAAGCTCATGGCCACCAGGGCGAAGCCCGCGCCGATGGGCAGGCCCTGGAAGAACGCCCGAATGGTCTCTTCCACGACTCCGGCGGCGAGGACGCTGGCGGTCATGTTCGGCTCAGCCTCCGCTCGCCAGGCCGGATCAGTTCACAAACGAGAGGGATTCGGGTTCGTGCCAGTCTTCTCGGACAACCTCCCAGCACGTCCACGGCTTGCCGGGCTCGCCGGTCCACTGGACGAAGGCTCCGTTCACAATCTGCACGCCGTTCACACAGCGGTACTCGTAATCGGCGTCGATGTTGTCGTTGGGCAGCGGGATCTGGCGGTTCCAGTCGATGGGGTTGGTGAGCCCGTCGTGGCTGTAGTCCTCGAACGAGCGCACCGCCTCCATCAAAGAAGCCCGGTCGAACTCGGGCCCCGCGGCCAGCAGGCCGTCGTAGAACAGGTGGGCGTTGAGCCAGCCGACGATGGTCTGCTCTTCGAGTTTGATGCCCTCGGTGTACTCGAAGAACCGCCTTTGCAGCTCGCTGTCGATCTCGGCTTCGAACGGCACGAACTGGACGAAGACCAAGTCGCCCTCGAACAGGTCGGCGTTGGCGGCGACAAACTCATGGTTGTAGGTGTTGGGGTGATACATCGTGACCTGGTCGCGGTAGTCCTGCTTGACCATCTCTTGGGCGATGGTGCGCATGCCGTTGAGGTCGAGGCAGGTGAAGATGAAGTCGACGCCTTTGTCCTTCATCTCCGAGACTTGGGGGGCGACGCCGCCAGACAGGCCGAACTCGATGGAGGTGTCGAAGAACTCCACCGTCATGCCGCCGGCCTCGGCGCTGTAGTGCTCGATGGAGTCGCGGGTGCCCTCGGCGCAGACCTTGGAGTTCTCACTGTTGCCGTAACCGAAGATTCCGACCTTGGTGGCGCCCACCTGATGGGCGACCCAGGGGAACAGCTGGTGGATGCAGCCAATACAGCTCGGGGCGATGTTGCCGACGATGTTCCACCGGTCGGCGAACTCGTTGTGGATGTTCCAGCCGAAGGTGGGCACCCCGGCGTCGTTGAGGGTGTCGGCCCCGAAGAACAAGAGGGTGGCCACGAAGGCGGCCAGCGAATCGTCCTCTTCCACCATGGCCAGCGACTGGGCCAGGTTCTGGAAAAGCTGGTCGTCGCGCTTGTTGGCCAGCACCAGCTCGCGGCCGTAGATGCCGCCGGTGTCGTTGATGAAGTTGAAGTAGGCCTCGATGCCGTCGTTGTAGGCGGCGATGTTGGTGCCCAACATGTTGTTGCTGATGGTGACGATGGAGGAGACCTTGATCTCGTCGTCGTTCACCCCGGGCACGCCGGAAATGGGCACGAAGGTGTGGCGATGCTCGGGCTCTTTGGGCTCCTCGGGCTCAGGCTCAGCTTCGGGTTCGGGGGCGGGCTCGTCGTCGGCCTCTTCGGGGGCAGGGGCGGGCTCGTCGTCAGTCTCCTCAGGGGCAGGGGCGGGCTCGTCGTCGGCCTCTTCGGGGGCAGGGGCGGGTTCGTCATCGGGCGCCTCTTCGGGGGCAGGAGCGGCGGTGGGTGCCGGGGCGCCGCCCTCGTCGTCGTTCCCGGCATTGCCGCAGGCGCTGGCCACCAGGGCCACAGCGGCGAGAATCAACGCCAGTTTCCAAATGCGAGCAGCCATCAAGGAATCCCCCCTCGTGAATGTCCCCGTCAAACTACCCCAACTCGCTCCCCCCCATACAGGGGGGTCGGCCAGGTAGGGGTGGGGCAGCTCAGTGGCTGGTGCGGTAGTCGCCGAACTTGGAGTCGCGCTCAGACAGGGTGGTGGTGAGTCCCTTTTTCTGGATGGAGCCCACGAAATCGGCCATGGCCTGGGTGTGGGTGCCCAGCGCGCACAGCTCGGTGCCAGCCCGGATGCCAGCCCGCATGCCCATGTGCTCCATCTGGCGGTGGACCACCCGCTTGTTCATCTGAAGCAGCTCGGTGGGCACCTGGGCGATGCGCTCGGCGATGTCGAGCACGGCGTCGGCCAGCTCGTCTTCGGGGTAAGCGGCGTTGGCCCAGCCCTTCTCCACCGCCTCGATGCCCGACACGTAGTCGCCGGTGAGCATCATCTCCATGGCCTTGCGCATGCCCATAAACCAGGAGTGGAAGTGCATGTCGGGCACGCCGAAGCGGACGGCGGGGTAGCCCATCTTGGCGTCCTCGGCCATGTAGACCAGGTCGCAACCGGTGGCCAGTTCGCTGCCCCCGGCCAGGCAGTAGCCGTGGACCTGGGCGATGACTGGCTTGGCCAGATCCCAGATGCTCATCCAGCCCTCGGTGACGTGGCGGGGCCACTGGCCCTCGCCGCCGGGGGTGTAGAAGGGCAGCTCATAGCCCTCGTTGCCCCCGCCGAGGTCGTACCCGGCGGAGAACGACGGGCCGGCACCGCAGACGATGCTGACCTTGACGTCGTCGTCTTGGTCGGCCTCGGCCAGGGCGTCAAGAATGGCGCCCCGCAACGGGTGGATGAGGCTGTTGCGCTTCTCGGGGCGGTTCATGGTGATGCGCCGGACGTGGGGCCGGGGGTTGTCGATCAAGACGATGTTGTCGTTCATGGCCGCCAACCGTAACCTGCGGGCCGATGTGCGGACCCACCCCAGCGGCCCCGGTTTTTCTGCCATGAGCAGCCCGATGCTGATTGGTTCTTCCAAGGGGGCGCGGGTGGCGCTGCACGACTTGGGTGGCGAAGGGCCGACGGTCCTCTTGGCCCACGCCAACGGGTTTTGCGGTCGGATGTGGCAGGCGGTGGCTCGCGAGTTGAGGCCGGTGGCCCAGTGCTGGGCGCTGGACTTTCGGGGGCACGGTGACAGCGTGTCGGCCCCGGATGAGGATTACGACTGGGGTGGGTTTGCCGACGACGTGCTGGCCGCAGTGGACGCCTTGGACCCGGCCCCCCGGCTGGCCGCAGGCCACTCTTTGGGCGGGGCCTCCGTCTTGAAGGCCGAGTTGGCCCGGCCAGGAAGCTTCGACCGGGTGTGGGTGTATGAGCCGGTGACCATTCCAGCCATCGCCTTGCCCCGTGACGGCGTTAAGACGCTGGGCGACATAGCCCGGATGCGCAAGGAGTTCTTCGATTCTCGCCAGGCGGCCTATGACCGGTATGCAAGCCGACCCCCATTCAACTTGCTAGACCCCGAGGTGCTGTGGGCCTACCTGGACCACGGCTTTCGGGAGCTGCCCGACGGCACGGTGACCATGAAGTGCCCCCGCGAGGTGGAGGCCACCATCTTCGAGAATCCCGACCGATCGGCCTTCGACCGTCTGGGCGAGATTGCTGCGGTGGCAACGGTGGCGACCAGCACCGATACCGATCCCCCCGCCATGGTGGCCCCTTACATCGCCGATGCGCTGCCCAACGCCACCCTGGAGACCTTCGACGACCTCACCCACTTCGGCCCCTTCCAGGACCCGCCCCGCATCGCCGCCTCCATCGCCACCGCCCTGTTCGGCGACTGAACCCGCCCGCGGGGGCAGGGCTAGAGAATCGCCCCGGACTCTTTCATGGCGGCTATTTCTTCCCAGGGGACGCCGGTTTCTAGGAGGAGGGTTTCGGTGTGCTCGCCGTGTTCGGGGGCGCGGTTTACGGTTACGGGCTGCTCGTTGAACATGGCGGGGTTGGCCACTAGCTGCACTTCTTGGCCGGTGCCGGTGGTCATGGCGGGGAGGTAGCCGTTGGCGACTACCTGGGGGTCTTCGTAGAGCTCGCCCAGGGTTTGGAACGGGACCCACACGCCCTTGAAGTCGGCCAGGGCTTCTTTCCAGTGTGCCAGGGGCTGGGATTCGAACACCTCGTCGAGGATGGCGATGCAGGCCTCGTTGTTCTCGGCCCGGGCGGCCATGTCGACGAATCGGGGGTCGGTGGCCAGCTCGGGGCGGCCGATGCACTCGCAGAGCTGGGGCCAATGCTTGTCGGCTTGGAGCAGGATGAAGCTGAGGTAGCGGTTATCGGAGGTGCGGTAGGCGTTCACCACAGGGTTGACCATCTTGGTGCGGTCGCCAGCCGGGAGCCGGTCCATGCCGAAGAGCTTGGCGGCGATGACGAGGGGCGATAGCTGCCACATGGCGGTGGCCAGAAGCGACACGTCGATTACCGAGGGCTCGCCGGTGGCGGACCGCTGGTAGAGGGCCGCGGCGATGGCGCCAGCGGTGGCCATGCCGCCCATGACGTCGCCGAAGGCGGGGGCGGGCTGGCTCATGGGCCAGCCGTCGGGCCGGGCCGGAAGGGTGGCACCCATGCCGCCGCGGGCCCAGAAGGAGGCGCCGTCGTAGCCGCCTTTTTCGGCGTCGGGGCCGTGGGGGCCCTGGCCAGAGCCCCGGGCGATGATGATCTGGGGGTTGCGCTCGCGCAGATCGTCGGTGTCGATGCGGAGCTTGCGGCGCACCGGGGGCATGTAGTTGGTGAGGAACACATCGGCGGTCTCCACCAGCTTGAGCAGCATCTCTCGGCCGTCGGGGTGGGCCAGGTTCAGCCCGATGGAGCGCTTGCCCCGGTTGGGCTGTTCGATCATGAAGTTGACCCCGCCGGCGCCGCCAGGCACCAGTCCCGAGGTGATGAGGCCCCGCTGGGGGTCGCCGGTAACCGGGTGCTCGACCTTGATGACGTCGGCCCCCCAGTCGACCAGCACCGAGCCGCCCGAGGGGATAAACATCCAGCTGGCGACCTCGACCACCCGGATGCCCTCGAGGGGGCGGCTGGGCGGGGCCTCGCGGTCGCTCACCAGACAAGCTCCAGGTTGTCGATCTGGCGAATGCCCTGGCTGAACTTCAACTCAACGCCGTCGGCCAGGCGGTAGTGCGGCACCCGGGCGTGCCACTCCTCGAGGGCCACCCGCAGCTCCATGCGGGCCAGATGGGAGCCCAGGCAGCGGTGAACGCCGGCGCCGAAGGCGATGTGCTTTTTGGACTCCCGGTCGAAGTCCACTTCGTCGGGGGTCTCCCAGACCCGCTCGTCGGTGTTGGCCGACCCAATCAAGACGTGGATGCGGGTGCCGGCGGATATGGGGCAGCCGTTTACCTCGGTGTCTACTGCGGTGATGCGGGCTGAGCTGGCCACCGGGCTCTCGTAGCGCAGCAGCTCCTCAATGGCGTGGGGGATCACCGACGGGTCGTCCAATAGCTGCTGGCGGTGGCCGGGGTTCTGGGCCAGGAAGGCCACCATGCACTCCAGCGAGGCCGACACCGTGTCGAGGCCGGCGATGAAGAACAGATAGCCGATGTCGACCACGTCGTCGCGGCTGAGGGGCTGGCCTTCGACCTCGGCGTCGAGGATGGTGGACAAGAAGTCGTCTTGGCGCTCGGCCATGCGGGCGTCCACCACTTCTTCGAGAGCGGCGTAGATCTTCTGGCCGGTGGCATTGACCATCTCCCGGCGCTCCTCCATGGAGCGGGCCGGTGGACGGACTATGCCGTCTTTGAGGGCGAGGAACTCGTCGACCCGGCTTACGGGCAAGCCCAGCAGCTCCAGGAAGATGGTGGACGGCATGGGCTCGGCGATTTCGTGATGGAAGTTGCAGTGGCCTTCGTCGGCCACCTTGTCGATCAGCTCGCGGATGAGCTCCCGCACCCGGGGCTCGTGCCTGGCCATCTGCTTGGGGGCGAACAGCGGATCGAGCGCTTTGCGGTGCTTGCGGTGGTGGGGCGGGTCGATCTGGAGGGGCACCAAGGGGCGGGTGTTGCCGATGTCGACCGCTCCGGGGTCGGAGGAGAACACCTCGGGGGTCTGGAAGGCGCGCATCACGTCTTCGTGGCGGCTGATAGTGATGGCATCGAGGCTGCTTCGACCGGACAGCTCGGTCACCGGGGCGTTGTCGCGCAGCTTCCGATAGGTGTCGTGGGGATTTCGGGCGATCTCGGGGGGCTCTAGCGAATACTTCTTTTCAGTCATCAGGTCTCCTCGGTCAAGATGATGGCGTCTTCTGGGCAGTTCATCGATGCCCGGCGGGCCTGATCGGCCAGCTCAGAGGGCACGGTGCGCTCGTCGGTGGGCTCGCAGTAGCCGTCGTCGTCGGCGTCGAACAGGTCGGGCGCCAGCATGTAGCAGCGGCCGTGGCCCTGGCAAAGCTCGGTGTCAACCCGGATGCGCATCAGCGAGCATCGTAGGCCATGTGGCCGGTGTGGCTCACGGGATGGGGAGGACGCCGAGGCCGTCGGGGAAGTTGAGGCCGTAATCGAGGGTCTCCGGTGGCAGAGGCTGGTTGCCGGCGTCGAAGCGAATGCGGCGCACGGTGCCCTGGCCGGAGGCGGGGCCGATGCCCGACTCGTTGATGGCCAGGGCCAGGTCGGCGTAGTAGAGGGTGCCGTCGGGGCCCACGGCTATGCCCAGCGGAGAGCCGGTGCTGATGGGCTCGAGGGCCAGCCCCTCGCCCTCGGGCGGGGCCAGCACGGTGCGGATGTAGTTGCCGTCGCCGTCGTACTGGTTGATGACGCCGGCGAGGGTGTCGGACACGTACCAGCCGCCGTGGCCGTCGGCGGCGACGCCGGTGGTGAGGCTCAGGCCGTCGCCCACTGCGATGAACAGCTCGACGGTGACCGCGGCGGGGTCGCACTCCTCCGCGCTGCGGGGGAGGTTGGAATAGCGCTGCACGCCGATGGTGGGCGGGCGGGCCGAGGCCACCAGCACATCGTCGCCGTCGGCGGCCAGTTGCTGGGCGGTGGCGATGTCGTCGGCCACCACGCAGCGGGCGCCGTCGTAGGGCGGGAACCACACGGTGAGCTGGCCGGTGCCCGGGCCGGACGCTTGGTTGCCCACGTCGGTGGTGAGCAGGCGGCCGTCGGGCAAAAAGGCGCAGCCGTAAGGCTCGGGCTGGTTCTCCGCGGCTTCGAAATCGGGGGTGAGCTTGCCGATCTGGTTGGCGGTGAGGGTGTCCAGGGTGTCGCCGTCGAGCTGGAAGATGCCGAAACCGGCGGGGACCTCGGGCTGGCCGGTGTCTTCGCCGGCGATGAAGCGGCCCTCGTCAGTGAAGCACACCTGGCCGTTGATGTCGCGGCCGTCGGGGTCCTCCCGGGCGTTGGTGATGAGCCGGTGGGTGGCGCCGTTGTCGCCGTATACCACCAGGTTGTTGCCCTGGGGGCTGAACACCAGGTAGGTGGGCGGGTCGAGGGGCTCGGTTTGCAGCGGCGGGTTGAAGCCGATGCTGGCCACCAGGCGGTCGAAGCCGTCGGCGGGGCCGGGGATCACGGTGGTGTCGTGCAGGGCCAGCAGGCTGATGCGGTTGTAGGAGGCGCCCGGCCGGGGCACAGTGCGGGCGATGCAGCCGCCGGTGTCGTCGAGGACGCACAGGTAGCCGCCTGAGGGGCGGTCGTCACGCTCCGAAACCAGCACGCCGTAGGCCGAGGCGCCGACGGCGGCGACGTCGCTCCCGGACCGGAGCCAGGCGGCGGGGTCGCCGAGGCCGCTGGAGGCAACGGTGAGCTCGAAGGGGTCGGTTTGGATCGACAGCGTGAGTTGGGGGTCGGTGCCCGGCGGCGGGGTCTTGAAGTCGAAGCCGACGTCGCAGGGAGCGTCGATGCAGCGGCCCGACGCTTGCGCCAGGCGGACTTGGCCGGCTTCGGGCTCGGGGGCTTGTTCGGGGGCGGTTTGGGGGGCGGCCTCAACCTCGGGCGTCACGGTGTAGCGGAACACGCCGGAGGTCTCCGAGGGGCCGGGCGAACCGGGCTCGCGGAATCCGGCGACGGCCCACATGTCGTTGCCCACGATGGCCACTCCGCCGGAGATGAGCCCGGTGAGCTCGTCGGACCACAGGACATCGCCGTTGTCGAGGCGCAGGGCCCGCAGGGTGAAGTCGAGCGAGCCCACGAACACCACCCCATTCACCTCGGTGGTGGGCGAGTAGGTGGGGCCGACGGCGGGCTGCTGCCAGACGATGTGGCCGGTGGCGGCGTCGAAGGCGTGCATGCACGGGCAGTCGGCTACGCCGGTGCCGCCGGCGATGATACCATCGGCGTAGGCGGCCGGTCCGATGAACCCGCCGCTGGCGAAGTTGGGGCGGATCACGTTGTCGTTGGTGGCCCTAGTGCTCCACACCAGCTCGCCAATGTCGCGATCGACCACGTAGAACACGGCGTCTTTGTTGCCCAGGCCCACCAGGTCTTGGCCGTTGGCGGTGAACAGCACCGGCACGCCGGCGAAATCGGAGTCGTCGTTGTTGGGCGGGTGGGGCTGGAAGCTCCAAGCCGGCTCGCCGGTGTCGATGTCCACCGCGAAAAGGGCCTCGGTGTAGGGGCCCCAGCCCTCGGGGGAGATGGGGCAGTTGGCGCTGCCCGCGAACATGAGGCGGCGCTCCAGGTCGACCGAGGGCGATCCCCACACTCCCCCGCAGCCTTTGTGGTCGCCGCCTTCGAGGTCGAAGTGCCACAGCAGCTCGCCGGTGGCCAGGTCAAGGGCCACCACCCCTGCGGGGAAGGGGGCGTTGTGGGTGTCGAAGGTGGCGATCACCCGGTTGTCCACCACGATGGGAGTGGTCTCCAGCTCGGTGGGCCAGCCGGGCTCGCCCAGGGCGTGGGTCCAGATCTCGGTGCCGTCGGCCGCGTTGAGGGCGTGGATGGTGCGCCCGGCGTTGAACACCACCGCGGGAGTGCCGTCGATGAGGGTGTAGGAGGCCGACGAGGTGATCTGCCCGGCGTAGACGTTGTCGTGATACTCGGCGTCGTAGTGCCAGATCTCGGTGCCGTCGGCGGCGTCGAGGGCGTAGAACCGGCCGGCCCAATCGCCCACATAGAGCACGCCATCGACTACTACCGGGGCGGCGGTGACCACGTCGCTGGTGTTGAAGAACCAGATGCGGCGCAGGTCGCCGGCGGTGTCGGGGTTGATGTCGCTGTCGCAGGGGTAGGAGAAGGTGCGGCTAATGCCGTGGCCCCACATGGGCCAGTCGCAAGTGGGGCCCGCGGGGGCGGTGTCGGGCTCGGTTGTGGGAGCGGGCGTCGGGGCTGGCTCGGCGGGCTGGGTGGTGGCGGCGGGCGCAGGCGTGGTTGGGGTGGCGGGCTGATCGTCGTCGTCACCGCCGCAGGCAGCGGCAATGAGGGCGAGGGCGACCATAAGTACAGGTAGAAGCGGTGCCCGGTTCATGGTGTGGTCATGCTAATGAAACCGGTCATCCGGTGAGACGGGGATGAGGTGTGAGTGGGAGACTGAGGGTAAGTGACCGTTGATACCGCTCCGGCCCAAGTAGAGGCACCCAGTACGGCCGAACGGCGGTTTAGCCAGTCGATGGTGGTGTCGGGAATCCGCTGCCTGCTGACCTACCTGGTGCTCCCTTTCCTGCTGCCGGTACTGGGGTTGTCCGATTCAGTGGGGCCGGCTTTGAGTGCGCCGATTGGGCTGGTGGCCATCGTGTTCAACGTGTTGAGCATTCGGCGGTTCTGGCGGGCCGACCATCGGCTGAAGTGGCCGGTGAGCACGGTGAACGTGCTGGTGATCGGACTGCTGTGCTACCTGACAGTCGGTGACTTCATCGAACTCGCCGGCTGACCCCGGCGACTCTGAGGCATCCGGCCACTCCAAAGTGGCTCAGAACCCGCTGGTACGGGGGCTGTGGGTTGTTGGCGGGTTGGTGTGTGTCGCCGTGGGGGCAATCGGGGTGATCGTGCCCGGGCTGCCGTCGACGGTGTTCTTCATCATGGCTGCCGCCGCGTTCAGCCGTTCGAGCGAACGGATGGAGCGTTGGGTGCTGAATCTGCCTGGCGTAGGGAAATTGGTGGCCGACTATCGGTCTGGTCTAGGGATGCCGTGGCGAGCGAAGGTGATTGCCGGAACGATGATCGTGGTCGCGGTGGGGCTGAGTTCCGGGCTTGCTCTCAGCTCGTGGACGTGGCGGGGGGTCGTGATCGGATTGGGGATTGTGGGGTTGGGGTACATCTTTGGGCGGGTTCCTACTCGGAGGTAGGTCGTTACCTTCCACCGGCGGGGCGGCGGACTGTTTTTGATGGGTCGTGGTGGCGGGTCCTGTCCCGGCCCAGCCCGCCGTCCTCGCAGAGCTCCGGGCGGCGGGCGCCCTGAGCCGGGCCACCCCCCACCACGACCCAATTTTTGGGCCGCCGCCCCGCCTCCGTTGGGCATCTCAGCGCTTCTTGGGGAGGGGGTTAGAGATTTGCAATCTCGTGTTCTATGCGGGATTCGATGTATTGACGGGCGGTGGCTATTCGGGTGGGGAGGTGTTGGGAGGGGAAGAGGCCGTCGGAGGGTTTGTAGCTCTTGAGGATGGTCTTGGCGATGGTGTCTTTGTGGACCTCGGTGGGGCCATCGGCGATGCCCATGACCGGGCCACTCATCCACATTGAGGTCAGCGGCATGAGGTTGGAAACGCCGAGGGAGCCGTGGGCGTGCATGGCCCGGTACACCACGTCGATCAGCACCTTGGGGGTGGCCACCTTGACGCCCGCTATGTGCTGGCGGACCTTGGCGTAGTCGCCCTCGTTGTCGATCAGCCAGGCGGTGTGGAGCACTTGGAGGCGGAACTGCTGGATCTGGATCCAGGAGTCGGCGATCCAGTGCTGGATGGACTGCTTCTCGCCGATGAGCGAGCCCTTGGTCTCCCTAGACAGCACCCGCTCGCACATCATGTCGAGGGCCCGCTGGGCCACGCCCACCGAGCGCATGCCGTGGTGGACCCGGCCGCCGCCGAGGCGGGTTTGGGCGATCTTGAAGCCCGAGCCCTCGTCGCCCAAAAGGTTCTCGGCTGGCACCCGCACGTCGTTGAACCGGAGATAGGCGTGGTCGCCGTCTTCCAAGTCCTCGGTGCCGAGGCCGACGTTGGCCACCACCTCGATGCCGGGGGTGTCGGTGGGCACCAGCATCATCGACGAGCCCCGGTACACCGGCACATCGGGGTTGGTGATCAACATGACGATCATGAACTTGGCGTACTTGAAGTTAGAGGCGAACCACTTCTCGCCGTTGATCACCCACTCTTCGCCGTCGCGGTGAGCCGAGCAGGTGAAGTAGTTGGGGTCGGAGCCGCCCTGGGGCTCGGTCATGGCGTAGGTGGAGGAGATCTTGCTGTCGAGCAGGGGCTGGAGGTAGAGCTCCTTCTGCTCGTCGGTGCCGTAGTGGGCGATGATCTCGGCGTTGCCCGAGTCGGGGGCCTGGCAGCCGAATACCACCTGGGCCCACAGCGCCCGGCCCAAGATCTCGTTCATCAAAGCCAGCTTGACCTGGCCGTATCCGAGGCCGCCTAGGTGGGGGCCCATGTGGCAGGCCCACAGGCCCTGGTCTTGCACCT
This sequence comes from marine group bacterium Sva0996 bin134, assembly GCA_002239105.1. Classification (GTDB taxonomy): domain Bacteria; phylum Actinomycetota; class Acidimicrobiia; order Acidimicrobiales; family Bin134; genus Poriferisocius. The sequence goes on along the minus strand of MPNQ01000013.1, from coordinate 58,626 downwards.
GCTTTTGGAGCGGTCGGATCAGGGCGTTGGCCGTGTCGTTGGTGCGGTCGAAGGGGTTGACCTCGCCCCGGAAATAGAGGTCGATGGGCTCGATCTCGGTGGTGACGAAGGTGTCCATCCAGTCGAGCTTCTCTTGGAACTCGGGCTCTACGGAAAAATCGATGGCCATGGGACTACCGCGCTCTCTCGGTTGGATTTACAGTGGCTCGCTATGAAGTTCGAGATGACACCGGGGGAGATTTTAGCGGCCGCCCGGGCCCCCGAACCCGGTGACGAAGGGTACGACCCGTTCGACGCCTTCGACCAAGCCCAGGGGACTGACCATTCGATTGACCCCTATGCGATCTACTCCGAGCTCTTGGCCAAGTGCCCGGTCCACTGGGGCAGCATGTCGGAGATGCTGGGAACCGTCAGCGTGAGCGACCTGATGGCCGGGGAGCGCAAGATCGTGAACGTGCTGTCGTACGACGGAGTGGAGGCGGCGCTGCGAGACGGGGCCACGTTCTCCTCCGCGGGCTATGCCGACTCGATGGGCCTGGTGATGGGGCACACCATCTTGGAGATGGACGAGCCCGAGCATGGGCAGTACCGCAGGCTGCTTCAGCAGGCGTTCACCCGCCGGGAGATGGAGCGCTGGGAGCGCGAGATAGTGAACCCGGTGCTGAACCACTACATCGACGCCTTCGCTGATCGGGGGCGGGCCGATTTGGTGCACGAGTTGATGTTCGTGTTTCCCGTGCATGTGATTGCCATCGTACTAGGACTGCCGGAGTCAGACTTGCCCGCCTTCTACCGGCGGGCGGTGGAGATCACCAACATGGCCACCCACATCGAGCGGGGGTTCGCGGCTTCGCAATGGCTGTACGCGTACCTGGAGCCGGTGGTGGAAGATCGTCGGGCTGAGCCGCAGGAGGATCTGATCAGCCTCTTGGCCCACGCCGAGCTGGACGGGCAGCGGCTGACCAACGACGAGATCATTGCCTTTTGCCGACTGTTGCTGCCCGCCGGGGCGGAGACCACCTACCGGGCGGCCAGCAACATGATGGTTGGGCTGCTGTCGAACCCGGAGCAGTTTGATGCCGTGCGGGCCGACCGGTCGCTGGTGACGGCGGCGGTGGAGGAGGCACTTCGGTGGGAGGCACCGCTGACCGGGATCACCCGCACCGCGGCTGCGGACGCGGTGGTGGACGGCATCGAAATCGAGGTGGGAACGGCGGTGAACCCCAATTTGGGCTCGGCCAACCACGACCCATCCCGTTGGGAGAACCCAGAGAGGTTCGACATCTTCCGGGAGCCGAAAGCGCATCTGGCGTTCGCCACCGGGCCGCATTTGTGCCTGGGCATCCACCTGGCCCGCATGGAGATGCGGGCAGTGCTGGAATGCCTGCTAGACCGCCTCCCCAACCTGCGCCTCGACCCCGACGCCGAGGTATCGCCCATCGCCGGGTTGGCCTTCCGGGCGCCCGCCACCCTGTCGGTGGTGTGGGACGCCTAATCGGTTAGTCGGAGAGCGGCTAGAGCTGAGTGGTTTGGGCTAGAGCGGCGGCGTCGCGGGCAAGGTCTAGGACGACGCGGCCGAAGGCTTCCATGCGGGGGTTGTCGGCGCCGCCGGCCACGAAGCGGGCGTAGCCGCCCTCGAGCACGATGGCCAGCTTGAAGCGGGCCAGGATCACGTAGTAGTCGATCTCGTCGACGTCGCGGCCCGACATGATGGCGTAGCGCTCCAGCAGATCGTCGCGGAAGGGCAGGCCCTCGTAGTCGACGTAGCCCACCGAAGGGCGGCTGGCCTCGTCTTCGGGCCAGTTCATGACCACCCAGGCAAGATCGAGCAGCGGGTCCCCCACCGTGCCCATCTCCCAGTCGACGACGGCGGCCATCCTCGCGGGGGCGCCGTGGTGGAACATGACATTGGCGAATTGGTAGTCGCCGTGCATGATGCCCGGGGTGTAGCTGCGGGGGGTGCGGCCCCTGAGCCAGTCGCCCGCGGTGTCGAGGCCGGGGATGTCGCGGAACTTGAAGCGGTTGAGGTGGGCGTACCAGCGGTCGACTTGGCGCTCGTGGAATCCCTCGGGGCGGCCCAGGCCCTCGAGGCCGTTGGCCTGCCAGTCGACCTTGGACAGCCGGGCGATGGCGTCGACCAGCTCGTAGGCCAGGGCGGGGCGAGCGTCCATGTTTGAGGCGAACGGCTCGGGCCAGCCGGGCTCGCTGATGGGCGACCAGCCGTCGACGAAGTCCATGAGGTAGAAGGCGGCCCCAATGATGCTGGTGTCGTCGGTGCCACCCGCGGCCCGGGCGTGGGGGACGTCGGTGTCGGCCAACGCCGAGAGGATGCGGAACTCCCGCATCATGGTCTCGTTGCGGCCGTCGGGGACTTTGCGGGGCGGGCGGCGCAGGGCCCAGCGATGCTCGCCCCGGCAGATCTCGAAGATCTCGTTGGAGGCGCCGCCGGAGATGAACCGGCTGGTGATGGGCTCGCCCTGGCCGGGGAGGCCTTGGGCGTCCATCCACTCCCCCAGCGCGACGGGTTCGATCAGGCCTTTGGTGCGCTCGGCCTCGGAGGCCTCGTCGGTGTCGGAGCGCGAGAAGACGCTGGAATCCGTAGTTGATTCAGTGGGTTCGCTCATGCAGCCGGTCGGAGAGTGAGGAGCTCTTTGAGGTTCTCAGACATGACCTTGCGCTGGTCCTCAGCGCTGCGGTCTTCGACTTCCTTGACGAAGTCGAGCGGTTTGCCGAGTCCTTCGGGGTGGGGGAAGTCGGAGCCGAACAGCACCCGGTCGATGCCGATGTGGTCGATGAGGCCGGAGATGTCCTCCTCATAGAACGGGCTGACCGAGATGTGGCGGCGGAAGGTTTCCAGCGGGTCTTCGGCGAACTCTTGGGGCATCTTGGAGTAGGCATCGGACAGCTCCAACAGCAGCGGGGCCACCCAGGTGGAGCCGTTTTCGATGGAGGCCACCCGCAGGTTGGGATGGCGCTCGAACAGACCGTGGCAGATCATGGCCGCCATGGTGTCGAAGATGGGGCGTCCGTGGCTGATGACCAGGCGGAAGGCGGCGGGCTTGAACGGCAGGAACTCGTCGCGGCCGCCCTCCCAGTCGCTGGCGTAGGAGTCATAGCCGGAATCGGAGGCATGGCAGGCCACGAAGATGCCGGTCTGCTCGACCACATTCCAGAAGTCGTCGAACTCGGGCAGGCCCATTGATCGGGAGCCCCTCAGTCCGGGCACCGGGGCAGGGCGGATCAGCACCGCTCGGGCGCCGTTGTCGACGGCCCACTCCAACTCATCGATGGCCCTGCGGGGGTCGGGCAGGGTGATGATCGGCGTGGGGAAGATGCGGCCTTGGTAGTTGAAGGTCCACTCGTCGAGCATCCACCGGTTGAAGGCGGACACCGCGGCGTGGGTGAGCTCGATGTCGTCTTTCATCCGCTCTTCGAGGAGCGAGGCCAGAGTGGGAAACAGCAGGGTGCCGTACACCCCTTGCTCGTCGAGCAGCTTGATGCGGTCATCGGGATGGCGAAAACCAGGATGGCAGCGGATGGGTTTGCCGGTGAGCTCCCGCAGGGTCTTGCCATCGGTGTTCTTGCCCCGGTAGTAGTCCTCCCAGGCGCCGGGCGCGGCCACCACCTCGAAGGTGGGGTTGGGGATGTACTCGCTGATCTTGTTGTTGATGGCGATCTTGGTGCGGCCTTCGATGTCCACGTAGCGGATGGCGGTGCGGTAGCGCTCGGGCAGGTGGCGGGTGAACGAGTCGATGGGCTCGTAGAGGTGGTTGTCGGCGTCGTAGGCGTCGTAGTTGAGGTTCATGCCGTCTCCAAAGAGAGGATCTCGGGTGTGGTTTCGGTGACCAGAACGATGTCGCGCCGGTGGTCGGCGCCGATGCTGGCGCCCACGCTCAGCACAATGTCTGCTTCCAGTACCTCCCCTTTACCGTAGCGGGTGTTTATCACGGGCGGCTCATAGCCCATACCGCATCCCCGCACCAGCCATTCGCCGTCGGGGGCAGCTCGGCGGAGATCTTCGGCGGTGGCGCCGGGGACGCAGGCCGCGATGAGCCCGGCGGTGAGCTCGGGGTCGCCGTTGGCCGTGCGGCCTAGGCCGCCCTCGTAGTGGGATCGGATGCTGCTGAAGTCGACGATGGGGCCCTCTACTCGGGGCTCGGCGGCAGGGGTGGACGACCCGGCCAGGGCCATGGCCTCCACGCCGGCGGCCAGCCTTTGAGCATCGGAGCCGGGGTGGGCGAGGGCCGCGGCGGCACCGGCAGCGGCCACAGCGCAGGAAGCCTGGATGGCGTCGACCTCGGAGGGGAGCTTGGTGCGGCGGGCTTGGGCCAAGATGTCGTCGGCGGGGACGATCTCAGCGTTGGGGGCAACCGCGCTGAGGAGGCCAGCCATGCCGGGAGACCAGGCGTCGATGCCCACCCGATTGGCCTCGGCTATCCCCGGGGTGGCGACCAGGCGCTGGTAGATGATCGCCCCGCTCCAGGTGATGCCGTGGAGGTGGTCGAGATCGATGTCGTCGGGGACGCCCTCGTCCCAGGTGGACAGCAGGAATATCTCTGAGGTGGCGGTGTTCAGGGTGCACACCGGGCCGAACGGGCGGGCGCCAGCGGTCCAGAGTTGATGGGCGCCGGTGATGTAGTTGATGTGGTCTTGTCGCCCGCACACCAGGAAGTCGATCCCGGCAGCGGCCAGGGCGTCGATGGCTCGGGTGCGGCGCTGGAGGTGCAGGCTCATGTGGGCATCTCAAAGGGGTCGTAGGGGTGGCCGCCGCCCAGGGGAATCCAACCGTTGTCGGTGACGGCCACGATCTCCTCGGCCCGGTAGCCGCCGGTGCCGTCTTCCCAGATGGCGGGCTCCAGCACCATGACCATGCCGGGCTCCAGGGTGTGGGCGGCGTCGAAATCGGGGCCGTTGTCGGTGCCCAAAAAGGGCATCTCGGCGCTCTCGACACCAACGCCGTGGACCAGGTAGAAATGCGGCATCCACGGGGGGTCGCCGTCGGGCCGGTGGGGGGCGTCGGCGGCGGTGGCTGCGGCACACACCTCGGCGAAGGTGGCTCCGGGGACGATGGCGGCGTAGGTGGCGTCCATGACCGCCAGCCACCGCTCGAAGCAGCGCTGCTCGGCGGGGGTGGGCGGGCGGCCGACCACCCAGGTGCGGCCGAAGTCGGAGGCGTAGCCGTGGTAGTCGCTGCCGGCGTCCACCCAGATGAGGTCGCCCTCGGCGTAGACCGGGTCGCCCGACCAGGTGGGGAAGGCCAGATGGCCGGTGGTGGTGCGGGGGCCGTCGGCCATGCGGCGGGCCATGGGCTGGAAGATGACGTCGATCATGTTGGCGTCGATGCCCTCTTCGCGGAGGCGGCGGAGGAACACGGCAGCCAGCTCGCTGCGGCGCACACCGGGAACCAAGGCCTCTTGCACCGTGGCCATGGCCCGGCTGGTGCGAACTTGGGCCTGGTGAATACAGGCCAGCTCGTCGATGGTCTTGTGGAGCTTGACCGCGGCCAGGGTGTTGGCGGCATCAGCGATCTCGGCAGAAGACAGCACGCCGGTGCGGAGCATTGCGCCGGACATCAAGTCGATGCCGACGCGCCCCCCGTGGGCGTGCTGGCCGAGTATGGCGTCTAGCTGGGCGCTGAGGTCGGCAGCCCCTTCGTCGATATCGGGCCAGACGGCGGGGTGGGCGTCGACGTCGAGGCCGTCGGGATCGCCGCCCAGCAGGCACGGCTGGGGCTCGTCGGCGAGAACCACGGCGACGGGGCGGTTGGCCGCGACGTGGGTGGCGTCGGCGGCCTCGGGGAGGCAGTCGGTGGCGTAGGCCACGTGGGGACCGTGGAGCAACACCAGGGCATCGAGCCCGTCGGCAGCCATCTGGGCCTGCAACTTGGCATACCGCTCCCGCCGCAGCCGCCCGACATCGAGCTCCAACACCGGGGCGGCGGTGGCAGAGTTCATTGACTTACTTTGCCTCAAGGCCGCTCTTCATGCCACAGGGATAGACTGGCCAGCGGATGCGCCTCGCCCACCTGTCCCTGAAGAATTGGCGAAACTTCAAAGCGGTCGATATCCCTGTTGCCGACCGCCTGTTCGTTGTCGGCCCCAACGCCTCGGGGAAATCGAACTTGCTGGATGCTCTGCGATTCTTGCGCGATGTGGCCGCGACTGGTGGAGGTTTGCAGCCCGCACTAGAGGTTCGTGGCGGACTCAAGCGGGTGCGATGTTTAGCTGCTCGGAATTTCAACCACGGTCGTGTGAACCTGGAGATCTGCCTGAGTGACATAGCCAACAACACAGAATGGACCTACGAACTTAGTTTCAAGTCTGAACCGGCAGGTAGGCACCGCCCAATTGTCTTCTCGGAGATTGTCCGTCGAAACGACGAGATCGTGCTCGATAGGCCCAGCCCAGAAGACGAGAACGACAAAGAACGGCTGACGCAGACCGCTCTAGAACAGGTCAACACCAACAAGAACTTCCGGGAGATTGCCGAGTTTCTAGTCGGGATCCGCTATTTGCATCTCGTCCCCCAAGTCATGCGCGACCCGGATATGGGTCAGAACGGAAACATGGACCCCTTTGGGAGAAACCTACTGGTTCGGATGTCCGAGACAAATAAGAGGACTCTTGACGCCCGACTTAGGAAGATCAATGAAGCACTGCGAGTGGCCGTTCCCCAGCTCCAGGAACTACGCCTCGTCCGTGATGCGGCTGGAGCACCTCACTTAGAAGCTTCCTACCATCACTGGCGCAGAAACGCTGTCTGGCAGGACGAAAGCGACTTTTCCGATGGCACCCTTCGGCTGATCGGAATGCTGTGGATGCTCACTGAAAGGTCCTCACGAACCAACCAAGTCATATTGATGGAAGAACCCGAGCTTTCTCTGCATGATGCCATCGTGCGCCGTCTGCCATCACTACTCAGTCGTGCCACTCGTCACAGCGGCACCCAGGCAATCCTGTCTACCCACTCGATGGAGATCTTGGCTGACCCGGGTCTGGGCCTCGACGAAGTGGTCATCCTCCAGCCGGACAAAGAGGGCACCACTGCGATAATGGCCGCCGATCTTGAGGGAATCGAAGATCATCTCGCCCTCGATTTTGGCCTCAATGAGATTCTTGCGCAGCGAACGACGCCATCCGGGATTGAGAAGCTGTCCTTGCTCCTGTGACGTTCCCAGTGCTCTGTGCGGTCGAAGGAAAGGCTGACGAACCAATAGCAGCGCGACTGTTGGCCGAAGCGGGTTTGTCGCTAGATCTAGTCAAGATCGCGGGAAATAAGCACCAGATCGACCAGAAGCTTCCCGGCTGGAACGACAGCGCTGCTCGACGACCCTGGTTGGTGCTTCGCGATCTGGACCACGACGACCAGGACATTTGCGTTCCTGGGCTCAAGTCACAACTGCTTGACCGTCCTTGGCAATACGGAATGTGCTTTCGGCTCGTAGTCAGATCCATTGAAGCGTGGCTACTGGCTGATCATGAGGGATTCGCAGACTACTTCGGGATTCGCACCCACCTGCCGGATTCTGTCGACGAGCTGGATTACCCAAAGAATGAGTTGATCGAACAGTGCCGCAATTCAACCAAGCGAGACATCAAGCAGGGAATCCCGCCTAGAGCAGGGAGTGGCCGGAAGCTTGGCCCAGACTACGTGGCCTTGATTACCGACTTCAGTCACGGAGTCTGGAAGCCGTCACGCGCCCGTACGCGCTCGCCGAGCCTGGATCGGGCACTTCAGGATCTGGATCGGTTGCGCGTCTGGATTGAACGACAACTAGGCCTATAGTCGGTGGCATAGGCCACGGGGGACCACACCCTTACCTGACGCCGGACGGAGGGCACAGGCACCCCGATTACGCCTCCAAGGGCCACACACACGACTGCTGATCCCGTAAGAGAGGAAAATCATGCACGCGACAATCGGAGACGCAATGCAAACCCGCGTCGTCACAGTGAGCGACAGCGGCAAGCTCATCGAAGCCCTGACCCTGATGAAGGACCACGGGTTCGACCAAGTGCCGGTCGTCAATGACCTGGGAGCGCTCGTTGGGGTGATCAGCTACCGCTGGCTCGCCCAAGACGGTCACGCCCTGAATGACCCGGCGGCACGCGGCACGCCTGTCCGGGACGCCATGCGGCAGCGCATAGAGTTGCCCGAAGGGATGCTCCAGTGGGACAGCGCTGTGATATGTTGCGCGCTGCTCGACTACTACCGTCTCCACGACTTCGTACTCGTCCTCGGAACAGACGACACAGTGAAGGGCATCACCTCACTGTGGGATGCTCTCAGAACCCTATGCGATTGTGCGGAGGACTGACCCTCCTTTGAAGATCACAGAACAGCTGGTGGACCTCGATGCCGTGTCCACATCCTGAAGCGCCTCGGTGACTCAGAGAGCCTTCCCCAGGTGGAAAGTGGATCTTGCCGCTGTCGTCCAGCCGATCGATCACCTCATCCACCTGCGGCCAGGGCTTCTCCATGGGTAAGGCAGGAGCAAGACTTACTGGGCCAGCCGCGCATCACAGATATAGCACCGCGCGGTTGAGATGCGTGTCGGTTCTCCATCTCCTTTGTCATCTTGGGTCGGTCTCTGGTCGTTGGACGGCATCGAGGAATTGGTGCATGCCAGATGAGGGGTTGTTTCTTGGAAAGGTTTTTCCGTCGCCTTTGTGCCTCATGTCGAGGGACAGAGCTCGGCGAGCGGCCTCAGCTCGAAGGGGCATGTAGATTGCGCCGTCTACGGCCTTGCCCTCGCTGTCATCATGGCCTTTGAGCAGGCGCTTGGAGGCGTTCGTGTCGAGCCACGCAGTTTGGTCTTGGAAATGCAGGACTAGCCATAGCTCGAAGCACGGATTGGACACTGCAACGTTGACATCGTTCCTCCTGGCAAGAGCACGGGCTTCTGTAAGATTGGGGTGGTTTTGAGGCCACTCAACATCGAATAGGCACCAGACCTCGTCGATCTCGCTCCAGTCCTGACCAGTGCGGGAGCGGGCATGAACTGCTGCTTCGACCAATGTCAAGGGAGCGGAGCCAAGGGTGTCTTCGTGGATACGGATGTCTACTGAGGCAATGCTGCGTACCTCAGGCTCGCGTTTCAGCGCTTTGAGGTAATCCGGTTCAGTCCTTCGTCCTTCGCAGAAGACAAGAAAGGTCCGCCTGGGAACTCGTTGGTCGATTTTGCGCTGGAGCGGTCTCTGCTGGCGAGATTTCCGTGGGGGTGACTTGGCCATAGTGAACGGGGGCTCAGAATCCGAGGGCGCGGCGGACGTCGGTTTGGTCGATCTCGGGGATGGCACCGAAGCGGCCCTGGAGGTAGGCCCGTTCCAGGTTCAGGGATCGCCTCACGAGGTCGCCGCCGAATTCGGCCAAGGCCATGAGCCGAGTGGCACCATCGGACCCTTTCTCGGTGAGCCAGACCTCGTCGCGATTCAGCGTGTTGAGCAAGGAAGTGTCGTGGGTGGCCAAGATGAGTTGGGCGCCGCGAGGGTTGGTCTGCGGGTCTTGGAACAGTTCGAGGAGACGAGCCGAAAGCCGGGGATGCAGACTGGCATCGGCCTCGTCGAATAAGAGAACCTGTCCCTCCTGAAGCGCATCAAGCGCTGGACCAATCAGGCTGAACAGCACCCGGGTTCCTGCGGATTCCTCCGCATGCCAAAACGGGACGGGCTTATTTCCATCGTGATGCACGAAAAGCAGTTCTTCGCCGACAATGCCGGTGGTGTGGTCTTCAAGTTCAACTATGTCGAAATCTGTGATGCCCGGATCTGACAGACGGATCAAATCCATGGCTGCCTCACCCCATGTGACATCCCCGAAAACCCGCTGCTCGCGAATCCCCGCGTCCTCGAACATCGAATCCGTATTCGAAGAGCGGACAACGAACTGGAACGATGAAGAACGCCTCCTCCGGTTGAATCTATGGGCATTGATCTCAGCCATCCGAGAGACCGCGCGGCCTACCGCCTTGATGGCAGAATCACCAACGCGGGTGCCGGCCGAGAGAACCAGCGTCGTCGGTGTAAGCAGTTCCTTGGTCCCACCGGTACCGCTCAGCCCGCGGCGGAAGTGGACCTCATCGCCTTCCCGCTCAAAAAGCACCCGACGTCTCCGCTCGGGGTAGCTGCACAGGCTTTCGTACAGCACGGCCGAGTCGTCGACTTCAAGCTGGTACCCATGGCGGACATCGTTGACTACCAAATCCAAATCGAACGTCGAGGGCTGATCCGGCCCCTTACCAAAGCGGTGTGGGTCTCGGGCAATGGAGTCCCCTCCTTCCCATAGGGAGGTTGCCACGGCATATGAAAGCCAATACAGAGCATCCAGAATGTTTGACTTACCGGAGGCATTGGGGCCATAAATGCCAGCAGTGGTCAGAACACGCTCGGACAGGCGGTCGAAGCCTCGGGTGGCGGCGCGATCCTGGTCCACAGCGATCATCGACAGTTCCACGGGGTCGAGGATTGACCGGTGATTCGAAACCTGAAATCGTAGAAGCATGGTAGCGCCCTCCTAGCCATATCCTAGCTAGTTAGTTCTCATTTTCGTAAGAAATAGACGAAATAGGAGTTGAACCTGCTTGTCCAGGGGATGCTGACGTGGATCTCGGAGGTGCGGGTCTTGGCAAATGGTCAGATGATGCCCTCGGCTCGCAGCGAGGCCAGATCGTCTTGGGTGAGGTTGCAGAGGGCGGTGAGGACTTCGTCGGTGTGGTGGCCGAGGCGGGGGGCGCCGGTGGGGATGGGGGGGGGGGGGGGGGTGGGGGCTTCGGCGGTGGGGGGGCGGGGGGGGGGGGCGCGGGGGGGGAGGGGTGGGGGGTTGGCGTCGAAGCGGGGGAAGGGGGCTTGCTGGTTCAGGGGGCCTACTACCGGGTCGTCGATGGCGATTAGGTCGCCGCGGGCGGCTATGTGGGGGTCGGCGGCGATGTCGGCGGCGTCGTAGGCGGTGGCCACGGGCACGTCGTGAGCCACGCAGCGGGCTTCGATGTCGGCGGCGTCGAGTTGGGCGGTCCAGCGGGCCACGATCTGGTTGATCTCGTCGCCATTGGCCGCCCGGACCTCGGCAGTGGCGAACTTGGAGTCGTCGAGCAGGTCTTGGCGGTCCATGGCGGTGCACAGGCGGGCGAAGTTGGTTTCCATGGCGGCGGCGATGCACACCCAGCGGCCGTCGCGGCTGGGGTAGTTGTCGAGCGGGGCCGAGTGGTCGAGCCGGTTGCCGGTGCGGTTCCGCACCAGGCCGAGGTGGTGGTAGGCGGCGTGGGTCCACTCCAGGATGCGCAGCACCGAACCGTAGAGATAGGCGTCGATCACCCCGCCCTCGCCGGTGCCGCCGGCGTCTCGCTCATAGAGCAAGGCAGTGGCGGCCTGGGAGGCGAACACCCCGGTGAGGTAGTCGGAGATGGTGAGGCCGGGGCGCACCGGGGGGCGGTCGGGCTCGCCGGTGAGGTGGAGCAGGCCGCCGTAGGCCACCCCGTTGCGATCGAGTCCGGGGCGCAGCGACTTGGGGCCGTCTTGGCCGAAGACGCTGATGCGCACCGTGACCAGGCGGCGGGGCAGCACCTCGGGGTGGATGTTCCAGCGCTCCAGGGTGCCGGGGCGGAAGTTCTCGCACAGCACGTCGGCGTGGGAGGCCAGCTGTCGGAACAGCTCTTGGCCTCGGGGTTGGCGAAGGTCGAGGGTGACCGACTTGCGGCCCCGGCCCTCTACTGCCCAGAACAGCGAGTAGGGGTGGTCGCTGCCCTCCCCCGCTGGCGGCTCGTCGCCAGGGTTGGCGAAGGGGCCGATGGTGCGCATGGGGTCGCCGGTGCCGGGCTGTTCGATCTTGATGACCTCGGCGCCCTGCTCGCCAAGGATGCCGGCGCAGAACGGGGCGGCGATCCGGGTGCCAACGTCGAGCACCCGCAAGCCGGCCAGCGGCTTACGCATCCCGGTGCTCGGCGAAGACTTCCTTCATCGAGGACTTCTGCATGCGCCGCTCCAGCGCGCCCAGGGCGGTGTCGGTGTTGTGCATCCAGTGATGGGCCATGAAGTGGTAGTCCCAGGCGTCCTTTTGGCCCATCAGCTCCAGAGTCTTGTTGATGGACCGCTTCACCACTGCGGCGGTGGCCGGGGGCACCAAGGCGATGGCCTCGGCCATCTCCTGGACGGTGGCGGACAGCTCGTCGCGGGGCACCACCCGGTTGACCATGCCCAGTCGCTCGGCATCGGCCGCGGTGATGGTTTGGGCGGTGAGCAGGAACTCCTTGGCCTTGCGGGGGGGCATCTCCCACGGCTCGATGAGGATCTCCACCGCGGCGCCGGTCATGCGCAGCACCGGGTTCTGGAACGACGCGTCGTCGGAGGCCACGATGAGGTCGCACATGCAGGCCAGCATCACCCCCGCGGCGATGCACTTGCCGTGGACGGCGGCGATGGTGGGCTTGGGGAAGTCCCGTATCCGCAGGCAGCGGTCGAAGTACATGGTTTTCTCGTGGTGGAACTTGCCCTCAGGCGTGTCCCGCATGAGCCGCCACTTGTCGGGCTCCACATCGCCCACCAGCGCCTTGAGGTCGTGGCCCGCCGAGAAATGGCGTCCTTTGGCGGCCATTATCACCACCCGCACCTCGTCGTCGGCCTCGGCCAGATCGAAGGCAGCGTCGAGCTCGTCGATTAGCTGGGTGTCCTGGGCGTTGGCCACATCAGGCCGGTTGAGGGTGATGGTGGCCACGGCCCCGTCGACTCGGTATTCGATGGTGTCGAATGCTGTGCTCATTGGCCCTCCTAACGGGGCTCCCGAGGCAGGCCCAGGGATCCAAGCCTAATGTTTGAATGCAAACCTCTATCGGGGTTCCCTGGGAAGACCAAGAATTCTCTCCCCGATGATGTTGCGCTGGATTTCGCTGGTTCCGGCGAAGATCGTCGCGGCCCGATAGTACAGCCAAGACCGCTGCCAGCGGCCCCCGCCGGGATTGTGGGGGTCGCCCCGCCACAGGGGGGCGGCGGGGCCCAGCACCTCCATGGCCGTTTCGTGGAGGCGTTGGCTCATCTCGCTCCAGAAGAGCTTGGCGGTGGCCGATTCCGGTCCGTGGTCTAGGCCATGGGCCAGTCGTGATAGCACCCGCCAGTTCTGAAGCTGGAAAAGGCGGACCTCGATGTAGGAGCGAGCCAGGGCTTGGCGGATCACGGGGTCTAGGTTGCGGCCGGCTTCGGTGGCCAAGCGGAAGAGTTCGTCGAGGAGTTGGAGGTGGATGACGAGCTGGCGGGGGTTCGTGCCCCGCTCCACGCTGAGGGTGGCCTGCGACACCCGCCAGCCATTGCCGGGCTCGCCGAGGACCTGATCGTCGGGAACGAACACGTCGTTCAAGAAGACCTCGTTGAAGTCGGACTCGTCGGTGATCTGGCGTAGGGGGCGGATGTCGACTCCGGGGGCGTGCATGTCGACCATGAAGGCGGTGATGCCCCGATGCTTGGGCTCGTCGGGGTGGGATCGGGCCAGGCACAGGCCCCAGTCGGCGAACTGGGCGTAGGAGGTCCACACCTTCTGTCCGCTGAGCCGCCAACCGCTCTCGGCAGGGACAGCCTGGGTGGAGAGGGAAGCCAAATCGCTGCCCGCGTCGGGCTCGCTGAACAACTGGCAGACCAGTTGTTGGGCCGGGAGTATCGAGGGAAGCCAACGCTGCTTCTGCTCCAGGGTGCCGTGGGCCAGGATCGTAGGCCCGATCAAATTCACGCCGATGCGGCCCACCAGCTCCGGTGCCCGAGCCCGAGCCAGCTCCTCCTGGACGATGTAGTGGTGCAGGGGACCAGCGCCGCGTCCGCCATACTCCACCGGCCAGGTCACGCCCACAAAACGGGCCTCAGCCAGCGACGCCTGCCACTTGCGGAGAAATTCGACCTCTTCACCCAGATCGTCGAACATCGGCGGCAATCCTTGGCCGTATTCCCAAGGAAGATTCTCCTGAAGCCACCGCCGGCACTCGTGTCGGAGCGCTTCCTGGTCGGCGGTGGGGGCTAAGTCCACTCAGGCGGCGGTGACGAGGATGCGTTGGCTGGCGAAGCCGCCGATGCCGACGTGGTGGCCGTCGATCTCGACGGTGGTGGTGCCGTCGGGCGAGGAGGCGGTGATGACCCCTTGGGCACCGGGGACCACCGATGAGCCCTCCAGGAAGTCGAGCAGGCCCTCGGTGAACTCCAGTTCTTCGGTGATGCGGGTGACGACGAAGCGCTGGCCCACATTGACTTTGGCTAGGGCCTTGGTTGGGGGGGCCTGGTAGTTGGAGCCGGGGATGGGGTTGCCGTGGGGGCAGGTGGTGGGGTCGTCGAGAACCCGCATCATGGCTTGCTCCACCAAGGGGGAGATTACGTGCTCCCATTTGCCGGCCTCGGAGTGGGCGTCGGCCCAGGACAGGCCCAGCACCTGGGTGAGGAACACCTCTGCCAGGCGGTGGCGGCGCACCACCCGCTCGGCCAGGTCCATCCCGTCGGAGGAAAGCTCGATGGAGCGGCCCTTGAGGTTGACAAGGCCTTCGGCCTCAAGGCGATGGATCATCTCGGACACTGCGGGGCGGGATACGTCGAGGCGCTCGGCCACCCGGGCCTGGATGACGTCGACATCGTCTTCGGCTAACTCGAAGATGGTCTCGCAGTATTCCTCGAAGGCCGGATGCCACTCAGGGGTCTCGTAATGGGCCACGACCGGAAGTTTATCGGGTTGGGTCGCGGAGTTTTTCGGCCAAGTCAGCCCGGTCGGGCTTTCCCGAGGGCATCGTGGGCATTTCAGCGATCGCAATCAGCCGCTCGGGGGTCATGAAGCGGGCTGCGCCGGCCTCGGCGAACCAGCGGCGGCACTCGTCGAGGTCGAATGAGCCGTCGGCCACCACAAAGGCGGCCACCCGCTCACCGAGGCGGTCGTCGGGCTCGCCCAGAACTACGGCCTGGCTCACCGCGGGATGGGATTCGAGGATGGCCTCCACCTCAATGGCGTCGATGTTCTCGCCGCCACGAATGATCTTTTGGCCCAGGCGGCCGATAACGGTGAGATAGCCGTCGGCGTCGAGGCGGCCCAAATCCCTGGTGCGGAACCATCCGTCTTCGGTGAAGGCGGCTGCGGTGTGGGCGGGGTCGAGGTAGCCGACGGTCACCTCGGGGCCGTGGATCTGGATCTCGCCGTGCTCGTCGACTCGGATCTGGGTAGGGGCGAACGGTCGGCCGTCGGTGTTGGCCATGCGCTCGGGGTCGTCACCGATGGTGCAGGTGGTGGCGGTGGGCGCCTCGGTGGAGCCGTAGGCCCGCTTGACGACGCATCCGAAGGCGTCGCGGGCCCGGTTCACGAAGGCGGGGGTGATGCTGGAGCCGCCGATGGACAGAAGCCGGAGGGAGGCGGTTCGGCTGGGGCTGAAGTCGGGGTGGCCCATGAGGTCGTTGAAGAAGGTGGGCGGGCCGACCATGTAGGTGATCTGCTCCTGTTCGATGAGCCGCAGGGCCTCGGCCGGGTCCCAGCGGGACATGAGCACGGTTTTGATCGAAGCGGCGCCGGGGATGAGCACTCCGTGGAGCAGCCCGGCCACGTGGGCCAGAGAAGCGGGAAAGAGCCCGGCGTCGTCGGGGGTGAATTCCTGGATGGCGATTGTCTGGCGGGTCTTGTAGGCCAGGGCCGCCTGGGTGTGGACCACGCCTTTGGGAACGCCCGAGGAGCCGGAGGTGAACATGATGAGGGCCCGGTCGTCGGGCCGGTCTTGGGTCGAGCGGCGGGGGGAGGCCTCACCGCCAGCGGGGTATTCAGCGGGGTGTTCGGAGGGGTTTAGCAGGCGGTTGATGCCGAGCGTGGCGAAAGCGTGTGATCGCTGGCGGCCCTCGTCGGATTGCAGCAGCGGGACGGCCACCGCCCCGGCTTGCCAGCACGCCCGGTAGGCCACCACGCCCTCGGGGCCGGTGGGGAGTTGGAAGGCGGTGGGCTGGCCCGCTTCGAGGGTGGCGGCGGCCTGGGCGGCCCAGGCCATCACCTCGTCGGTGGACAGGCGGCGGTCTCCGGCCACGATGAGGTCGTCCCGCCGGGGAACGAGGGTGAGCATCTCGTGGATCATCGGCTCAGCCGGTGTAGCGCTCGGTGAGAAGCCGCTTCACACCCATGATGTCGATCTTCCCCGAATCGAGCCAGGGCAACTCGTCGGGGGTGTTGAACACAGCCACATGACGGGGGACCTTGTACGACGCCACCCGCTCGGCGGTCAGTGCTCTGAGCTCTTCGGAGGTGAGCGGCAGGCCGGGGCGCAGCACCACGGCGGCGGCCACGTCTTCGATGCGGTCGGGGTGGGGCACGCCGCACACGAAGGCGTGCATGACCTCGTCGAACTCCTCCATCACCAGCTCGATCTCCCGGGGGGTGATGTTCATGCCGGATGACTTGATGAGGTCGCCCATCCGGCCGGTGAAGTAAAAGTGGCCGTCGTCGTCGAAGTAGCCGCTGTCGCCGGTGCGATACCAACCATCAGGTGTGAAGGCGTCGGCCCGCTCCACCTTGTAGAGGCCGGCCATGAGGGCATAGCCCCGCACCCAGACCTCGCCCCGCTGTCCGGTCGGGCAGTCCTCGCCGGTCACGGGATCGACGATTCGGTGCTCCATGCCGGGCACCTGGCGGCCAAACGAGCCCCTCCTCTCCTCGGGCAGCGGGGTGCCCATGACATCCAGGGTGTGGGGCCCGAGCGTCTCGGTCATGCCCAGCGAGTTCACCCGCAATTCGGGATCTTCGATCTGCTCGTCGGCGGGCAGGAGGGCGTAGAGGCTGCCGCCCCGTACCGACGACAGGTTGCGGGTGGCGAAGTCGGGGTGCTCGGTGAGCAGCTTGGCCATGTGGGGCCACCCCGACACGATGGTCACCTGCTCCCGCTCGATCATGGCCAGGGTCTCGCCGGGGTCGAACCGCTCCTCGAACACCAGCCCGGCCCCGGCGTGGATCGCCGCCACCAGCATGAACGACATGCCCCCCACCCAGAACATGGGCATCGGCGTGTATACGCGGTCGTCGGCCACCAGATCCCGGAACGGCCACAGGTTGTAGGCGTGGCGCACCACCGCTCCCTGGGTATGGATGGCGCCCTTGGGCGCGGCGGTGCTCCCCGACGTGTAGATCACGGCGAAGTGGTCGGCGGGAACCACTTCGGCCTCCGCCGCCGCTAACAAATCGTCGCTGATCGCCTCCCCGGCGGCCAGCAGGTCGTCCATCGATCCGGCCCACGGTCGGTCGGACTGCCCCCAGACCCACACCGAGCGCAAATAGGGGTGCGACGGTGCCCGGATGACCGGATCGTCGCCGGGGTGGGCGATCTCTTCTAGGCGGGTCAGGTAGTCGTGGCCGAGATGGCCGGGCACGCTGAGCAGCACCTGCACATCGGCATGGCGCAGCACCCAGTCGAGCTCTCGAGTCTTGTAGTAGGTGTTGAGCAGCACGCCGAGCGCACCTATGCGGCCAAGGGCCAGCCAGGCGGCGATCCAATCAGGGCTGTTGGGGGCCAGCAGTCCCACCCGGGTGCCCTTGCCCACGCCGGCGGCTAAAAGCCCCTTGGCGATAGCCGCCGAGGCGGTGTTGGCATCGGCGTAGGTCATCCGATGGTCGCCCAGCACGGCCAGCATTCGATCGGCGTGCGTTGCAGCCGCGGCCCGGATCAAGTGGGGAATGATCGGCTCGAAGGGGGGGAACTCGACCGAACTGGTGCCGGGGCCGGGATCAGGCATCTAGGTGCTCTGGGAGGGGGCGATGACCGTTTCGCCGTAGCGGCGCATGGTGTCGAGGGTGGCCTCGATGTCGTCACCGGGGAGGGTGACGGTGATCCAGGTGACTCCCAGCGCTTCGAGATCGGCCAGGGCGGCGATGTGGGCGTCGGCGTCGAAGTCGGGGGCGGCTGGTGGGCCGCCGACGGGGTTGAGGTAGCTGACATCGAAGTCAGCCGGGTTGCGGCCGGCCTCGTCGACGTAGGTCCACAGTTCGTCGAGCAAGGCCGCCAAGTCGTCCAGGGTCTCCAATGGCGGGGTTCTGGCCGTGGTGGCCAAAACCCGGGGGGCGGGGAACGGCGTCCAGCCGTTGGCGACGGCGGCCACCCGGCGGCGGGCCCGCTTGGAGTTGCCGCCGATCCAGATGGGTGGGTGGGGCTTCTGCACGGGTTTGGGGTTGGCGGTTTGGCCCAGGGCGGTGAAGGTGCTGGCCTCGTAGGCAAAGTCGTCGGTGGTCCAGATGCCGATCATGGCCTCGATGGCCTCGTCGAAGATCTGGTTGCGGTTGTTGAAGTCGACGCCGAGGGCCTTGAACTCGCCTTTGAGGTAGCCGGTGCCGGTGGCGAAGATGAACCGGCCGCCGGAGAAGGAGTCGATGGTGGCGATGGCCTTGGCCATGATGAACGGGTTCCGGTAGGGCACCACCACGATGTTGGGGATCAGCTTGATGCGGTCGGTGATCGCGGCGCAAAAGGCCAGGGCGGCGAACGGGTCTACCGCGTCGTGCCCGCCGGCGTTGAGCCAGCGGTCGGTGGGAGCGGGGTGGTCGGTGAAGCCCAGTCCGTCGAACCCGGACTCCTCGGCGGTGCGGGCGAAGTCCACCACACCCTGCTTGGTGATCAGCTTCTGATCCCAGGGGTGGGCCACCATCGGAAACGTCACTGCGAACTTCATGGATCTCCTCTTTTGTGCGCGCCTTACTGTGCAGCACCGCTGCGAGTGTCGCAAGCGGATCGCCACTGGGGATAGCGGCGGTTGGCAGCCTCGGCCCAGTCGGGTCGGGGCTCGACCCGGCGGCCGGTGCGGGCCCAGCGGCGGGCCTCGGCCAAATCGCCGGACTCCAGGCCGGCGCTGATGCGGGCCAGCCAGGCCGCTCCCCGGGCCGCGCCTTCGGGCACGGCGGCAACGTCCACCGGCAGGTTGGTGGCGTCGGCCAGGGCCTGCATCCAGCGATCTACGTGGGTGCCGCCGCCTGCGGCGACGATGCGCTCAGCGGTGGCACCGGCCACGTCGAGATGGTGGCGGACGACGAACCCGGCGGCCTCATAGGCGGCGGCCAGGACATCGGCGGGGCCGTGGCCGACATCGAGGCCGACCAGGGCGGCCCGCAGTTCGGGATCGTGGCGGGGGGTGCGCTCGCCCCGGATGTAGGGCACCCACAGGGGCAGGCGGTCGGGGTGGGACGGCTCGTCGGCTGGGTCGCCGGTTATGGCCCTTACCCGCTCGAGGAACAGGCCGCCGGCGTTGCTCGGCCCGCCGATGGCCGACAGGCCGGCCTGGAGATGGGGGATGGTCCACAGCCCCTCGGCTTCGGGCCACCCCTCGGCCACCGCCCAGGTGATGAGGGTGGTGCCGCAGATCACCAGCACATCGCCGGGAGAGTCGGCCCCGGCCACGAGCTGCTCGGCCAGCGCGTCCACGGTGCCGGCGGACACGGGCGCATCGCCACGGTGCCCGACGGGGCTCTGGTCCATGGACAGTTGAGGGAGCTTGGCGGGGTCGCACCACTGGGGGTCCCAGCCGTCGGCGCCGAATACCGGCAGGCAGGTCATGGCCGTGATCGCGTCGATGGCGGCCGCACCGCACAGGGCATTGCCGGCCACCGCCTGGGCGGGCCAGTAGGCGTAGGCCTCAGGTACGGCCTGCTCCAGCGAGCGCAGGAACCCGACGAACTCGCCGTCGGGGTGGTGGCCCCGGTGGTCGCCGTAGAGGATGCCCGGCGAGATCGGCGCCCCGCCGGCGTCGACCGCGGCCAGCGACGGGACCATGGCGGCCAGGCCGATGCCCACCACCGCGTGCCCGGATGAAACGGCGTCGCAGGCCTCGACGACGCTGGTATTCCACACTGCGGCGGCATCGTGTTCAAGCACCGCCGGAGAGGGGGCGTTCACGGCGTGGGGGATGCGGGTGCGGGCCTGCACGCCGCCGTCGGCGTCGACGGCCACCGCCTTCACCGAGGTGGTGCCGATGTCGATGCCCACCGTCACCTCGACTGTCTCAGCCACGGCTGATAACCGTAGTTCCCTGCTTGCGCACTGGCAGAGCGTCGATGGCGTGAAGGTCTGCTTCGAACCCTACGCTCATGACGTGAGCAGACCTAGGGCACTGGTTACCGCTCCGCTGCGGGGGCCGGGCTTGGACCGGCTGCGGGAGGTGGCCGACGTAGAGTTCGATCCGTGGATCGAGCACCAGCCCATCCGTCTGTACAGCGCTGAGGATCTGGCCGCCCGGGTGGCGGAGGTGTCGGCCGATTTGCTGGTGTGCGAGGCCGACGAGTGCAACGGGCCGGTGTTCGAGCAGCCGCTGCGGGCGGTGGCCTCCACCCGGGGCGACCCCACCAACGTGGATGTGGCCGGGGCCACCGCGGCGGGCATCCCGGTGCTGCACGCCCCAGGCCGCAACGCCGATGCGGTGGCCGAGATGGCGGTGGCGCTGCTTTTTGCCGTCAGCCGCCGTGTGATCTTGGGCGACCGGGACATGCGGGCAGGCACGGTGTTCACCGAGACCATCCCCTATCAGCGGTATCGGGCCTGGCAGATGGCTGGGCGCACGGTGGGGCTGGTGGGGCTGGGCGCGGTGGGCCGAGCGGCCAAATGGCGCTTCGAGGGGCTCGGAATGAAGGTGATCGCCTGCGACCCCTATCAGCCCGACGCCGACTGCGAACTCGATGAGCTGCTGGCCACCGCCGACGTGGTGTCGATGCACGCCCCGGTCATTCCCGAGACGGAGGCCATGATCGGCGGCGAGCAGTTAGCGGCCATGCGACCGGGGGCCGCCTACTTGAACACCGCCCGGGCCGCGCTGCACGACACCGACGCGCTGGTGGAGGCGCTGGCGTCGGGGCACTTGGGCGGCGCGGGCCTCGACCACGTGCAGGGCGAGATCCTCCCGCCCGACCATCCGCTGACCACCCTCGACAACGTGGTGCTGACGCCGCACATCGGCGGCGCCACCTACGACACCGAGGTGAACCAGACCGACATGGTGGTGGAGGACATCTGCCGGCTCTTGGCCGGTGAGCGGCCCCACCGCCTGGCCAACCCGGAGGTGTGGCGATGACCGACAGCGCCGACATTCGAGCCCAAGTAGTGGCCGCCGCCCAGGCCATGGATGCCGCCGGGCTGGTGGTGGGCACCGCAGGGAACGTGTCGGGTCGGAGCACCGACGGCACGATCTGGCTGACCCCGTCGTCGCTGCCCTATGACCAGGTGGAGGTGGACAACCTGGCGGCAGTGGACTTGGACGGGAACCTGTTGGAGGGCACGGCCCGGCCGTCCACAGAGAAAGCCATGCACTTGGCCTGCTATCGGGCGTTTCCCGAGGTGGGCGGAGTGGTGCACTGCCACCCGATACACGCCTCGATGTTCGCGGTGGCCCATAAGAGCATCCCCGCAGTGATCGAGGAGGTCATCATCTACCTAGGCGGGGACGTGCCGGTGGCCGACTACCGCCCCACCGGCTCTGACGAGTTGGGCGAAGAGGTAGTGCGCCACCTGGCCGACCGTTCGGCGGTGCTGATGGCCAACCACGGCATGCTGTGCGTAGGCGAGTCGCCCGACCACGCCCTGCACGCCGCCCTGGTGGCCGAGCACACCGCCCGCATCGTGTGGGGCGCCAGCCGCCTCGGCGAAGCAGTGGACTTGCCCGAAAAGGCCCGCACCGACTTCGAAGGCGTCTACTCCTACCTCCGCAGCGAAACCTGGTCGGCCTCGTAGCGATTAGACGGCGGCGAGTTCTAGGGGGGTGATTTCTTCTAGGGAGATGGGGCGGTCGGCGACGCCTTCGAAGGGGTCGTTGCCGGAGTAGACCTCTTCGCCTCGCAGCCGGGCCTCGGGGTCGTCGAGGTCGACGGGCCAGACGATGCCCATGCGGGACTGGGCCACGTAGTAGGAGTCGACGTCGGGCACGTCGATGCCCATGGCCTCCAGCGTGCGGCCGGGGTAGGCCATGCTCATGACCCCCTCTGTGAACACGGCGTCGTCGTCGACGATGACCCGGTCGCAGTCGAACTCGAGGCGGTGGGCACCGGTCTGCACGATGCTGCGGTCGTAGAAGCCCCGGATGGCGTCCCGGTCACCGCCGGGGCTGGCGATGGGATCGTCGGGGTTCGACCAGATGATGTATTGGGGCTTTTCGCTCAGGGTGGCCACCACTCCTTCGATGTCGGCCTGGGCCTCGCACTTCATGTGGGCCAGCACCAGCTCCAGCACATGGTGCCGCCGGGGATCGGTCTCGGCCTCCAGCCGCTCGGCCACCAGCCGCCACGTCTTGTTGGGGTTCATCTGCATTGGCATCACCTTTCGCTTTGGCTCAAACGGAGAGACTACTGGTCAAGAGTTAAGAGGCTCCAAGGGAGCGATCTCGTCGAGGCTGATGGGGCGGTCGGCGATGCCCTCGAATCGGTCGCCCTCGGCGTACACCTCTTCGCCCGAAAGGCGGGCCTCAGGATCGTTGGGGTCTATCGGCCACACGATGCCCATGCGGACTTGGGACAGGTAGAACGAGTCAGAGTCGGGGATATCGATGCCCATGGCCTCAAGCGTGCGGCCGGGGTAGGCCATGCGCATGACCCCCTCGGTGAACACGGCATGGTCGTCGACGATCACCCGGTCGAGAGCGAGCTCCCAGCGGTGGGCGCCGGTCTGCACCAAGGAGCGGTCGTAGAGGTCGCGGATGGCGTCACGGGAGCCGCCGGGTTTGCGGACGGGATTATCGCCATTCGGCCACATGACGTATTGGGGCTTCTCGCTGAGGGTGTCGATTACCCCCTCGATGTCGAGCCGCAGCTCGCGCTGCATGTGATCGAGCACTAGCTGCAAGATGTGGCGGCGCCGGGGATCGGTCTCGGCCTCCAGCCGCTCGGCCACCAGCCGCCACGAACTATCGGGATTGATCTTCATCTAAACCGTCCTTGCTTCGGCCCCGACGTTAGGGGTTGGGCAACGGCTTCGTCACTGCTGACCATTAGTCTCACCGAGCGATGAGCGATCGGGACTTCGCGGGGCAGACGGCCATCGTCGGTATCGGCAGCAGTGACTTCGCTCGGCTGTACCGCACGCCGGACCCGGAGCGGACGGGCGAGGCGATGGCCACTGAGGCCATAGCGGCGGCCATCGCCGATGCGGGGCTGGAGAAGTCGCAGATCGACGGGCTGATCACCGGGGGGCTGGCCCACTATGAGCCGGTGGCCTATCGCACCGGGCTCACCGACGTGCGCTTCGTGGTGGACTACCCCCAGGCCGGGCGGATGTGCGCCATGGCGCTGATGCACGCGGCCACCGCGGTACACCACGGGCTGGCCGACTACGTGGTGCTGTTCAACTCGGTGGCGTTCCGCACCCAGGGCACCAAGTTCGGCGCCCAGCCCCAGGGGCTGCTGTACGACACGATCTACGGGATGGCCTCGCCGGGGGCGCAGTACTCGATGGGGTTCACCCGCTATCAGGCCGAGTACGGGGGCACCGAGGAGCAGTTGGGGGCCATTCCGGTGGCCATCCGCTCGCACGCCCGGATGACGCCCGGGGCCATCATGCAGCAGGAGATGACCATCGACGACTACCTGGATGCCCGGTACATCGCCGAGCCGCTGCGCCTGTTCGACTACTGCCTGGTGAACGACGGGGCGGTGGCCTACGTGGTGACCACTGCCGAGCGGGCCCGGGACCTGGCCCATCCCCCGGTGCTCATCGCCGGCACCGCGGGCCGGGCCAATTTTCGGGAGTGGTACGTGGACCTGGGGTTCTGGGACGAGGCCTGCGGTTCGATGAAGGCCGACCTGTTCGATCCGCTGGGGGTGACCACCGACGACATCGACTGCCTCCAGGTGTACGACAACTTCAGCGTGTCGGTGCTGTGGGGGCTGGAGGGCTTCGGGTTCGCCCCCAAGGGCCAGGGGCTGGAATGGGTGCAGGATGGGCGGATCGCCTTGGGGGGCGAGTTGCCGGTGAACACCAGCGGGGGGATGTTGAGCGAGTCGTACCTCCAGGGGTGGAACCAGCACGCCGAAGCGGTGCGCCAGCTGCGGGGCCAGGCCGGTGAGCGCCAGATCCCCGACTGCGACTGGTCGCTGTACTGGTGCCTGTCGGCCCTGCCGGGGGCGTCGCTCTTGTGTCGGGACGGGGTGCTGTGAGCGGCGAAGCGGGGTACGCCAAGCCGCTGCCCGCGGTGACCCACGAAGACCGGGAGTTCTGGGCCGCGGCCCGCGAGCACCGCTTCGTGCTGCCCCAGTGCCAAGCCTGCGGGCACGTGTGGTTCCCGCCCTATGCCTCATGCCCCTCGTGTCTGTCGTTCGACCGGGGGTGGACCGAGGCAACAGGGCGGGGCACGGTGTGGGGCTTCACGATCATGAGGCAGCCCTACATCGGTTCGTTCGAACCAGAACTGCCCTACAACGTGGTGCTGGTGGAGCTAGAGGAGGGGCCGATGGTGTACTCCAACCTCATCGGCATCGACAACGCTGACATCGCTTGCGGCTTGCCCGTGGAAGCGGTGTTCGAAGACGCCACCGACGAGATCACCCTCATCAAATTCCGCCCCGTCTGAGGGGGCTGGGACTAGATGGTGGTCATTCCGTGGGAGTGGCCGGCGGTGTAGCCGCCGTCGACGGGGAGGGCGACGCCGGTGACGAACGAGGAGTCGTCGGAGGCCAGGAAGAAGGCCGCACCCGCGATCTCCGAGGGGAGGCCCCACCGCTTGAGCTTGTGCTGGTCGCGGATGCTGTCGGCGACGGGCCCCAGATGGGGGATGACCGACTGGAACATGGGGGTGTCGATGAAGCCGGGACAGATGGCGTTGGCCCTGATGTTGGCCGGGCCGTAGTCGTTGGCCATGTTCTTGGTGAGCAGAATCACCCCGCCCTTGGAGGCGTTGTAGGTGCTGCCCCCCTCGCACCCCTCGATGCCTTCCACGCTGGCCACGGTGATGATGCTCCCCGAGCGGGCCTCCACCATCGGCTTGAGGGCGGCCCGGCACGACAGCATGGTGCCCTTGAGGTTGATGTCTTGCACCCGGTCCCACTCCTCGACGTCGAGTTCGTGAACCTGGCCGCCGCCGGCGACTCCGGCCGCGGTCATCAGCACATCGAGCCGACCGTGCTCCTGGGTTATCTGGCCGACCAGCTCCTCTTGGGCGTCGGCGTCGCGGACGTCTACGAGGTGGAAGCTCGACGCCGGGGCGGTCTCGGCCACCGCCTTCCAACCATCGCTCTCGGCGATGTCGGAGCCGATCACCACGGCCCCCTCCTCGGCGAACCGCTCAGCGGAGGCCAGGCCGATACCTGACGCCGCTCCGGTGATCCATGCCACTTTGCCTGCCAGTCGTCCCATCAGTGGTGCCTCGCTCTCTGCATTTCGGGTCTGGCGAATCGTAGAGCGCAGGGTGGGGCCTTACGAACCCCTGGGGCCGATAAGCGTTCCCGGAAGGGCGTCGGTGGGCTCGCCCTCCCAGTAGGTGGCCACGCCGTTGGCGATGGTGGCTCGAAAGCCGCCGGGCTCTCGGCTGAACCGCCATGACCCGCCGGGCACGTCCTGTAGCTTGACTTCTGGCCCCAAATTGATCTCGTCCAAGCAGAACACGGCCAGATCGGCGGCCTTGCCGGGGGCGATCACTCCCCTATCAGCCAGCCCGAAGAAACCCGCGGTCCGGCCGGTGAGGACGTGGACCGCCTCTTCGAGGGTCAATAGGCCGGTGTCGCGGTGATAGTGGGCGAGCAGATGGGTGCTCTGGCCGGCGCCGCAGAACAGCTGGAGGTGGGCACCGCTGTCGTTGACGTTGGTGAGGGTGTGGGGCGAGCGGATCACCTCGGCGAGGGCGGGCTCGTCGTGAACATCGGGCAGTGCCCGCAGCGACGAGCCGATCCCGTTGTCCAGCAGCCAGGAGGCGAGCGCATCGGACACGTGCTGGCCGGTGTTGGTTGCGTGTTCGGCCAGCGAGATCCCGAGGGGGCCGACGCCGGTCTCGGACAGGGCGAAGATCAGGGTGTGGGGGTGATCGACCCGGGCCCGGCGAGATTTCTTGCGATTGTCCCAGTCGCTTCGGGCCTTGTCGCGCCACTCGGGATCGGCCAGCAGGGTCATCTTGTTCTCAGCAGGACCGTTGACCAGGTCATTCCAGGCCGGAACCCGCTGGAAGGTCAGCGCCTTTTCGAAGTTGAAATACAGGTCGAGCGGTCGGGTGCCCACCGTGGGCCAGAAGTCGACCCCGGACTCCCGAAGGCGGCGGTCGAAGGCCAGGGTGTCGGCCCGGTATTCAGTCTCGCTGGCGATCGAGGGAATGGCCGTCCACTGCCCTCGCACGCCCCGAGGTTTGGCCAGGGCGGCGAATCGCTCCACGTCGGCCAGGTTGTGCTCGGGCTCGTTGAACCGGGTGATGGCCTGGAAGGTGGTGCCAGGATGGGCGGCCAGCACGTCGAACAGCTCGGCGTACTCGTCGTCGTCGGCGTGGCGGCTGGGCACCAGCCGCAGGGTGCGGTCCATGTCGAAGCCGTTGGTGGACAACCCGAGGGCGCCGGCGGCCAGGGCCTCGTCCAGTGCCTTGGCCATGGCGGTGCGCTCGGCGGAGGTGGCGGGACGATCCCAGGCGGCGTCGCCCATGACGAAGGTCCGCAGGCTGATGTGGCCGACATAGCCGGCGATGTTGGCCGCGGTGGGCTGGGTGTCGAGCGCGGCCCGGTATTCCGGCCAGCTCGCCCAAGTCCAGGGCACCTCTTTTTCGAAGGCAACCTGGGGCAGGTCTTCCAGGAAGCAGAACAGATCCACCACTTCGTCGCGCTGAGGTCCGTCGAGGGGAGCCATCGACATCCCGCAGTTACCGAACACGGTGGTGGTTACCCCGTAGCTGGGCAGCGGATCAAAGGAGGGATCCCACCACATGGCCCCGTCGAGGTGGGTGTGGGTCTCGATGATGCCCGGGGTAACCAGCGCCCCGGCGGCGTCAAGCTCCCGCTCGCCGTCGGAGGCCAAGCCGGGGCCAACTTCGGCAATGGTGCGGCCCCGCACCCGCACGTCGGCCTGTCGGGCCGGGGCACCGGTGCCGTCCACCACCGTTCCGCCGCGTATCAGCAATCCGCTCATCTCCATGACAGTACTGCCGTGCTTTGACTCGGGCCGGTGGGGCTAGCCCACCAGGCGGACGCGTTGGTGTTTGACGGCTCCGAGGTGGAGGTGGCCGTGGCGCTCGGGCTCGTCGACCAGCTCTAGGCGGGGCAGCACAGGCAGGATCGCTCGGAGCATGGCCCGCAGTTCCCAGCGGGCCAGGTTGGCCCCCAGGCAGAAGTGGACTCCGTGGCCGAAGGCCATGTGGTGGTTGGGATTGCGGCCCACGTCGAAGCGGTAGGGGTCGTCGAACACCGCGTCGTCCCGGTTGGCCGACGGGTAGAACACGCCCACGGTGTCGCCCTCTTTGATCATTTGGCCGTGTCGTTCCACGTCGGCGGTGGCAGTGCGGGCGAACTGGATGACCGGTGAAGTCCAGCGCAGGATCTCCTCCACCGCCGGCTCGATCAGCGACTCATCGGCCAGGAGGCGGTCGATTTGGTCGCGGTGCTGGAGCAGAGCGATAACGCCTGAGGTGGTGGCGTTGCGGGTGGTCTCGTTGCCCGCGCCCAGCAGCAGGGTGATGTAGCCGGTGAGCTGCTGGGTGTTGAGCGGGCAGCCGTCGACCTCGCCCTGGACCACCGCTCCGGTCATGTCGTCGCGGGGCTCGGCCTGGCAGTCTTCGATGATCGTCCTGATATAGGCACTGAAGTCCTTGCCCATTCGGAACCTCAGGTCGTCGAAGGTCTCGCCCGGCTCGGCCCACCGCATGTTCTCTTCGTCGTTGAACGCCATCTCGGTGAACTTGTGAACCTTCGACCAGTCTTCGACGTCGAGGCCCATGAGGTCGCAGATGGTGGCCAGCGGCAGCTTCACCGCGTAGTCGAGCACTAGGTCGGCCTCGCCGTCGCGCTCGAGGATCTCCACGAACTCACCGGTGAACCGAGCGGCGTACTGGGCGAGGTGCGCCTCATGCTCCCGCATGGCCCGGGGGGTAAACCGCCGGGCGGTGAGCAGGCGGAACCGGGTGTGGCGAGGCCGGTCCAAGAACACCATGTCCATGGGCTCATCTAGGTCCCAGCCCAGCTCGGTGAGCCGCCGTGCCCGGCGCTCCCACATGCCCTTATCCTCTTCGATGGAGGCCAGGCGAAGGCGGGGGCCGCCGTTGATGAACAGCTTGTCGTTGGACGACACCCAGTGGATGTCCTCGTGGCGGGTGATGGCCCAGAACGGCTCAATGTCGGGGCGTTCGTACCAATGCACCGGGGCCTCGGCCCGCAGCAGATCCCACGCCGCCCACGGATAGCCGCGGTCTTGGTACAGGTCAGTGGAATGAATGTCGATGTCGTCGAGCGAGATCGCTCTGGCGGTATCGGTCATGGTCATGCGGTGCTCCCCCATGCTTCGTTCGCAGAAACATCATGGCAGAGCGACACGCCTGCGCTCTAAGAGCCAGCGCTCCTAAGCCCCTCCCAGAGTTGGCTGCGGAGGGGTTCGGGGGCGGCTAGCTCGAAACACTGGTCGTCCATGCGGGCGAATCCGGCCAGCGGGTGATCGGGGCGCCACCACAGGGCGTTGGGGCTTACCGAGTTGGGCCCGGCCAGATAGCGGACGTAGCTGGCAGCCAGCATGGTGGCGGAATGGTCCACGAACTTCTCGTTGAGCCCTACGGGGCAGACCATGACGGTGTGGGCCGCGGGCACGGTGACCACCGCGCCATGAGTCCCGATGTCGGGAACGGTGCGGGCGAAATCAAGCAGGTGGCCGGAGACGAAGAGGGAATCGCCTGTGAACACTTGGAACTTGCCGGACACCTCGCTTGCGTCCTCTTCGGTCATCGGAGCGCCCATGAGAGTGTTGGCCAGCGCAACCGCCATAACCTCGCCGTGCTCGACACCCCAGTCGTTGAAGTAGCTGCGGTCCACCGGGCAGGCGGCACCGTCCAAGTCCACGGACAGACAGGCAGAGAGGCCAAGCGGTAACGGATCGCGCACCGCGTCGATATGGCTCAAGTGCTGGGCGCTGACCACCCTGACTCTCAGGTCGGGCAGGACGCGCTCGTACTCCCCCAGTCGCTCGGCCAGCGCGTCGGGGGCGAAGTCGTCGAGCCGGGCGACGTGGCTGTAGATGATGAGCCGCCAATCGTCGGGCTCGGCCGCCCGGCAGGTTTGGGCCAAGTTGGACAGGCCCAGCACACAGTCCATCTTCTCGACGGCCACGGTTCCCTCGTCCTCATCGAGGGTGTGCTCGCCGAAGCGGGCTTGGACAACGCTTTCCACATGGCTCAAGAAACGGCGGCGCTGCTCTGGAGACCACCATGGAGCCCAGGCGCAGGACACGGGTGGAGCAGACACGGGCCCCTCCCCTCATTCTTCGGTTGTAGGGGGGAAGGTTGAGTTGACCGTAGCGGGTCTTCGCTGGGGATCGCTTGTGGAAATCTAATGATTTCTAATAATTTTCCATTTCTTTCAAGCAAACAAGCCCGGTCACCTACGACCGCTAGTGTGGGAACGTGGCTGACGCGGCGCTAATTGACATCATCAAACGGCAAGGTCTGCGGAAATTGGACCAACCAATTGAGCTGGCCAGCGGGGCCATGTCGAGCGATTTCGTTGACGTCAAGGTGGCCCTATGCCGTTGGGCCGACCTCCAGGTGGCGTGCCGGGCGATTGCTCGGCAGGTTGGAGAAGCCGGCATCGAATTCGACGCGGCTGGGGGGATGACCATGGGGGCCGACTCGCTGGCGGTGGGCATCGCGGCTGTGACCGACGGCCATTGGTTCTCGGTTCGAAAGGAGCCGAAGAAGAGGGGGACGAGACAGCAGATCGAGGGCACCCCCCTGGGACCGGGCCACCGGGTCTTGCTGCTTGAAGACGCGACCACCACCGGAGGCTCGACTGAGAAGGCCTACGAGGTGATACGCGACACCGGGGCCGAGATAGTGGCCGTCGCCACGGTGGTCGACCGGGGCGACACTGCCCGCCGCCGCTTCAATGCGCTGGGCGTGCCCTACTTCCCCGCTCTCACCTACACCGACCTCGGCATCGAACCGGTGGTGCCTCCCGGCTAGGCCGACTTATTTGCTCAAGATGAGCGAAGGGTGGTCGCGGGTAGGGCTTCCAGCTGATCGAGCAGTGACTGGCCGTCGAGGCGAGTGGTGGTCCCGGCGACAAGGATGTGGTCGACGCCGGTGGGGGCGTCGGCAATGAGGCGCTCGCCGTTTGCGGGCATGTCGTGGACTCGGCGGATGGGGCCGACGTCGAGGTTGTCCCAGTCGACCACGGTTACGTCGGCCACTGCACCGGGCCGGAGGTAACCGCGGTCGGGGGCGAGGCCGAGCATCTCGGCCAGCTCGCCGGTGAGCTTGTGGATGCCGGCCTCGGGGGTCATTACCTGGCGGTCGCGCACCCAGCGGGACAAGAAGTCGGTGGGCATCACCGCATCGCAGATCTGGCCCACGTGGGCGCCGGCGTCGGACAGGCCCATCACGGTCCCCTCAGCCTGCATAAGGGAGGTCACGCCGTCGACCTCGTCGTTGGCGAAGGTGATCTCGAAGCGGGTCAACAGGCCGTCGGCCAGGGCGATGTCGCACATGGCGTCCCACGGGGTGCAGCCCCGCTCGGCGGCCACTTTGCCCACGGTGCTGCCCACCAGCTCGGGCTGGCTGGGCGACTCCACGATGGCCAGGGTGTTCCAGCGGGAGGCCAGAAGTCCGTTGGCGTCGAGGTCGGACTGCACTCGGGCCCGCCAGTCGGGGTTGGCATACAGAGTGTGGCGGTCTTCGTGGGCCAGGGCCACCAGCTCTTTGAACGAGCCCATGGTGTAGAAGGAGGTGGGCTCGATCATGGTGACGTGCTGGGTGATGGGGCGGCAGGTGACCTGCACCCACACGTCGGCACCGGCGGCCCGGCCGGCCAAGTGGTCGGCCAGCTTGGTGCGGTAGTCGGCCCGGGAAGAGGCCGCGGCGGGGTAGGTGAGGATGGACGACCAGTTGAGCCGCCGGCCCAGCTTGGGCTGGAGGTCGTACACCCAGCGGTAGTTCTCCCCCGGCGCCACATGCACCACGCCCCGGCCGATCTCGGCGGTGACGGAGATGAGGGCTTCGGTTTCTTCTTGGGAGGCGGCGATGGACGGCACCGGCCGGCCGCCGTCGCCCAGGTGGAATCCGGCCCGGTCAGTGGAGAACCCTAAAGCGCCGCCGTTGATGGCCTCGGCCACCGCGGCCTTCATTTGGTTTACCTCTTCGGGGGTCGCCTCCCGCTCGTAGGCGTCTTGGCCCATGACGTAGAGCCGCACCGCGGTGTGGCCCACATAGCCGCCGAAGTTGACGGCCAGGCCTCGGTGCTGGATCACGTCGAGGTACTGGCCATAGGTCTCGAAGTTCCAGTTGACCCCGGCCTCCAGGGTGGCCACCCGCATGTCCTCCACCTTGTCGAGGGTGCGGATGAGAGAGGCCCGGTCGGCGGCCTTGGTGGGGGCGATGCTGTAGCCGCAGCTTCCGGCCACCACCGAGGTGACCCCGTGCCAGCACGACGACGAGAGCCAGGGGTCCCAGAGGACTTGTGGGTCGTAGTGGGTGTGGCAGTCGATGAAGCCGGGGCAGACTAGCCGGCCGGTGGCGTCGATCTCTTTGGGGGCTTTGACGGTTTTGTCGATTTCGGTGATCCGGCCGTTGGTGATGCCCACATCGGCTCGCTGGGCGGGACTCCCGGTCCCGTCGACCACCATGCCGCCCCGGATGGAGATTTCGGCGTTCACGTCTTCAATCTATGCCGAAGCCCGGTGGGGCGGCGAGTGTCAGTGCTTGGTGAGGTGGAGCTTGTCTCTGACAGCTTCGGGCCCTAGGACTTGGTAGTTCATGGATTCGAGGATGGTTGTGGCTCGGGTTACTAGGTCGGCGTTGGTGGCTAGTTGGCCGCGGCTTAGGTAGATGTTGTCTTCGAGGCCGACCCGGACGTTGCCGCCGGCGATGGCGGCCAGCCCGACGTAGGGAAGCTGGCTGCGGCCCAGAGAGAAGGCCGAGAAGACCCAGTCGTCGGGGAGGTTGTTGACCATGGCCATGAAGGTGTTGATGTCGTCGGGAGCGCCCCAAGGAATGCCCATGCACAACTGCACCATGACTGGGTCGTCGATGAGCCCCTCGTCCACCAGGCGCTTGGCCAGCCACAAGTGGCCGGTGTCGAAGATCTCGATCTCGGGGCGCACGCCCAGCTTCTGAACCTGGCGGGCCATCTCGTTTAGCACCGACGGGCTGTTGACCATGATGTAGTCGCCCTCTCCGAAGTTCATGGTGCCGCAATCCAGTGTGGTGATCTCGGGCATCAGCTCCCTCACGTGGGCCAGCCGCTCGGTGGCCCCGGCCATGTCGGTGCCCACCTCCGCGGGGGGCAGGGGTGTCTCGGCCGAACCCAGGGTGAGATCGCCGCCCATACCGGAGGTGAGATTGAGCACCACGTCGGTGCTAGACGCTCTGATCCGCTCGACCACTTCGGCGTAGAGTTCAACCTCGCGGGCCGGTTCGCCGGTATCGGGATTGCGGACGTGGATGTGGGCGATTGCTGCCCCCGCGGCCGCGGCGTCGATGGCCGCGTCAGCGATCTGCTTGGGGGTGATGGGCACCAAGTCGGACTTGGACGTGGTGTCGCCGCTGCCGGTGATGGCGCAGGTGATGAATACTCCGCTCATGGTGAGACCAACTGGCTTTCTTTCGCTCGGCGGTTGATGACCCTCAGTTTGCAGTAGATGTCGTCGCTGTTCATGTAGCAGCCCCGGAACAGGCGACGTCCGGTGGAAATGTCGAACGGATCTCGGGCGTGTTGAATCCGCCGGTTGTCGAACACCGCCAAATCGCCGGGCTCCAACCTATAGGTGATCTGAAAGCGGGGATCGCGGGAAATCTGTCCCAGCCGGTGCGCCGCCCGGTAGGCCCGGGGAACGTCTTCAGGGGCCATGTCGGGGAAGCTACGCACCGGGTAGAAGGTTCGAAGGGTGAGGGGCGCACCGCGAACTCCCAGGTCGATCAGCGGCCCTGACCAACGCCAGTCGACCTCGGCGCCCCGCCCGTGGAACACCCACCGCAGCGTGGTGAGGGCCTCGTAGGCCTCCGGTTCGTGCTCTTCGAGGTGGCGGGCAATGGCCAGGCCGTCGCTCATCTGGCTGGCCCCGCCCACACAGGAGTTCTCGATGCAGTGGAAGAACTGGAATCCCGGCGGTATCTCCAGCGAGGGCAAGTCGGTGTGGGGGCCGAGGCCGATGCTCATGTAGGCGGTGGAGCAGGGATCGGGAACGGCTTCGATGTCCCAAACCGGGCCGAAGTGGGAGTCCCGCAGCACCCCGACCCGTCGGGCCACCTCTTCAATCTGGTTGGGATCAACTGACAACGACTTCAGCCGGGTGAGGCCGTAGGCAGCCAGGTCGTTGAGCCACAGGCGGAACGTCTCGGGGTCGGACAGCACCGTCGGCCCGTGGTAGGTGACCGGTTCGGACAGCACGGTGGAATCCCACGGGATGGGTTCGGGGAGAAAGCTCTCGGGTCGGAATTGGCCGTCGGCAATGTGGCGCAGCCAACCGGGGTGAAGGCGTGCGACTCTGCCGTCGTGGGCCCACCTCACAGCCAGAGCTCCGTCGTCTTCTACCCAGGCGTCGGTCACCTGCAAGTGGTCGCCCAGATCGCAGGGCTCAAGCAGTCCTTCCCGGGAGGAGATTTCGTACTCGCATTGCTCGGCCAGCCACCAGCTGAAGCAGGGCAACTCGGTGCCGTCGGGCCATTGGGCAATCACAAACTCGCCGTCGAGGCGAACGCCGCTCAACGAATACCACTCGTAGCGATAGAAGTCAGGCGTGAGCGGCCCGGCCATCTCGTTCAGCGTACTCCAGCAATATGATTATGGGTATGCCTTCTCGCCAGCTCGATTTCCCGGTTTTCGACGCCGATAACCACATGTACGAGACCACCGAGGCCCTGACCAAACACCTGCCCGACTCCCACCGAGGCCTCGTCGATTACATCGACCACAAGGGCCGCACCAAGATCATGGTGAGGGGCAAGATCAGCGAGTACATCCCCAACCCCACGTTTCAGCGGGTGGGCTCTCCCGGGGCCCAGGAGGAGTACTTCAAAAGCGGCAATCCGGAGGGGAAGTCGCACCGTGAGATCATGAAGCCGATCGATGCCCTGCCGGCGTTTTTCTCCCCGGAACCCCGGCTGGAACTGATGGACGAGCTGGGTTTGGACTACGCCATGATGTACCCCACCTTGGCGTCGCTGGTTGAGGAGCGCTTCCGGGATGCCCCCGACGAGTGCCACATCGTCATCCACGCCCTCAATGAGTGGATGCTGGAGCACTGGACCTTCAACTACGAGGGGCGCATCTTCCCGACACCCATCGTGACCCTGCCCATCGTGGACAAGGCCATCGAGGAACTCGAGTGGTGCGCGGAGCGGGGGGCTCGGGCGGTGTTGATCCGCCCGGCGGCGCCTCCCGGACTGCGGGGGCCGCGGTCTTTCGCCCTGCCGGAGTTCGACCCGTTCTGGGAGCGGATGGTGGAGTTGGACGTGCTGGTGGCCATGCACGCCTCCGACAGCGGCTACAAGCGGTTCACCGACGAGTGGGAAGGCGTCAGCGGGGAGATGACGGCCTTTCGCCAGTCGCTGTTCCAGATGGCGATCTCGCACAACCGGCCCATCCAGGATGCGGTTACCTCGTGGGTGGCCCACGGAGCGCTCACCCGCCATCCCAAGCTGAAGGTGGCCATCGTGGAGAACGGCAGCTCTTGGGTGCGCCCGCTGCTGGCCCATCTGGAGGATGTCTACGAGCGATTCCCCCACTCCTGGGAGGAGCATCCGGTGGAGGCCATCAAACGCAACCTCTGGATCCACCCCTTCCACGAGGACGATCCCGTGGGGCTCATCGATTTGGTGGGAGTGGACAACGTGATATTCGGATCGGACTACCCCCACGTGGAGGGCATGGCCGATCCGATCTCGTTCGTGGACCAGCTTTATGGCCTGCCCGACGACCAGGTCCGCCAGGTCATGGGCGGCAACATGGCCGACCTGATGAAGGTGGGCTAAGAGCCAGCCCCCGTGGGTACTGGCTCGATGTTGAGGAAGCGGGCCAGGTTGTCGCACATGATGGTTTTGATGTCGGCGTCGCTCATGCCCTTGAGCTGGGTGGTGGCGTAGAGGGCGGGGAAGGGCAGCCCCTCGCTGTGGGGGAAGTCGGAGCCGAACACGATGGGCTCGATGCCCACCGCCTCCACCACCCGGGCCACGTTCTCCTCGGGGAAGGGGGCCACGATGAAGTGGTCCCGGAAGATGTCGCTGGGGCGGCGGTCGAGCTTGGGGCCCCACTTGGCTCCCCGGCCCATGAGGTAGGCGTGGTCCATCTTGCGGAGGATGTAGGGCAGCCACACCGTGCCCTGTTCTGACAGGCACACCTTCAGGTTGGGGAAACGGCCGAAGAGGTTGTGCAGCACCATGGCGGCTACCGTCTCCATGGCCGGGCGGTCACCCCAGTAGAGCACCCACTGGAGGGCGTCGAAGTCGCCGAGCACGTCTTCGGGGCCCTCGCTCCAGTCGGCCCCGTACTTCTGGTAGTCGGTGGCCCCTAAGTGGGTCACCACCCGAGCCCCGGCCTCGTTGATGCGGGCCCAGAAGCCGTCGTATATGGGGTCGGCCATGGAGCGCCCGCCCCGGAGGTTGTGGCGTCCGCCGTGGACGTGGCCGCTGATGATCTGGATGACGGTGGCCCCTTGGCTGAGCACCAGCTCGACTTCGGCGGCGGCCTCATCGGGGTCGGCCAGCGATACATAGGCGGGAAGGAAGAGGCGGTTGAGGTACCCCCAGCCGATCTCCTCGTTGATCCAGCGGTTGTAGGCCCGAGTGTTGGCGTAGATGCCGTCGACGTCGTCGGCGAACTCGTACTCCAGCGACAGCACCTGGTTGGGGAACATGAGGGCGGCGCCGATGCCCTGGCTGTCCATGAGGGCTAGCCGCAGATCGCGGTTGCCCCACGACTCCTCCTGGTCGCGGAAGTAGGCAATGAGATCGACCCGCTCGGCATCGGTGAGGTTGCGGTAGGGGTTGAGCCGCGACAGCAGCATCCCCGGTGAGTGGATGTTGGACTGGCCGGGCTTCATCTGGTTCTCGTCGCCCGCTTGGGGCACGGCCCTGGCGGCCAC
The DNA here is from genome assembly GCA_002239105.1 of marine group bacterium Sva0996 bin134. Taxonomy (GTDB): domain Bacteria; phylum Actinomycetota; class Acidimicrobiia; order Acidimicrobiales; family Bin134; genus Poriferisocius. The sequence continues at coordinate 22,448 of MPNQ01000013.1, read as the reverse complement.
TTCGGCGGCTGTCTTGTCGTCGGCGGCCACCATGGCCACCGCCTGGTCGATACGCGACGGCCGCCCGCCGAACACCCCCACCCAGCGGCCCTGCTCGTCGGCCTCGAAGGTGACCGCCTTGTGTCGCCACTTGGGATCGACGTGGTTCACATAGAGGTCGCGGGGCTCCACGAAGTGGTTGTCGGCATCGTTGATGAGAAACGGCAATTCGACGTGCGTCTGCACCGGGGCCAAAGCCATAGCCGTCATGGTACGGGACGGCGAATGAGGCGCGTCAGGTGCTGTATCTGCCGGTGTCGTCATCTGGTTTGCGGCGTATGAGGAAATAGGCGACGGCGACGGCGATCAGAGCCACTTGGGCAATGATCAACGCAGCCCAGATGGGGTTGGCGCCGCCATCTGACGAATCCTCGTCGTCAACCAACGCGGGCGAAGCGGCAACGGCCGCGGTCGCAGTCGGAGCCTCAGTCGGAGCGGGAGTCGGAGCGGGAGTCGGAGTCGGAGTCGGAGCGGGAGTCGGAGCCTCAGTCGGAGTCGGAGTCGGAGCCTCAGTCGGAGTCTCAGAGACTTGAGGTTCAGTTTCTGAGGACCCCTCCCCTACGGGATGAAGAACTTCCAAATTGTGAGTGTGAATCACCCCTGGTTCCTGATGAGTTGTGCGCCACACAAGATCCTCTCCCGCTTCGTAGGAGGACAAGTGAGCCCCCACCGCGATCACACCACCGCCTATGGCCAAAGACTGAACCTTCCAGGCCTTGCTGCCGAAGCCGGCCGTCCAAGTCACACGCCAACCTGCTCTGGGCCGGTCGAAGAGGCTGAACACGATCGGATTCATGTCCGTACTCAAGGCGTTGCCAAAGGGGGCCATGACCGCCAGGTTTGAATCCAAGCCCACATCCAATCCGAACCGGTGATAGGCCGCGTTGAATGAGGGCTCCAGAACGTTCTCAACCCAACCCCCGAGAGAACGCTCAAATACATACACCGCGTCGATGGAGGAGACGGCAAATGAGTTGCCACTGGCTGCTACTGACTGGCCAAACCCAAAGCTCCTGTCGTGATCAGGGGGGAGCAGTTCGGTTGGTTCCGACCATTCATCACCGGAGCGCTCATACATGTACGCCGCCGAGTGGCTGCCGATAACCAATAGGTTGCCGTCAACCGCCACATCTCTGCCGAAGTTGTCAGACTGCGGCCCGCCTGGACGGACAAACCTGGCTGTCTCCTGCCAATTGTCCCCATCGCGGGTGAACACATATACGGACTGCGTTTGCCCATCATCTGACGGCGAGGATTGCCAATTGATCTGGGGGAACCGAATCAGGCCATTGGCGCCGACGACTAACACATCGCCGTCTAAGTCCACCGATGAGCCGAATCCGCCGTCAAGGAGCCCGAGAGTCGAGCCTCTCCCCGTAACGCTTCCTACTTCTCCAAGAGGCCCCAGCCCGCTGAGGTTCTCCGCGCCAACAAGCTTCGCCGCCTCCACCCAGTCGCCCCCAATCTCAGTGAACACATAGGCCGCTTCGTAGGCACCGACCACGATCACATTGCCGTCTACCGCCACAGCACGGCCGAACCCGCCGTACACGACGCCGTTTCTGTCCAAGAGGATGTCCTGACCATCGACTGCGACATAGCTGGACTGGTCCTCATCAACTCGGTTGACTACCCGACCCAGGGGCCCGATTGGAACGGACAGCTTGGCCGTCTCTTGCCACCGGCCTAACGACCGGGTGAACACGTAGGCCGCCCCAATAGCACCCACCACCATCACATCCCCGTCCACATCCACGGAAACACCGAAACCGTCGCCGGCAAAGCCGTCTGAGGCCGACAAGATTTCGGCCCATGAGGCAACCGTCATCGTCTCGTCGTGCTCCGAGTATCCGGCGGCAACGTTGGCGGTGACCGCGGCGACCAAGACCACCACCAGCACCGCCATCCAGCCTCGAACAGTCACGCCTTGAACCTACCGTGGCCAACAGAGTGGCGAACTTCGAACTCCGCTTGGCGACAACTCAACAGGCGCATCCAGCACATCTGCAACCGCGAAGTCGGTGGCGGATGGCAATCCTCTAGATTCTGCTGGCATGCATGGTGTTGTTCGTTACCGCTTGCTTGTCGCATCTGTGGCGATGGGCCTGCTGGTGCCCTCTGGGTGACGTGAGTGGAGGCGGAGGCGTATGCCGCCGCTTAGAAGCCAACTGCGTCGCGGAGGGCGGGGTTGGGTTCGGCTAGGGCGGCTTCGCAGCGGGCTTGGGATGGCTTTCGGCCTCGGATAAGCGTCAGTAGTCGTAGAGCGCGAAGGGGTTGAGGAATTGACGGGTCCATAGACGGTTGCGGTCGGCTTTCGTCAGTTCGGCTTGATCGCACACCGATGACCATTCGTCTTCGATGACGGCGATTTGGTGGTCCACGATGTCTCTGGCCTGGTTGGCCGTCAGATGGTAGATACCAGCGTGGGCGACACATCTTGCAACTTGGCTCAGCCGCTCGCCGTCGTCCCCAAAGGCCATGGCTTGGGCGGCTTCTTCGCCGACCCTTGCCTGAGGACAAATGTCATAGGCGGGAGTCAAGGTGAGCTGGGTGCCGTCCCAGAACGCGGCGTGATTGCGGGCATGGTCGTCGGTGTTGCCCACGAGGATGTTGAAGGTGATGCGAGCAAACAACTCCCGAAGGGTGGTATCAGGATCGGTAAACCGCGACCGGATGTGGAAGGCAAGTTCCGGGTAGGTGGCGTAGCGGCCAGCCAAGCCGTCGGCATCGTGCAGCTCCAAAATGGTGAGTGCCGACACCACCATCTTCCGACCCCCGCCACCGGTGCGGTCGAATCGGTTGACCAGCAGAACGTCTCGGCCCAGGACGGTGTCGAGCCCAATGCCTGCGACGTTGAGACCAGCCCGGCGGGCTAGCTCCATGGCCACGAACTCCGCTTTGACGACGGGGTAGGAATCGGAAACCGAGGTGAACTTTGCGATCTTCTGCTGCGTCTCGTCTGCGAGCACCGCTTTGGGCCGCGCACCGCCCATCGAGCTGCCATGGAGCAATGCGCGCTCAAGCGCAGGGGAGAGGGGCGCTCCGCTCTCGATCCGGTCGGCGACTTCGGCAAGCTCGCCCAGCGGTATCCATTCATCGCCTTGGGGGATGTACTCGGTGGCCGATTGCTGGAAATCGAGCGCTCCGGCGCGATTGGAACCAGACGCCAAGAGGTAGCCCAGCGTTCCCAGGTCGGCGGTTTCCCCTATGCGCTGGTACTCGATGACTCGCCGACCCCAGGCATCGGGGCCGGCATCAGCCATGCATCCGGCGATCTCACCGGAAACCGGTGTGATCTCTCCCCGCCGCAATGGGAGTTCGGGCAGATACAGGGCAACGGCATTGGGCCGCTCGAGATAGCTCCTCCCATAGGTGAACGTGACGACTGGTCCTCGGTCTGTGAGCCGGCCGGCAACTACCGGCTCTGCCGCTCCCGGTAGCCAGACCCACACAAAGGCCTCGGTTGGATGCTCAGCCACGTCAGAAATCGTCGTCGACTCGGCCAGGTTGGATTGCCGCGGGTAACACGGCAAGCCTGCTGGCGGCGTGCTCGGCTTCAAGCGCTCGGCGTGAAGCCTGGTCGTGGAACAAGGCCACGCCCACCAGCGCGGCAGCCTCAAACGCGGTGCCCAAGGCGACGGTGGGATCACCCTTTTCCACTTTGCGTATTGTCACCGGTGACACCCCCACTCGCTGAGCCAGCTCAACAACCGTCCACCGACGCTCCCGGCGGCCCAGCCGCACCCGGCTACCCAGTAGGCGAACTGCTTCCAACGTCACCGGCGCAAATGCCTTTGGACCTCCCATATCGACAGTATAAAGAGTAGTCATGATCGGCATCGACAGTATTCTGTCGATCTTGCATTAAGGGTCACTGCTCACTAAGCATCACCGGGTGAGGGTTATTTTCCAAATAACAAACAACTGGACGGGGGTATGTGGCTTATCGGCTAGAGGCCGATTGCGTTGCGGAGGGCGGGGCGGGGGTTTAGGTCGGCTAGGGAGGCTTCGCAGCGGGCTAGGAAGGCGGCGGCGAAGGCTTGGCGGCCGGGGGAGGCGTCTTCGGGGAAGGTGACTACCTGGCAGCTGGCGGGGACGGTGTAGGCGGCGTGGATGCGGTGGGCGAGCCAGGCGTCATCAAACGTGATGGGCTGGGCGCCGTGGGCGATGCGGCCGTCGAGGTAGCGCTGGATCAGGGCTGTGTCGTGGGCCAGGCGGTCTGAGGGGTCCATGGACATGTTGAGGAAATAGCTGACGTCGCGCATGGGGGCGCCCACGTTTATGAGGCCCCAGTCCAGGAAACCCGGCCCGCCGGTCTCGGTCACGAACAGGTTGCCGATGTGGCCGTCGCCCTGGAGCACGGTGGCCGGCCCGCCGATGGGTCCCGCGGCCCACGCCTGGTGGAGCTCGGCGGTGTGGTCGATGTAGAGCTCGGCGATCTCAGCGAAGGCGTCGGTGAGCTTGTCGCGGTGGTTGTCGAGCCCGTAGCGCAGGAGCCGGGCGCCGTAGTCGCTGCCTTTGTTGGCCAGCGGTACCCAGTCGGCCTCGGCGGCTCGGCGCTGCGGATCCTCGTAGCGGGCGTGGAGCTCGGCGAAGTGGTCCATGGCCTCAGCGGCGTAGGCCACCGGAACCCCCTTGCTGTAATCGGGCAGGGACTTGGCAGAGTTGTCCAGATCTTCCAGCAGCAGCACGAACGCCCCGGTGTCGGGGTCGAAGGCGGCCACGTAGGCCGTAAGTGTGCGCATGGGCACCAGATGGGCGAGCCGCTGGTAGAACAGCGCCTCGCGGCGGCCCATGCCGGTTTGGTTGATCTGGGCCCGGCGATCGGGATCCAGCGGCGGGATTTTGGCGAACATGGTGGCGGGAAGATCGGTGTCGCCCTGGTAGGTGACGCCGAGGCGGGCGTTGGCGTTGGTGCCGGCGTGGATGGCCAGTACCTCCACCGAAGTGACCACCGTGCCGGGGTAACGCTCAGCCAGGTTCTCGGTGAGCCATTCGGGGGTGATGGCCTCGGGGTGTTCGGGCAGGCTCACCGGGCCTGATCGGCTGCCACCCAGCCGCCGGGCTCGAGGTTGAGGTAGCCCTCCAGGTTGCGGTGCATGTTGATGATGCGGCACTCCTCCCCCGATAGCCACACATGGGTGAAGCCGGGCTGGTGGAGGCCCTTCTGCATGGTGCGGATGACGCTGAAGTCCTGGTTGAGCACGAACCCGAAGTCGGCCTGGTCCATGGGCACGGTGACGTGCACCGGCGAGGAGGCCGGGGCGTCGGCCGACGGCATCCGGCTTAGGTGGATGGTGGCCAGTTCGCCCTCGTCGGGGGTGGGGCCGGGGCGGGCGGTCAGCACGGTGAAGATGTCGGCGCTGATCAGCACCGTGGTGTTGGGGAAGAGGTTGTATTGGCTGAGGTGGGTGATCTGGGCAGTGTCGTAGCCCGACAGGTCGACGCCCGCGGCGGCCTGGTGGTCTCTGATCTTCTGGGCGATCACGTCTTGGAGGGTCTGGCCGTCGGGCACCTCGGGCGCTTCGCAGGGCTCGTTGTAGTCCGGTCCCATGCGGCCGCCCTGGGTGACGATGAAGGAGTCCCACACCGCTTGGTCGTCCACATTGCGGCCCAGGCGGGGGCTGGGCACGCCGTAGGGCTGATACGACACGCCGTGGCGATCCCAGATGCGCTGGGGCGAGTTGACGTCGTTGATGCTGCCCAGCATCTCCCGGTGCAGCCCCTGTACGTGGTAGGTCTCGGAGAAGCCTTCGTTGACCACCTTCCAGTTGCAGTTAACCGCAGTGGCGGTGGAGTAGGTGCCCCGGAACTCGTCCAGGTTGGCCCAGGCGATGTCGTCGGGGATGCCCTCCAGCCAGTCGGCCAGCGGCTCGGCGTCAAGATCCAGGTTGACGAACACCAGTCGGGCCCAGGTGTCCACCTGCACCGGCACCAGGGGCAGGTCGTCGTTGCTGATGGGGCCGAAGCCGCGGCGCGAGGGGATTTCCCGGAGGCGGCCGGTGAGGTCCCAGGCCCAGCGGTGGTAGGGGCAGCGCAGCTCGGTGATGCCGGTGCCCGAGCCCTGGCAGAGGGAGTTGCCCCGGTGGCGGCAGACGTTCTGGAAGCCCCGCAGCACGCCGTCTTCGCCCCGAACCAAGATGATCGAGTACTTGCCCAGGCGGTGCTCGAACCAGTCGCCGGGGTTGGCGATGTGGTCGACGGTGCAGGCCACGTGCCACACCTTGGGCCACATCCGCTCGTACTCCAGCTCGGCGAACTCGGGGGAGAGATAGCGCTGGACGGGGATCTTCACCGGGGCTTCGGCGGCCAGCCCCGAGGCAGTGACCGCCGTGCCTAGGATCTCCGCCTCATCCGGCGGTGCGACATCAACCATGCCGATAATCGTGGCACATAGCAGGCGTCAAGAAGCTGGCCAGAACTGCGATCCCCTTGCATTGGACGGATTGCCGCCATGCCACCCGAACAACCCGGCGGCGGCCCAAGACCTGGGGTTGGCCAACGTGGGCAATCACGCGCTCGTCTCGCTGCGCATGGAGAAGCAGTACACCGGGCAACGAGTTGCAGGTGCGGATCGTGGGCGAGTTTCGCCTGGCGCGGGTGCTGAGCGAGCCGGTCTACGATCCCACCAGCGCCCGGATGCGCCAGTAGCCCAGGATGGAGGGATCTGTGTCCACTGCCCACGCCGACCGTCGCCGATACCAGGCCTACGCCGGATTCGTTACCACGCCCCGGTACTTCGACGACAGCCCTCAGCAGTTCCTGCAAGTGGCCCCCCAAGGCACCGGAGTACTCCAACGCGTGCTCCACATACCCGGCTATGAGTGGGGGCTCGATGAGCGGGCCGGCAACTTCGAGCTGCTGAGCGAAGCCGCAGCCTGTCTGGCCCAGTCGCACTGCCAGGTAATCGGGCAGGTGGGCACCAATTGGGTGCACTGCTCCGGCACAACCGGCCCAGAGGAGATCGACGCGTTCTGCCGACGGCTGGCCGACGAGACCGGCGTCCGATTCCTCATGGCCGGGCAGTGCCTGGCGGAGGCGCTGCGGGCCATCGGAGCCACCACCATCACGGTGGCAAACGGCTATTTCCGGCCCGACTGGTCGGCGGGCATCAACCGTTATCTGGAAGCGGCGGGCTTCGAGATCTTGTGGGCCGGCGACCTGATCGACCAGGGATTGGTGGCCGACCACGAGGAGAAACTGGCCATAGAGGCCGCTACCTTGTGGGACTATCCCGACCACCTGATGACGGACGCCGCGGTGGACGCTCACCTCCAGGCCCCCAACGCCGACGCCATCGTCCAGACTGGGGCCGGATTCCGGATGCTTCAGGTGGTCGATGCCATCGAGGAGCGCACCGGCGCACCGGTGGTGGCGTCGGACATAGCTCTGTACTGGGCCATGCTGTCGGAGCTGGGCCTGTCGTCCGCCCCGGGGCACGGCTCGTTGCTGGCCACGCTGGAGGGACAGGGGGCCACATGACCAGCGGTCGGAAGATCCTGGCCTTGTGGGCTGTTCCCCGGTCTACTTCCACTGCATTTGAGTGGATGATGCGGATGCGGGGTGACATGTCCTGCTTCCACGAGCCATTCGGAGAGGTGTGGTATCAGGGCGAGTCGCCCGACTGGCCCCGCCTTCAACCCGACAGCGCGCGGACCCCCGGCCTCACCTACCAGTCGGCTTGGGCCAACCTGAGGGCCGCGGCGGCCGATGGCCCGGTGTTCATCAAGGACTTCCCCCTCTATCTTGATGCCGTGTGGGGCGACGAGTTCTTCGATCGCTTCGCTCACAGCTTCCTCATCCGCGACCCGGCCAAGACCATCACCTCCATGTACAAGCACTGGCCCGACTTCCACATCAAGGAGACGGGATTCGCCGAGCAGCGGGCCCTGTTCGACCATCTGTCGTCCAAGACGGGAACTCCGCCGCCGGTGATCGACAGTGACGATCTGCTGGAGGACCCGCCCGGCGTGGTGGCGCTTTGGTGCCAGGCGGTGGGCATCGATTACATCGAAGAGGCGCTGCAGTGGGAGTCGGGAGCCCGCGACGAGGTGAGCTGGTGGGATGGCGGCTCATTCCACGAGAACCTTCGAAACTCCCGAGGCTTTGAGCCCCAGGCTCGGACCCATGTCGACATCAGCACGGCCCCCGAGCGGGTCCAAGTGGCCTACGAAGTTACCCGACCCCACTATGACCACCTCTTTGCCCATCGCCTACGAGTTTCATGACCGCCCAGAGCGAACCCGGGTCGCCTGCTGACGGCGTCGACAAGGCCGGGAATCCGACTCTGGACGACGTGGGAGACAAGGCCGGCAAGGTGGAGCGGCTGGCCAGCGTGGCCGAGGTGGTGGCCCGCGACCTGTGCGTCGGCTGCGGGCTCTGCGAGGCCGTCACCGGCGGGCGGGTGAAGATGGCTGCGACGCCGGGTGGATCGCTTCGCCCCGCGCCAACGGGCGGCTTCTCCGCTGAGGAAGAGCGGGCCATCCTCACCGCCTGTCCTGGGGTGATCGCCGAGCCCCGGGCCGATTTGAGCCTGCCGCTCGACCCTGTGTGGGGCCGATGCGGCACCATGCGCTACGCGTGGGCGGCCGATCCCGGAGTCCGATTCGTCGCGGCCACCGCGGGGGTGCTCACCGCGTTGGGCCAGCACTTGTTGGCCGCCGGCGAGGCCGCATTCGTCCTCCATGTGGGTCCCGATCCCGCCCGGCCCCTGCGAACCCGCTGGGTGATCAGCTCCACCCCCGAGGACGTATTGGCCAATGCGGGATCCCGGTATGGGCCGACTGCGCCCTTGGCCGGCCTGGGGGTGGCGCTTGACCGGGGCAAGCCGTTTGTGGTCATCGCCAAGCCCTGCGATCTAGGGGCGCTCCACCGGCGGGCCGCCGCCGACTCCCGCATCAACAAGCTGGTGGTGGCCCGGTTGGCCATGGTGTGCGGCGGCCAGTCGCGGTTGTCCAAGTCGCAGCGGCTGCTGGACCAACTGGGAGTGGCCGAGCCCGACGTGACGCTCATTCGCTATCGGGGCCACGGAAATCCCGGCCCCACTCGGGTGGAAGCCCGAGACGGACAGGCGTTCGAGGTCGGGTACCTCGAGTTGTGGGAGGACGAGGGCACCTGGGACCTCGAGACCCGCTGCAAGCTGTGCCCCGATGCCCTGGGGGAGGCCGCCGACGTTGCGGTGGCCGACGTGTGGCCCGGCGGGGCGCCCACGGGCGAAGACGAGGGCTTCAGCGGTGTCATCGCTCGCAGCGAAGCAGGTGAGTCGCTCTTGAGCCGGGCAGCTGCTGATGGCCGGATTGTGCTGGGAGACGCCATCGGCCCGCGGGACTTGGACGACATGCAGCCCCACCAAGTGCGAAAGAAGGAGGCCCTGGCGGCCCGCTACCGGGGCATGGCTGATGCCGGGGTGCCGCCCATCGCCGCCCGGGGACTGCGAATCGACGAAATGGGCCACCGCCTTACGCCGGAGCGCGCCGCGGCCCAGCGCAGGGGGGCGGCTGATCGGATGAGGGCGGCCGGCTCTTGACCGGCCAAGACGGGCCGAGCGGGTCTCAGATACCCAGGGCCATGCGGGCGGCGATGCTGGTGGGCAACGGCGGTCCCGAGATGATCGAGGTGCGTAGCGATGTGCCCGTCCCCCGGCCCGGTGCCGACGAGGTGCTGATTGAGGTTGCGGCCTGCGGCATCAACAACACCGACATCAACACCAGGGTGGGCTGGTACAGCCGGTCGGTGACCGGCGCCACCGACGGCCGCGGGTTCGAGGAGTCCCAGCCCGACGACAGCACTTGGGGCCGAGGGACGCTGGACTTTCCCCGCATCCAGGGGGCCGATGTGAGCGGACGGATTGTGGCCACTGGTTCCAGCGTGGACGAAGCACTGGTCGGCCACCGGGTGGTGGTCGATCCCTGGATTCGCGATTCCCGCCACCCCGAACGCCGTGAGCTGGCCGGCTACCTGGGCAGCGAGCACGACGGCGGATTCGCAGAGTACTGCGCAGTGCCCGCGGGCAACGCCCACCCCATCGACACCCCGTTGAGCGATGTGGAGCTGGCTAGCTTCGCGTGCTCGTGGTCGACCGCCGAGCACATGTTGCAGCGGGTGGGGCTTGAGCCGGGCCAGTCGGTGGCGGTAACGGGGGCGTCGGGGGGTGTCGGCACCGCCCTCATTCAGCTGGCCAAGCTGAGAGGGGCCCGGGTGGTAGCCATCGCGGGGCGGGCCAAACTCGAGGGGCTCGGCGACTTGGGTGCCGACGCAGTGGTGGCCCGCGATGATCCAGAGCCACTGGAGGCCGCGGTGGCAGCCAACGGGGGGCCGTTCGACGCCGTGGCCGACGTGGTGGGCGGTGCCCGCTTCTCCGCCTGCCTGGATGCTCTCCGACGGGGCGGCCGCTATGCGACCTCAGGGGCCATATCCGGGCCCCTTGTGCAGCTAGATCTGCGCACCCTGTATCTCAACGACCTGGAGTTGTACGGGGCGACGGTGTTCGCTCCCCGGGTGTTCGCCGATCTGGTCGGCTACATCGAGAGGGGCGAGGTCCGCCCTGTGGTCGCCGGGGTCTACCCCCTAGAGGACATTCACGCTGCACAGGCCGACTTCGAGCGCAAAGACCACATCGGCTCGCTGGTGATCTCCCTCCGCTGAGACAACGGTGCACGAAGAGCACGGTGGGGACATTCCAAGGGTCACGAGCGCGGCTCGGTGATGAAGATCGCTTCGGCGGTGGCGCACACTGTGTCTCCGGCTCGGAGTTCGCCGGTGGCTATGTGTTTGCGACCTTCGGTGCGGGAGTAGCGGCAGGTGACCTCTAACGCGGTGTGGAGGGGGACGCCGGTCTTGTAGCGAATGTTGATGCCTGCGGTTAGGCCGGTGGCGCCGGCTCGGGTGGCGGCGGTGCCCAGGGCCTCGTCGAGGATGGTGGCCACTACGCCGCCGTGGGCTCGGTGGGGTGGGCCGGAGTGGGCCTCGGTGAGGGTTACGGTGGCCCGCATCTCCACCGGCCGGGGCTCGGCATCGGGGTCTGGCCGGGCCACCGGGTCGAAGATCAGCCGGGGGGCGTGGGGGTTGAGCAAGCCCGATCCGGCCTGGGTCAGGTTGTAGATGGTGCCCTCGTGGTCTTTGGCCACCACGATGTGGGGATCGCGGGCTGCGGCGCGCAGCCGCTCGGTGATCTCGGCCAGGGCTTGGGCGATCTCGGCCCGGGTGGCGGGGTCGGCGTCGTTGGCCGACACGGCAGCCACCAGATCGCGGGTGCGCTCCACCAGTTCGTAGGCCTCGGGACCGAAGTCGTCGGGGTGGGGCAACTCGCCCAGCAGCTCGGCCAGCCGATAGGCCGAGGCGGTTTCAGGGTGCTCTTGGTCAGCCATCGTCGGCCACCGGGATGTCGAAGCGGTCGATGTAGCGGGCGAAGCGGGCCCGGACCTCGGCTCGGGTGAGCCCAAGGTCTTCGAATTGGTAGCGGTGCTCGCCGTGTTTGCCGGGCGGGGTGGCGGCTGCGTAGTCGGCTATTGCTGCCTCGGTTTCTGGGGCCAGTTCCATGCCGAGCTGCTCATAGACCGAGTGGGCAGCGGCCAGCTTGTCGGTGCTGACCAGCTTGTGGGGCACTTGGGCGGTGCGGTCGGGGGGTAGTCGACCGGAGTCGATGAGGTCGATGAGGTTGTCGAGGCTGCGGCCGTACAAATCCAGGTGATAGCGGCCGATGGCGGCGAAGTCCACCCGATCGGAGTGGGCCCAGCGCATGGTGGCGATGAGGCTCGTCACCGAGGGCAGGATGGCGGTGGGGTCGCGGTGGGTGATCACGAAGCGGGCGTCGTCGAACACCTCCAGCAGGGCGGGCAGGCCCTGAAGGTGGGCGGGCGACTTGAGCACCCACCGGCGGGTGGGCATGCGGCGCTGCAATACCTGGAGCACTTTGCGGTAGGTGCGATAGGCGGGACGCAGATCGGCGGAGTCGTACCACTCCTGGTAGGTGGGCACGTCGGTGCGGCTGACCATCTCCTCGGAGCGGAACTCGAACGACATGGCCGACAGGCACTCTTTGAACATGCGCCCGGAGTACTCGTGAATCGCCAGCATGCCGCTGGCCACCGTCTGGGGCATGACCAGCTCGGCGCCGGCCAGGGCGATGCGGGGGTCGGCGGCCCGGATGTCGGGTTCGGGGTGGGGCGGGGGCACTGGGCGCAGCAGCTCCCAGCCCTCTGGGGCCCGGTGGGCAGGGTCTTGGGCCAGGACGCCGTGAATGACGGTGGTGCCGGTGCGGGGAGCGCCTATCACGAAGATGGGTTCTTCGATGGGCTCGTCCAGGGTGCCGGGGTCGGCGGCCAGGTAGTCGTTGAGCTGGATACGGACTTCCAAAAGGCGCAGGATCATGCGCCGCGACATCCATCGGCCCATGACGGTGAGGTCGGCCTCGTGCTCCAGTCCACGGCAGAACAGGGTGAGGGGCTCGACGAAGTCGTCGTCGCCCAATGCGGCCCGGTCGTCGGGTGTCCGGCCCTGGCGGACCAGAGCTTCGGCCATCAGCAGGTCGGGATCGAACGGGCGGCGGGCCTCGTCTACCACCGGACCGGCGTCGCCCCGGTTGACGGCGGCCACCCAGTCGGGCCGCGGGTCAGGAGTCCAGCTCATGGCCGCCGAGACAGGTTCGCATCACATAGAACAGTACGCTCAGGCGATGCTGGAAGGTCAGGTCGTAATCGTCACCGGGGCCTCAAAGGGCATAGGCCGGGGTATCGCCGAGTACCTGGTGGACCAGGGCGTGAAGCTCACGGTGACCAGCCGCAAGCCTGAGCGGATCGAGGCCACCGCGGCTGAACTGCGAGAGCGGGGAGGCGACGTGCTGGCGGTGCCTGGGTCGGTGGGCAGCCAGGATCACGCCAACGAGGTGGTGGATCGGACGGTGGAGCGATGGGGCACAGTGGACGGGCTGGTGGCCAATGCCCAGTCGTTCCGTCCCACCATGCCGCTGTTGGAGGTGGACGAGTCGGACATGGACCTGCTGTTCGACACCGGGCCCAAGGGCACGCTGTGGTTCATGCAGGCAGTACATCCCCACATGGCGGCCAAGGGCCGGGGGCGGATCATCACCTTCGGCACCAACGTGGGGATCACCGGCGGGCCGGGCTTCGGGCCCTATGGGGCGGCCAAGGAGGCCATTCGCTCGCTGACCCGTACTGCGGCCCGGGAGTGGGGTCGCGGCGGCATCACCGTGAACTGCGTGAACCCGGCGTCGGTGGCCCATCGGGCACCGCCCGACGACGATCCCGACCGCATGGCGGCCTACAAGGCCCTGTTCGACAACCATCCCATGGGGCGTGACGGTGACCCGGTGAGCGACATCGCGCCGGTGATCGGGTTCTTGCTTTCTGACGCGAGTCAGTACGTGACCGGCGAGACTTTTCAGGTGGACGGCGGCGGCTTGATGCGGACCTAGGTTCTAAACCGATGACGCAGGTGGGCTTGGCGGGTGGCTAGGTCAGCAGCCCGGTCAGCAGGGACCACGGCGGGGTGGTCGGCGGGTAGGGCGGCGGCCACGTCGGCTAAGTCGACGACTTCGGTGGTGGGGGACATCGCTTGGTCGCCGGTGGGCCAGAACCAGCGGAGGGTGCATAGGCCGTTGCGGCGGTTGGCGTTGTCCAGCCAGTTGGCGGCGCCGGGGTCGGTGCCGCACACCACGTAGCGCACTTTGCCGTCGGAGTCGACCGTGGTCTGGGATTGGTTGCGACAGGAGATGTGGGCGTAGGTGTCGACCAGCTCGAAGGTGCCCATCATGTAGAGCTGGGCGCCCCAGTAGTGGGCCTCGGGCACCTCGGCGGTCACGATGAGGGCTTGGTCGGGCTCTAGATCCCAGAAGCAGAACTCGTAGCGGGCCATGGACAGGCCTTTGGACACCTCCAGGGTGCGGTTGGTGAAGCTGTTGTCGATGCGCTCGGCCCGGTTCATCACCATGTAGGCGTTCCAGCGCTCGATGGAGTCGGTCATCTGCATCATGGCCCGGCGCACCCGATTGGCGAAGACCGGGCCGTCGAGCACGGGAACAGGGTCGGGGTCGAGGCACTCGATGGTGAAGAAGGCGGGCTCGTCCGCGGTCCAGTCGAAGTAGTACTCCCGGATCGACGCCGAGAGCACCCCGTCGGGGATGGCCACTGCGCCGGGTTCGTCGCCGCCCAGCAGGATGTCGATGTCTTCGTGGCGGCTGAGCCCGAGGTCGTGGGCAGTGATAGTGGCCTTGGTGCCCCAGATGTCGTTGTGCATGAAACCGGCCCGCAGCGCCAGGATGAAGTCGTCGCAACCGTGCATGTTGCCGGTGATCCGGTAGCGGCGGCCGGGCTCGATGCGGGCATGGCGGTACACGTTGTCGGCGTTGGGGCCGCCCCACTGGACGGTCAGGTCGTTCTGGCGGTTGAAGAACGGGCGGGTGGGGTCGGCGTGGAAAACCTCCCAGCCCAAGAACGCCTCCACGTTGTCGGCTAGGTGCTCGAGCATTTCCAGATCGCCGCCATCGTCGGTGGGATAGGGCGGGGCGACGACTTCACGGCCCATCCGCTTGAGCAGCTCGCACCACTCATCCCAGGCCTCGATGGCGGTGCCGATGTCGCTCATGGCGTGAAGCTTGCTAGAAACGGCTCGACCGCGGCCAGAAAGCCGGGGGTGTTCTGGCCGTGCACGTTGTGGCTGCATTCGGGAACGGTCACCAGCTGGCCCTGTGGCAGGGCGTCGGCAAACCGCTCGGCGGCCTCGGCGGTTAGCACCCAGGAGTCGGCGCCCCGCACCAGCAGCACCGGCTGGGCGATGCGCTCGGCGTCTTCCATGGTGAACCGATCGCCGGCCCGGCGGTGCTCGGCGCCGTGGGCCAGCCGGGGGCCGTGGTCCACCTTGGAGATGTAGGTGCCATCCACCCGCTGGAGCAGGTTGTACTTGACGGTGCGCTCGATGTGCTCACGGGTGCGGTAGGGGTCGTATTTCTGCACCGCGGCTACGAAGTCGCCCAAATCTTGGAACTCCCGATTCTCGGTGACGAACGTGCGGATGACCTGGGTGCCGACCTCGGAGATCTCAGGTCCGATGTCCACCAACACGATGGCCTTGGCCAGATCGGGGTGGTCGAGGGTGAGGCGCATGGTGTTCATGCCGCCCATGGAGTGGCCCATGATGATGGGGTCGGCCACCCCGAGCGCCTCGCAGAAGGCCGCGGCGTCGGCGGCCATGGCCCCTGAGGAGTAGTCGGCGTCGCGGGCCCACTCGCTGTCGCCGTGGCCCCGCTGGTCGAGGGCCAGCACGTGGTAGCGGTCGGCCAACGCCAGGCTGACCAGATCCCAGGAGTGGGCCGACTGGTTGCCGCCGTGCAGCAACAGCACAGTGGCGGCATCGGGGCTGCCCCACTCCGAAAAATGGAAGCGGTGGTGGCGAGCCACGATGTTGCGGGACACATAGGAGACATCTGAGCCGTGAGCGATGCCGAGGTCGGCCGCACTGGTACACAGGCTCTCGAACTCGGCGGTGGCGGTCATGTCCAGCGGGTCGATGGTGTCGGCAAACTCGTTGAGGTGCATCAGCTTCGCCCCTCCCGAAGGTCGGCATAGAAGTACTTGACCAGCTCGTTGAACACATCGGCCCGCTCCCACTGGAGGAAGTGGCCGCACTCGGGGATCACCACCGGCCCCACCCGGTTGGCGAAGGCGATCTCGCAGCGCTTGGGGAAGTCCTTGGGCACCACCTGATCGTCGGGGCCGTACAAGATGAGCGTGGGGGCCTGCACCTGGGAGCCCATCATGGGCGGTTCGCTCATCGGCCGGCCGTACTCCAGTTGGTAAACCGACCACCCCGCGGCCAACCGCTCCAGATCGGCGAACGGCTCGGTCATGAAGTCGTAGTCGTCCTCCTCGAAGGAGTATTGCGAGGCCAGTAGCCGATGCTCGTAGAAGTCCCGCACGTAGCGGCGGCACCGGTCGGGGGTGTCCAACTCGGCCCGGAGCTTGTCGGGGTCGCGGCCCTGGCGGATGCGGTAATCACCCGTGGGGCCGTGGGGCAGCGGGTTCAGCGACAGGCCCCGCTCGGTGTACCAGTCCACTTGGTCGACGATGAAAGGGGCCACAGTGTTGAAGAACACCATCCGCTCTGCGAACTCCGGCCAGCGGTTGGCCATGTCCACGATCACCGCGCCGCCGACGTCGCCGCCCAGCAGTCCGACCTTCTCGTGGCCGAGCACGTCGTGCACCAGGGTGTGGATGTCGCGGGAGTACAGCACCAAGTCGTACTGGTCGTTGTCGGACAGGTCGGAGTCGCCGTATCCCCGCAGGTCGGGCACGATCACCTCATAGCCAGCCTCGACCAGCGGGATGATGTTGCGCCACCAGATGCGCTTGGTCTCGGGATAACCGTGGACCAGCACCAGGGGGTACCCGCCCACTCCCTCTCGGATGTAGGCCAGCGACAGGTCGCCGTCGACCGGAGCCCGGTGGATGGAGAAAGCGTCTCGGGGAGGGGTGGGGGGTTGCTCGGGTCTAATGGGAGGCACGGCCCGGAAGCCTAGGGGGAGCCGGGCAAATTGCGCTAAGGGCCACCAGTCTTAGGCCCGGCGGCGGGCGGGATGCTAGGAAATATCAGCCAATCGCAACCCGACAGAGAGGCCGACATGGAGTTTGGACTTTTCATCCAGGGGTACGTGCCCCAGCATCGCCGGGAAAATGACCCAGATGCCGAGCACAAGGCGTTCATGGAAGAACTGGATCTGGTGATCGCCGCGGACAAGGCGGGGTTCAAGTATGTGTGGCTCCCCGAGCACCACTTCCTCGACGAGTACTCCCACATGTCGGCCAACGATGCCATCGCCGGCTATCTGGCGCATGCCACCGAGCGCATCCACATCGGATCGGGAATCTTCAACCCGCTGCCCCAGGTGAACCACCCGGCCAAGGTGGCCGAGCGGGTGGCCATGCTCGACCACCTGACCGGCGGCCGCTTCGAGTTCGGTACCGGCCGAGGGGCGGGCAGCCACGAGATCCTGGGCTTTTTGCACAAAGAGGGCATCACCGACACCTCCCACACCAAGGAGATCTGGGAAGACGTGATCGGCGAGTTCGCCAAGATGTGGACCCAGGACACCTACGAGGGCTACGAGGGCAAGTTCTGGTCGCTGCCGCCCCGCAAGGTTCTGCCCAAGCCGTGGGGCAAGGGCCACCCGGCCATGTGGTATGCGGCGGGCAACGTCACCAGCTATGCCATGGCCGCCCGCAAGGGCCTCGGCGTGCTCGGCTTCTCGGTGGGGGCACTCGACGAGCTGGCCCCGGTGCTGGAGGCCTACAAGCGCGACATCGTCAATGCCGAGCCGGTAGGGGCGTTCGTCAACGACAACCTCATGGTGACCACCGGAGCGTTTGTGGCCGAGACCGATCAGGGCGCGGTGGACCATGCGCTGCGGTCGTCGATGACCTACCTACAGTCCAACGTGTTCCGCTACCACGACACCTTCCCCCGCCCCGAGTGGGTGCCGCCCTGGCCCCAGACCATTCCCATGCCGACGGCTGAGGAACTGTGGGAGGGCGTCGGCCAGCCGGGCAGCGTGATGGGCGATCCCGACCGGGCCCTCAAGGGTGCCCAGCAATGGGCTGACGCCGGCGCCGACCAACTGGTGTTCGGCATGGGCTCCAGCGAGCGGGCCGACGACCTCAAGACCATTGAGCTGTTGGGCAAGCACGTGATCCCCAAGATCGACACCGATCCGGTACACCGCACAACTCGCCTGCGCGAGGCCGCGGCATAGCGGACCACCAGCAAATATCAGCCAATAACACCCAGAAAAGAGACCGTCATGGAGTTTGGAGTCTTCATCCAGGGCTACGTCCCCCAGTTTCGCCGGGAGGGCGATCCCGAGGCCGAGCACAAGGCGTTGATGGAGGAGCTGGAGTTGGTGATCGCGGCCGACAAGGCCGGGTTCAAGTACGTGTGGCTGACCGAGCACCACTTCCTCGACGAGTACTCCCACTTGTCGGCCAACGACGCGGTGGCCGGCTATCTGGCGCATGCCACCGAGAGGATCCACATCGGATCGGGCATCTTCAATCCGCTGCCCCAGGTGAACCACCCGGCCAAGGTGGCCGAGCGGGTGGCCATGCTCGACCACCTCTCCGGGGGCCGGTTCGAGTTCGGCACCGGCCGGGGCGCCGGGAGCCACGAGATCTTGGGGTTCTTGCACAAGGAGGGCATCACCGACACCACGGCCACCAGGGAGATCTGGGAGGACGTGATCGGAGAGTTCGCCAAGATGTGGACCCAGGACACCTACGAGGGCTACGAGGGCAAGTTCTGGTCGCTGCCGCCCCGCAAGGTTCTGCCCAAGCCGTGGGGCAAGGGCCACCCGGCCATGTGGTACGCCGCGGGCAACACCACCAGCTACGCCATGGCCGCCCGCAAGGGCCTCGGCGTGCTCGGCTTCTCGGTGGGGGAGCTCGCCGAGCTGGCCCCGGTTCTGGAGGCCTACAAGAACGAGATCGGCAACGCCGAGCCGGTGGGGGCCTTCGTGAACGACAACATCATGGTGACCAGCGGGGCGTTCGTGGCCGAGACCACCGAGGAAGCGGTGGAGGCCATCATGCGGTCGTCGATGACCTACCTCCAGTCCAACGTGTTCCGCTACCACGACACCTTCCCCCGGCCCGAGTGGGTGCCGCCGTGGCCCCAGACCATCCCCATGCCCCCCATAGAGGAGGCACGGGCGATGATCGGCCAACCGGGCGCCATTATGGGCAACCCCGACCAAGCGCTGAAAGGCGCCCAGGCGTGGGCTGACGCGGGGGCCGACCAACTGGTGTTCGGCTTGGGCTCGGCCGAACGGGCCGACGACCTCAAGATGATCCAACTCATGGGCGAGCACGTGATCCCCAAGATCGACACCGATCCCGTGCACCGCACCACCCGGCTGCGCGAGGCCGCCGCGTAAGGTTGCACAATGGCTGAGGGTCCTGCGGGCCACCCCAACGCCGTTATCGATATCGACGACGGCATCATCACGGTCACCCTCGACCGTCCCGACAAGCTGAACGCCATCAGCCACGACATGACCGCGTCGCTATGGGAGGCGGTGTTGGCGCTGGGCGACCGCGACGACCTGCGCTGCATGGTGATCACCGCCAGAGGCCGGTACTTCACCGCCGGACAGGACATCTCCAGCCCGGCGGGAAACCGGCCCGGCGACCCCGAGACCATGGACCAGCACCCGGGGTGGAACTTCCGGCGGGACTATCGCAGCCACCACCTGCTCTACGACGAGATGGAAGCGGTGGAAAAACCGGTGATCATGGCCATCCAGGGGCGCTGCCTGGGGGCGGGGGTGGAGATGGCCGGATCGGTTGACTTCCGGTTCTGCACCCCGGAGGCGTCGTTCTTCTTGCCAGAGGTGAAGTTGGGGAGCATCGCCGGCAGCGGCGGAACCAGCAGGCTGACCCGGCTGATCGGTCCGAGCTGGGCCAAGTGGATGGCGATGGCCATCATGGAGGTCGACGCTGAAGAGGCCCAGTCGATCGGGCTGGTCCACAGGGTGTATCCGGCCGAGTCTTTGATGGACGAGGTGTACGCGTTCTGCCGGCACCTGATGACCCTGCCCACCGAGGCGCTGGGAATGGCCAAGATGGCAGTGGACGTCTACGCCGACGTGACCGACCGGAATATTCAGCGGCAATTCGACCGGGTGGCGGTGTTCTCAACGCGGGGCGAGTTCGAGAAGTCGATGGAGAAATTCGGGCGCGAACCTAGGAGTTAGTCCCACCAAACTTGTGGGACGCCAAATCAGCTTGCTCTGGCACTAGATGCTGTTTCAAGACCGAAAGCCCATGCCGAGCAGTCATAGCATCGCCAGACTGGTGTCGAGCCTCGTCAGCAGGGCATCGTCGCGGGTTGCGCCGGGATTGGCAGTGGTGAGGAGGCGGTCACCGAGGAAGATGCTGCTGGCCCCGGCATGGAGGCACAGAGCCTGGAGCTCGTCGGTCATCTCGTTGCGTCCGGCGGACAGTCGAACCACCGACTGCGGCATCATCAGCCGGGCCGCGGCGATGGTCCTGACCAGCTCCAGCGGATCAAGCTTCTCGGTGCCGAACAGCGGGGTCCCCGGAACCTGGACGAGCAGGTTGATGGGGACACTCTCCGGATGGGGATCGAGCTGGGCAAGTTGCGCCAACAGGCCAGCCCTGTCCTCCCTTGACTCCCCCATGCCGACGATTCCGCCGGTGCAGAGCTTGACCCCGGAGTGGCGGACATGGGCCAGCGTGTCCAGGCGGTCTTGGTAGACGCGGGTGGTGATGATCTCGCCGTAGTACTCGGGCGACGTGTCGAGGTTGTGGTTGTAGTAGTCGAGGCCAGCTTCGGCCAAGGTGTTGGCCTGCTCAGCCGTGAGCATGCCCAGCGTCGCGCAGGTCTCCATGCCCAGCGCACCCACCTCGCGAACCGCGTCGCCGACGTCGGCAACCTGCTGGTCGTTCGGCTCCCGCCACGCCGCACCCATGCAGAAGCGGGTAGCGCCAGCCTTCTGGGCGCGTTCGGCGGCGGCGAGAATGTCGCTTGTCGGCATGAGTCGCTCGGCTTTGAGGCCGGTGTTCCACTTGGCCGACTGCGGGCAGTACGCGCAGTCCTCGGGGCACGCCCCGGTCTTGATGGACAACAGCATCGCGGCCTCGATCACATGGGGATCGTTGCGGGTTCGGTGGACCTCGTGCGCAGCAGCCAAGAGATCGTGGAACGGTCGCGAAATGAGTGCCTCGGCCTCTTCAGCGCTCCAGTCGTATCGGGGCTGATGGAGGGATTCGGTCTTGGTCATTGGCGCGCTCATATTGATTATGGGGAATCACACTACTTCCGGCACTGTGGCTCAAGCGCCGATCTTGAACAATCGGCGGGCGTTGGTCTCAGCGAATTTTCGGGCGGTGTCCTCGGTCATGGGGGCGGTGGTGTGGGCGAGGGATTCCATGCTGTGGGGAAACAGGGTGGACTCGTGGGGGTAGTCGGACTCCCAGGTGATGTTGTCCTCGCCGATCACGTCGAGAGCGGCAATGGCGGTGTCGTCGCGCAGCATGCACACCGTCATGTGCTCGGCGAAAGTCTCCCGAGGGGGGCGCTCGGCGGGGAGCTGCACCCGGAAGTTCTCGAACACGTCACTGGACTGCTCCAGCAGGTAGGGGGCCCAGCCGGCGCCGCCCTCGGAGAAGGCGACCTGAATGGAACGGTGGCGGTCCAAGATGCCGGAGAACAGCCAGTCGGAGCAGGCGATCATGGAGTTGGCCCCCACATAGGGCAGGATCGTGCACGGCGGAGCGTCCTCGGACGACTTGATCAGCTTGGACGACGAGCCGATGTGCAAACACACCACCAGTCCGGTTTCGTTCACTGCGGCCCACAGCGGCTCCCAGTTGTCGGTGAACACCGACGGCAGCCCCAGGGTGGTGGGGTTCTCGGAAAAGGCCACCGCCCGGGCCCCCATTGCCGCAGTGCGGCGCACCTCGTCGGCGGCCGCGGCCGGATCCCAGAGCGGCACCACGATCAGGGGGATGAGCCGCTGGGGGTCGGTGGCGCACCACTCCTCCAAGATGAAGTCGTTGTAGGCCCGCACGCACAGCGCGGCAAGGTCGAGGTCTTCGCTGACCACGAACCGGTGGCCGGCAAATCGGCAGAAATCGGGAAAATTGACCTGGGCCCAGATGCCGTCGAGGTCCATGTCTTCTAGCCGGGCTTTGGGGTCGTAGCAGCCGGGGCGCATCTCGCTGAACCGGGCCACGCCGAGGGGGTCGTCGTCGAAACCGGGCAGGGTGCGGGTGTTGCCCCGCACCGTCTGGATCACCTGATCCTCATACAGCCAGGCCTCGGTGCCGTTCTCCAGCTCCACCACCCGGGGACCCCGGTCGCGATATGCCGCCGGCAACCTGCTCTGCCACAGGTGGGGTGGCTCGATGACGTGGTCGTCGACCGAGATGGGCTTGATGTCAGCAGGGAGCATGAGCGTCTCAGGATAGTGTTCGAGGGTGACCCGCCGGATTCGGGCCGTACTGTTTGCGGCTGTCCTCGTGATGGCCGCTTGCGGCAACGACTCAGAGGAGCCTGAAGAGGCTGTGGCGGAGGCGGTAGCGGAGACCGTGAACCTGGACGAGGTTCCGACGGTGGCAATCCTGACGCCAACGCCATCACCAGTGCCAACCACACCGTCCGCAACCCCCGAACCCACCGCCATCCCTTTCCCGGAGCTACTGGTGTGGCCCAGATTCGTGCCTGAGGTGTGGCCGCGCACCCCTGATGAGGCGGCGGCGGGCTTCGCTCGGCAAGTGGCTCGCGGAGTAAGGGCGGCAGAGCCTCGTCCGGCCGTCCAATACGAGACAACCGCCACTACCGAGCTGCCCAGGCTGGCCGAAGACGGGTCGCCGTTCGGGGTG
>MPNQ01000055.1 GCA_002239105.1 marine group bacterium Sva0996 bin134 | reverse complement strand
CCGGCCGGCGCCCCGCATCGATCTCCATCCGGCGCACCCACTTGCGCACCGTCTCAGGCGTCGGCCCCAGCTTCTCAGCCACCGACGAGATCGCCTCCCACTGCGAACCGCAGTCCCGCTGGGCCTCCAACACCATCCGCACCGCGCGCTCGCGCATCTCATCCGGGTATTTCCCCCGGCGTCGCTGCTCTGTCATGGCTCCATCCTCTCAAGGGTTGGAGCCTGCGCAACACCCGGTGAGGTTCAAAGTCATCCAGGCGGCTGTCTCCCTCAGCCATTCGGCTGTGCCCGGAACTTGCCGCTCGAACTCCCCGTAAATCTCGGGGTGAGGGAGCGGTGCTTGCGACAGGGTCGCGGTGATCTCGAATTCTTCGGTCCTACTATACGGCTGTTCGGCCGGGGAGACCTCGTGTGCCACCAACCGTTCGGGGTCGCTAATGGAGCCCGTATCCTCGCCCATCGCTGCCAGCAGACTCTAGGTGGTGATGTTCGATCGCCGCGCCGAACCCAGCGGTGAGCTGTTTCACCACTCTGGCGTTGTCGAACGCCAAAGTCGAGCAGACCTCGGCGAAACTGCTTGCGGGCAGCTTGTCGCTGAAGCAGTCTCTGGCAAGACCATACGGGCGCATTTTGAAGTCCAGAGGCGGCAATGGCGGCAGTTTGAGCGACGGCTGAACTCGCTGTGATTTTTCCACATCACAAGTATGCGTCATCCACCGCAGCGTGTGCGCCACGTGGCCATCCGAACCACATACTGCCTCTTTTGCAAGTTTTGCAAAGTGGGCACACTGCCTCCCTGGCGCAGCTAAGTGGCATCTGTTGGAGATCACAGCATCCTGCCTTAGCGGAGTACGGGGATGCGGGCCTTGGCGCGGCATAATGTGTCGGGGATGTCTCGACCGCATGAGGGGTGACGGCTGATGCCTGCTGTTGAGGCAGCTTTTGAGGAGCACATCGCATTGTGGCTGGTGGAGCATGGTGGCTATCGACGGGTGAAGGTGGGCACTGCTGGGGGCGAGCCGCGTGACTTCGACGCGGGGGCGGGGGTGGACACGGCTGATCTGTTCGAGTTCATTGGGGCGACGCAGGCGCCTGACTGGGAGCGGCTGGTGGACTCGGCTTACGGGGGCGATCCGAACCAGGCGCAGTCGGGATTTGTGCAGCGGTTGGCGTCGGAGCTGGACAAGCGGGGGACGGTGGACGTTCTGCGCCACGGGGTGGTGGACCGGAACGTCAAGATCCGGCTGGCGTACTTCAAGCCGGCCCAAGGGCTGACGCCGGAGCTGGCACAGCGGTATGAAGCGAATGTGTTGTCGGTCGTTCGGCAGCTTCCGTTTGAACCGGATGCATCTCGAACCATTGACTTGGGATTGTTTGTCAACGGGATACCGGTTGCCACGGCTGAGCTGAAGAATCCGCTTACCGGCCAGACCGTCGAGAACGCAATCGCCCAGTACCGAACCGACCGGCCCCACAACAACAGAACTCTGGGCCGGCTGGGTATGGTGCATTTTGCGGTCGACCCCGCATCGGCGGCCATGACAACCCGTCTGGCTGGCACCCGCACCCGGTTTCTCCCATTCAACCGGGGCCACAACCTGGGCGCGGGGAACCCGCCCAATCCTGCCGGGCACCGCACCGCGTACCTGTGGGAACAAGTGTGGTCACGCGATGCCTGGATGGACATTCTGGGCCGCTTCATCCATGTAGAGAAGCCCTCCCGTGGCTCAAGGGCCCGCCCGGAGGTGATCTTCCCGAGGTTCCACCAGTGGGATGCTGTGCGGCGATTAGAAGCCAATGCCAAAGAGCGCGGTGCGGGCCACAGCTACCTCGTGCAGCACTCGGCGGGGTCGGGCAAGTCGAACTCGATCGCCTGGCTGGCGCACCGGCTGTCGTCGCTGCACACCGACGATAACGCCCAGGTGTTCAACAAGGTGGTGGTGATTACCGACCGCGTTGTTCTCGACCGCCAGCTTCAGGACACGATCAGCCAGTTCGAACAAACCCTCGGTGTGGTGGAGCGCATTGACGAGAGCTCGGCGCAGCTCGCCGCGGCGCTCTCCGGTGAGCAGGCGCGCATCATCGTCACCACATTGCAGAAGTTCCCGTTCATCTTCGACAAGATCGAGACGCTGCCCGAGCGGAACTACGCGGTGATCGTCGACGAGGCCCACTCATCGCAGACCGGCGAGGCGGCTAGGGAGTTACGTCGGGCGCTGGGCTCGGCTCAACCCGAGATCGACACGGATATGGAGGCGGGGGAGATCGAGACGCTGCTTGCCGAGGCGGTGGCCGCCCGCGGCCGTCAGCCCAACTTGTCGTTCTTCGCGTTCACGGCCACGCCCAAGGGCCGGACGTTGGAGCTGTTTGGCGAGGTCGGCGACGGCGGACGACACGAGCCATTCCACCTGTATCCGATGCGCCAGGCCATTGAGGAGGGCTTCATTGAGGATGTGCTAGCCGGCTACCTGACCTACAACCAGTACTTCCATCTGGAAAAGGCCATCCTAGACGACCCCGAGTACGACACCGGCAAGGCTCGTACTGCGCTTGCCAGATTCGTGGCCCTTCACCCCGACAATCTGGCGCAGAAGGCGGAGATAATCGTCGAGCACTACCGCACCAAGATCGCGAGGCAGGTTGGCGGCGAGGCTAAAGCGATGGTGGTGTGCTCATCGCGGCCCCATGCGGTGCGGATGTGGGAGGCACTTCGGGGCTACGCCAACAACCTGGGATACGACCTCGGTGTGCTGGTGGCATTCTCGGGCGAGGTTGAGGGACTTACCGAGTCAAAGGCTAACGGATTCCCAGAGTCCCAGACCGCCGGGCGGTTCGACACCGACGAGTGGCAGATCATGGTGGTGGCCGAGAAGTTTCAGACCGGCTTCGACCAGCCGAAGCTGACCGCCATGTACGTGGACAAGACCCTCACCGGTTTGGCCGCGGTTCAGACTCTGTCGAGGCTCAACCGCATACACCCCGACAAGTCGGGCACCTTCGTGATCGACTTCGTAAATGATGCTCATCAGATCGGCGAGGAGTTCGCGGTGTACCACGGCAAGACCGTGGCCCCGCCGACCGATCCGAACCTGTTGTTCGACACCCGGCGCGAGCTCGATGCCTTCGGCATTCTCGACACCGGCGAGATGCAGCGAGCGGCGGTGCTTTTGATGGGGGAGGGAAACCATGCACAGATCGACGCCGCCCTCCAGCCCGCTGCGGACCGGTTCCGGGCGTTGGACGACGACGACCAGGATTCATTCCGTGATTCGCTGGCCCGATTTGTGCGGGTGTACGGGTTCTTGTCGCTGGTCGTGCCGTTCCGCAACCCCGAGTTGGAGCGCGACTACTTGTTCTGCCGTGCACTGGCCATGCTCATCCGGGATCGGGACCCCGGTGAGAGCATCAACTTGGGCACAGAGGTGGAACTCACCCACCTACGGCATGAAATTGGGTTTGAGGGCTCAATCTCGCTGCCCGATGGCGAGGGAGAAGTTGCCACCATCTACTCCGGGACCGGTCCGCTTAGCGACCCCGAGGAAGAACGCCTGTCCCAGATCATCGCCCGCCTGAATGAGCGCTTCGGAACCGATTGGACCGAGGAAGACCGCCTAGTGTTCGAGGCCGCCGCCGGCGATCTCATCTCGGACGTGGAAATTCAGAACCAAGCGATAAACAACGACGAAGACACGTTCCGAACCCACGTCTTCCCCGCCCGCTACGAGAAGGCCTTGTTGTCACGGATGGACCGCAACAGCGACCTCATCTATGCCTACCTCGACAGCAACGAGCTCCAGGCCGAGGTCATGGACATCTTCGCCGTCAACGTCCAGAGGCGCGCCTCCGTCGCGAGACAGCGGACCTGCCCCATCGGCGATCTGCTCGGGCCCGACCGAGAGTCATTATTCTTGGAATACAAGTCCACCCTCCGCTGGGACATCCGAGAGCAGCGAAAGGGAGGCATTCCTGAGGACGCCGTGATCAAGACCATCGCTGGCTTCGCCAATTCCGAATACGGCGGCACCCTCCTGGTTGGGGTGGCCGACGACGGCTCAGTCCACGGACTAGAAGACGACTACGCCACGTTCTCCAAACGCGGCGAGCGAGGCGACCAAGACCTATGGGGCCAGCACCTACAGAACCTGATCAGTAGCCGCCTAGGTGATGCGGTCCTCCCACTCGTTTCCTGGGAGTTCCACACCGTTATCGGCAATCAACTAGCCCGAGTCAGCATCAACCCTTCGGATTTCCCAGTCATGGACCGCAAGGGCCAAGGGGAGACTTTCTGGATTAGAACCCCAACCTCCACAATTTCTGTAGCTGACTCCGATGACAGAGGCAAGATCATCTCTGGGCGCTGGAGTAGCAACTAACATCCGGCAGTTGGCCCCCAACCATTGTGGGGGACAATTCTGACTTCAGAGGACTAGCTATGGACCTTAATGAATACAAGCAGCAGTCAGCCGAAACCGATCAGATGGATGATCAAGAGGAAGCTGTCAAGATAGCACTATTTGGAATCGCAGGAGAAGCTGGGTCAGTTGTGTCGGAAGGTAAGAAGTGGTTCAGAGATGCGGGCCTATCGCAAGGTCTGGAAGAGAATGTAAAGGAGGAACTGGGCGACCTCCTATGGTATGTGGCCGCTCTAGCTCGCAGACTTAATATAGATCTCAATCAAGTCATTCAGGAGAATCTGCAGAAGACAAGAGAACTGTGGTCTTCAGATATGGGACCACTTCCTGACTATGATGATCACAGATTTCCTGAGCAGAAATTCTTGCGAAATATGGAAGTGCGGTTTGTAGAAGACCGTACAGGCCAAGTGGCTATTGTGAGGATGGAGCCTCAAGGGGAATTGGCTAGGTGTAGTGCCCATAGAGGTTGTTAGCTCCGCTATGAGGTGAGCCTCCGATGCCAGTGTGGTGGTTGCGAACTACCGCACAGAGCAAGGGAGGCTCGATGTCGCACGCTAATGCACGTTTCACCCCGATGGGGAGGTTGTTGATCGTCCAGCGGGTCGAGGCGGGGATGGCCCAGGCCCATGTGGCCGCTCAGATGGGCCTGTCGCGGGCCACGGTGGCGAAGTGGTGGCGCCGCTGGGTTGAGCACGGCGAGGCCGGCCTTGTGGACCGGTCGTCTCGGCCTCATCGGTCGCCGCGGCGAACCGATGCCGCGGTCGAGGCCAAGGTGTGCCGGTTGCGGCGCCAGAAGCGGTGGGGGCCGGCGCGCATCGCAGCCCGGTTGGGGGTGCCGGCGTCGACGGTGCACCGAATCTTGGTGCGAAACGGGCTGAACCGCCTGAGCTGGCTGGACCGGCCCACCGGGCGGGTGATACGCCGCTACGAGCGCCCTGTGCCGGGCGACCTGGTCCATTTGGACGTCAAGAAGGTGGGCAAGATCCCCCCCGGGGGCGGGTGGAGGGCCCACGGCAGAGCCAACACCGCAGCCCGCGGCACAAAGCTCCGCCCCAGAGTCGGCTACAGCTACCTCCACGTCGCCATAGACGACCACAGCCGCCTGGCCTACGTCGAGGCCCTCGACAACGAGACCGCCGACACGCTGGTCGGCTTCTTCGAGCGGGCCCGCGTCTGGTTCCGCTCCATCGGCGTCGCCGTCGACGAGATCATCACCGACAACGGGCCGAACTTCCGGTCTAAGAAATTCGCCGCCCAGCTCGCCGCCCGCGCCATCGCCCACACCTTCACCAGGCCCTACCGGCCCCAAACCAACGGCAAAGCCGAGCGATTCAACCGCACCCTCACAGACGAGTTCCTCTACTCACACAAGTTCAGATCAGAACCCGACCGCCGACGCCGACTCCAAACCTGGATCCACCACTACAATCTCCACCGCCACCACACCGCCATCAACGGCACACCCTCATCACGAGTACACAACCTCTATGGGTCTTACAGCTAGGAGAGTAGAAGAAGAAAAGGAAAGAAAACAAGGAAATAATCAACTCGGCGATGACCTAAACGATAATTCAACAATAGATGATGGGTACCGTTATCATGACATAATCCACTTGGCGCATGCTACTGTCTTGGGGTGGTCTCCTGTCTTACGAGCGTTGATGGGTGCGCAACGTCGGAATGTAGAGGAAAGAGATCGTGTGGAGGATGGGGCAAGGGCAAAAGCGATTGAAGAGGGACTTGCAGCTTTTGTCTTCAACTATCTTGAGCCGTACGACTATGATGCTAAGTATATTGATTGGAACCTACTTAAACACGTGAGACGTACTGTGATTGATTTAGAAGTGTCAAATCAACCAGTAGCGGCTTGGCGTAGTGCTTACGAGCAGGCTTTTTCAATTTTTCTTCAACTGAGGGACAATCGGGGAGGTCTCGTGAAGTGTGACCTAGACAAGCGTCAGTTGACCTTCTTCAACGAACTCTTGGTCACAGAATAGTGACTCCTGAATTCCGATGTCTTCAGGCGAAGGTGCAAACACAATATTCTCGTTGATGCCCCACTTTGGAGGAAACCAGGCGGTCAAAGGGGATGGGTCCGGTCGATAACGTTGCTTGATACGGGTTCCTGGTGCAAATTCACTTAATTCTGGCATTGCAACCCGTGTGTACTTGTCTACTTCGCAGAATAGGTTTTGAATATCAATCAGTTGTAAGTCGCGTCCCCAAAGTCCATCCCAAGGTAGTTGACGTGTTTCAAACTCTTCATGCTGATGATCATGCATCCATCGAATTAGGTCTTCATGCGACAAGTCTTTAGTGGCAAGAAAGCACTTCCTAATTCCACGGATAGCCCCGGGTCCAGGTACAACAAACTCTTGTTCTGAATAATCAAGGTAGCTCGAGTAATTTAGGTCAGAAATGAATTGGTAAGCTAGAAAATTGCCGATAGAGTCATACCGAAGGAATATATTATAACCCTGTTCCATAGAAGAGGTATCTTGAATTTGCCTGTGCGCTTCTTCATCGATCATGGTTCGAAGAAGATCCAAGTGTCTTACGTATTTGGGGCCAGTTGAAGATCTTGGTGGTGGCATAATGTAAGCTGCTGAATATATTGGTTGATGATTTGCCAACTCTTCGAGTGCAGCATCGATCGTTCGATCGAATAGCGCATTAGAGTCAGGCTCTCCAATTTGTTCTAACAGGTAGTTCCAAGTATCTATTCGGTTAAAGATCTTGAACAAAAGAGTGCGTACGAAAGTGTCTAACCAATTCCACTCCTGATTGTATTGAACGTGGGAGATTAGGAATTGACTCACGCGATCGGATGCCCGATAGGCATTCGTAAAGCGATTTACTGCTAGGATCGGATCATCTGGGGGGTTGTCCTTTAAGGTTCCAGATAATTTTCGCAAATAGATTTCTTGACGTTTAGAGGCGAATCTCCAATATGCATCGTATCCGGCAGTTGTTTTGGGTTGTTGTTTCGCCCGTATTGTAGTCATTTATTGAACTCCACTATGAGTAGAAAAACTTGAAGCGATAAAGGGTGCACATGATCAATGGCTGTTAGTGTGAACTGCCGCAAGTCCATTGACTATTATGGATGCGATTTCTTTGGGTCTATGTGTCATAGAGAGTTTTTGCAACTCCAGTTCGTCGAGGCCGCAGCATCGAATTGAAACGTTGCTTTGGTCCGCGGCCGACCTTAACTTTGAGAGCGAGTCGTCTATTCTCTTGTCATCTGGTCGTATTGGAAAGTTGGATGGTGCCCAGTCAAAACTATCAATGTTGAGGGTCTTTGCAACAAGGGCAGCGGCGCCACCAAATCCACCTACAACATATAAGGGTTGCTCTGCCTTGATTGAATTGATCGCTTCTTCGATAATTCCAGGCATGTTGCCTTGAAATTGTTCGAGTTGACCCCCCAATATGACTCGCGCATCAGTAGTTGAGCAGAGGTAATGCCTCATTGCACTGTAGCTAGAAGATTCACTGGGCTGCTCATTAGGAGGACTAGGAATGGATTCCCTGTCTACGGCAAGACCACGTGGAGAAAGGCGGACGACTCTCCCACGAGCTTGCAGCTTGTTGTTGAGGTCCTTGAGCTGTTTGGGTGTGAGCGTCTCGTGCTCAGGGGCGGCTAGGCAAAGGGTGAGGGAATCGGGATGGTCGCCATAGCGTTCGAGTTCCCGTAGGAGAAACTGAGAAAACCCGGGTGGGCTGACTCGACCTCCGTACACAAGGCGTCCGCTAAGGAGTAGAACAGATCTTGCAATTTCGGCCAGTGCTAGTTCGGCATGGCGCGCATGGAGGCCCAGCATGGGCAAATCTGCGCTGTCCGATACTGAGATACCGACCCGTAGGCCGTCTAGTGCATTGGATGGCCGAAGTCTCAGGTCCCCCATCAGAGGCCCCTACCGCCGCGATCCGCGTAGGTGCGAGGCGTCACAATTTCAACGGTAGCATTTGTGCTAGCCAGGGTGAACAACATTCGGATCAGCTCGTCTTCCCGGGCACCAAGAGGGGGATCGGGATGCATGATTGTGACATGGCTGCCGGCGGCCATCGGACGCTCAAGTAGCCACGGAATCAGGGTTGCAGGTTCTGGTGCTTCAGGTGGTGCCCAGTCGATCCCAAGCGAACGAAGATCATTCTGCTGCAGATTCCAGAGCGAGTAGCGAAGTGCTCTGTCTACGAGCAAGTTGAGAGCTGTATCGATGCTTCTGTTCTTAGCGTCTTCGTCGCCGTCTTGGTAACCCACTACTGGGACATGATCCAGGAGGAACGATCCGCGCTCCTCTGAAAGGCGAGTAGCGTTCAGTGCGACGATCGGCATACCAGCCTGTTTGGCCGTCAGAAACTCCCGTTGGCACCAGTCTCGGCCAGCGTAGAGGCCGGTTCGAAGGGCTAGGAGACTATTGGAAGCAGCGTTGTTGTCAAGCTTCTCCTCGAAGTCAGAACCAGGATGTAGATCGGATTCGTCGAAGAACTCCTGGAGATGTGTATTGCCAATTCTTGTGCGGACGCGGTCAACGAGGTCGCGCGCCCAGGCCGCGTCTTCGGTCTGGGAATGCTCTTTGGTGTGGCTGATGAAGACAGTGAGCCGCCCACCTAGAGGGTCTCCGATCATCTGAGTGATCTGCTGGGAGATCTCTCGACACAGAACTGCGGTGTCATTGGTGCTGGAGGGCGGAAGCGTCTGGATGCCCGCGAGCACTTCCCCGAGTTGGTCGTTTCTACTCCAGTCCACCATCAGGGCTGGGAAGACCCCAACGTTGTTGATTTGGTTTCTAGCTTCAACGATCTCCGACAGATAGTCACGCCATCCGGATGACTGATCCTCGACGGCCCTAAGGAGCTCGACTCCTACCAACAGCACGACAGCGGAGAACAGAGGAGAAGTCAGGCCTTGGGGCTGCGGTTCAACAGGAGGAATAGGTCGAGGGGTGCCGGAATCAGGTCCCCAAGAAACTGATCTGGTGTATACCTCGACTGAACCGCCAACTAGGCCGACATAGGGGGTACCATGAAAATGCTCGATCACTTGGCGAGCGATCTCGTCGCCTTCGATGTCGTCAGGGTGCCAGACGACGTAGATATCAAGCATGGACGACGGCATGAAGGCACATTACAGTACTTTTCAGACAATATGGCAAGGCCGACAGGCGACCGCAGGCGTCAGGAGTAGCCATTGAGTGAGATTCACAATGTATTTGTAGCGCACCGGCATGAGGATGATGGTCTTGTGAGCGCCCTCAAGTCCCTGTTGGAAGGGAGAGGGGTCGAGGTCCGAGACGCGTCGATCACGAGCGACAAGCCGAATCAGGCAAGCAGCCCGGACTACATCAAGCGAGGAATTCTTGCCCCTAACATCAAGTGGGCTGGAAAGGTGATCGTGCTGATTACGCCTGACACCAAGAACCATGACTGGGTTGATTGGGAAATAGAATATGCACAGAAAGCCAATAAGCTGGTAATTGGCGTTTGGGCGCACGGGCATGCGGAGTGTGAACTGCCTGAACCGCTAGAAAAGTCTGCGGACGCGGTGGTTGCATGGAATGCAGATAAGATCATCCGAGCGCTAAACGGCGAGCAGATTAGCGAGACTTCTGATGGTATCCCGCGAGGAAACCAATCGGTTAAGCGGATTGATTGTTGACCATTGGATCTCTTCGTTTACGTGGTGCGTCACGATATTGGCTTTGCTCCAAACCCATTTTACGGCTACTGCACTTTAGCCACTTGTAAGCCAAAAGTACGCAAAGGAGCTCAACTAGGAGACTGGGTCGCTGGCGTTGGGTCAATACAGAAAAATCAAGGCGGTAAATTGGTTTATGCAATGCAAGTAGAGGAGGCCATGTGCTTCAACGACTATTGGAACGATCCCCGATTTTTGCAGAAGCGGCCATTCCGACCAGGCAGCGTAAAGCAGCGCTATGGCGACAACATATACCACTGTGAATTAGGTTCAAATGACTGGATTCAGGAAGACGGACGCCATAGTCTTGCGGACGGTAGTCCCAACTATAGTCACGTAAAGAAGGACACGAATCCGCCGAGAGTACTGATCTCTAGAAAGTTCATCTATTTCGGAGAAAAGGCGATAGTTCTACCTAGGTTATTCATCTCGCCAGAATATCGTCATTTGTTTGTTGGTATGCGGGATTTCCATCGCAACTTTCCGATTGAAGTGAAGGATGTCTTCATCGAATGGATAGATGAACTGTGCGAAGACGGAGGCATAAAAGGTGAACCGCTCGACTGGTAGCCAAATTCAAGACAGCGGCGGAGGAGAAGTCGCTCAGATCGTCTGGGTGCCGTCTACTCCTAGGGCTATGGCGAGGACGATGGCGATGCCGCCGAGGAGGCGGGCGACCACCGACAGCAGGGGGGTGGGGGTGGCGCGGAACCAGAGG
This sequence comes from marine group bacterium Sva0996 bin134, assembly GCA_002239105.1. Classification (GTDB taxonomy): domain Bacteria; phylum Actinomycetota; class Acidimicrobiia; order Acidimicrobiales; family Bin134; genus Poriferisocius. Next base: position 6,740 of record MPNQ01000055.1, on the reverse strand, counting down.
AGGACGACGGTGAGTACGCCGGCCAGAACTACGCCGGCCATGGTTCGCAGGGTGCCGTCGTGGGCGGCGGTGGCGAGGACTACGGCCACCAGCTGGGGGGTGAACAGGACGGTGAGGGCGATGAGGGCCATCTGGGTTCCGGCTCGGGGCTCATCGGTTACCGGGTGGGCGGGGAACACCATCCAGCGCACTCCGGCTATTGCGAAGGGCACGGCGGTGGCTAGCCGCCAAGTGCCCGTCGTTACCGACAGGCCGTCGAGGATTGGTTCGGCCAGGGCGGCGATCACCCACAGCGCGCCCACCGCGGCGGCAACGGCCAGCATCACACGGGGACGCCATTGGTCTCGGTTGGAGGGGCGCCAGGCCACGCTCAGCGCTCCCGCGGCCGGGTTGGCCGCAGCCAGCACCATCAACATCACCGGTCCGAGTCCGCTCATGGCGTCACTTCCTTCATGGCTTGTTTCCTCCGAGGTTGAAACTGACATCGGCCATTAGCAGGCCGGAGACGGCGTGCTGCTGGTCGTCCACCCTGGTTAGATCGTCGTAGTACCAAGCGCCGTCGGCGTCCTGGGCTTCGGCCAAGCGGGCCGCCCCGCACTCCAGCCGGTCCCGCAGCGGAGCGTCGGCGAGGCGGGGCTCATTGAGCCACAGCCACTCCAATGCGCCCAGCCCCTCCAAGATGGTGCCGTAGCCGCCGCCGCGGGGCATGGGCAGATGGGAGATCTCGGCGACGCCCTCCCGCTGGGCGTCCCAGCGGATCATCTGGCCGAAGCGACCGGCCAGGCGCTGGGCGTATTCGAGGTGGTGTTCTTCGAGGCCCCACTCGGCCATCTCGCCCAGCGTGTAAGCGGCCCACTGGTCGGGCCACGGCGGGGGCCACAGCTCTTCCAACTCGTCCCGCTCGGTGGACAGGTAGTCCATGATGGCCCACACCGGGGCGTCCCACCCCTCGCCGGGGAAGGCCTCGTGCATCAAGGCCAATCCCCACGCGGCCTCCCCTGTGGCGAATCGGGACCGCTCTCCGGGCACCGGCGCACCGGTCTTGGGATCCCAGAAGTTGAGCATCCCGCCGTCGGGCAGCTGCTGGCCCATGAGGAACCTGCCCAGCGCCCTCATCTCCTCGTCGAACCTAGGGTCGCCGGTGAGGATGCGCCGATGGGCCAACGACACCAGGGTCAGCGAAGCCGTCCCCGTCTTCACCGGCCCCCGGGGCGACAGCGCCGGTCCCATTCCCCCGTCGCTGGTTTCTACCGCCCGATCCAGCAGGTAGTTCATGCCCCGGTCGGCGGCTTCCACCACCTGGTGGTTTTGGCCCTGCTGCGCGATGGCCAGCTGGTAGAGCGACATGGTGCCCCCGGCGTGGCGCACCAGGTTGTAGCCCGGAACCGCCGACTCGGTGCGTCGGTCGTATTCGTACAGGTAGCGCCCGGAGGGCTCCTGGGTGCGGACGATCCAATCGGCCCCGGCGTCGATGGCTGCTTGGCCGTCGCCGGGGGAGTATTGCGGGCACACCTCGGGCGCGGCCAGCGTCACCCGCAACAGACCGGCGATCACCACCCACACCACCGCCCAGGCGATGAGACGCCGCGTGGCTCGTGTGGACCAGAGCCGCCGTGCCGACGACAAAGCGCTCACCGGTACCGCCAGATACGGGAGAACAAGAACGTGGCTGGCAGCCGGGTCATCACGAACTGGCGGGCTTCTCGCCCCTCCAACTCTGTGCCATCGCGATCCACCATGCACCACGATGCCCCCGGCACCACGGTGATGTCGAACCGGGCCATCCAGTCGAGCCGCCCAACCCAGCGGCTAGGGGTAACCAATGTGCGGTCGCGGGTAGACGGAACTGCCCACAGGGCCAAGGCGCCGATGCCGATCACGCTGAACACCTGCACTTGGGCGCTCACCTCGATGCCCACGTGGAAGGCCACCGCCACCCATACTGCGGCCAGCCGGGTGCGGCGGAACCACAGGCCGAAGGCGATGAACAGTTCGGTGGCCACCGCGGCCGGCGACAGCACCCAGTGGAACGCCCGGGCGGTCACCACCTCCAGCACCGGGTCGGCCAGGGTGTCGCCCAGGGTGTCGCGCACCTCGTGCTGGTAGCGGATGGTGCGGTCGTGGAGCACCCGGCCGCCCACCCAGTCGGAGTCGATCAGCTTGGAGAACCCCGAGGCGAAGTACACAACGGCCACCTCGAACCGCAACAGCCACAGCGGCCACACCAGGGCCCGATCATCAAGAGGCGGGCGGCGGCGGGCGTCCAGCGACAACACCCGTCCGTTGTCGCACAGGGCAACCCCGGCCAACAAGATGACCAGAAAGGCCCGGTTGTGGTGGAAGTGGGTCTCCGACAAGAAGAGGTTGTAGGCCACTACCGCAAAGGCCGTCCAGGTGGCCGCTCGCGACCACAACCCCACGGTCATCAGCACCGCAGCGGCCACCCCCACCCATAACAGCGCCACATACAGCCCGGTCGGCGCGTTGGGGAACCACGGCCACCACTGCTGCTGGAAGCGGTCGTGGTAGGTGATGCCGCTGAGCGAGTCGGCCAGAAACGGTCGCAGGTGCCAGATCACCGACGGGCCCAGCACGATGCGCAGCACCGCGACGCCCCGCACGCTGGCCGGCTGGTCGAACACCTCGCCCAGCCACCGGCGGCACCCGACCCGCCAGCTGGCGGCGGCAAGCGAAGAGGTGGTGGCCGTCATGGGCCGCCCAGCTCCCGCTCGTGGCTGCGGACCACCGTGACGTACGGGCCGCGGGCGTTGCGGTAGTAGGTGACGGCGGCCTCCCAGTAGAGGGTCTCGGTGTCGCCGGGGCTGTGGTCGGCCACCCAGTCGAGGGCATGGTCCAAGAAGTCCACCACCGCGTCCACCCCTGAGAAGGCGTGGCGCTGACGCCAGGGCGATCGCAGAGGCCCCCAGTCGATCAGCTCGTCCCAGTCGTAGCCCTCCCAGCGGCCGTCGGGCACCGCCACCCGCTCGCCGTCGTCCAGCACTCGCACCAGCTCCACCGCATAGGTGCTCGACTCGTTGAACGGCTGGAAGGCGAAGAAGTTGTGCGGATCCCGGTAGCCGTTGGCCACCAGCGCGAGTTGCACCACAACCACGGCAGCGGCGAACCACCGCGCCCCTCGCCGACGCCAGAGGGGGCGAGGCTCAGCCGCCGCTCCTGGGACTGCGTCAGCCGTCGTCGGCGTACCTCCGCCTATAGGCCTCCAGGTCGGGGGGCAAGCGGTCGCGCTTGAGTTCGGCGAAGTTGTCGTAGGCGGTCAGCCAGCGCACGTGGCGCCACAACTCCACTGCCTCCTCGGTCGACTCGGCCGGGTTGCTGATCACCGGGCCGAACAGAGCGGGGCCCTGCCCGCCCTCCAAGCGGATGGTGGGCACCCCGAAGCTGCGGGTCTCATCGCACAAGATGGTGTGCTCGGACTTCAGCGTCTCCCAGGTGCTGTCGTCGGCCAGGGCGTCGTCCACCAGGCTGGCGTCGAAGCCGGCATCCACCGCGGCGGCCCGAATGGTGTCGAGCTCGTCCACCGACTCCACCAGGTCGAACGCCCGGTGTCCGATGGCCTTGTAGTAAGCCCCGATGCCGTCGTTGCCGCCCACCTCTCGGGCCTTCACCGCAGTGCGCAGAGAGCGCACGCCCACGCCCCGGTCGGGGTCGAACTCGTCCATGGGCTTGTCCCAGTTGACGATGGCCAACGAGAACAAACCCCAGGTGACGCTCACTTCACCGGCGTCTTCAATCTGACGAACCCAACGGGCTGTCTGCCAGCACCATGGTCAAAGCGGGTCGAAGTAAAAGGTGATGGGTTCGCTCATGGGGCCATTATCCCTAACCGAGGATGACTTCGGCGATAGTGCGCAGCTCTTCGGCGTTTCGGGCCCCCACGTTGATGCCGGTAATCGGGCTTTCCTCCCAGGCCGCCAGCCGGTCGCGGATCCGCTCCGGCGATCCCACCAGGGAGATCTCGTCGGCGAACTGGTCGGGGACCGCAGCGATGGCCTCCTCCCGGCGCCCCTCGAAGAACAGGTCTTGGATGTGGTACGCCTCCTCCTCGAAACCCATCCGGGCCATGAGCTTGGTGTGATAGTTCTGGCCCTTGGCTCCCATCCCGCCGATGTAGAAGCCCAGGGAGGCCTTGGTGGGGAACAGCGCCTCGGCCATCTCCTCGGGGGAGTCGCCGGTGACCTTGATGGTGGTGTGGACGGTGATCTCGAAGTCGTCCGAGCGCCCGGCGATCGACTCGGCGTACACCTCGGGGCGGAACGGCGAGTAGTACAGCGGCAGCCACCCGTCGGCGATCTCCACCGTCTGGGCGATGTTCTTGGGACCCTCGGCGCCGATGAAGATGGGGATGTCGACCCGGGGGGGATGGGTCATGATCTTGAGCGGCTTGCCCAGGCCGGTGTTGCCCTCCCCCCTGTAGGGGTGGTTGTAGTAGTCGCCCTCGAAGGTGAGGTAGCCGTCGCGCGCGAACACCCTCCGCAAGATCTCCACATACTCCCGGGTGCGGGCCAGCGGGCGGTTGCCGGGCTGGCCGTACCACCCCTCCACCACCTGGGGGCCCGACACGCCCAGGCCCAGGATGAGGCGCTGGTTGGACAGGTGGTCGGCGGTAACCGCGTGCATGGCGGTGGCGGTGGGGGTGCGGGCGGCCAGCTGCACGATGCCGGTGCCCAGGCGGATGCGCTCGGTGTGGGCGGCCAGCCACACCAGCGGCGAGAACGCATCGGAGCCCCACGACTCTGCCGTCCACACCGAGTCATAGCCCAACCGCTCCGCCTCTTGGGTGAGCGGCACGAAGCCCTCGGGCATCCCACGGCCCCAATATCCCCAGACCAGTCCGAGTTTCATGGCGGCGACCCTATCCCGCACACGGTTGGTGATTGATGTTGAGGTCGAGTGGGAATAGTCGATATCCCAATTCTCGCCTTATCCCGTTTGTCGGGGCCGGGGGCGGGGCCGGTAACATGGTTGCCTATGTCAAGGGTCTGCCAGGTGACCGGTCGCCGCCCATCGTTCGGCAATAACGTGTCCCACTCGCACCGCAAGACGCGGCGCCGGTGGAATCCGAACGTCCACAAGCACCGTTTCTGGCTGCCGTCGGAGAAGCGGTGGATCACCCTTACCGTTTCGGCCAAGGGCCTCAAGACCATCAACAAGCACGGCATTGAAAAAGTGATCGCCCAGATGCGCAATCGCGGGGAGAAAGTCTGATCGCCATGGCTAGTGACAAGCGCCCCATCGTCAAGCTGAAGTCCACCGCAGGCACCGGCTACACCTACGTGACCACCAAGAACCGGATCAACCACCGCGACCGCATCGAGCTGAAGAAGTACGACCCGGTGGCCCGCAAGCATGTGGTGTTCAAGGAGGAGCGGTAGTCACCACCGTCGACGAGCGCAGGGAGCTCCTGACGGCCGCGCTTTTGGCCGACGACCCTGCTCCGCCGCTGTGGCATCTGGTTGATTCCGGCCTCGCCGACGAAATAATTCCCGAGCTGCCCGCGCTCCGCCTAGAGCAAGACCCGATCCACCGCCACAAGGACGTTTTGGCCCACACCATCGCGGTCGTGGCCAAGACCCGCGCTGACCTGACCCTGAGGCTGGCCACGCTGTTCCACGACGTGGGCAAGCCCCGCACCCGTTCCTATGAGCGGGGCACCGTCACCTTCTACCACCATGAGGCGGTGGGGGCCCGCATGACCCGCAAGCGGCTCACTGCGCTGGGCTACCCCGAGCAGGTGGTGGACGACGTGAGCGAGCTGGTGCGGCTCTCGGGCCGGTTCAAGGGGTACGCCGACGGATGGAGCGACGCGGCAGTGCGCCGCTACGCCCGAGAGGCCGGGCCGCTGCTGGGCCATCTGAACGATTTGGTGAGGGCCGACTGCACCACGAGAAACCGCCAGAAGGCAGCCGACCTCCAACACCATGTGGATGACATGGAGGCCCGGATCGCCCGACTAGCCGAAGAAGAGCGCCTGGCGGCCGAGCGTCCGCTGATCGACGGCAATGAGGTGATGGATCGCTACGGCGTCGGACCCGGCCCCGAGGTGGGCGCCGCGCTGAGGTTCCTTTTGGAGCTGAAGCGGGCCGAACCCGACCTGGGCCGGGCTGCCACCGAGGCCCGACTTGACGCTTGGTGGGCTGAGAACCAATAGCGGACTGTCGAAGAAGTAGCCAATAACTGCTGTTATTGGGGTGACCCAAAATCGAGTGTTGGTCGGGCTAGCCTCCGTCTTGTTGTGACAAAGAGGCTCAAGGCGGCAACAAAATGTGTTCTATTAGCCCTCCTGTTGGTGGCGTTTTCCTGCTCGTCTGATGATGGGTCCCCGCCAGGAGCCAGCTTGCCCAGCCCGACCGAGACCGGTGTGTCCCCTGAACCGACCAGATCCCCAACTGCAACCGCAGAAGCGGCTACGCCGACGCCGGACGACACCCCCGACGCCGAACCCGAGGGTGAGGCAGTGCCCACGGCCACCGCCGAGCCCACACCGACTGCCGAGCCCACACCGACTGCCGAGCCCACCCTTACTCCTGAGCCCACCGCCACGCCTGAGCCCGAGCGCGATTGTTCTCTCTCGATTCCCGATGATCTTCAGATATCCCACACTTTGCTGGCCACAACCAGTATCGAGATTTCCAGGGCCGTCTATGGCTGCGCCCACGAGGTGGGCCTGGCTTTCGCAGAGGATTCTGCGGCCATCTCCACTCTGATGTCACACGGGATTC
>MPNQ01000012.1 GCA_002239105.1 marine group bacterium Sva0996 bin134 | reverse complement strand
CGGATTTGGGGGCCATGTTGGTTGAGGGCGGGGAGGGAGGGGGCGTCGGCGGCGGTGGCTTGGTCCCAGTCGGCGGTGGTGGCGGGGGCGGGGGGGTCGACGGGGCCGTCAGCGTGGGGGACGGGGGTCCGGGTGAGGTGGGGGGGGGGTGGGATTTCGACGGTGCCGTCAGCGTGGGTGACGGTGATCCGATTGAGCTGGGGGTGCGTTGAGAGACCGGCCACGTCGTTGACGGTGCCAAAGGCCATGCGGCTATCGGTGAGCTTGCGGCGGAGATCTTCGGTGCTCAGGCGGGCAAATACTTCGGCGACGGCGTCGTCGGTCCCTGCCCGGTTCGTGACTCGGGCCTTGTTGGTGGCGAAGCGGGGGTCGTGGGCCAACTCAGGCTGGCCAAGCACTGTTTCGCACAGCGTGACCCATTCCCGGTCGGACTGCACGGCGATGAGCAAGGTGGTGCCGTCGGCGGTGGTGAATCCGCCGTAGGGGGCGATGGACGGGTGGGCCAGGCCAACCCGCTCAGGGCCCTTTCCCAGGTAGTCGTGGTGCAGCAGGGGGACGGTCATCCATTCGGCCATGGTGGAGAACAGCGAGACTTCGATGGCGGCGCCCTCGCCGGTGCGAGCCTGGCGGACCAGCGCTTGACTGATGGCTCGGGCGGCGGCCTCGCCGGTGGCGATGTCAGCTACAGATACCCCCACCCGGCCGAGCGGTCCGGGCGCGCCGGAAACTGAGACTAAGCCGCTTTCGGCCTGCACCAACAGGTCGTAGGCCTTCATCTGGGCGTATGGCCCGGTAGGTCCGTATCCCGAGATGTCGCAAGTCACCAGTCGGGGGTGCCGATTGCGCAGCGAACCGGAGCCGAACCCAAGCCGTTCGGCCGCGCCCACGGCCAAGTTCTGGATGCAGACTTCGGCCTGCTCGATCATCCGACCCAGCAGCGATTGGTCGTCCTCGTCTTTGAGATCGAGGACGATCGACTCCTTTCCTCGATTCAGCCAGGCGAAGTAGCTGGACAACCCGTCGGCGGCCGCGTCGTAACCTCGGGAGAAATCGCCTTCGGCTCGCTCGATCTTGATGACCCTGGCTCCGGCGTCAGCCAGTCGACAGGATGCCAATGGCCCAGCCACCGCCTGTTCGATCGAGACCACCAGCACGCCATCCAGTGGCTTGGCTGAGCTCACCCCAGCAACGTACCCCTGCATTGAGCGAAACGACTAAGAGATAGGCTCCGGCGATGACACCCGAAGAGATCTTGGATTTGGCCCGCGAGCATGCCGCCGCTGAAGCAGAGAACGACGCCGAGCGGACGCTGGCCACGCTGGTGGACGAGCCGACTTACGAGTTCTGGCCCATGGGCAAGGGATTCACCGGCGGGGATCTGGCCCGGACGTTCTACCTAGAGCAGTATCCACAATTCGCCCAGCGGGTGACCGGCTACGGGGTGCTGGGGGAATGGACCAACGACCAGTGCGCTATCCAGGAGTATTGGATCGAGTTGGACGGGAAGCCCCGCCACATGGTCATGTCCATGATGCCCGCTGAAGGCAATCTCCTAAACGGAGAAAAGCTCTACTGCGATGACGCTTTCGTAGAGGCTTTGCTCGGGCCCCTCTGCGTACACCTGAAGCCGCTCTAGCCCAAGAGGTGTTTCTGGGCTTTGCCGAGAGCGTTTCGCGGAAGCTCGTCAATCAGGTGGAGGAGGCGGGGGTGCTTGAAGGGGGCGCACACGCCGTCTAGGTGAGATCGCAGGTCTTCCAGCTTGGGGGTGTTGCCAGCGACAGGGACGACCCAGGCGGTGACAAGTTCGCCCCACTCCTCGTCGGGGGTGCCGGTGATGGCTACATCGTCGACGCCGGAGTGGGAGCGCAGGGCATCTTCTACTTCGCGGGGGTACACGTTCAATCCGCCAGAAATCACCAGTTCTTTGGCCCGGCCTCGCAGTCGCAGGTATCCCTCCTCATCGAATTCGCCCAAGTCGCCGGTGCGGAACCAGCCGTCTTCGTCGAATGCCTCCTCGGTGGCCTCGGGACGGCGCCAATAGCCGGCGAACACGTTGGGGCCCCGCACCAGGACCTCGCCACTGTCGGGGGCCAGCCGCAGCTCCACTCCGGGGAGGGGAAACCCCACGGTGCCTGCTCGGCGCTCGCCGTCGTAGGGGTTGGACACGAGCATGATGGTCTCGGTCATGCCGTAGCGCTCCAGCACCCGTACGTCGGCCGCTTCCCCGAGTCGACGATGCAGGTCGGCGGGCAGGGCAGCAGAACCGGCCACACACAGCCGTAGTCGGGAGAGTTCGCTCACTCGGTGTGACTGGGCCAGCCGGGTGTACATGGTGGGCACACCAAAAAAGAGGGTGGCGTCGTGGGCTTCGGCCGCGTCCAGCACCGCACTGGCGGAAAAGCCGTCCAGCAGCACCGCCGACGCCCCCGTCAGCAGGGTGCCGTGCAACCCTACGCCCAGCCCGTGCATGTGGAACAGGGGAAGGGCCAGCACCAGGCGATCATCTGGCGTCCACCGCCAAGCAATGCGGACCGATTCGGCACCCGCCAGCAGGTTGCCGTGGGTCAGCACCGCCCCTTTGGGCACACCGGTCGTACCCGAGGTGTAACCCAGCAGGGCGGGGTCGCGGCTGGAGAGCTGGTCGAGGCTGGGGGCTGCGGCATCGTCAAGGTCCAGCCGGGGGGAGGCCACCAGTATCTCAGGGGCAAGCTCAGCCAGCCATCGAACCCACTGGGGGTTGTCAACCACCGCGGCTCGAGGCTCGGCGTCGCCGACGATATGGGCCAGTTCACCCTGCTGGTACGCCCCATTCACCGGCACAACGATGAGTCCCAATCTGAGGGCGGCAACGTGGGCCACCACGAGATCCACTGAAGCGGCGGCAGAGAGGATGATCCGGTCGCCCTTGCGCAGGCCTGCACCAAAGAGCCGGCCCGCCGCGGCCTTCGTGCGCCGGGCCAAATCGCCCCTGGAAATCCACCCCGCGCTCGCGTCCCACAGCGTTGGTTTGGAGGTTTGAGAGGCCCAGCACTTGCTCCAAGCCGCCGGAAGGCTCACATCGGCAGTCAGTTCTACCGAATCTGGATCATCCCCAGGTGGGAAGTGGACGGCGTCAGATCTCACCCGGCGATCATGGCATGAGGAGAGTGAGCTAAGTCGGGTTGGCTGGTTCGGTCGCGATATCGTCACTCCTCGTGCCCTTGAATCTGGCCACTGCCTGGGAGGCCGCTGCGGAAGCCGTTCCGGGCGCGGATGCCGTGGTGTGCCATCCGGTTAGCCGGACGTGGCGGGAGTTCGAGGATCGGGCTGCTCGTCTGGCGGCTGCGCTGGGAGAACTTGGCATCGGCGCGGGCGACAACGTGGGTCTATATCTGTACAACGGCAACCCTTACAGCGAAGTCACATTCGCGACGTTCAAGGCCCGGGCTGCTCCCTGCAATGTGAACTACCGCTACCTGGCCGGGGAACTTCGCCACCTGCTGGAGGACGCCGATGCCAAAGCGGTGTTCTTTTCTCCCGAGTTGGCCGACCGGGTGGACGAGGCCCGGGCCGACTTGCCACTGCTGCGGGCTGCCATCTGTGTGGGCGAGCCGGGCGACCCCGTGCCCGACTGGGCGCTGGACTACGAGCAGTTGATCACCGAGCACGAGCCGGCCCCGCCCATAAAGCGCAGCCCCGACGACCTCTGGATGCTCTACACCGGAGGCACTACCGGCAAGCCAAAAGGAGTCATGTGGCCTCACGGGTCGCTAGTCGGCACCATGGTCGCACCGTTTCGAGCGCTGGGCCTGCCCCTCCCCGACACCGTCGATCTGGTGAAGTCCAACATCGCGGCCATCTACGACAGCGGGAGGGTGTCACGCCAGTTGGCGGCCTCGCCCCTCATGCACGGCACGGCCAGCATTGTGGCGCTGTCCACCTTCACCCAGGGCGGGACGGTCATCACCATGCCGGAGCGCAGTTTTGACGCTGACGCTCTGTGGCGCTGCGTGGAGCGGGATCGAGCCACGGTGCTGACCATTGTCGGAGATGCTTTCGGCCAGCCGATGGCCGACGCCCTGGATGCGGCCGCCGCCCGAGGGGAGCCCTACGACCTGTCGTCGGTGTTCATGGTCATGTCGTCGGGGGTGATCTGGAGCCAGCCGGCGAAAGAGGCCCTGCTGGTGCACAAGAACATGAAGCTGGTTGACTCGCTCGGCTCCAGCGAGGGGACCGGCACCGGCATGAGGATCAGCGACCGCAAGGGAGGCTCGGCCACCGCTCGGTTCACACTAGGGGAGAACGCCGCGGTATTCGATGAAGACGGCCAGCCGGTGGAGCCCGGCTCGGGAAAGCAGGGCATGGTGGCGGTTGGCGGCCCCATCCCCATCGGCTACTACAAGGACCCGGAGAAAACGGCGGCCACTTTTCGAACCCTCGGCGGGAGGCGCTGGTCGGTTCCCGGCGATTGGGCCACCGTTGAGGTCGACGGCACCATCACGCTGTTGGGCCGGGGCTCGGCCTGCATCAACAGCGCGGGGGAAAAGATCTATCCCGAAGAGGTCGAAGAAGCGGTCAAGGTCCATCCCGCAGTGGCCGACTGCCTGGTGGTGGGGGTGCCCGACCCGAAGTGGGGTGAGGCGGTCACTGCTGTCGCTCAGGTGGAGGGGGACGCCACCGACGATGAGATCATTGGCGATGCCCGCACCCGGCTTGCCGCCTACAAGCTCCCCAAGGCGATTGTTCGCACCGACGCCGTGCAGAGGGGCGCCAATGGCAAGCCTGACTACAAGTGGGCCAAGCAGACCGCGCTCGACTCTCTGTCCCGGTAGGCGCCGATCTGAAAGCATGGTGCTATGAGCATCAAAGTGACTGCGTTGCCGGCGGCTTTGGGGGCCACTGTGGAGGGGTTGGATGCCGATCATCTTGACGACGGCGTCGTGGCTGAGCTGCGGGAGGCGTTTTGGGCCAACAAGGTGCTGTTCTTTCCCCGGATTCATCTGACCGACGAGCAACATGTGGCACTTGGCTCGCTGTTCGGTGATCTGGCAGCAGTGAGCAACGACGACACCGACCATCGCGACCACCACACGGTGGACGACGAGGGCAAGATCCTGGTGCTGGACAGCTCCAATGCCTATTCCCGGGCCAACTTCTGGCACACAGACGTGACCTTCGCCCGCCAACCCCCGCTGGGCTCGCTGTTGTCGATGAAGGAATCCCCGCCCTCCGGCGGCGACACTATGTGGGTCAACACCCAGGCGGCCTACGAGGGGCTGTCCGATCCGATCAAGGCGGCTATTGAGGGGATCACCGCCCGCCACGGCCGGGCTGGGCTCACCGAGTTCACCGACCATCCGGCGGTTACCGCCCACCCCGAGACCGGCAGTCGGATCCTGTTCGTGAACCGGGGGTGGACATCGTCGCTCAATGGGATGAGCCATTTGGAGAGCAGAAGCTTGCTCACTCTCTTGTGCGACCACATGGAGCGGCCCGAATACACGGTGAGGTGGCGGTGGAGCGACGGCGACGCCGCGCTATGGGACAACCGCTGCACCATGCACTATGCCATCGACGACTACGGCTCCGACCACCGCCGCATCCACCGGGTAACCATCTACGACCCCTCCGGTGCCGGGCCGGTCGCGGCCACTCCAGCGGGCTAGCTACAGCTCTAACAGCGCCTGTTCCACCACCTCGGTGAGCGCGGGGTGAATGTAGAGCTGGCCGCGGGCCATCTCGTCGACGGTGAGGCCGAACTGGAAGCCCTGGATGAGCTGCTGGATGAGGGTGGGGGCCTGGGGGCCGATGATGTGGGCGCCCAGCAGCAGCCGGGTTTCGGGATCGGCCAGCACCTTGGCGAAGCTGGTGGTGTCTTCCATGGCCCAGCCGTAGGCGGTGTCTTGATAGGGGCGGACGGCCTTCACGTAGGGTCGCCCTTCGGCATGCAGAGCTTGCTCGGTGGCACCAACGGCAGCCACTTGGGGGTAGGCAAACACCGCGTGGGGGATCCCGGAATGATCGGGCACCCGCAGATCGTCGGGATGGGCGATGTTGTGGGCCACCGCCCGGGTGTCCTCGTTTGCGGTGTGCTTGAGCTGGGCCGCGTGGCAGATGTCCCCTAGCGCCCACACTCCATCGACGCCGGTTCGGAGGTACTCGTCATTCACCACATAGCCGTCGTCGTCAAGTTCAACCCCTGAGATGGTCACGCCGAGTTGTTCGCCGTTGGGCACCCGGCCGGTGGCCACCAGCAGCACATCTCCAGTCACGTCTCGGGCTTCGGTTTCAACGGTGATCTGAGAACCGGTCTGAGACACACCGGTGATGGGGGAGCCCAGCGCGCAGTCCATTCGCTGGCTCACGATCTCGGTAAACGCGACCGACACATCCTCGTCCTCGGCCCGCAGCAGACGTTCAGAGCGGTTCACTATGGTCACCGACGCCCCCATGGCATCGAACACGTGGCCCAGCTCGGCAGCAATGTAGCCCCCGCCCAAAATCACCATTCGCTCGGGCAGCGATTCCAGACGCATCACGGTGTCGGAGGTGTGGTAGGGCACGTCGGCCAATCCAGGAATCGGGGGGATGAACGGCCGGGCCCCGGCGGCCAGCACGATGTGGCTGCCGGTGATCTGCCGCCCGTTTACCTCCAGCATCTTGTGGCCGACAAAGCGGGCGTCGCCGTTGAATACGGTCACGTTGTCCAGGCTGTGCCGATAGTCCTCCCCGCCTTGGGCGATGGGATCGATGCGTCCGAACACCCGGTCTACGATCTCGGGCCAACGCACCCCATTCAGCGTGCTGTCCACCCCCAAATGGCCGGTATGCCCCGCCTGATGGGCCATGTCGGCGGCGTACACGAACATCTTCGAGGGTATGCAGCCCCGGTTCAGGCAGGTCCCACCAAAAACGTCCCGCTCGATCAGCGCCACCCGCCAATCGTCGAAATCGGGGGTCAAAACGCTGTTGCCCGACCCCGTGCCCACCACCACGAGGTCGAAGTGCTCAGAGGACTCAGGCATAAGCGAGATCAGCCAGCCTGTGGTGGCCCTTTGACGGTTTGGTCCTCGTCGATGAGCTGGGCCCGGCGGCTGGGGTTGCGGCCCAGTTGGATGTCCTCGTGGCGTTGCATGATGGACTCGGCGTACACGTAGTCGGTCCAGATGTAGAACTGGTTGTCGAGCACCGCGTTGTACACCAACTCGGCCACCTCGGGCGGTTTCACGGCATCCTCGTAGATGGCCATCATCATTTGGATCCGCTCCTCGTCCTCGGCAGTGGGATCGGGCGGGATTATTGGGGAGCGAAGCGTCTCGGGGCGGTTGCGCTCGGAGTTGATGATGTTGGTGGTTACCAGGCCGGGACAGAGCACCGAAACGCCGACCGTCGAGCCGCTCTCTTCAAGTTCCCTGTAGAGCGTTTCGGAGATGGTGACCACCGCGTGCTTGGTGGCGTTGTAGGGGCCGATGTTGGGATACGAGGTGTGCCCGGCAACCGAGCCGGTGTTCACGATGTGGCCGTCGCCATGATCCATGAGGTGGGGGAGGAACACCCGGATGCCGTGAATCACGCCCCAGAGGTTCACCCCGAGGACCCACTGCCAGTCGGCGGTGGTGAGGGTGTGCATCAAGCCGCCAGCGCCCACACCGGCGTTGTTGCACACCACGTTGACCTGCCCGAATCGAGAGAAGGCCGCTTCGGCCAGCTCGTCCATGTCTTGCTCAGAGCTAACGTCGGTGAGCACGCCCACCGCGTCGATTCCTGCGTCGTTCATCTCGGCCACCGCGGCGTCCATCGCCGGGCCTTCTACGTCGGCGATCATGATGCGGGCGCCAGCCGCGCCAAAATGGTCGGCCATGGCTCGGCCCATTCCGCTGGCCCCGCCGGTGATGACTGCCGCTTTGCCCTCAAATGTGTCCATGGGCCGACGCTATCGCTTGCCTACTGGGCGAGCCGATGTCGGCGGCGATGAAACCAGCGTTGGCGACAGGAAGCTAGGGTTCCCGCCGTGAGCAAGCTAAGCGCCGTAGTGATGTACCCGCTGGCCATGGATGAGTCTGAGCTAGATGACCTGCACCGGAGGTTTCCTGATGTGCAGTTCCACAACATCGCCTATTTCGAACCCCACGGGCTGCGGGACGCCAAGGCCAAGGGCAGAGTCACCGATGAACTGCTGGCCACCGCCCCGACCCTGACCGAGGAGGAGAGGGAAACCATCGCGGCGGCCGATGTGCTGATGGCCCTCGACCTGCCCCCGGGCATCAGGGATTGGGCACCCCGATTGCAGTGGGTTCAGGCCATCGGGGCGGGCATCGGCCAACTGGAGCCGGCCAAGCTGAAGGCAAAAGGCATCGCGTTGACCAACGCCGCCGGGGTGGCCTCGGCTCCCATCGCCGAGTTTGCCGTAGGCCGGCTGCTGGAGGTGTGGAAGGACATCCGATTGCTAGAGCGCCAGCAAAAGGACCACCACTGGCAGATGCACCAGGGACTGCTGGTGAAGGGGAAGACCATCGGGATCGTCGGCCTGGGTGCCATCGGCCGCGATGTGGGCCGCCGGATCAGAGCCTTCGAGACCAAGGTGCTGGCCAACCGCCGCTCTGTCCAGCCCGGCGACACCGACCCCGACGTCGACGAGCTGTTCAGCCTCGACCGCCTTGACGAGATGCTGGCTCGCTGCGATGCGGTGGTGCTGTGCGCTCCCCACACCCCCGAAACCATCGATCTGTTCGACGCCCAGCGCTTGGGACGGCTCAAGCCGGGGGCGGTGGTAGTGAACGTGGGACGAGGCTCGATCATCGACGAAGCCGCGTTGGTGGCCGCGCTGGAGTCAGGCCAAGTGGGGGCCGCGGTGCTGGATGTGACCCGCGAGGAGCCGCTGCCCGCTGACAGCCCGCTGTGGGATGCGCCCAACATGTATCTGTCGCCCCACTGCTCCACTGCCCGCGAGGGCTACAACGAAGCCCTAATGGAGTTGTTCTGCGACAATCTGGAACGCTTTTTGGCCGGGACGCCGCTTCGCAACGTGGTAGACCCCGACCGGGGCTACTAGGAATACGAACAGATCCCACTGAGGAGGAATCACCCATGCCGTCAGATGCCTACAACGCCGCAGTGGCCGCTCTGAAGCAGCAGATGCAGGAATCTGCCGCCGGCCCTCCACCCGATTTGGCTACGACTCGGGCCGGTTTCGAGGCGGGTTACAGCTCGATGCCCGTTCCCGACGGCGTGAGCTTCGCGCCGGTAGATGCCGGAGGGGTTTCGGCGGAGTGGGTCACACCTCCCGAGGTGGAGGGAAATCGGACCATTGTGTACTTGCATGGCGGCGGCTATGTGGTGGGCAGCCTCAACACCCACCGACACGTGGTGAGTCGCTTGGCCCAAGGGGCAAAGGCCCGGCTGCTGAACGTGGACTACCGCCTCGCCCCCGAGAGCCCTTTCCCGGCCGCCCTAGACGACGCCATGGCCGCGTGGCAATGGCACCTGGCCAATGGGGGAGAGGCGGCCCACACCGCCATTTCCGGCGACTCCGCTGGTGGGGGACTGACCATCGCGCTGTGCATGAAGCTGCGGGATGAGGGCATGGCCCTACCGGCCTGTGCCGCCCCCATCTCACCGTGGACTGATCTAACTTTTACCGGCGACTCCATGACCGAGCGGGCCGAGCGCGACCCCCTGCTGGCCGGGGCCGACGCCCTGTCGGGCATGGTGATGGCCTACGCCCAAAGCACAGACGCCACCGACCCCTACGTCTCCCCGGTGTTTGGCACCTTCGACAACCTGCCCCCCATGATGATCCAGGTGGGCACCGAGGAGGTGCTCTACGACGACAGCACCCGAGTGGTCAAGGCCATCGAGAACGCCAACGGGTCCGTAGAGTTCCGCCCCTGGCAAGACATGATGCACGTATGGCACTTGCTGGCCGGAGTCGCCCCCGAAGCCGAGGAAGGCATCGCCGAACTAGCGGCCTACATTGCCGAGAGGACTTAGCTGGCCGCCAGCTGCCTGCCCAGGGTGCGGAGCTGCTGGGTGCCAGCGCCCAGACTGCACTCGATGTGCTTGTTCCACAGGGTGTAGCGGTGGAGGGGGTAGTCGACGCTCACGCCCATACCTCCGTGGACGTGCTGGGTGGCGTGGGCCACGTCGTGGGCCCAATGGGAGGCGTACCACTTGGCGATGGGCAGCCGCAGCGAGGCGTCATTGCCGTGGGCCAGGTCGTAGAGCACGGCGCAGGCGCATAACCGCACCGCCTCCACATGCATGAACTGGTCGGCCAATCGCTGGGTGACCGCCTGGAACGTGGCCACTGGACGGCCGAACTGCTCCCGAGTTGAGGTGTACTCGGCGGAGAGGCGCAGGGCCCGGTCAACCACCCCTACCTGGATGGCGCACAACAGAGCCACCGCCCGATCGGCTATCCATTGAACCGACGCGCCGTCGGCTGGCCCAAGCGGCTCGCACGGAACGCCGTAGAAGCTCACCTGATGCACGGGCTGAAGCCGGGTAGACATGCCCGCCTCCATGGTCACCCCTGGGTTGGCCAGGTCCATCAAGAACAGCCCGGTACCGCTGATGATCCCGTTGTCGGTGCCGTCGTCGAGCCCGGCGACCACCACGATCTTGGACGACTCGGCGGCGAACTCCACTACCTCTTTGGTGCCCACCAACTTGCCATCCACCACGCGGGCCATGGGACTGGTGATGTCGTCGTTCAGGTACTCCTGTAGGCCGACAGTCAACACGTTGGACCCATCGGCGCAGCCGGGCAACTCCCGGTGGCGCTGCTCATCGGTACCGAAGGCATCGATGGCCAGCGCGGCCAGCATCCCGCTCCACAGCGGAATGGGGGCTACATGACGCCCTTGGGCTTCGAACACCTGCCCGACGGCGATCAGGTCCAAGCCTCCTCCGCCAACGTCCTCGCTCAGCCCGATTCCCACCAGCCCGGCAGCAGCCAGGTCGGCATAGAGGTCCCGGTCGAACCATTCGTCGGCGGCCTCGATCTCCATCAGCCGCTCCATGTCGAGGCGGTCGCCCATGATCCGATTGGCCAGCTCGGCTACCGCTTTGTGCTCTTCGTTCAATGAGAAATCCATGTCGTGCCTCCTGATTGCTACTTGCGGCGCTTCTCGCGGGGCAGGCCGAGGCCGGCCATGCCGATAATGTCCCGCTGGATCTCGTTGGTGCCGCCGCCGAAAGTGAGGATCCAACAGCCCCGGTAGGACTCCTCCATCCGGCTGGAGAAATCGGCGTGGGGGGAGCCCTTCTTGAGGTGACCGGTGGCGCCGACTACCTCAGTCAGCCCTGAGTAGATGAGATGCATCGACTCCGAGCCCCACACCTTGATGGTGGAGGCCAGGGCCGGGCTCACGTTGTTGCCCACCGTGGATTCGTAGGCCACCTTCCAGTTCAACAGGTCGAGGAACTCCACCCGAGCCCGGCACTCGGCCAGCTTGACCTGAACCCACTCTTGGTCGATCACCCGGCGGCCGTCGGGCAGCTTGGCCTCCTTGGCCCAATCCACCGCCTGCTTCACCAGGTTGGCGATGCCCCCCGAGGCGCACAGCGAAACCCGCTCGTGGTTGAGCTGGTTGGTGATGAGGCCCCAACCCCCGTTCACCTCGCCCACCCGAAGCCAGTCGGGCACCCGCACATTGTCGTAGAAAGTGGACGTGGTGTGAGAGCCTCCCATGGTGATGAACGGCTGAATGTCGAAACCAGGATCGTCGGCGGGGGCCAAGAACATGGTGATGCCCTTGTGGGCAGGGGCATCGGGATCGGTGCGGGCGGCCAACCACACATAGTCAGCGTCGTAGGCCAGGCTGGTGAACTGCTTTTGGCCGTTGATGATCCACTCGTCGCCGTCGCGCACCGCCTTGGTCTTGAGAGCAGCCAAATCGGTACCCGCGGTGGGCTCGGAATAGCCGATGGAGAAGTGCATCTCGCCGGCCAGGATCTTCTTCAAGAAGAAGTCCTTTTGGCGGTCGTTGCCGTACTCCCGGATGGTGGGCCCCACCGTGTTGATGGTGAGAAAAGGCACCGGCACCTGGGCAGCCCAGGCCTCATTGAAAAAGATGTACTGCTCGATGGGGGTGAACCCCTTGCCGCCGTACTCCACGGGCCAGCCCACGCCCAGCCAGCCGTCGCTGCCGATTTGGCGGATCAGTGCCTTGTAGTCCTCGTTGGCCTCGGTCTCGGTGTGGCGGATCTTCGCCCGCACCTCGTCGGTCATCAGGTTTGAGAAGTAGCCCCGCAACTCCTGCTGGAGCGCCAGTTGGTCATCGGTCAGCTCGACGCGCATGGGCTTAGTCTGGCAGCACGAGCCGAAGCGGGGCTATCCAGGGCGGGTAGCCTCTCGGCCATGCTGGTGGTGGGACTTACCGGGGGGATCGGCGCGGGGAAGTCAACCGCGGCGGCCCGGTTTGCCGAGAGGGGCGCGGCGGTGATCGACGTGGACGCCATCGGGCGAGAAGTGCTGGCCCCCGGGGGGCGGGCCGAGCGTGGGGTGGTCGATGCCTTCGGCCCTGGGATTCTGAATGACGACGGCCACATCGACCGGGGCAAGGTGGCCGCAGAGGTGTTCGGCCGTCCCGACCGGCTGGCTGCCTTGGAGGCGGTCAGCCATCCGGCCATCAACGCCGAGCTAGACGCCCAGCTCAAGGGGTTTGCGGACAGGGGAGAGGTTCAGGTTGTGGTGCTGGACATGGCCGTATTGGCCGAGAGCCGCTTAGGCCAACTGGCGTCGGGTCGGGGCTATACCAATGTGGTGGTGGTGGAGGCTCCACTGGAGGTGCGCCTGCCCCGGCTGATCGAACGGGGCCTCACCGAGGAGCAGGCCCGGGCCCGTATGGCCAGCCAAGCCAGCGACTCCCAGCGCCGGGCTCTGGCCGACCATGTGATCGTGAATGACGCCAGCCCCGAAGATCTGGCTAGGGCCGTCGATGAGGTGTGGGCCGAGCTGACTGGGATCTAGTCCAGATCACTAGGAGCGGGGGACTTCCTCCCAGGGCTGGCCCTTGAAGGGATCGGGCTCTTTGGGCAGGCCCAGCACCCGTTCGCCGATGATGTTGCGCTGCACCTCGTTGGTGCCCCCGGCGATGGCCATGGCCGGGGCGCTGATCACTGCGCTGGCCCATTCATCGGCATCGTCATTTGCGGCATCCCATGCCTGACCGCATGCACCGGCTAGCTCGATGGCCACATCGGATGCTTGGCGGCTCAAGATGGCGGCGTTCAGCTTGGCGATGGATCCCTCCGGACCGGGGGCTTTACCAGATTCAGCGGCTTGGCGGATCCTCATGCCGATGAATTTCTGGATGCGCTCGCGGATGTAGAGATCGGCAAGCGCATCGCGGACTACTGGGTCGCCGTCGCGACCCCGCCGTCGGGCTTCTTCGATGAGCTTGGCGCTACCCATCGACTGGGACATGGCCCCGCTGCCCCCGGCTCCAATGGCCACCCGTTCGTACATGAGCATGGCTACGGCCACGTTCCATCCGTTGCCCTCGCCACCGACCAGGCAGTCGTGGCCTACTCTGGCGTCGGTCAGGTAGACCTCGTTGAAGTGAGAGCTCCCGTTGATCTGGCGCAGAGGTCGGATGTCCACTCCGGGCAACGACAGGTCGACGATGAACATGGACAGTCCGCGATGCTTGGGCTGGGCGGGGTCGGTGCGGGCCACGCACAGGCCGTAGTCGCAGTACTGGGCACCTGAGGTCCACACCTTCTGGCCGTTCAGCACCCACTCGTCGCCGTCGCGGATCGCCCGCATAGCCAACGACGCCACGTCGGAGCCGGCGCCGGGCTCGGAGAACATCTGGCACCAGATCTCGTCGCACCGAATGATCCGAGACTGATGGCGAGCCTTCTGTTCGGGTGTTCCGAAGTCGTTCATAACCGGCAAGCACATGCCGTGGGAGATGGCCGTGGGGATAAGCGGCGCCTGGTACTTGGATAGCTCTTGGTTGAACACCTCGACATAGCCCTTGTCCAGGCCCAAACCGCCGTACTCCACCGGGTAGGTGATGCCCCCCAGCCCGGCATTGGCCAGCGCCCCGTGAAACCGGCGACACTCGTCCACCATCTTGATCTCGGTCCACTCCACTGGCGGCTCGCTGCGGGGAACGGCGTTGGCGGCCAGAAATTCCCGAGTCCGCTCCCGAAACTCATCCAGGGTGAGGGTCATGGTTTAGACACTAGGGGGCAGGGGCAACGGCCAAAGAGCGGGAGGGCCAAACTATGCGGCGGGGCGAACGGCCTCGGCTGGGTCCATGCGGGAAGCTCTCCATGCTGGATAGAGGCCGGCAACCAGGCCCACTCCCACGGTGACGGCCAGCCCGACGACGATGAACAAGAACTCGATCGTCAACGGCCAGTCCAGCACTCTGGTGACCACCGACACGACTGCCAGTCCGAACATGATGCCTATCAGGCCGCCGAGAACGGTCAGCAGCACCGACTCGATGAGGAACTGCACGGCAATGTGGGTCTTTTTGGCGCCGAGCGCCCGACGCACCCCAATCTCGCCCCGGCGCTCCAGCACCGAGATCAGCATGATGTTGCCCACACCGATGGCCCCCACCACGATGATGACCACCACCAGCAAGCTGAGCAGCGATTCGAAGTTCTCACTGATTATCTCCCGGGCTTCGAGATCCAGCGATGAGACCGCGACCTCTCCGGGTGCCTCTGGATTGGCCTGACGGGGGAGCAGCTCCCTGACCTGTTCGATCACGTCCAGATCGGACTGCACCCAGATGCGCTCGGGGTTCTCATCGGCGTCATAGAGCTGCTCGGCTACGGGAAATCCTATGAGCGCAGCCCGATTCAGGGTCAGCCCTTGGCTGATGGTGAAAGGGTCCAGCACGCCGATAACGGCAAAGTCGTGGCCAGAGATGTGAACGGTGGGTTGGGCGTAGAGTTCGTCGAAACCCAGAACCTCGGCGGTATCGGAGCCCAACACCACCGTGGGGACTCGCACGGTGGCGGCATCGTGGAACCGACCGTGGGCCACCCCACCGCGCAGCGGGACTAGAAGGTCCAGGTCGTCCTCATCCACCGCGAATAGGCGAATGCCTCCGGTCTCAACTTCCGGAATGAAATCAGTCTTGCGGAGGGTGGCCGGCACCCGGCGGATGGAGGCCACCACTTTCACCACATCTCGCATGTGGGTGTCGATGGCCGCGGCTGCTCCAGGGAGAAGCTCGGGATCGCCGGCGAAGGAAGTTCCTGGAGTCAGCTCCAACACGTCGATCCCCTGCTCAAGAAGGTCGCGTTGGGCATCGGCTTCTCCAGAGTTGATGATGCCCACCAAAGCAATGAGCGAGGCCACCCCGATGGCGATACCGATGGCAGCCATGGCCGTACGACCCTTGCGGGTCCGCAATCCCAGAGTGCCCAGAGAAATGGCATCGCGGGCTCGCAATTTGCTTTCGGCCATCTCCGCTACGGCCTCACGGGTCTTTGTTTGCTCGTGGCCATCTCAGTGTGCTGCCGAGTCGTGGCTGATGAGGCCGTCGAGGATGGCCACAGATCGAGGCATTCGGGCGGCTAGTTCCCGATCGTGGGTGATGATCACGATGGTGGAACCTGCATGATTCAACTCCAAGAAAAGCCCAATGATCTCCTCGGTGGTTTGGGAGTCGAGGTTGCCGGTGGGCTCATCGGCCAGCACGATCGCGGGGTCGCCCAACAGCGCCCGGGCAATGGCCACCCGCTGGCGCTCACCCCCAGAGAGCTTGCCCGGCCGGTGATCCATTCGGTGGCCGAGACCGACGCGCTCCAAAACTTCCCGGGCCATCTGCCGCCGCCATCGAAGGCTGCTTCCCTGGTAGAGGGTGCCCGTGGCCACGTTGTCGACCGCTGACAGCCCTTCCAGCAGGTGGAATTGCTGGAACACGAACCCGATGCGACTTCCTCGGACCCCGGCTACCTCGTGGTCCTTCATCTGCGACAGCTCTTCGCCGTCAACCACGATTCTGCCCGAGCTGGGTCGGTCCAAGGCACCCATCATGTTGAGCATGGTGCTCTTGCCCGATCCCGAGGGGCCGACCACGGCCACCAGTTCTCCGGCGTGGACCACCAAGTCCACACCGTCCAAGGCTCGGACCGGCGGTGAGCCCGGGTAGTGCTTGACCACCTGGTGCAACTCCAGCACCTTCCGGGGCTCCTTCGTCATCAGGGCTTCCCCCTGCGTCGTAGTCAGACTCCTAAGGGATGCGAACCCGGTCGCCTTCTTGGAGATTGCCGGCAATGATCTGCACGAAGGCGTCTACGAAAGTGCCCACCTCAACTTGTACCAGAGTGGTCGACCCGTTGTTGACCACCTCCACTGAGAAGCCTCCGTCAACGGTGGCGATTAGCGCCGAGGCTGGGACCACCAAGGCGTTGGGAGTCACCTCCTTGGTAATCGTCCAGTCAACTGGAGCAGCATCGAAGCGGGCTGAAGCCTCGCCGTCCAGCAGCACGATGATCACTTCGATGGTGGGATCACCGGGCGCACCGGTCTGGGCATTGGTCCGCCGGGTGGCTACTCGGGCCACTTCCGCGACCGCTCCCGGTGTGATCCGACCGTCGGGCAGCTCGACTTCCACCCGGTCGAGCCGGTTGACGATCTCGGCGTCACCGGGGTCTAGGTTGCTGACGATTTCTTGGTATTGGCCGGTAACCGTGAAGGCAGTCGTTTGGGCGGCGATCGACTGACCCTCGATCACATTCACCGACGAGATGCGGATGGGCTCTGGGATGAACACCACGAAGCCCATGTCGATGACGCCGGTCTCGTCGACGCCCAACCGATTCTGCCATTCCTCCACCACGTCTTCGCTGACTCGGGTGAAGTCCTCATCAATGGTCATGTCCTCATAGCCGGGAATCCTCATGTCGGCCAAGGCTTGTTCGAGCTGCTCCACATCGGGCCCGTCTTCCATGTTGCGCTCGAAGGGCCGGAACATGGGGCGATCGCCTCGGAGCAACACCACGGGGTAGCTGTTCACCTCGAAGAGGACGTCTCCCGCGTCGAGCACGACCCCCTCTTCGGGGAGACGGCCAGTGACGATGCCCGAAGTGTTGGTGTGCAGCGGCTCAGGATCGCCGAATCCCAGGGTGCCCGGGAACTCTTCGGTATCAACCAAGTCGCGTCGCACCACCTCGGCGGTGTTCAACTCCTCGGTGTTGCGCAAGATGCTGGGGTTGACTGTGGGTCCCGAAACTGGTCTCGCGGTTTCCGTCTGAGCTTGCGGAGCTTCAGTGGACGAGTTGGGAGTCTGCGAACTGGTACTGGGTGCCTGAACTGGATCGGGGCTCTGCTCGGTGCTCGACAACACCTGGGCCTCGGGCGTGGGGTCGTCAGACGGAGTCGGGGCAGCAGCTAGGTTTGGCTCCCCTCCGCCAAATGTCGGCAGGCACACTCTCAATGCCGCCTGGATTTCGGGAGCGAGGCTTTCGCCGCCGCCACCACCGGCCCCTGGAAACCCGGAATTAGGGTATTGGGCGAAGTCGGGGTCGGGGAAGTCATCCAGCCCTTGGCCGCGCATGCACTGAGCAAATGCCAACGCGTTTTCCTCCTGCTCCACCTGCTGGACATTTGTGTCCTGCTGGGGGGCCAGGGCGATCAGCTCGCTGAAGACGCTGCCGCATGTTTGTAGCGCCGGGGCCAATCCCGGCTGGGTAAAGCTCACTCCGGCGTCTTGCATGGCTCTGAGGAACGATGCCTGGTCGACGATCTGGGAGCTGTCGATGTCGGGGAAGTCGGAGAAGCCCTCATCACGAATGCAGCGGGAGAAGTCCACGAATGCCTCGTCGCGCAATCGCAGTAGCTCTTCCTCTGACAGCTCGGTTTCGCCATCGGGCTGCGCTGGCACCAGCGTCTCGAACTGCTCATCGGCCAGGGTCTCAGCCGGTGGATTGGCAGCTTGTTCCGGCGATCCCGCTTGCTCGTCTTGGAGTTCTGGGCCGGGGGTTGGCGTTGCCGGAGGATTGGCAATGCGGTCCAGCGCGTCAAACAGCCCATCTGGCAATGCCTCGCTCAGGTCGGTCGTTACGACACCGTCGGAGTCGTCGCCTGGGACGGTTCCGCATGCACCAGCTGCCAAGGCAACGGCAACCAATGCTCCGGCGATCCATCCCGAGCGTGCGAAGTGCTGTGGTCGCTTCATGATCAATCCAGTCCAAATAGTCGGCGGGCGTTGTCCCCGGCTACTGCGGTCTTGTCTTCGTCAGAGAGGTCGGATTCCAGGAGCTGGCCCAGGATGTGGCTTATGCGCTGGCCCAGCGGCCAGGAGTACAAGTCGGTTCCATAGACGTAGCGGTGGGCGCCGTGTTGGCGCACATGGTGGGCAATGAAGTCAAAATTGTACGAAAGGCTGCAATCAAACACCAGATTGGGGTAGGTGGCGGCCAGGTGGCCGCAGTGCTTGGTGCCCTCGTGGGTGGAGTATCCGTCCAGCACCAGCATGGTGAGATCAGGGTGGCGGGAGGCGAGAAGCCCGACCTTCCACAGCGACTCCTCCGCGGTTTCGTCAAGCGCGTGGATCACCGGCAACAGGCCCAGGTCGCCCATGGCCCCCACGTAGGTCGACACCCAGTGGTTGTCGATGCTCACCCCTTGGAAGCGGGTGTGGAAGCTCATTCCGACCAAACCCAGGGGACCCGCGGCCCGCTCCAACTCGCCCAGGCTGACCTCGCCGTCGCGGGGCTCCACAATGCCGATGGCCACGGGGAAACGATCGGGAGTGGCGTCGCGGTAGGCGGCGATATGGTCATTCACCGCCCGGGTGTCGGCATGGCCATTGGGCCGCAGGTAGCCGTGGCCGGGGATCACCGCAGCCTGGCCGACGTCGCCAGCGTCCATGATCTCGATGCGCTTGGCCAGCTCCAATTCGGCATAGGCCTCGGGATCGGGTGCCTCCTCGGGCGGCAAGCCCAGTGCGCCGGAGGCGTCGCCCACGTGGTGGTGGACGTCGAAGACCGAGATACCCGATGAGCTGTCCATGGCTATCTCCGCTTGAAGACAGGCTTTCGCTTCTCGCTGAACGCCCGAGGCCCTTCCTTGGAGTCTTCGCTTTGGAACACCGCCCAGCCGTATTCGAACTCGTGGGCGAGGGCTTCTTCTTCGGTCATGCCGTCGGTCTCGTGCAGCGTGCGCAATATGGCCTCGACCGCCAGCGGGCCGTTCTCGCAGATTGTGGCCGCGATCTCCTTGGCCTTGGCCAGGGCCTGACCGTCGGGTACCACATGGCCGATGAGACCGATGTCCTTGGCCTCGGCCGCGGTGATGTGCTTGCCGGTCAGCAGGATCTCGGCGGCGACGGTATAGGGGATCTGGCGGCGCAGTCGCACGGCCGAACCGCCCATGGGATAGAGCGACCAGCGGGCTTCTGACACCCCGAATCGGGCACTCTCCCCGGCCACCCGGATGTCCATGGCCTGGAGGATCTCGGTGCCCCCGGCGATAGCCACGCCTTCCACTGCGGCGATGATCGGCTTGGTAGGCCGGTAGCTCCGCAGCAGCGCCTTCCAGTGGAGTTCAGGGTCGGCAGCCTGGCGGGCGGCCACGTCGATCTCGGGGTCGGCGTTGCCGGCGTTGCCGCTCATGGCCTTGAGATCGGCACCCGAGCTGAAGTTGCCCCCCGATCCGGTCACGATGATGCAGCGGATGTCGTCGTCGTTGTCCGCCTCCTCGTAGGCGTCCAACATCCGCACCATCATCGCCCCGGACAGGGCGTTATACCGCTCGGGGCGGTTCATGGTGACGATGATGGTCTGGCCTTCGCGTTCCACAATGGCGTCGGGCACCGGCTGATCTCCTTTGCTGGATCTAAAGCTGCGAAGTCGCGCAGCCCCCGCAAACTAGTGGGCTAGCGGTGAAATGAGCGAAACGACCGGCCTTAGACGGACTTCAGTTGTCGAGGATTTGAAAGTCCTCGATGGGCGGGCAGGCGCAGAAAACGTTCTTGTCGCCGTGGGCCCCGTCGATGCGGCCAACGGGTGGCCAGTACTTGCGCTCGGCAACCTCGGGCAGGGCGAAAGCGGCTTGCTCCCGGCTGTAGGGGCGGTTCCAGTCGTCGCTCACTACGACCGCCGCGGTGTGGGGGGCGCGGCGAAGCGGGCTGTCGTCCATGGCAATCACACCCTCGGCCACCTGATCGATTTCGGCGCGTATGGCAGCCATGGCCGCCACGAAACGGTCTAGCTCTGCCTTGGACTCCGATTCGGTGGGCTCGACCATCAGTGTGCCCGCAACCGGGAAGGAGACGGTAGGGGCATGGAAGCCGAAGTCGATGAGCCGCTTGGCCACATCTTCCACGGTGACCCCGGTAGAGGCGTGCAGCGGGCGCAGATCGATGATGCACTCGTGAGCCACCAGTCCGTTTTCGCCGGTGTAGAGCACCGGAAACAAGCTGTCGAGGCGGGCCGCCAAGTAGTTGGCGTTGAGCAGGGCGACCCTGGTGGCCTCTGTCAACCCCTCACCGCCCATCGCGGTGATGTAGGCCCAGGAGATGGGCAAGATGCCAGCCGATCCCCAAGGGGCGGCCGAGACGGCCCCAACACCGGTAGAAGGGCCGGCTTCGGCCACAACCGGGTGGTTGGGCAGGTATGGGGCCAGATGTCGGCCCACCGCCACTGGTCCCACTCCCGGACCACCTCCACCGTGGGGGATGCAGAACGTCTTGTGCAGGTTTAGATGAGATACGTCGGCGCCGAATTGCCCGGGCTGGGCCACTCCCACCAATGCATTCAGATTGGCCCCATCCAGGTACACCTGGCCGCCATAGGCGTGGATGAGGTCGCACACCTCGGTCACAGTGGCCTCGAACACCCCGTGGGTAGACGGATAGGTGATCATCAGGGCGCTGAGCTTGTCTCCGTGCTCGACGACCTTGACCTTCAAGTCATCCATGTCGACGTTGCCGTCGTCGTCGCACGCCACCACCACAACCCGCATGCCGGCCATGACCGCGCTGGCCGCGTTGGTTCCGTGGGCAGAGGCAGGTATGAGGCATATGTCACGTTGGGTTTCGCCCTGCGCGGCGTGATAGCCCCGAATGGCCAACAGCCCGGCCAGCTCTCCTTGGGAGCCGGCATTGGGCTGGAGCGACACTGCGGCGTAGCCGGTGATGGTCACCAGCATCTTCTCCAATTCGCCGATCATGGCCCGGTAGCCCTCGGTCTGGTCATCGGGGGCAAACGGATGCATCTGGGCAAATTCGGGCCAGCTAACCGGCTCCATCTGAGTGGTGGCGTTTAGCTTCATGGTGCACGACCCCAGCGGGATCATGGTCCGGTCCAAGGCCAGATCTTTGGAGGCCAAGTGGCGCAGGTAGCGCAGCATCTCGGTTTCGCTGTGGTAGCGGTGGAACGTTTGATGGGTCAGGAATTCGCTGGTTCGGACGTAGTCGGTAGGCAGGGCATCGGGGGTCTCGGCGTCGAGGGCTTCGAAATCGCGGACACCCGTGGCGATGCCGAAAGCCCGCCACAGGGCGACCACCGTGGCTCGGGTAGTGGTCTCGTCCAGCGAGAACGCCACAGTGTCATCGTCGACGGGACGCAAATTGAGGCCCTCGCCCACGGCAGCGGCTAGGACTTCAGAGGCTCGACCCGGCACCTGGACGGTGACGGTGTCGAAGAAGTGTTCGGCCGCGGTCTGATAACCAGACTTGCGCAGCCGGGTTGACGCGATGGCGGTTAGGCGGTGAACCCGTCGGGCGATCCGGGCCAGCCCGGCGGGGCCGTGGTAGACGGCGTACATGGCGGCCATGACCGCCAAGAGGACTTGGGCTGTGCAGATATTGCTGGTGGCCCGCTCCCGGCGGATGTGCTGCTCCCGAGTCTGGAGGGTCAACCGGTAGGCGACCTCCCCGGCATCGTCGATGGACACGCCGGCCAGGCGGCCGGGCAGGGACCGCATGGCCGACTCCGGCACCGCAATGAATCCGGCATGGGGGCCGCCAAAGCCAAGGGGTACCCCGAATCTTTGCGTGGACCCCACTACCGCGTCGGCGCCAAGCTCGCCCGGCGGAGTGAGCAGGCAAAGGGCCAGCAAGTCGGTGGCCACCGCCACCAGGGCGTTGACGTTGTGGGCGGCGGCGATGATCCCGCTCAGGTCGCTGACGCGCCCCGAACTGCCGGGGTATGACGCCAATATGCCGAACGCCCCATCGGCGATCTCCTCGATATTGGCCTGCTCCAAGTCGGCGACGACCACTTCGATACCGAGAGGTTCCGCCCGAGTGGCCACCACGTCGATGGTCTGGGGGTGGGTGTCGGCGTCGACGATGAATCGGTCGTCCGGCGCCTTGCGGTTGAGCCGCCGCAGCAGCGTCATGGCCTCGGCCGCCGCGGTGCCCTCGTCAAGCAAGGAGGCGTTGGCCAGGCCCATGGCACACAGGTCGGTGACCATGGTCTGGAAATTGATCAAGGCCTCAAGCCGCCCCTGGGAGATCTCCGGCTGGTACGGGGTGTAGGCGGTGTACCAGGCCGGGTTCTCCAACACGTTTCGGCGGATCACCGCTGGCGTGATGGTGTCGTAGTAGCCCATGCCGATCAGCGAAGTGGCCACCGTGTTGCGGTCTGCCAGAGCCCGCAACTTCTCGGTGGTGCCCGCTTCGGTTAGCCCAGGGGGTAGCTCCAAAGGGCTGTGGGACCGGATGTTGGGGGGAACCGCGGCATTTACCAGCGCCGACAGGCTGTCGAATCCGAGTTCGGCCAGCATCGCGGCCCGGTCCTCGGCTCCAGGACCAATGTGGCGGTCCTGGAACTCATCGGGATTCTCCAATTCGGTGAGGTTCTCCGGAGAGGCGGGTGAGGAAGACACAGCGGTCGGCTGACTATGGGGCTCCGGCGGCCCCGTCAGTCAGGCCGTAGCGGTGGAAGGGTCCAAAGAAGCCGTGTTCGTACAGGCCGTAGCCCACGTTTCCATCGTAGGTGTAGCGGCCCACATGGTCGACCACGCCGTACTGTCCGATGGGCTTGGCCTCGGTGTCGACGTCCAGCACCTTGCCCTGGACCACCAAGCCAGGACCCTGGTACATGCCGTGTCGCCAGTCTGCGTCCATGCCGTACCCGGTTCCCACAGAAACAAAGTTTACCAAGAGAGGCTGGCAATCAATCTCGATTCCGGCATCGGGGAAGGAGATTGTGGAGTGGGTCAACACCCGGGTGCCCGACTCGAAGGTGTGGTTGTGCTCGGAACGACCGAGATCCTCGTCGGGTCGGCCGTCGACCCATACCCTCTTGCCCTCGACCAGCCGCCGGGTGCCGTCGTCGGCCTCGTTGTTCATGTACAAGATGGCGTGGTCGTCGAACATCATGGGGAAGTAATTCCACATCCCGGACATGACATTGATGCCCTGGCGGATGCCATCGCCCTCAGGCTCGCCCACCGGGCGGATTCCCCAGGAGCGGTCGCGGGCGCCGCCCCACCGGTCGGGGGTGACCGCAAAATCCTCGCCGCCCACCGACAGGGTTCCCTCCCAGCGGCCTAGCTGGGCGAATCGCTGGGTATTGAAGACCACCCGACCCTCGCTGCGGATGTACTGGTTGGGCTCCTCCATGGCGCGGATGGATGCATCCCAGGTCACGTCCATGGCGATGGAGTGCTCATTGGGCTCCACTATGTAGCGCACCTTCTTGAGGGGCTCGATCACCTCTATGCGCATAGGGCCGACCGACATATCCATCCGGTCGGTGAGCGGCCGGGAGCCCCTCACCACGTGTTGACTGTCGCCCTGGCGGACGCAACAGAAGGCGTCTTGGACACCCAGGTTGGGGTACTGGCCCATTCCGAAGATGGCGAACAGCTCGTCGCTGGAGCCGTGCATGCAGAAGTAGTTGCGGTCATAGAAGTTGCGGTCCGTCGTGCCGGCGTGGCGGATCCAGTCGGGGGACTGGTGGACGGGGAACTCGTCCCATGAGGAGATGGCCATTGCTGTCCTTTCGGTAATCGTTGCGCGGTGGCCTACCTTATGTCGTGGTGATGACAGCTATAGAAGGCAGGCAAGCATGAAGGGCAAGGTGGCTTTGGTGACCGGGGGAGGCAGCGGTATCGGCCAAGCGGCCGCAGTGCTGTTCGCCCGCAGAGGCGCAAAGGTGGCAATCGCCGACCGCAACACCGACGGCGGTGCGGATACCGCGGCCATGGTCAAGGCCGAGGGGGGCGAGGGCCGGTTCTTCGCGGTGGACGTGACCGACGAGACCCAAGTCGAGGGGATGGTGGCATCAACGGTGTCGGAGTTCGGGAGTCTGGACTTCGCCTTTAACAACGCGGGCATCACCCATCCCTCCCGGCTGTTCCACGAGCTCACGCTGGACCAGTGGGATGAGATGATCGCCATAAACCTGACCTCGGTGTTTCTGTGCATGAAACACGAGATCATCCAGATGCTGGCCCAAGGCGGCGGATCGATCGTGAACACCGCGTCGGGGGCGGCCCTGATTCCCGCGCCCGGCCAGCCCCACTACACCGCAGCCAAGCGGGGAGTGCTGGGGCTGACCACCTACGCGGCCGATGAGCTCAACAACAAGGGCATCCGGGTCAACGCCATTTGTCCGGGCATGATCGACACCCCGATGGTGGCGTCATGGCGGGAGTCGAGCCCGGAGATGGCCGAAGCAGTCGTCCAGATGATGCCTGGAGGGCGCTTAGGTCTGCCCGAAGAGGTGGCCGAGGCGGCAGTGTGGTTGTGCAGCGACGAGGCTCGCTGGGTGTCGGGCGACACCATGGTGGTCGATGGCGGGATGCTCAACCGCTAGCAGAGCGGGAGCGCCTGATGCCTAAGCTGCTGGCGTGACGACGACAAGGACGCAAGTGGCCGCGGTGGAAGGGCTGTTCACGCTCGACGCTGATGAGCCTCACCTGGTCGGGGGTCGGGCTCGCAGCCGGGGTTCCTATTTCTTCCCCAAGGCATTGGCCGGCTCCGATCCGGCCTGCCTGGGCGACGAGATCGACGAGGTGCTGCTCAGCCGCACCGGACGGCTGTGGTCGTTCACCACCGGCGAGTACGCCCCTCCCGCGCCCTACGTGATTCCCGGCGAAGAGTTTGAGCCCTATGTCATTGCCGCGGTGAGGCTGGAAGAGGAAAATCTGGTGGTTCTGGGACAAGTGGTCTCCGGGGTGTCAGTGGACGAGCTGTCGGTGGGAATGGAGATGGAGTTGGCAATCGACGTGCTCTACTCCGACGACGAGCACGACTACCTGGTGTGGAAGTGGGCCCCGGCGGGCCGCCGCGAGAACGGAGAAGCCTGATGGATGACATCGCCATTTTGGGTGTGGGAATGCACCCGTGGGGCAAATGGGGCCGAAACTTCGTGGAGTACGGGGTGAAGGCGGCCCGCGACGCATTGACCGATGCCGAGGTGGGCTGGGACGAGGTCCAGTTCGTGTCCGGGGCCAACAGCGTGCGGTGCGGTTACCCCGGCTATGTGTCGGGATCGACGTTTGCCAACGCCCTTGGTTTCACCGGCTGCCAGTTGTCGAGTTCCTATGCGGCCTGCGCGTCGGGGGCTACCGCCCTGAGCATCGCCCGGGCCCAGATCCTGGCCGGGGTGTGCGACGTGGCCCTGGTGGTCGGCGCTGAGACCACCCCCAAGGGGTTCTTCGCCCCCAACGCCGGGGAGCGCCACGAAGACCCCGATTGGCTCCGGTTCCATCTGGTGGGCGCCACCAACCCCACGTACTTCGCCCTCTACGCCCGGCGGCGCATGGAGCTGTACGGCGACACTCCTGAGGATTTTGCCGCGGTGAAGGTGAAGAACTCCCGCCACGGGGTGTTCAACCCCAACGCCCGCTACACCAAGGAGTACGACGTTGACGACATCGCCAACTCTCCGATGGTGGCCGACCCGCTGCGCCTGCTGGAGATCTGTGCCACCTCCGATGGGGGTGCGGCATTGGTGGTGTCGAGCCTGGAGTGGGCGGCCAGCCGGGGCGTAACCGACCCGGTCAGGGTGTCGGGTATCTCCACGGTGAGCCCCACCTATCCCAACAGTGTGATCGAGCTGCCCTATCTGGCGTCGGACTCATGGGCCGCGGTGGGCGACGAGACCATGACGTTCAAGGACAACATCGCGGGCCGGGCCTACGAGGAGGCCTCGGTATCGCCCGAGGATCTGGACTTTGCCGAGGTGTACGACCTGTCGTCGGCCTACGAGCTCGACTGGTACGAGCACATCGGACTGTGCGAGCGGGGCGACGCCGCCAAGCTCCTGCGGGCCGGCGACACCGCTTTAGGCGGACGCATACCGGTGAACCCATCAGGCGGGCTGGGCGCATTTGGCGAGGCAGTTCCCGCCCAGGCCATCGCTCAGGTGTGCGAGTTGGTGTGGCAGCTCCGGGGAGAGGCCGGACATCGCCAGGTGGAGGGGGCCAAGGTGGGCCTGTCCATCAACCACGGCATGTTCGGCCATGGCTCCTCGGTGATCTGCACCATCTGAACAACTCAGTCCGCTCTCGGTGCTCAGTAGGAGTCAATAGGTAGAGTGCCGCAATGGCACCCCCTGATCTGCTCAGCTCCGACGAAGACCGCTACGACGTCTACCGGATCTACCGGGACGATTACCCGTGTTTCCACGATGAGGCATCAGACACGTGGTTTGTGAGCCGCTACGCCGATGTGGAGCACGTGTTCAAGAACCCGGCGTTCAGCACCGACATGTACGAGTGGATGATCGAGCCGGCCCATGGCCCGACGCTTCTGTCGAAACACGGGGCCGAGCACTCCCGCTACCGGAACTTAGTGGCGCCATTCTTCCGGGGGGCGATCCTGGAGAGCGACTTCATGCCCATGATCGAGGCCCAGGCTCGCTCGATGATCGACCAGTGGCATGCCGACGGCAGCTGCGATCTGGTGGAGGGACTGTCGCGGTATCTGCCCATAAAGGTGATCGTGGCCATGCTCGGGCTCCCCGACGAGGACCATCCCAAGTTCCAGGACTGGTACGAGTCGATCAACCGATTCGTGTCCAATATCAACCAGGACCCCGACATCATCGCCGAGGGTGAGCAGACCCGGGAGGAATTTCAGGACTATCTAATGCCGGTGATCGCCGAGCGGCGCCGCAATCCCGGCAAAGACCTCTTGTCGAATCTGGTCTCCGCGGAGATCGACGGGAGCGGCCTGTCCGACATCGAGGTCAAGTCGTTCACCAGCCTGCTGCTCACCGCCGGGGGAGAGACCACCGACAAGGCCATAGCCAGTTTGTTCAAGAATCTCCTGGAGCATCCCGACCAGCTGGAGCAGGTGCGCAAAGACCGCTCCATGGTGACCATGGCCGTGGCCGAGACCCTCCGCTACAGCCCGCCGGCCCACTGGATCCAGCGGCTGCCCCACGAGGAAGCCGAGCTGCCCTCGGGAACCGGGACCATCCCCGCCGGGGCCACGGTGACCGGCATAATCGGCGCGGCTAATCGGGACGAGCGCAAGTACACCCACACCGATCCCGAGCTTTTCGACATAAACCGTGAGGATCTCCCGGCCGCCAGCGCCTTCGCAGCCAACGCCGAGCACACCACCTTTTGCTTCGGTCGCCACCACTGCGTGGGCTCATATTTGGCCAAAGCAGAGATCGAGGCTGCGCTCAACATCGTGTTGGATTGCACCGAGAACCTCCGGTTGGCCGACGGATTCGACGCCAAGGAGGTTGGCGTATTCCTTAGGGCCCCCGACGAGCTCCGAGTGGAGTTCGACCCGGTGGAGGCCGGGTAAGCACTGAGGGGTTTGGTGCCAGATAAACGGGTTTCCTACTATTGGGGCCTCAAACGTTGGACAGTTCTTGAATCGTCCAGAGAGGGGACACCCATGAAACGCTCCTTGTGGAAGCTGTTGGCAGCACTGCTGGCGTTGACATTGATTGCGGCCGCGTGCGGCAACGACGATGACGACGTTGCAGAGGAGCCAGCACCGGCCCCGGCAACGGAGGCGCCGACTGCGGCGCCAACGGAGGCGCCTGCGCCGGAGCCCACCGAAGAAATGGCCCCTGAGCTGCCGGATATCACCGTCGGCTACTTGCAGTGGATTTACGCTGATGAGGCCGGAAAACGAATCGAGGACGCAGCCAAGGAAGCAGTTGATTTTCTTGGTTGGGGCTATGAGACCTGCGATGCCGCTGGCGATCCGGCGCAGATGCCGGTCTGCGGCAACCAGTTATTGGACGCCGACATCGATGTGATGCTCACCGACGGCATCCCCGAGGCGTTCATCACCGACGTGCTTGAGCGGGCCGAGGCAGAGGGCATTCCGGTGCTTTCAGCTGGCGGCGAGGTGGAGCCCCGCGACTTCTATATCGCCAGCTTCGCCTCTGACGACACCGACCTCGGTGTGCAGCTGGCCAACTACCTGGTGGATCAGTTCCCCGACGGTGCCCGCATCATCGTGCAGTCGGTTCCGACCGCCTGGAGCGACAAGCGCATCACCGGCCTGAACTCGGTCATCGATGGCAACAACATCGAGATCGTCGACCAATGGGAAGGCGACTTCGCCGACCTGGTGGCCGGCACTGAGGCCGACGTGACCACCAAGCTCCAGCAGTTCGAGGACATCGACGCAGTGTGGATCAACTTCTCGGTGGCCTCCATCGGTGCTGCCCAGGCCATCGGCGCTCTCTACGAGGGCGATGATCCTGACCGCCCGCAGCTGCTTACTTTCTACGCCAACCCGACCACCGTCAATGACATCCGCACTGGCCGGGTGGACGCCGCGGTGGACGAGAAGCTGGAATGGCAGAGTTGGGCCCAGGTTGACGCGGTGGCTGAGCTGCTGGCATTTGGTACCCACCCGAGCCAAGAGCGGGCCCCGGATTATGACGGTCGGAACTTCTCCGTGCGCCAGGTGGTGACCATTGACACCGTCAATGCCATGCCCGCCGACAGCACCGAGGTTCCCGCGCCGGATCCGCCAGGTGACTACGAGGAGTACTTCCGCAACAAGTGGTGCGGACAGTTCAGCGGGGTCGCCAACTGCGGCTAACCGCATAATCTTGCACCACTGGTGCAGGTAGTAACGATGATTGAGCCGGTGGCAGGGATTCTTGTCACCGGCTCAATCGCGTCCAGCGGCTAGGTTCTTCGGGGGAGGTACACGAATGGCCGATACGAACACAGCTTCAGCACCGCCGCCGGAGTCTGCGCGATCTAGGTCGAGCGGTTCGAAGCCAAGATTCGACCTGCTGTCGTTCATCTCGACATACGGCGTCTTCATCACCCTGGTCGCTTGCCTCATTATCTTCACGGTGCTCGACAGCCGCTTCATCGAGATCGACAACGTGCGCACCCAACTCGGCTTGGCCGCACCGCTGCTCATGCTCTCGCTCGGCCTCACCGTTGTTCTGGCCATGGGCGATTTCGATTTGTCCATAGCCGGAACGCTCTCGGCCTGCGCGGCGGCGATCGTCGTGCTGATCGTGAATCACGACTGGCCTTGGGGCTTGGCGGTGCTGGTCGGAGTGGCATTCGGTATCACAATCGGTGCAATCAACGGCCTGTTGGTGTCGTACGTGGAAATGCCCTCATTCATCACCACGCTGGCCACCTTCCTGATTCTGCTGGGCGTCGAATACATGATCTCCGATGGTCGCAACATCACTGGTGCGGCCGACATGCCCGACCTCTACCGAGACCTGGGTGTCGGCAAGCCCGAGCCGCTCACCGAGTTCACCTCGCCGGTATGGATCGCCGCCGGACTGGCCATCATCTTGTGGCTGATGATGTCCAAGACCGAGCTGGGACGGTACATGTACGCCATCGGCGGCAATCCCGAAGCGGCACGACTGTCGGGCATCAATGTCAAGGCATTGCGGGCTCTGGGCTTCGTGGTTGTCG
Organism: marine group bacterium Sva0996 bin134; assembly: GCA_002239105.1. Lineage (GTDB taxonomy): Bacteria > Actinomycetota > Acidimicrobiia > Acidimicrobiales > Bin134 > Poriferisocius. The sequence continues at coordinate 64,190 of MPNQ01000012.1, read as the reverse complement.
GCTTCGTGGCCGTGATCGCCGCGGTGTCACAGACGGCCCGGACAGCTTCCTCCATACCCCGTGTCGGTATCTCTTTGCTTCTGTCGGCCTATGCGGCGGCGTTCTTGGGGGCGGCGGCATCTCGGCAAGGCCTGTTCAACGTTCCGGGCACCGTGCTCGGCGTGATCTTCTTGCAGGCAGTGCAGTCGGGGCTGACAATTTTGGGATATGACCGAGACATTTTGGATATCTCACGAGGGTCGATCTTGGTTTTGGCCATGCTGCTGACGGCTCTGGGAGCAAAGCGGCGATGACCGCCTCAGCACCGGAGATGTCGGCTCCGCTGCTCGAAGTCTCCGGAGTAACCAAGCGCTACCCGGGAGTGCTGGCGGTTGACAATGTGACCCTGTCTTTGGGGGCCGGCGAGATCGTCGGGCTGGTGGGCAAGAACGGTGCGGGCAAGAGCACGCTGATCAAGATCATCGCTGGGGCTGAACGGGCCGACGAAGGCCATTTGTCCCTGAATGGCGAGCCGCTCGATCTCCATCGACCCCACGACGCAACGGTGGCCGGGCTGGCCTTCGTCCACCAAGACCTCCAAGACGTGGGCGACCTATCGGTGGCCGAGAACGTGAGGATGGGCCTCGGCTACCCCCGAAAGCTGGGCCTGTTCGTGGATTGGGCAGAGTTGCGCCGCCGAGCCGCCGAGCCCATCGCCCGGTTGGAAGTGGACATCGATCCCCGCCAGCCGGTGGGAGAGCTGAGCGTGGCCCAGCAGCGGTTGGTGATGATCGCCCGGGGGCTGGGCCAGCAGGCTCAGTTGCTGGTGCTGGACGAACCCAGCGCGTCGCTTACCGACGAGGAGATCGAGCACTTGTTCGCCGTCGTGCGGCGGCTCCGCGATGACGGGATCACCGTGGTGTACGTGTCACACCGTCTTGAGGAGATATTCGAGCTCACCGAGCGGGTAATTGTGATGCGCAACGGAGAGCTGGTGGCCGACGAGCCCACGTCATCGTTGGACCGGGGTTCGCTTATCTCCCACATCACCGGTCACGAGCATGCCCAGACCTCGGCAGAGCGTAGAGCCAGCCGGGGGGTGGGCGGACGTCCCGATACCGAAGCGGTGTTGGAGGTAGACGGAGTGAGCGCCGACACCGGCGTGCACGATTGCTCCTTCGACGTGCGCAAGGGAGAGATCTTAGGTGTGGGCGGACTGATGGGAAGCGGTCGAACCGAGTTGGTCCGGGCTGTTTTCGGAGCTGATCACCGCCGGGAAGGACAGGTGCGGATTCACGGTGTCGAGATCAGCGACAATCATCCATCGGAGTCCATGTCGGCCGGTATGGCGCTGTTGCCCGAGGACCGCAAGACCCAGGGAAACATCATGGACTTCAGCGTGCGCAATAACATCACGCTGGCTTCTTTGGACCGCCATCGGGTGCGACCCAAGACTCCAATGCCATCTCCCCGGTCGGAAAAACAGGCCGCTGATGGTCGGATCGACCGCTTGAGCATCGCCACTCCCAGCGATCGCCAGCTTGTGCGACTGCTGTCGGGCGGCAATCAGCAGAAGGTAGTCATCGCCAAGTGGCTGGAGCAGGGGGCCGACGTCCTCATCTTCGATGAGCCCACAATCGGGGTGGATGTGGACGGCAAAGAAGAGATCTACGACATCATGGAGGAGTTGGCCGCCGAGGGGAAGGCGGTTGTGTTCATCTCCTCAGAATTCTCCGAGTTAGTCGGCGTATGCCATCGGGTGCTGGTGCTGCACGAGGGTCGCATCGTCGGCGAGCTGGAGGGCGATGCCGTATCCGAACCGGCCATCATCGAGATTTGCTACAGCCAGCACTAATCGTCCTGTTGCGCTGGGGTTTTTCGGCGGCGGGCATGGGATGTGTCGTTGATCATCGGTACTGTGTTCGGCCAATGGCTCTGTTCGAGCCGTAGCGACGACTGACTCCCAGAGGCGGGTATGAGAAAGCTCCTGATCTTGTTGCTGAGCGTGGCCCTGGTGGCGGCCGCATGTGCGGATAGCAAATCCCATATTCCGGTCACCGGCCAGGTCGACTCGGGCGAAGGCACGGCGGCGGAAGAGGCGGCGCCCACGGCTGAGCCCATGGCAGAACCAACCGCTGAGCCCACCGCAACGGATGAAGCTGAGGAAGATGAGGAAGAGATAGCTCAGCCTGAGACACCGCAAGCAGATGATGGGTGCCAGACGGCCGGAGATGACGGGTCCACAGTCGAAGAGGGTCTGCTGCCGGTTGATCCTGAGGTGAAGATCGGCACGCTGGACAACGGCCTCACCTACTACCTTCGTTCGAACGACAGTCCGGGTGGCAGTCTGTCGCTGCGGCTGGCCGTCAACGCCGGGTCGCTCAATGAGCCCGTCGAGGGTGCCGGCTATGCCCACTATCTCGAGCACATGCTGTTCAACGGCACCGAGAAGTATCCCGGCAACGAGATCACCGACGCGCTGCACAGCATTGGCGTTGAGTTCGGCCCCGATATCAACGCCTACACCTCTTACGACGAGACCGTCTATCAGCTCGACTTGGTAATCGACGAGGATGAGCAGTCGGTGACCACCGCCTTCGACGTGTTGTCCCAGTGGGCACACGCGGCCACCATCGATCCCCAAGACGTTGAAGAGGAGCAGGGAATCGTCCGCGACGAGTACCGGCTCAGAGTTGAGACCGGGTTGGGAACGGTCTTCCAGGTTTTCGACCGCATGTACAACCAGGACACGCCCTATGTCGGGCGCTCTCCCATCGGCACGGTGGAGAGCATCGAGTCAACTACCGCTGAAGATCTGCGGGACTTCTACGAGACCTGGTACGTCCCCTCCAACATGGCGGTAGTCGCGGTCGGCGACCTCCCCCTCGACACGCTGGAGGACTTGGTCGAGGAGTACTTCTGCGATATTTCAGTAGGTGAGTCACCGTCTGCTCCCGACAACTGGTCCGCGCTAAATCCTGAGCCGGCTTTCGACGTGGCCACCTCGCCGGAGCAGGGGTACTCATATCTCTCGCTGGACATTCGCCTGCCGTCCTGGGATCCCAGAACCATCGAAGGCGATCGCCAGCGGTGGATCGAAGAGATCATCAGCATCATGGTGGAGAACCGCTTGCAGGATGGCTATGAGCAGGGATTCTTGTCCCAGATCGATCCGACGCATTGGACGTCGTTCGGCCACACCCGAGGTTTGCGGTATTACGGCACCAATCTCCGGGCGGACGACTTTTCGGTCGCGCTCACCGACTACTGGTCGCTGCTGCTGAGCCTGAAGGAGCACGGGTTCACCGATGGCGATCTTGACCGAGCGGCCACGTCAATCAGGACCGACCTGGAGTCGGCCATCCAGGCGGAACCCACCACCCAGGACTCCAGATACGCCGATCTGTTGGCGGCGCACTTCCTGGGAGGTACCGACATAGGAACGATGGCGCAGACCGCTGGCCGGGTCAATACCCTGCTTGACGATCTCCAAGTGGGCGATCTCAGTGATCGCTACCGGGAGATCTTGGATCAGAGCGGTCTCCTGCTGATCGCGGTGGGGGCTGATCCGACCGACGTTCCCACCGTCGAAGAGATGGCTGCCGCGCTCGAAGCGGCCGTACCGGGCGAGCTGCCCGCGTTGATCGCAGAAGCTGATGAACTGCTGGCCGTCCCTGATCCGGTGGACCCCGTGAGCGCCGGACCCATTGAGGCCGTTGAAGACGAGCTGGATGATGCCTACCAGTGGACGTTCGCCAACGGCGCCCGGGTCATGTATGCGTACTCCGACATTGCCGACAATGAGGTCAACATGGAGGCGATTTCCAGGGGCGGCTGGTCGGCGCTCGAAGAAGGGGACCGTCCGCTGGCCCAGATCTTGGCCACCCGGGCAGTGCGAAACAGCGGCTTGGGTGAGCTAAGCCCGGCGCAGATATCGCGGTATCTGGATGACCGCAATGCTCAAGCACAGCCGTACATCCAGGAGACCTCAGAAGGCGTTTCTGGTTCCTCCGACACAGACGATGTCGAGACGATGTTCCAGCTCATGCACTTGTACATGACCGAGGCCCGAGTAGACGAGCAGGCCTTTGCCGAGGCCATCAACGTCGGCGGAATCATCCTCTCCCTATCGGTTTCCGATCCTGACTGGCAGGGAGCGGTGGCCTATACCGATGCCCGCTATGGCGACGCATCCGGCTGGTTCAGCCAGGTCGCTCCTCAAGAGACCGTGGACGCCCTGACCCCTGAGTCGTTGTTGGACTTGTACCAGCAGCGCATAGCCGGGGTGGACGATCTCGTGGTGGTGATCGTCGGCGACGTTGACCGCGACACCGTTGAGCAGATGGCCCGTACCTATGTGGGTACGCTGCCCGCCGGAGAAGCTGACAGCTACGTGAATCGCCGAACGCCCGAACCCGATGGTGTAGTGCGCCGCGAGGTGGTTCTAGGGCCAGATGTCCAAGCCACCGCGGCGATCTACTACTACGAAGAGCCAGTGGATGTGAACCCCGCGGTTGAGGCAACCGCCGATGTGCTCCAGGTGATAGTCAGCGATCTTCTGGTCGAAGACGTCCGAGAGGACTTGGGCGATAGTTATGCCGTGTTCGCAGGGATTCGCTTGAGCATCACCCCCGAGCCTTTGATCCGCGCTGATGTCGTGGCCTCTGGCGATCCCGAGCAGATGATCAGCATCGAAGAAGAGATGGCTCGCATTTTGGCCGAGTTATTTGCTGGTGAAATCAGCGAGGAAGACTTCGAACACGGCCGCTCGGTAGTGCGTGACAACTACGAACTGATTGGCAACAGCGACCTGATCAACGTGCTGGTGCGTCGGGCCATTGCCAGCGACGATGAATTGCCTACGCCTCAGCGACTGATTGATGAGCTAGATGCTCTGGAGTTGGCCGACGTGCAGGCGCTGGCCGCGCTGCTCTTTGATCCCGATCAACACATCCAGATTGTTCGGGTTCTGCCCTAAGGGGCAACCGACATAACTGGAAGATCAGACCTGGCGCTCTTGGTCTGTCCAGTGGGGGTCGCGTAGTACCCGCTTGAGGATCTTGCCTGTGGGGGCCTTGGGCAATTCGTCGACAAAGGCCACCGATCGGGGCTTCTGATAGGAGGCCAGATTCTGGCGGGCGGAGTCGATGATCTCGTCCTCGGTAGCACTCATACCCGGCTTGAGCACCACGTAGGCCATGACCGACTCGCCCCACGTGTCGTCGGGCACGCCGATAACTGCGGTCTCCAGCACGGCCTGGTGGGTGGCGATGGCCTCCTCCACTTGGATGGAGTAAATGTTCTCCCCACCGGAGATGATCATGTCCTTCGAGCGGTCCACGATGGACACGTACCGCTCGTCATCCCAAGTGGCGATATCGCCGGTCCACATCCAGCCGTCCCTGATGGTGTCGGCGGTGAGATCGGGCCGGCGGAAATACCCCAGCATGTTGGCCTCGGACCGCACGATGATCTGTCCCGACGTCTTACCGTCTTGGGGCACATCAACGCCGTCTGGATCCACGACCCGTACCGAGGTGACGAATCCCTCTCGCCCACATGACCGCAGCCGATCGGTGCGGTAGCCGTCGCGGATGGCCCGAATGTGGTCTTCCTGGGACAAGAAGCACATGGTGGTGCCCTCGGTCTGGCCGTAGCCCTGGATCAGGGTGCAGGGGAACTTGTCCATTGCCTCGGTGATCACTCGTGACGGCATGGGGCCGCCCCCATACTGGATGTTGCGCAGGCTGGAGATGTCGTAGTCGTCAAACCCCTCTACCGCCATCATCCAATTGAGCATGGTGGTGACACCCAGGAAGGCGGACACCCTCTCGGCCTGGATCAGCTCCAAGGCCAATTTGGCATCGAAGTTCATCAGCACTAGCGGGCAGCCGTGGGCCAGGTAGTTCATGGCCAGCACCACAGGGATGTGGAACATCTGCCCGGTGAGCATGTACACGTCGCTGGGGACGATGCGCTCGGCCACAGTCTGGTTGAGCATCCCGAAATAGACACTGCGGTGGCTGTGCAGAGCACCCTTGGACTCCCCAGTGGTGCCCCCGGTGTAGAGGATGAACAGCGGATCGGTGTCGCCGATCTCATTGGACCCGGCGGGCTCGGCGTCAGAGGACGACTCCACTAACTCCTCGTAGGAGCCGTCGCCCCCCTCGCCGTACTGGAGCCAGTGCTCCACGCAGCTCACCAGCCCTGACAGCTCGGCGGCCTCGGCGGCATAGGCCCCCTGGGTGATGTATGCCCGGGGCTCGCCGTTGTTCACGATCTTGGCCAGCTCCGGTCCGGAGAGCCGCCAGTTCATAGGTTGAGCCACCAGCCCGGTTCGTCCACAGGCGAAATACAGTGCGGCGTACTCAACAGAGTTCTGGCTCAAGATGCCGACTCGATCGCCCTTTTCCAAGCCCAGGCCGACGAGACCGTTGGCCAGTCGCCTGATGTGCTCGTCAAAGGCCGCAAAGGTGACCCGCAGGCCGGTGGTCGAGTCGATGATCGCTTCGCGGTCCGGCGTCTGCCGAGCCCACTTGGCCGGGATCTGGCCGATGTTCATCTGCGGCTCCTTCCTAAAAGGCGGATGCGATGTTCATGGCCATATGCCCCTAGTAGGGCAGATCGAGGGCCAGGAAGCGCTTCTGGATCTTCCAGTCGTCGCCCACCCGAACGCAGTCGTCGGTGTAGACGCCGCTAGAGAGGACTGAGAGCTGGCCGTTCTCCACAGTGATGAGCACCAGGTAGCTGATGGCGGTGATGGAGTCCTCGGTCTCGTTTTCGAAATAGAGGTTGGTCACCACGTGACGGCGCTGGTCGGTCTGCTCCTCCATCGCCCCGCTGAACAGCCCGGCAATGGCCTCCGACCCTTCGAAGGTGATCGGGTCGCCACCGGCGATGGTCATCGCGAACACCGGGTTGTCAGGGGCGAACATCCCGATGAGGAAGCCGCTGTCGCCCACGTCGTAGGCCACTCCCGCGTGGTTCAAAAGCTCGGTTACCGCTTGTTTGTCTGCCATTGGATCACTCCATTCCCAGTATGTCCACGGTGCCTCGCCATGCCAGCGAGCCCCCGTCGATCAAAATGTATGCGCCGTTGATGAAGCCGGCCTCCCGGCTGGCCAAGAAGCACACCAGCTCGCCCACCTCGGAGGGGAGGCCCAGGCGGGGGATGAGCGAGGTATTTATGAGCGCCTTTTCGAATGCCACCGGGTCGTCAGACTGCTTGACGAAGTTTGTGACCATGTCGGTGGCGATGGCGGTGGGGCCGTAGCAGTTGACCCGGATCCCCAGCGGTGCCAGATCCACCGCCAGGTTCTGGGTTTGCAGCCGAATACCGCCCTTGGAGGTGCCGTATGCCGAGTTGTTCGGATAGGCGGATTGCGCCCCGGTTGACGCCGCGTTGACGATCGACGGCCAATCGCTTTCCTTGAGGTAGGGGAGGGCGGCCTTCGAGCAGATCCACGGGGCGACTGCGTTCACCTCAACCACCTTCTTGAACACATCTAGAGGCATTCCCTCCAGGCTGCATTGTTCCGGTGACGCCAGCGCGGTCTCGTGGATGCCGGCGTTGTTGTGGAGCACGTCGATGCCGCCGTAGGCAGCCGCGGCGGCGGCCATCAAGGCTTCCACCTGATTGGGGTCGGTCACGTCGCAGTGCGTGTAGGCCGCGGTGCCACCGGAGGCATTTATCTCGTCGGCGACCGCTTGACCCTGCTCGTCGTTGAGGTCGGACAACATCACCTTGGCGCCCTTACTGGCTGCTACCTGGGCAGTAGCTGCCCCGATTCCGGTGGCTGAACCGGTGATCACGAAACGCAGTCCTTCGATACCCATCTAATGCCCCTTTGCGCGAGATACGGCTCGCAGCGTAGGCCGCAGGGCTGGCGCCTGTAAAACAAAGCCGCCCACAGGGGCCGAATCGCAGGGCAGGAGATGTCAGTTGGTACATTTGACCGGTGTCCACCCTTTCCACCACGCCACCGGAGCGAGCAGATGCCGATCCTCGCCCCGAGCTGGCAGTGAGCGGGGGGCAGATTCTCTTGACTGGCAGTCGATGCGGTGAGTGTCGCCACCCAATGTCGGTGGCGCCTCCCCGATGCCCGCTATGCGGAAGCGGTTCCATGTCGCCGGCCACTTTCGGCCCCAAGGGAACAGTGTTCAGTTCCACGGTGCTGCGGATCCCGGTGCCGGGGCGAACCCCTCCGTTCACCTTGGCCTACGTGGATGTGGACGACGGCCCCAGAATCCTCGCCCATGTCGCCGGAACCGACGAAGTCCTGGTTCCCGGCAGACGGGTAGCGCTGTCAGGATGGAACGAGAACGGTGACCCGGTCGTGGCAAGGTCTGGGCCATGACCGGCGCGAGCACCGCGATCTGGGGGGTTGGAACGTCGGCGTTCGGAAAGCAGACCGAGCTGGGCGGTCCCCAACTGGCCTGGCAGGCCACGGTGGAGGCGCTGGACGATGCTGGGATTAGAGCCACGGACATCGACGCGGTGTACGCGGGCACGGTATTCGGCGATCCTGGAACGGTCACCCGCAGCCTTCAACAGATCGGCATTGTCGAAGTTCCGGTCATCACCATCGAAAATGCCTGCGCCAGCGGCACATCCGCGTTCCATGAGGCCCGTCTTGCGGTGGAGGCCGGCCGCTACGAGCGGGTGTTGGCTTTCGGCATCGAGACCATGACGGTCCACTTTGACGGCGCCATCAGTCCCATAGCCTCCGACCCCGACGGCGCCCAAGGATTTGCCATGCCCAGCATCTACGGCATGTCGGCCACCCGGTACCGCTACGAGTTCGGAGTCACCGATGAGCAGATGGCCGCGGTGGCGGTGAAGAACCGCGGCCACGCTTTGGGGAACCCACGGGCTCAGCACCGCAAATCCGTCACCGTTGAGCAGGTGCTGGGCAGCCGCATGGTGGCCGATCCCATCACCCTGTTCCAATGCTGCTCGATTGCCGACGCCGCGGCGGCCGCAGTGATCGGCCCGTTGGGGGAATCACAAGACCCCGGCCAAGAGGTAGCCATCAGGTCGAGCGCGCTGCGCTCAGGGCGGCTGTGGGACCACACCACCGACAAGGTATGGGGCTGGGACATCGTGGCCGATACTGCAACCCAGGCCTACGAAGCCGCCGGGGTTGGTGTGGGCGACATCGACGTATTCGAAGTCCACGATGCCTTCACCATCGGCGAGATCATCACTACCGAGGCATTGGGAATGTGCGAACTAGGAGAAGGCGGGCGGCTGGTGGAGTCGGGTCACACCGCCATGGGCGGGGCTCAGCCGGTCAACCCGTCGGGAGGGCTGTTGTCGAGGGGCCACCCACTGGGGGCCACCGGACTGGCCCAGATCGCAGAGATCGCCTGGCAGCTTCGGGGGATGGCTTCCGAACGCCAAGTGCCGGGAGCCCGTCTCGGCGCGGTGGAGACCATGGGCGGTGGCACCGCGGGCATTGATGGCAACGCCTGTGTGGTGACGGTGCTGGAGCAGGTGGGATGACGCCGTGAGCGAACAAACCTCCGTGGAGATCGACGACGAGGTTCTGTCACCCGAGCGGATCGCCGATCCGCACTCCTATTTCACGGTTCTCCGAACCCATGACCCTGTCCACTGGAATGAGAAATACCGGGCGTGGTTCATCCATCGCTACGACGACGTGCTCGACGCGCTTCGCGACCCTTGCTTCTCCTCGGAGCGCATCGGCGCGGCCTATGACCGCCTAACCGACGATCAGAAGGCTCAGCGCCAACCCACCTATGACATCTTGATGGACTGGCTGGTGTTCCGGGATCCGCCCGACCACACACGATTGCGCCGGCTGGTGAGCCGGGCGTTCACCCCCCGGGCAGTGGAGGCCTGGCGGGACCGAATCAATGGCGTGGTGGAGGAGCTGATCGACGACTTGTCCGATCGGGAACAGTTCGATCTGATCGAGGACTTCGCTTATCCCATCCCCGCAGTGGTCATTGCCGAGATGATGGGGGTGCCCTCCGACGACCGCGACCGTTTCAAGGACTGGTCCGATGACGTGATGATCCTGGTGTTCGGCGCCCGGGGAGTGGGGGACCGCCGAGCCCGGGCCCAGCAGGGGCTCATCGAGCTGGCTGGGTATCTGGGAGAGTTGGTCACCCACTACCGCCAGCACCCGGCCGACAACATCATCTCCAATTTGGTGGAAGCCTCAGAGGGAGACGACAGCCTCGAGGATCCCGAGATCGTGGCCAACTGCGTGCTGTTCTTGTTCGGCGGCCATGAGACCACCACCAACCTGATCGGCAACGGCATGAGGGTGCTGCTCCAGCATCCCGATGAGCTCGAGCGGCTGCGAGACGATCCGTCCCTGATCAAGCCGGGAGTCGAGGAGATCCTGCGCTTCGACGGGCCGTCCAAAATGGAGGTCCGCACCCTGGCCAACTCGGTGGAGCTGCGGGGCAAGACCCTGCCGGCTGGCGACATGGTGTATCTGGTGCAGCACGCCGCCAACCGGGACCCGGAGGCGTTTGACCAGCCTGACCGGTTCGATGTGACCCGCGATCCCAACAACCACATCGGCTTCGGCTTCGGACTGCATTTCTGCCTGGGAGCATCGGTGGCCCGTCTTGAGGGAACCATTGCCCTTGAGGCTCTTGTCCGCCGCTTGCCCAACCTGGAACTGGGCCCCGACCCTGAAGTATGGGTCCCCACCATGCTGAGCCGGGGACTGGAGCACTTGCCGGTGAGCCTGTCGTGATCGCCGGTCGACCGCTGGAGGGCATGGGCGCGGCGGTGACCGGGGCCACGGGCGACATCGGCGGTGCCATCGCCCGGGTGCTGGTCGATCAGGGGGCGCGGGTCGCCCTCATGGCCCGTCGAGTCGAGCGTCTGGAGGAGTTGGCCCAAGAACTCCGAGGCGGGGGTGCTGAGGTGTGCGTCGCTCCCTGCGACGTGACCGATGCCGACGCCATATCTGAAGCCGCCGAGCAGGTCACCACCGCGATTGGCCCAGTAGATGTCCTTGTCAACAACGCGGGCGGTGCCCGGTTCACCGCGCCGGTGTTGGATATAGCCGAGCCGGGTTGGTCCAAGACGGTGGCCCTCAATCTGACGGGGCCGTTCTTGGTGTCACAGGCTTTCGGCCGGTTGATGATCGAGCAGGGTACGGGCAGCATCGTCAACGTTGGCTCTTTGTCGGGGTTGCGCCACCTACCCGGCATGGCCGCTTACTCAGCGGCCAAGGGCGGTTTGTTCCAGCAGACCAAAGCTCTGGCCCGTGAGTGGGCCCCCCACGGCGTACGAGTGAACGCGGTGGCCCCAGGCTTCGTGGACACAAGCGGATGGGACAGCTACGACAAAGACGCCGTGGTGGCCGAGGCCGGCATCGGTATCCCGCTGGGAAGGTGGGCAACCGCCGAAGAAGTAGCCCTGCCAGTGGCCTTTCTGGCCTCCCCGGCGGCGTCCTACATCACCGGCGCTGTCCTGGTTATCGACGGCGGCATGCTGGCGTAGTTGGCCAATGAGCCGTCCCGGGCAATTGGTGGCCGTGGGCAGGACGTCAGATGTATATGCGTTCGGGCCAGGCGCGGTAGTGAAGGTGCCCCGCCCCTCTGTGCCCGCCCATTGGGCCGCGGACGAGGCAGAGTTCACCGCGTCGGTGCGCGATCTGGGAGCCCCAGCCCCCGCAGTGTTGGATGTGGTGGAAGTCCAAGGGCGAGATGCCATCGTGTTCGAGAGGGTGAGGGGTCCGTCGATGTGGGAGTTGGTCTTGGATGGCCCTCAGAACGCCGCGGCGTTCGGGAAGGAACTGGCCGACGTCCACCGGCAGATCCTTCGGGCTGGGCTTCCCGTCGCAGTGTCCGGATTGGTGGGGAGAATGCGGAGGAAGATCATCGAGATCAAACAGTTCTCCGAGGCCGAGCGAGATCGCGCTCTGCATACCTTGGAGGGCCTGCCGCGCGGCGCTGCGCTCCTGCACGGCGACCTCCACCCCGGAAATGTCCTAATGAGCCCGGTTGGCCCCGTGGCCATCGACTGGTTCGACGCGGCCATCGGCCATCCCGTCGCCGATGTTGTCCGATCCTCGCTGTTGATCAGGCCCTTTGACTCCGTGGTGGACAGGCCGCACATGCCGAGGGCGGCTCGACCGGTACTAAGGGAGTTGCACGAGTCGTATGTGTCGGCGATGCACGATGTGCTGTCGCTTCCCCGCGATGAGCTTTGCCGGTGGGAGGCTGTGGTAGCGGCCAGTCGACTGGCCGAGGAGGCCGAGACCGACGAGTCGCCGTTGCTGGCACTGTGGCAGGCCGGCGGAAAAAGCGGGGACCCTTCTTCGCTGGAGTCTCTGCTGGCCGGAGGCGTCAGTCGCTGGGGCTGACCAGGATTGCTCGGAGCGAGTCGAATACGCCGCCAGTGGCCGCGATGGTCAGGTTGCGGTCCGTAGTGGAGGGGAGCTCGATATTGGCCCCGGCCTCGCTGGCGACTAGAGCACCAGCGGCATAGTCGTACATCTTCAAGTCGCGCTCGAAGTAGGCATCGAGGCGACCGCATCCAACCCAGCAGAGGTTGAGTGCCGCGGAGCCCATGCACCGAATGTCGCGGCAAACGGGAAGCAACCGGGTCAGCATTTGGGCCTGGGTTGCCCTCAGTCCAGCGTCATAAGCGAAACCGGTGGCCACCAGTGCGCCGTCCAAATCGGCCAGTTCTGTAGGGGAGATGGGCTTGCCTGCAAGCCTCGCCCCCAAGTCTCGGGTGGCGGAGAACACCTCATCTCGGTGGACGTCGGCCACAGCTCCGGCCATCACTTCGCCGTCAATGGTGGCGGCAATGCTGACCGAGACCACCGGCAAGTCGTAGAGGAAGTTGACCGTCCCGTCGATGGGGTCGACGATCCAACCGACGTTGTTGCCTCCGTCATCGTCGTCGAGTTCCTCGCCGACTATTGACGATCCAGGACAGCGTGCCAGCAGTTCCGACCGTATGAGCTGCTCGCACTCCATGTCAGTGTGGGTGACCACGTCGGTGGGCGAGCTCTTGGTTCGTGCCGCAGTGGCTTGGCCGCTGCGCACTCGGACATAGTCGGCGGCCACGGAGGCGACTTCGACGGCCACATCTTCGAGATGGCGGGCTCGGTCCGATTGGTGGCCTTCGCTCACGCCAGCAACACGGTGGTGCCGAGCGACTCGATGGTGGCAATGATGCTGGGATCGACCTCGGAATTGGTGACCAGCACATCCACTTCAGACCAGTCGGCAAAGCGGACGAACTGGTCTTGGCCCACCTTGGAATGATCGACGAGGGCGACAACTCGGCGCGCCGCTCTAATCATGGCCTGCTTCAGAGCCGCTTCCTCCCGGTAGGGAGTGGTAAGGCCCTTGGTGGCCGACAGGCCATCGCTGCTGATGAACAAGGTGTCGACCAATAGCGGCTCGACGGCGGCAACGGCGTCGGTGTCCACCATGGCCAGGGTGTTCTTGCGGAGCTTGCCGCCGATCACGATCACGTCGACATCCTCGTATTCGGCCAGGATCTGGGCGGTGTGCAGAGAATTGGTGACCACGCGGAGGTTGCAGTGGCGGGGCAATACTTCGGCGAACCGAGTGAGCGTGCTGCCCGAGTCGATGATGATGGCTCCCGTGTCGGGCAATTCTTGCACCGCCGCTTGGGCCAGCCGGCGCTTCTCAGGGTCGTGCTGATCGGCGCGAACCGACAGAAGCGGTTCAAAACCGTCTGTTTCCCAGGGAATCGCCCCGCCGTGAACTCGGCGCACCACCTGTTGGCGCTGGAGGTCGGACAGATCTCGACGGATGGTCTCGGTGGTCACCCCGAATCGGTCGGCAAGTTCGGCCACTTCGACTCGACCGCTTTGCCGCGTAATTCCCACAATCTCTCGCTGGCGCTCGGTCTGAAAGAGCGTTGTAGTGGTCGGTTCAATCAGCTGGTCGGTCACCGAGGTCTCTATCCCCTTTCAGTGCTTCGTAGATGGCAGATTCTACTCCTCGTTCCCGCAAGGAGCGGAGAGCCTGGTCGAAGGCATCGGAGAACCGCTGTGAGCGCGGCAGATCGTCTCCGAACACTTCGGGGAAGTCGAGGAAGGCCGCGGAGTTGTGCTGGGCTCGCCGTGCGTGGCTCACACCTAGGTCGAGCATGGGATCGGAGGCCAAGCGCTCCGGCGGCCCCGCGAGGTATTCGCACCAGCCGGCCAGGGCCAATGCGCTGAGACCGATTGGCCCGCCTGCTTCGAGTTGGGCTCTGACTGTCGGCAACAGGAACTTGGGGAACTTCACCGACCCGTCTAGGCAAAGACGGCTGATCTGGTCTCCGATGCTGGCGTTGGAGAATCGGGCGATGATCGACGCCACGTATTGGTCGAGATCGATCCCAGCAATAGGCGGCAGGACGGGACGAGCCTCACGGTTTAGGAAGTTCGCAGTGAAGTCGTGCAACTCGGGACAGGTCATGGCCGCGCCGATGGTCTCTATTCCCTTGAGGGCGGCCAGGTAGGCCAAACAGGAGTGGCCGGCATTGAGCAGGCGGAGTTTCATCAGTTCGTAGGGCTTGGCGTCGGCGGTGGTTAGCACGTCGAGCTGCTCGAAAGGGGGACGGCCAGCGGCAAAGTTGTCTTCGATTACCCACTGTCGAAACGACTCGGTCACAACGGGCCAGTTGTCATTGACGCCTTTGTGCGCGGCCAACCAAGCGCGGTCAGAGTCGGTAGTCGCCGGCGTAATGCGATCGACCATGCTGTTGGGAAAGGCCACCGAGTCGGCGATCCAGTCGGCGAGGCCGCCACCCAGGGAGTGGGCTTCTCCGAGGGTGGCGGCGCGGGCCACCGAGCCATTGCTGGGGATGTTGTCGCAACTGATAACGGTGAGCCCGGAGTGGCCGCTCTGGTAACGCTGTTGGAGACCGGCGGCGAGGATGCCGAAGGCCGATGCTGGCCCCGCGGTTGGCGATGTGGAGAGGTAGTCGCCGGAGATGTCGTCTACCGGGTAGCCGCCCTCGGTGATGGTGAGTGAAACGATTTGGGTGGCCGGGTCGGCGATGGATGCGAGCAGCCGGTCAGGGTGGGGGGAGGCGTGAACGAAGTCGACGATGCTGCCGATGACCTCGACCTCGGTGGACTGGGGGCCTCGAACGATGAGGGTATAGAGGTAGTCCTGCGGTTTGAGGGCATCGGCTATCGCCTGATCGCTGGGAAGCACGCCGGCCCCGGTGATCGACCAGTCGCGGTGGCCGGCCTGGCACAGCTCGTGGATGTAGGTGGCCAGGTGCGACCGGTGGAAGCCGCCGACGCCGATATGGACAATGCTGCGCTGGAGGTGGCTGCGGTCGTAAGTGGGGACAGCGACAGACGCCCGCAAACGGTGGAGAGACTGGCTCTGGAGCAGAGTGTCTAGCGGTTCGGCTGGCACGGCCAGACACCCTACTATCAACACATACACAGATAAAGTGGGAGAAAGTCAGGCCGATAACCACATAAAACCAACTCTAAGGCTTGCAATCCCAAGTAAACCCAACTAAGTTCCGGCACAGTACCGTCAGGGAGGGGGTCTCCCGCCGGTTCCTACCCAAGGGGGAAAGTGCCAATGACAAGAACCAGCCGACCGAGGTGGAGCATTCGGCTCCTGTTTTTCAGTTTGCTCGCGGCGTTCGCTCTCGTGGCCGCTTCATGCGGCAACGATGATGACAGCGACACGTCGAGTGACGCACCGGCCACTGCTGCGGCCACTGAAGCCCCTGCTGCGGCTACCGAAGAACCGGCAGCCCCGGTTGAGAGCCGATCGATCAATGTGGCCATCGTGGGCAACCCGCAGATGGAGGACATCGCCAGCCTCACTCCGAGTTTGTTCACCGCCGAGACCGGCATTGAGGTCAACTACACCTTCCTGGAGGAGCAGACCCTGCGCGAGATCGTCACCCGCGACGTGGGCGCTGGGGGCGAGCAGTTCGATGTGGTCATGATCGGCATGTTCGAGTCGCCGCAGTTCGGGGCCAACGGTTGGCTCTACGATCTCAACGACTTCGCCGCCGACACGCCCGAGTGGAACGTCGACGACATCATCCCCGCAGTGCGCGGCGGCCTTTCCTATGAGGGAGGCCTCTACGCGGCGCCCTTCTACGCGGAGTCCTCGTTCGTCATGTACCGCCAAGACGTCATCGACGCAGCGGGTCTGACGATGCCGGCCGCCCCCACCTGGGATGAACTGGCCGACATCGCCCGCACCATCGACTCCGATGAGATGGCCGGCATCTGCTTGCGGGGCAAGCCAGGCTGGGGCGACCTCGGTGCCGCCTTCACCACCGTTCTCAACACGTTCGGGGGCACCTGGTGGCTGGCCAACGCCGACGGCTCCATTGGGGCGGCCCAAGTTGATAAGCCTGAGTTCCGTGAGGCCCTCGAGTTCTATGTCGCGCTCATCAACGACGCCGGCCAGGACGACGCGGCCAACGCCAGCTTCAACGAGTGCTTGAGCCTGTACCAGAACGGCCAGGTGGCCATGTGGTACGACGCCACTGTCGCAGCCGGCATTCTCGAAGCCGACGACAGCCCGGTCAAGGGCCTCAACGGCTTCGCCCTCGCGCCGACCAAGGTCACCGACGCCTCGGGCTGGCTGTGGGCCTGGGCACTGGCCATTCCGCAAAACTCCTCAGATCCCGACACTGCGTGGGAGTACGTGAGCTGGGCCACCAGCGAGGAGTACATCAACGCTGCTGGCGAGTCGCTGGCTGGAGGCTGGGCCGCAGTCCCGCCGGGAACGCGCGAGTCAACCTACGCCAATCCGAACTATCAGGCTGCGGCGCAGGCCTTTGCCCAGAAGACGCTTGATGCCATGCTGGCCGCACCCATCGACAACCCGGGCACCACCCCCCGTCCGGGTTTGCCGGGCGTGCAGTACGTCGGCGTGCCCGAGTTCCAAGATGTAGGCACCCGCTGCACCGAGCAGTTCTCGGCTGCGATTGCCGGGTCGATCAGCGTTGACTCAGCTCTCAGTGCGTGCCAGGACATCGCGTCCGAAGTGAGCAATTAGGAGTACTTCACACGACAAGGGCCGAGAAAGCGCATGTTCTCTGATTGAGATGTGTCGGCTTGGCCTAGGTTGAACAGAATTTCAGGAACAGGCTAGGGGGAGCCGTGTCGCAGCAGACCGATCGAGCGGAGCAGGTAAAGAGACTGCAACGTCGAGAAGGCTGGCGGCGTCGGCTCCCCCTTGTTCCTGCCCTGGTATTCACCATCGTTGTCACCCAGGTTCCCTTCATCCTGAGCCTGTGGTACAGCCTGACCGAGTGGAAGATCGTTCCCCCTGAGCCGCGGACCTTCATCGGCTTCGGCAACTATGTCGATCTCCTCGACAATCGGTTCTTCCGCGAGGCGGTGTGGACCAGCGTCTGGATGACGGTCTCCGCGGTGCTGTTGTCGTTGCTGCTGGGAACGCTTCTCGCCATCCTGCTCGATCGCAAGTTCTTCGGACAGGGGTTTGTTCGGACGCTGTTGATCACTCCGTTTCTGATCATGCCCGTTGTGGCGGGGCTGGTGTGGAAGACACAGGTGTTCAATTCGTCATTCGGGGTGTTGAACTGGCTGCTTGATTCTCTGTGGTTCGAGCGGATCGAGTTCGTGACCCGCTGGCCGCTGTGGTCGATCGTGTCTGTGCTGGTGTGGCAATGGACGCCGTTCATGATGTTGATCGTGCTGGCCGGATTGCAGGGTCAGGACCAGTCGGTGTTAGAGGCCGCCCGGGTGGACGGCGCGTCGAGCAGGGCGATGTTCTTCCAGGTCACGCTTCCCCAGCTTCGGCCCTATCTGGAGTTGGGGATCCTGCTGGGTTCCAT
The DNA here is from genome assembly GCA_002239105.1 of marine group bacterium Sva0996 bin134. Taxonomy (GTDB): domain Bacteria; phylum Actinomycetota; class Acidimicrobiia; order Acidimicrobiales; family Bin134; genus Poriferisocius. The sequence goes on along the minus strand of MPNQ01000012.1, from coordinate 46,399 downwards.
CTATCTCATCCAGGTCTTCGACTACGTGGATGTCATCACCGGAGGGGGTCCCGACTCCACCAACGTGCCCTACTTCGTGTTCCAGCGCTCCATCGGCGGCGGCTGGCAGTTCGGGCAGGCCTCGGCCTACAGCATCGTGGTGGTGATCGCCTCCATCGTGATCGCCACCTTCGGTCTGCGAGTGCTGTCCAATCTCCTGGAAGGTGAGAAGCCGTGAGGGGAGGCGGGACTGGCATGGAAGTCGGGAAGAAGCGAGCAGTCTCCTTCCTTCTGGGACTCTTGAGCTGGGCGGTCGCCCTCGTTTTCTTCTTCCCCATCTTCTGGATGGTTCTGAACGGCTTCAAAGAAGAGATTGATGCCAACACCGACCCGAAGCTTGTCTTCGACCCGACATTCGACCGGTTCGACGAGGTGACCTCTCAGACCCAGGGCTTGCTCGGCTTCAGGGAGGCGTTCATGAACTCGGTGTGGGCGGTCTCGATCTCGACGATCTTGGTGCTGGTCCTCGCCGTTCCGGCCGCCTATGCCCTGGCTATCCGGCCCGTGGCCAAGTGGCGGGATGTGTTGTTCTTCTTCATCTCCACGAAGTTCCTGCCGGTGGTGGCGGCGATCCTCCCGCTGTGGATCATCGCCCGGGAGCTGGATCTCCTGAACACTCGGCTGGTGCTCATCATCCTCTATACCGCGATGAACCTTCCGCTGGCGGTGTGGATGCTCCGGTCGTTCTTCAGCGAAGTGCCCAAGGAGCTCATCGAAGCCGCCCAAATCGACGGGGCAAAGCTACGCGGTCAGATCACCTCGGTGATCCTGCCCATTGTCGCCCCGGGACTGGCCGCCACTGCCCTGTTGTGCGTGATCTTCGCCTGGAACGAGTTCTTCCTAGCCGTCCAGCTCAACCCGGTGGACGGGTCGACGATTCCCATCTGGGTTACCTCCAACGTCAGCACTCGCGGCAACTTTTTGGCCAAGCTGTCGGCGGCGTCCACTCTCGCCACCCTCCCGGTGGTACTGGCCGGTTGGCTGGCTCAGAAACGGATGATACGCGGCCTTTCGATGGGAGCGATCAAGTGATTTTGTTCAAATGCCGAAGGGAGTTGGGAAATGGCTGAAGTCCGATACGAGAACGCCAGCCGAATCTATCCGGGAACCGACATTCCCGCGGTGGAGTCGCTGAACCTCGACATACCCGACGGAGAGCTCTTGGTGCTCGTGGGCCCATCGGGCTCGGGCAAGTCCACCGCGCTGCGAATGCTGGCCGGGCTGGAGTTCGTCGACGAGGGCAGTGTCTACATCAACAGCGAGGATGTGACGCTGACTCCGCCCCAAGACCGCGATATCGCCATGGTGTTCCAGAACTACGCCTTGTATCCGAATATGACCGTGCAGGCGAACATGGGATTCGCCCTCAAACAGCAGGGTGTGGCGAAGCCGGAGCGGGCCGAGAGAGTGCAAGAAGCAGCTCGCATTCTCGATTTAGAGCCCTATCTGGATCGCAAGCCGAAGAACCTGTCAGGGGGGCAGCGCCAGCGGGTGGCGATGGGCCGGGCCATCGTGCGTAGACCGCAGGTTTTCTTGATGGACGAACCGCTCTCCAACCTCGACGCCAAGCTGAGAGTTCAGACTCGAACTGAACTCGCCGATCTCCAGGCCCGGTTGGGGGTTACCACCGTGTACGTAACCCACGATCAGGTGGAGGCCATGACCATGGGCCATCGGGTCGCGGTTCTCAAAGACGGGATTCTCCAGCAGGTGGATCGACCGCGAACCCTGTACAGCCGGCCGGTCAATCTGTTCGTCGCCGGGTTCATCGGCTCACCGGCAATGAACCTTGTCGAAGTCTCTTCCGAGGGCACCGACGGTCTTCGCCTGGGCTCTCTAGCCCTTCCCCTCGACGAGCAGACTGCCCATGATCTGGCTGCTCTCGATGCCGGGGACTACACAGTCGGAGTCCGCCCCGAGCACCTGCAACTGGCCAGCGAGGGCATCGCGGGGGAGGTCACCGTGGTGGAGGAGCTGGGCTCAGAGTCTTACGTCCACGTCACTGTCGAGCACCAGGGTGGTCCACTGCTTCTTGTTGTGCGCGCTGAAGGGGAGACTATGACGCAGCGCGGTGACAACGTCCTGATCTCGTGCCGAGGCCCGGTTCACGTATTTGCTCCCAACGGCGAGCGTATCGGAGCCTGAAGCACGAGATCGCAGCTGGCGGCCGAGGCGTAATCCCCTCCTCGCCTCGGCCGCCATTGCTCATCGCGGCCGGACTCCGGGCATGGCGGCAACTGGCGGTAGGTGATCCGTCTAGTTGCTGGTCAGGCGCAGTCCGGCGTCGAGCCGCACGACTTCGCCGTTCAAGAACGTGTTCTCCATGAAGTGGGTCACCAGAGCGCCGACGTCGGCGGGTGTGCCCAGGCGGTGGGGGAATACGTTGTCTTCCACCAGCTTGGCGATGAAGTCCTCGTTGAGGGTGGCCAGCATGGGAGTGTCCATGGTGCCGGGGGCGATGGTCATCACCCGGATGCCCCAGACGGCCAGATCGCGGGCCATGGGCAGGGTCAAACCGATCACCCCGGCTTTGGATGACCCGTAGGCCGACTGCCCCACTTGGCCCTCATAGCCGGCTATGGAGGCGATGTTCACGATCAGGCCCCGCTCGCCGTCGTTGTTGGGTTCGTTGGCCGACATGGCCGAGACCGCGTTGCGGGTCACGTCGAACAGGCCGATCAGGTTCACCTCGATGTGGCTGCGGAAGTGCCCGAGGGGATTGGGGGTTCCGTCGCGAGATACAACTCGCTGGCCTGAGCTGATGCCTGCGCAGCTCACCAGCACGTCGATGCGGCCGAAAGCTGAGGCCGCGGCGGATACGGCTAGTTCAACGTCATCGGGGTTGGTGACATCAACGGGGACGAAGGCGGCCACATCGCCCAGCTCGTTGGCCATATCCTCCCCGGCCGATGAGGGCAGATCCAAGATGACCGCCCGGCCACCCTTGTCCAGCAGCGTCTTGACCACACCGGCGCCCAGTCCGGAGGCTCCGCCGGTGACCAGGGCTACAGATCCAGGAACCTGCATAGCTAGAACTCCCGGAGGCGGGCGCTGGTCGGGTCTACCTCGGTGCGCAAGATGTGCAGCTCTTCGGCGGTGGGCCGGGCGGTGGTGGGGACCTCCCCGTCGGGCATCAACACTTCGAACCCGGTGGCCTCCTGCACCTGCTCGGCGGTTACTTCAGGATGGAGGGAGGCCAGTCGCATCCGTTTGCTGGCCGGCTCGAAGTCGAACACGCACATATTGGTGATGCACAGCTGCGGTCCGCCGGGCATGCCCATGCGCTCTCGGTGGTCGCCGCCGTCGCCCCAGCCGATGCCGGAGCGGAAGTGGAGATGATCCACAAATGTGCGGGGATCGTGGGTGGACGACCACAGGTAGATGCGGGGGATCATTGCGCCGAGGTCGGCCATGCCGCCGCCACCGGGCAAGCGCACTTTGGGGGCGTCGTAGGGGCCGATCACCGTGTTGTTCACGTTGCCGTAGGCGTCCATCTGCGCCCCCCGGAAGGCGAACGTGTTGTAGCGGGCGCCCTGGGCGTAGGTCCAGAAGTCGAAGGGGGAGTTGCTCAGCATGGAGGCCCCTCCCCACAGCGAGTCCGACAGGGTTGAGTCGCCGATCTCATCGGGGTCGGCGTCGACGGCGATGGAGCTGGCCGCCCACACCAGCTCAGGAGCGTGGGTGCGCCGGGCCAGCAGGTAGCCGCAGACGGGGATGAACGACACCGCGCCGTTGAAGGCCCGGGTGTCATTGGACATGGCTCGGGAGAAGGTCACCACCATCAACTCGTCAAGGGTGCAGTCGTATCCGGGGACTGGAGTGCTCATGCTGAGACTCCCGTTGAGACGTTGTTTGCGGCCAGGAAGTCCTCCCAGGTGTCCGGGCCCACAACTCGCTCTTGGAAGAAGCGCGAGAAGTCTTCGGGATCACGGGCCGCCATGGAGTACTCCGTGAAGAATCCAGAGTCGTGGCCGTACTCGGGGAAGCACGAACAGGGGTAGGCCCCCATAGGGGCGGGGGCCACCGTGTCGATCATGAACCGGGGATAGGTCGTCCGCTCCGGCTCCTCCGTGAACGCCGCAGTGTCCACCACCCGCTCCACCGAGGCCACCGAGCGGGCGGCAGCGTTGACGATCTCGTTGTCCATCCACACCAGCTTGGGGTTGACCCGGGTGGTGCCCCGCATGTCAGCCTCGTGGGCGTGGACCAAGGCCACATCCACCGCCAGGCGGGTGCAGGCCACGTAGTGCTCTCCGGTGGGGCCGTCTTTCTCCTCACGCACCGCTCCCGACTCGGCGTGCAGGCCGAGCACGTCGGTGCCGAGGCCGGCCTTGGTGGGCATGAACGGCAGGTTGTAGCTCTGGGCCTGGAGTCGGCAGATAAGCAGATGCTCGCTGTACTCCTCGATGGCCACTTGCCCTGACTGCACCGCGGCTCGGAAATTGGGGGCCAAGCCCAGGCCCTCGAAGCTGACCAGCCCGGACATGACCCGCCGCACGCAGCCCCCGGCTACCAGCCAGTCCACCGCCATGCCGGCCACAATGGCCACCAAATCCAGGTCCTTTTTCTGCTGGCGGACAAGCTCCCGCACCAAGGCCATGGGGGCGCTGTTCATGGACAGCCCGCCGATGGCCACGGTTGATCCGTCGGGTATGGACGCCGCCGCCTCTTCCAGTGTGGTGACTTTGCTCATGGGACTGTTCGCTTCCCCCTGGGCTCGCTGTTCTTGCTGTTCATGCAGCCCGCCGTACTATACGGCCCATGACTGCTGCCCCCGACATCCTCTCCCCGGAGTACGACGCCAATCCATATCCCCTCTATGAGGTGCTGCGCAACGAGCATCCGGTGATGTGGCACGAAGGCACCCAGGCCTTCGTGATCAGCCGATATGAAGACGTTGCTGGTGCCTTCCGCAACCCCCAGATCTCCAGCCGCAACTACGAGTGGCAGACCGAGCCGGTCCACGGGCGCACCATCTTGCAGATGGAGGGCAAGGAGCATTCTTCCTACCGGGGCATCGTGAACCCGATTTTCCGGGGCAGCTATCTGGAGCAGAGCATCGTTCCGGCCATCACCGAGGCGGCCCGCAGCCAGATTGGCGAGTTCGTGGCCGACGGCGAGGTGGACCTGTGCAAGCGGTTCAGCACCCATTACCCGATCGGGGTGATCGTGCAGCTCCTCGATCTGCCGATGGAGGACGTGCCCCAGTTCTACGAGTGGTACACGATGATCATGGACTTCGTGTCCAACATCACCGGCGACGAAGAGAAGAACCGCCGGGGCATGGCCGCTCGGGTGGAGATGGGGGAGTACCTCATGCCCAAGATCGCCGAGCGGCGGGCCAACCCCGGCGACGACCTGCTCACCGCCATGGTGACCAAGGAGTTCGACGGCGTTCAGATGAGCGACGACGACATCCGCGGCTTTTGCAGCCTGCTGCTGACCGCTGGGGGCGAGACCACCGAGAAGGCCATCACTTTGACCATGCGCAATCTGCTGGACAATCCCGAGCAGATGGCCGAGGTGCGGGCTGACCGCCAGCTCATTGGTCGGGCCTTCGCCGAGACGCTGCGTTTCACCGGGCCGGTTCAGATGATCATGCGCCAAACTGAAGAGGACGTGGAGTTCTCTGGAGGCACAGTAACGGCGGGCCACACCCTGGAGCTGCTGTTGGGCTCGGCCAACCGTGATCCGGAGGTGTTCAGCGAGCCCGATCGGTTCAACATCCACCGCACCGACATGGAGTTCGACAAGGCGTTCACCGCCGCGGCCGACCACACCGCGTTCGCCTTAGGCCGCCACTTCTGCGTGGGATCGATGCTGGCCCGGGCCGAGCTGACCGTTGCCTTGGACGCGCTGTTGGACGCCATGGACGACATCGCCTACGCCGACGGCTACGAGCAGGTAGAGACCGGTGTGTACACCCGGGGATTAACGTCTTTGCCGTTGACCTTCACGCCGAACCCAGATTTTGTTGCTGGCTGAGGACGGCCCGACCGTATACTGATTGCGGTCTTTGAGACCAACCATGTTGGACCGGAGCGAGGGTGGTAGAACCCCTTTGCAGGTGACTCGCTCCGGCCAGCAGCTATCTCGGAACTACGTACCCGGCGTCGTCGCGGTCCCAGGTATCTGGCGTGATGCCCTCTTCGCGCAGCTTGAACTTCTGTACCCGCTCTGACGGGGTCTTGGGCAGGTCGTCGCACCAGCGCACGAACCTGGGGACGGCGAAGTGGGCCATGCGGGGGACGCAGAAGTCCAGTAGTTCGGTCTCGGAAAGCTCGTGGTCGGGCTTGAGGACCACCACGGCCATCACTTCTTCTTCACCCAGCTCTGAGGGCACGCCGATCACCGCTGACTCCAGCACGGCGTCGCAGGTGTTGATCACTGCTTCTACCTCGTAGGAGGAGATGTTCTCGCCCCGGCGGCGCACGCAGTCCTTCATGCGGTCGATGAAGGTTAGGTAGCCGTCGGTGTCGAGGCGGCCCCGGTCGCCGGTGTGGAACCACAGATTGCGGAACGTCTCCACCGTGACGTCGGGCATGTCGAAGTAACTGTCGATCATGATGTAGGGCTTCTTGGGCCGCACCACGATCTCGCCCGCAGTGTTCGGCGGCACCGGTCGGTCCTCGGAATCCACCACCGCCACGTGGTAAAGCGCTGATTCACGGCCCGCGGTGCCGATCTTGCGCACCCCGCGGCGGTTCTCGGTGGTGATGGCCACCTCGGTCATGCCGTACACCTCGGAGAGATGGACTCCGAAGCGCTCTTCGAACGGCTCCCAGATCTCCACCGGGCAGGGCGCGCCGAAGCCATTGCGCACCGGGTTGTCGGCATCGTCGGACCGCTCGGGCTGCTTCCAGAGCATCATCAAGAGCCCGCCCTGGTAGTTAAAGGCGGTGATGCCCTCGGCCCGGCAGCGGTCCCAGAACCGGCTGGCCGAGAACCGCCGGTCCATGATGAGCCGGGCGTCGGCCTCCATGGCGCACATCACGCTGGTGTATTTGGCGTTGATGTGGAACAGCGGGAAAGCGGTGTAGAGCACGTCGTCGGCGTCGTAGCCCACCAAGTCGACAGTGTGGCGGGCCAGGTTCAGGTTGGCCTCGTGGCACAGCATCACGCCTTTGGACGGGCCGGTGGTGCCTGAGGTGTACAAGATGACTGCGGTGTCTCGGTAGTTGACGTCGGGCTCAGGGGCGGGGGAGTCCAGGTACAGGTCGGCCAACTCATGCACGGTGACGTGGTCGGGTAATTCGGGAGTGCCTGGGTCTACAGTGCCCTCGGCCCGATTGACCACCACGTGCTCTAGGCCGGGAAGGCTCGGAGCCGCCTCGGCGATGCGGTCCAAATAGTCGGCATCGCAAACCACCGCCGAAGAGCGCGACTGGCTGATCAGGTACTCCAGCAGGTGGCCCCTATAGGCCTGGTTGATGGGTACTTCCACCACTCCGGCCTTGTTCATGGAGAACCAGGCGTCGATGCACTCCAGGGAGTTCTGCATCATCAAACAGGAGCGGTCGCCCGGTCCCAGGCCCAGTGAGGCCAGGCCGGCGGCCAGGCGGTCGGAGTCGGCATGGACCCCGGCATAGGTCTTGTCCCGACCTTCCACGGTGAGGGCCAGACGGTCGCCGTTGACCTCGGCCTTATGGCGGATCCACGTGCCGATGGTAGGGGGAGCAATTGATGGCTCGGTAGTGGATGGGGCTGTGGCCATGTCTTGCTGCTTACCACACCAGACAGGACCGACAAAATACCTCCAGAGATGTCCTTCCTCGCGAATGCGCAGGCGAGAAGGTACCCCAAACGAATTTTGTGAACTTGTATATGTGCATGTAATTAATGCGATAACAACTGTACTAGCAAACCCTACTATTTGTGGTGCAATGATTACTGGGGCAATGGTCGCACTACCTTGCAACAAATATTCCAAGAATCCTTGTATTCGCTGGATTCGTCTCTTCCAGTGCACTACAGTTGAGTTCAAGCTGGACAAGAAAGGTCAAATAGTAAGACGTTATTGCTGTAGTCATCTATTGTTGGGCAAATGATCCTGGAAGGTATTAGCATAGTGCAAAAAGCATTTGTTGCAGTCTTAATAATTGTTGTTGGCTTAGCGCTTGCCGCGCTACCTGTGTTTGCTAGTAACTTTGGAAGGTTTTATGCCGATAACAAGAACCACTACTATTCGCTTAGCAGTAGTTTGCACACGGATTCTCTCAGTGCTGCTAACTGGGGAAAGGATAGATTAGACGCTACTGACATCAATGTACATGATGATGGTTCATGTAAATCTCAAACCGATGTTTGCATCTTTGACGGAGACTACTCCCAGCATCCGGTTTACAAATATTGGTCTGGATGGGTTACTTGCAATAAGAAAGTGAATTCCAGTAAATGTGATAAATGGCACATGTATTTCAACACTGGTGAGTATCATAAATACGATGAAGATACATTGCGACAGTTGGGTTGTCATGAATGGGGGCACACAGTAGGACTTCGTCATTCTTATGCTGGTTCTGGAAATAGTTGCATGTGGTCTCCATTGAGTCACAGCAATAGCACCACAGATTACAGTGTTCATGATATTGATCACATTGATGGAAGGTATTAGGTATGGTTATATTAAGAGCTTTGTCACTTATTTTGATGGTAGCAATGCTGAACGGTTGTGACGCATCTGATTTTGGAAACAGTCGATCTTCAAGTGCTAAAGAGATCTTTGACACTTTGAGTGGTGTAGGGGTCCTCAGTGCTATCAGTTATGACAGTTTGACAGACCAAGTCTTGGATAGCGACGCTGTAGTGATCGGCCATTTTGTCGATGTATCCTTTGGTGGTGCGATATATTTTGATGATGATAGTGGTACGTCTATTGAACATATAGTCGCAACTCTCCGCGTCGAAGATGTTATATACGCTTCGCAATTTGTTTCAGTAGTTGTGGGTAGTGATTTGCAGATTGTGCTCCCAAAGGCTCCTACAAACTCGATCCAATCAATTCAATCAAAGCTTGTAAACAATGTACCCGGTGTACATAGTCTATTTGAGGTTGTGAATGATGGCAGGCGAAGTAATACTGACTATTTTCGACAGTTCGAAGGAACATGGATTTATCAGGCTCCGTCTTTGACGGTTATAAAATCTGAGGATGGTAGTGCTGTGACTGGTTCACATTTGATATTCGAGAGATTGGGTAGTGAGCCTGAGTATACGGATGTAGTTGCCGAATTCAAGGAAGAAGCTGAAATGATTGCTCGCAACGAGTGGGGACAGCCAGATGACGTTATTGGACTTCAACCGAGTTCGGCTGATGTTTCTGTGCCTTAAATCAAGATTCAGTTACCAGATGTCTTTCCTGTTCCCCACAGTTCTGATTTGTCATAGCAGTTTTCTGCATGACCAAAAGACCGGTCAGCTCAGCACTTCAGGGGCCTCGCGTAGCAATCGCCGCACCGCCCCCTCCCAGAAATATCTAACCGTCATGTGGTGGCTGTTGACCGCGGCCTTCAGTATGGGTCTCTGTTCGGGGGGCACTGGCACCGGGGCCTGGCCTGCCTGCATGGCGTCGTAGTTGAGGCGGCAAACCCGCTCGAAGTTGGAGGCCCGGTATACGGCTTGCTCAGTGGTCTCACCGGCGATGAGCACCCCGTGGTTGGCCAGGATCACCGCAGTGGCGCTGCCCACCGAGTCGGCCAGGTGCTGGCCACCGGCGGCGTCGTCCACCCCGCCGGTGTAGGTGCCGAACAAGGCGATGTCGCCGTCGAACATGCAGGCCTGCTGGTCGGTGATGTCGGGCAGCTTGTGCATGGTGGACAAGAGACTTCCGTAGTAGGGATGGTTGTGGATCACGACCTGGGCGTCGGGGCGGGCCCGGTGCATCTCGGTGTGGATGTGCACCGCCGGGGTCACGTCCCAGCGTCCCTCCAGCACCTCGCCGTCGGCGTCGATGGCCAAGATGTCGGACGCGGTGATCTCGTTCCACCACAGCCCATAGGGGGTGCACCACATGGAGCCGTCCTCGGCATCGTCTCGCACCACCGTGATGTGACCGGCCACATCCAGCGCATAGCCCTCGGCGTCGAGGATGCGGGCGGCACAGGCGATCTTCTGGGGAACGGTAAGCGGCTGGTCGAGTCCGGGCATCACCCGAGGAAATCCGCTTTGTCCGGCAATGGCTTCGTCAAGTTTGCCCATGCCCTGCTAGATAGCACACTTGGAAGCTGTCCGAAGAATGTAAGGACACCGAGAGGAGTCGGCCATGGGCTGGAGAACAATGGGAGCCGACGGGTATCCGGCTGGTTTGGACTCGAACCCGGCGGTGTCGCCCCGCATTCAGCGGTGGGATCACATCGGCATCGCAGTGCGCTCCATCGAGGCTGCCGTGCCGCTGTTTCGGGATGTGTTCGGCGGGCAGTTCGTGATGGGAGGAGACGATTTGCCGCTGGACATCCGCACTGCCATGTTCAAGCTGCCTGACACCGTGAAGGTGGAGTTGCTGGAGCCGCTGAACGAGCAGAGCTACCTGCGTCGCTTCATCGACAAGCACGGTGAGGGGTTCCACCACGTGACCATCTTCGTGGACGATGTGGAGGCGACCATCGCCGACTTGGAGGCCACCGGCTATGAGGTGGTCGACACCGACCTGAGCGAACCGCACTGGCGGGAGACCTATGTGCGGCCCAAATCAGGGCACGGATGCCTGTTCCAGATCGTGGATTCAGAGATCGACTGGCTCGAGCCCCACCCGCACTGCACGGTTGAGGATGTGATTGCGGGGAAGTGGCGCTGGTGGAGGAGCCAAATCTGGCACATCGACCAACTGCCCGACGGCTATAGCGAGTAGATCCTCCGGCAGGGCGGTCGCGCTTAGAAAGCGTCCGGTGGGGCGGTCGTGCTCAGCATTGGTCCGGTGGGGCGGTCGTGCTCAGCATTGGTCCGGTGGGCCGGCGGGTCGCGCTCAGCGCTTGTCCGGCGGGGCGGCGGGTCCTGTCCCGGCCCAGCCCGCCGTCCTCGACTAGCTCCGGGCGGCGGGCGCCCTGAGCCGGGCCACCCACCCCCCCGCCTATTGATTCGGGGCGCCCACCGGCCCACCTATCGGGTTACGAAGCCGCCCCACCTAGGTTTGTTATTTGCCGCCCCGCCTTGGCTGGTTGTCATGCCCGCCGTCGGACAAATGGTCAGTGCGTGCCATCTCGGCACTTGGCTTAAGGGCTAGAGCCCCAGTTCGGCTTGGAGTTTGTCGGCTAGGCGGAATTTTTGGATCTTGGTGGCGGACATGGGCCACTCGTTGGGGGCTACGAATTGGACGTGGCGGGGGATCTTGAAGCTGGCAATCTGGCCGCGGCAGAACTCGATCAGCTCTTCCTCGCTGGCCTCGGCGCCGGGCTTGAGCTCGACGAAGGCGGCCGGAATCTCTTGGTACTTCTCGTCGGGCAACGGGACCACCTGGGCGATGGCCACCGCGGGGTGGGTCTGGAGGTAGCTCTCGATCTCGACGGCGGCAACATTCTCGCCTCCCACCTTGAGCATGTCCTTGGTGCGGCCCAGGTAGCTGATGCGACCGTCGGGGTCGAGTGAGCCGATGTCGCCGGTGAAGAACCAGCCCTCGCCGTCAAAGCACTCGGCGTTCTTCTCCGGGTCTTTGTAGTAGCCCTCGAACACGTTGTAGCCCCTCACCCAGATCTCACCTGCTTGGTGGGGCTCGGTGAGGGTTTCTCTGGTCTCGAGGTCTTTGATCTTGACCTCGATGCCCCGGAACGGGCGGCCCGACGACACTGCCCATGTTTCCGGCGGATCGTCGGGGCCGGAGAAGGCCACCACTCCGCCGCACTCGGTGAGCCCGTAGGCGTTCATGTGGCGGGCCCAGGGGAGCAGGGCGTGGATGGCCCGCAGGGCGTCAGGGGGGGCCACGTTGTTCACCAGCCGGATGCGCTGGAACTCGTCGGAGTCCCAGTCAGGATGGTTGATCATGGCCTGGGTGACCGGCGGGAAGGTGGAGAAGCACACCGTGGCCTTCTCGTCGCGCATCTGGGCGATGGCCGACGCCGGTTCGAAGTGGGTGATGGTCACATAGGATGACCCCGCGTCGAGGCAGCCTATTAGGGGCAGGATCGAGCTCATGTGGAACAGGGGGAGCGGATCCCAGAACACGTCGGTGTCGGTCAGCTCGAACCGAGTTCGGCAGGCGGTGATGGCAGTGCGCACCAGCGACTCGTGATTGAGGGGACAGCCCTTGGGTTCAGCAGTGGTGCCCGAGGTGTAGATCATCAGAGCTTCATCCCGAATTGCCACCTGGCTGCGGAGCAGTTCCACCTCGTCGTTGGTGGCGCGGCTGGCGAAGGCCTCGAATGCGGCCCGGTCCACCATCCCGGCGGGGGAGGTGCTGCCCAACAGCACCACTGCATTCAGCTCGGGAGCAACGTCGAGACCGAGATTGGCAGGGTCGGGTGCCTCGGCCAAGCCGGGCAGGCAGTCGTGCAGGATCACCACGTAGTCAGTGAACTGGTCGATGATGTCGCTGGTGACCAGCACCTTCAGGTCGGCGTTCTCGGTGACGTAGGCCAGCTCCCGCCCTTTGAAGCGGGCGTTTATGGGAACCGGTACAGCGCCGATAAGCGCCGCGCCGAACATCACCTCGATGAAGTCCATGCAGTTGGGCATAAGAATCCCGACCCGGTCCTTGGGCCGGACCCCCAGCCCGAGCAGCGACCGAGCCGACCGCCGAGCCGCATCCTCCAGCGATTCGAAGCTGTGCCGGGTGTCCGGGAACACCACCGCGTCTTGGTCCCCATATAGCGCAGCCCCCCGCACCACCAGATCCCCATACGTGGTCACATCAACCCAAGTGCTCATCCCCGTAGCTTTCCACGCCTACCTTGACCCCGACGAAAAGTGCCCATCTCGCAATCGCGCCCTAATCCATATCCCATAACAAAGTCAATAGATAACTTCGCGGATCTGTTGCATGGTCTAACACAGTTGTATAGCTTCTAACACAAGGGTCAGATCGCCGGGTGACACAGGGGGGTGAAATGCCGGACGACCGGGAACGGGCTCGCCGCCATTTGGTACCTCATTTCACTCGGGGTGCCGCCTGGAAGGCGGACGATATGGTGGTGATCGAGCGCGGCGAGGGTTGCTACGTGTGGGACGCCGACGGCAACAAGTACCTCGATGCCCTCGCTGGCTTGTTTTGCACCAACCTCGGCCACGGCCGCAGCGACCTAACCGCAGCCGCCGCCAAACAGATGGACAAGCTGGCCTTCTACTCCAACTGGGGCTTCGCCCATCCCTCGTCGATTGAGGCGGCATCGTTGATCGCCGGAGTCGCACCGGGCGACCTCGACCGGGTGTTCTTTGTGAATTCCGGGTCCGAGGCGGTGGAGTCAGCCCTCAAGTTCGCCCGCTGCTACCACCTGGCCAACGGCGACGACCAGCGCCACAAGGTGATCGCCCGAGAATGGGCCTACCACGGAACTTCCCTCGGCGCCCTCGCCCTGACCGGCATTCCCAACCTGCGAGACCCGTTCCTGCCGATGCTGGCCGGGCCGGTGCGACATGGGCCCAACACCCTGGGCAGCTGCCTTGTGCCAGGCCAATCAGCCGGAGAACTGCCTTGCGTGACCGCTATCGAAGAGGCGATCGTGGCTGAGGGCCCTGAGACCGTGGCCATGGTGATCGCCGAGCCCGTCCAGAACGGCCGCGGTGCGCTAGTGCCACCAGAGGGCTATTGGCAGGAACTGCGCCGAATCTGCGATGCCTACGGTGTACTTCTATGCGCTGATGAGGTGATCAACTCGTTCGGCCGCCTCGGCCATTGGTTCGGCAGCGAGCGCTTCGGTGCTGAACCCGACTTGATCACCTTCGCCAAGGGCGTAACCAGCGCCTATGTGCCCCTCGGCGGTCTCATCGCAAGGGGATCGCACGTGGAGCGCGTCTGGGACTCTCCATTGGCGATGTTTGTCCACGGTTCCACTTTTGGCGGCCACCCCGTGTCCACCGCGGTGGCCACGGCCAACATGACGGCCTTGCGCGACGAGGGAGTCTTGGCCAACGTGCTGGAAAACGAGGATCGCCTGGCTGCCGGACTGCGCGATCTGATGGCAGCCCACGCCTGCGTGAAGGACGTGCGGGGTGCGGGTTACTTCTATGCCGTGGAGTTGATGCGCGACCGGGAGCGGGGCATCGACCTGACTGAAGACGAGTTCGCATCGCTGTTGCCGGGCGGGGCGTTGGACCGGTTTGTGAGGGAGGCGCGTGTGCTGGTGCGACCTGATTCCCGGGGCGCCGCCATGCTCATGATCTCGCCCCCGCTGGTGGCAAAAGCTGAAGTGATCGACGACCTGCTGAGGCGGGTCGACCAAGTGCTCGACCGCGTAGGCGGTTGGCTGCGGACCTCTGGGGGAGGTCTTGACATATCCACCGACATGGAGGAAAACCAATGAAGCGATTGATTGCTGTAATAGCGCTATTTGTTCTCATCGCCGCGGCCTGCGGCAATGACGACGACGATGCCGCCCCAGCGGCTCCAGATGCCCCCGAGGCCACTGCTGCCCCTGAGGCCCCCGAGGCCCCTGATGAGATGATGCTCGACGAATTGAACGTGGCCTACTTCCTGGAGTGGCCCACGGCCAACCAGGTGGCCCAGGCCCGCCAGACCTATGACGATGCTCTGGGTGTGACGGTGAACTGGATTCCGTTCGCGTCGGGCGGCGACATGGCCCAGGCCATGGAGTCCGGTGATATCGACATCTCGTATTCGCAGGGTCTGACCCCGTTCGCCAACTTCGTGACTGGTGGGTCTAACCTGTTGTTGGTGGGTGTGGCGGTGAGCTACGCCGATGCCGACAACTGTGTGGCCAATCCCGATCTCGGGATCACCGCCGACAACGCGGCGGAGACGCTGGCGGGTCAGAGCGTCTATACGCCGTTGGGCAATGTGACCCATTTCAAGCTGTTGAAGATGCTTGAGCACTTGGGGGTGGACACCTCCACCGTGGAGCTGATCCAGTCTGAGGGCGGCCCCGCTGCGGTGGCCGCGTTGGACTCGGGCGAGGTGGCCATGGCTTGCGCGTTCGGCGGCGCGGTGAACCAGATGATCGCCAACGGCGGCAACCTGGTTATGACCGGCTCCGAGCAGGAGGCCATCGGTATCCGGGTGTTCGACATCATCTCCACCACCGGCACTTTCGCTGCCGAGAATCCCGACGTCATCACCAGCTTCTTGCAGGTGACCGAGGACGCCAACGTGGCCTATAACGATGACCGGGAGCCGTTCATAGACGTCATCGCCGAGGCGGCGGGCATGGAGCGCGCTCCAACCATCGCCTTGCTGGATGCATTCTCGTTCCCCGAGAAAGACGTGCAGCTGTCTCAGGCGTGGCTTGGCGGGACCGTGCAGCAGGTGATGAAAGACCAGATGGACTTCTTCGTTGCCCAAGGCGAGATTGATTCGGCCCTGCCCAGCTACGACGACTTCGTCGACACCAGCTTCCTCGAGGCGGTCGAAGGCCGCCCCGGCGGATCAGCCGAGCCGATGCTTGATGAGTTGAATGTGGCGTATTTCTTGGAGTGGCCCACGGCCAACCAGGTGGCCCAGGCCGAGCAGACCTATGACGATGCCCTGGGTGTGACGGTGAATTGGATTCCGTTCGCGTCGGGTGGCGATATGGCCCAGGCGATGGAGTCGGGCGATATCGACATCTCGTATTCGCAAGGGCTGACACCGTTCGCCAACTTCGTGACCGGCGGATCAGATCTGCTGCTGATCGGGGTGGCGGTGAGCTACGCCGATGCCGATAACTGTGTGGCCAATCCCGACCTCGGAATCACCGCGGATAACGCGGCGGAAACACTGGCAGGCCAGAGCGTTTACACGCCGTTGGGCAATGTGACCCATTTCAAGCTGTTGAAGATGCTTGAGCACTTGGGAGTGGACACCTCCACGGTCGAGCTGATCCAGTCTGAGGGCGGCCCCGCTGCGGTGGCGGCGCTGGACTCGGGTGAGGTGGCCTTGGCTTGCGCGTTCGGCGGCGCGGTGAACCAGATGATCGCCAACGGCGGCAATCTGGTTATGACCGGCTCCGAGCAGGAGGCCATCGGCATCCGGGTGTTCGACATCATCTCCACAACCGGAGACTTTGCCGACAACTATCCCGGTGTGCTGACGACCTTCTTGCAGGTGACCGAGGACGCCAACGTGGCCTACAACGACGATCGCGAGCCGTTCATTGACACCATTGCGGAAGCTGCGGGAATGGATCGGGGGCCCACTATTGCCCTGTTGGACGCGTTCTCATTCCCCGAAAAGGATGTGCAACTTTCTGAGGCGTGGCTCGGCGGGACCGTACAGCAGGTGATGAAGGACCAAATGGACTTCTTCGTCGCCCAAGGCGAGATCGCCTCGGCCCTGCGCAGCTATGACTCGTTCGTCGACACCAGCTTCCTCGAGGCCGTCAACTGAACACTGTCGGCGGGGGGGGGGGGCCACCCCCCCCCCGCCGCCCCCCCCCCCCCGGTCTCCCCCCCCCCACCCCCCCCCGCCGATGGATCACCCTAAACAGCTATGTTCTTTCCAGATTGAGTTTCTAAGCCAAAGGCGGACGCAATGGATACGTTTGTTCAGGGATTGGCCGATGTATACGACGCCATAACCTTGGTGATCGCCCGAGGTGCGTACTGGTTCTCGGTAGCACTGCTGGCCGCCACTGCGTTGGCCGCATTGGCGATGCTCGTTGATCTTGCCATTACGCCGCCTCGGCGGTTCAAAGACGCTGATCGGGCCGCACTGCCCCGTGACGGAATAATCCTGATCGGCCAGATCATGGCCGGTGTTGCTCTCATGGGCGGAGTGGTGCTGGCGTTTCGCGACACTGCGTCGCCGTGGCAGCCTGTCGTCTCGCTGTTGGGCGGGGCGGTGCTGCTGGCCATTTTGGTGATGTTCCGGCGCGCTGACGAGACAAGGCAGACCGCCGTGGCGTGGTACGTGTGGCTCACCCTGGCTATCAGCGCCGCCATCGCGGTGGTGCTGGCCTTCTTGCAGCGTGAGGACTCTTCCATTCCCTATATGGGGCTTCTCGTCGCCGCCCTCATGATCGCCCGGGCGTGGCTCACGCTGGCCCGGCCCGAAGTGCACTTCGATCCGTCCAAGGTGGAGGTCACCCGAGAGTCCAAAACCGAGAGCCCCCTGGTTGTGGAGGAGCTCGGCATGGTGTACGAGCTCCCCGACGGTGACAGCGTGGAGGCGCTCAAAGACGTCACCTTCACCCTTGAGCCGGGCCGACTGCTCACTTTGCTGGGACCGTCGGGCTGCGGCAAAACCACGTTGCTCAACATCGTCGCCGGCTTCTTGGCCCCTACTTCTGGCGAGGTCAAGCTGGGCAGCGAGCCCATCACCGGCCCTGGCCAAGATCGGGGCATGGTCTTTCAGCGGGGTGCGCTGTTCGAGTGGCTGACCGTGAACGACAACGTGGGTTTCGGCGCCCGCATGAACGGGCGGTCCCGCCCCGCTTCCCGAGAGGCGGTGCAGGATCTGCTGGACATCGTCGGCCTCCAGGACTTCGGCGACAAGGCGGTGTATGAGCTCTCCGGCGGAATGCAGCAGCGGGTGGCGCTGGCCCGATGCCTGGCCAACGACCCCAAGATCATCTTGATGGACGAGCCCTTGGGCGCGCTGGACGCACTCACCCGCGAAAAGATGCAGAGCCTGGTGCTCAACCTGTGGAACGAGACCGGCAAGACCATCGTTTTGGTCACCCACAGCGTGGAGGAGGCGCTGTATCTCGGTGACCAGCTCTTCGTGATGGCGCCCAGACCGGGACGCATCGAACGTACATACGACCTTCCGTTCGCCCAAGAGGCGCTGACGGCCGATGCCCGAGAGCTCAAGACGTCTCAGGAGTTCATCGACACCCGAGAGGAGATCCTCACGATGATCTGGGAGATGGAAGAACAGATCATGGGCACGGGAGGAGGAGTCTGATGGCTGAGGGACCGGGCGGGCACGCCCTGAAAGAGAACATCGAACAGCAGAACCGCACCGCGAACTGGCCCTTCAACTGGCTATTCCGGGGCAAGACCGGCCAGAGCACCCGCAAAACGGTGACCTTCGGCGACGCCGCCGAGGTGAGCGGAGCGCTGCGGTGGACCATTTTCAGCCTGATACTCATCTTGGCGCTGTGGTTCATATCCACCCGGGTCTGGGGACTGCCCCAGGCCTGGTACGACTACGGCGATGAGGTGCAGGCCGGGCTTGAAGAAGACGAGAGCTATGGCCAGCGCGATCTGTTGCGGGACTGCGATCGAGCAGCCGACAGCCCCGGGGACTATCCCGGGCTGCCCACATGCTCCTACACGCAGTGGCTCAGCGAATCGACGCTCCCAAGTCCGGGCCAGGTATGGGACGCGGCATGGGATTTCGCTCGTAATGGCTACAGCGGGTTCACGCTGTGGCAGCACTTGTGGTTGAGCTTCAGTCGCTTGGCCAAGGGGCTGTTCTGGGGCGTGGCCATCGGGGTGCCCATCGGCCTGGCCATGGGACTATCCAGCCGGTGGCGGGGCATCTTCGACCCGGTTGTGGAGTTGCTGCGGCCTATCCCGCCGCTGGCGCTGATACCGCTGTTCATCGTGTGGTTCGGCATCGGCGAAGAGGGCAAGGTGAACCTGCTGCTGTTCGCGGCGGTCTGGATCATGATCATCGCTGCCCGCTCCGGAGTGCTGGCGGTGAACACCACCAAGGTGCACGCCGCCTACTCGCTGGGCGCGTCCAAGGCGCAAGTGCTGCGTCATGTGATCCTGCCCAACGCGCTGCCGGAGATTTTCACCGGCCTGCGGGTGGCCATCGGAGTGTGCTGGGGCACGCTGGTGGCGGCTGAGCTGCTCGGAGCCAGCTCCGGGCTTGGCTTCACCATTTTCAAGGCCCGCCAGTTCTTCCTGCTGGATCTGATGCTGTCGGCCGTGATTCTCATCAGCATCCTCGGCGTGACCATGGATGTGGCTATGCGCATGGCCGAGAAGCGGCTGATCCCCTGGCGGGGCAAGGGTTGACAAGCCCCGATACGGCCGCGGGCTACGTCCCCATCACCGAGACGTGGCGCCAACAGGCGCGCAACTCCACAAGGCGGGTGGTGCTGGCCGATGGCGACGATGAGCGAGCCCGGGACGCAGCCCGGTATTTGGATCGGGAGGGCCTGGCGGATCCTGTGATCCTCGACGACCCGGCAAGCTTCTGCTCGCCGGCTGTGAAGGCGCAGGCCGCGATCTCGCCGAAAGCCGAGAAGATCGATCTGGGGGATCCACTCCACGTCGCGGCTCTCATGGTGGCTGTCGGCGAAGCCGACGCCTGCGTGGGCGGTGCGAGCCGGCCGACGCCGGACGTGGTTAGGGCCGCCTTGAGCTGCATAGGCCTGGCACCGGGCGTCGACACCATCAGCAGTTGCTTCCTCTTGGTGCTGCCCGACGGGACCCCGATCACCTACGGGGATTGCGGCGTGGTCCCTGACCCCGACCCCGACCAACTCGCCTCCATCGCCATTTCGACGGCCACCACCCATGAGCAGCTGGCGGGGGAGAGGGCTCGGGTGGCCATGCTGTCGTACTCCACCAAGGGGAGTGCCGATGGCCCTCGAGTGGACCGGGTTCGCTCGGCCACGGAGATCGTTCGCCACCGGTTGCCGTCGCTGTCCATCGACGGAGAGCTCCAGTTCGACGCGGCCTGGGACCGGGAGGTGGCCGCCGCCAAAGCCCCCGGGTCCGACGTCGCTGGTCGCGCCAATGTGTTCGTGTTTCCCGATCTCGACTCGGGAAATATCGCCTACAAGGTCACTGAGCGTCTGGCTGGAGCCCGAGCGTACGGACCGCTGCTGCAGGGAACCTCCCGGGTGATCCACGACCTGTCTAGGGGTTGCAGCGCCGACGACATCGCCACCGTGGCCGTGATTGCTGCTTGTCAGGCCATTAGGGGAGAGATCTGATGTCAGCTAGCTCTAACAAATTCGCTATAGATGCTAACTTGCCAATCGGACGGCCTCGTGGAACGAGGACGAACGAGGAGGGCAGGGGAACGTGAATCGACGTCAGAACAGCTCGACAACGGCGCGCACGCCACTGGACAGCGCGAGGGTGATTGCCACCGCCGCCCGCATCGCCGACGCAGAAGGGCTCGACCGGCTGACCCTTACCCGGGTGGCCGATGAACTCGGCGTGCGCCAGCCCGCCCTCTACCGTCACATCGGCGGCTATGACGACCTACTGCGCAGCCTGAGCCTGCGGGGTCGGGAGATCCTGGCCCAGAGGCTGGCCGACGCCGCGGTTGGCCTCTCGGGCGACGATTCCGTGGCCGCAGTAGGCCATGCCTGGCGACAGATGGTTCGAGACCATCCCGGCATCTATGCCGCCACCGATCGCTACCCATGTGCTGGCGACGCCGAGCTGGAGGCCGCGGTGGAGTGGGTGCTGGCCGTGCTCGGCCAAACCTTGCGGGGCTACGACCTCACCGACGAAGACCGTGTGCACGCCGCCCGAGCTTTGCGCAGCGCATTCCACGGATTCAGCCATCTTGAGTCGGGAGACGGCCACCCCCTGCCCCACGATCCCGAGGACACCTTCGACCACTTGGTGGAGCTGCTGTGCGCGGGAATCCATCGACTCTCCCGCGAGCCCGAGATGAGCAGGGAGGGCCCCGCGTGACCCGACTCGGGTTTCTCCTCGACAGCGAGAGCTGCATCGGGTGCCACGCCTGCACGGTGGCATGCAAGAGCGAGCACGATGTGCCCCTCGGTGTGAACCGCACTTGGGTGAAGTACATCGAGACCGGGACGTTCCCCGACGTCAGCCGGCATTTCTCGGTGATGCGGTGCAATCACTGCGACGATGCCCCCTGCATATCCATCTGCCCCACCAACGCCTTATTCCGGGCCGACAATGGGGTGGTCGACTTCGACGACGGCAACTGCATCGGCTGCAAGGGGTGCATGAACGCCTGTCCCTACGACGCCATCTACATCAATCCGGTCACCAATACGGCCAACAAGTGCAATTTCTGCAACCACCGCATCGAACAAGATCTGGAACCGAGCTGCGTGGTGGTGTGCCCAACCCACGCCATCAAGGTGGTCGACCTCGACGACCCTGCCGACGAGACCACCCAGTTGATCGCCAGGGGCGAGACAGAAGTGCGGGCGCCTGAGCAGAACACGCTGCCCAAGGTGCACTACCGGGGCGCGGATGCGGCCTCATTGGATCCGTTGCGCACGGCGATCGCCGACGACGGGATGATCTGGGCTGACACCACCGTCCACCATCCCACCGCGGAGCCCGACAGCCCTGGTGTGGATGCCCGCACCACCTACACCACGGCCCACCAGATGACATGGAAGGCGAAGGTGTCGAGCTATCTGGTGACCAAGGCGGTGGCCGCGGGCATGATGGCGGTGGCGGCGTTGCTGGTGCTGCTCGGACACGGCGGGGAGCAGGCCCCCGTGGGAGTGGTGCCGCCGTTGGTGGCGGGGGCGTTCCTGGCCGCAACCGGTGTGCTGCTGGTATGGGACCTGCGCCAGCCAACCCGCTTCTATTTCCTCATCACACGGGCCAACCCCCGGTCTTGGCTGGTAAAGGGCGCTGTCGTGCTGGGGGCTTTTGCCGCGGTGTGCGCCGCGTGGTTCGTCGCCGGTGTGGCCGGTTCTGTAGGGGCACTGCAAGTGCTGGCCGCGCCTGCCGCCCTGTTGGCTGCGGCCACTGCGGGTTACACCGCCTTCTTGTTCGCCCAGTGTGAAGGGCGCGACCTCTGGCAGTCGCCCTTGGTTCTGCCCACGCTGCTGGCCCAAGCGATCACCGCCGGGGGCGCCGGCTACGCCATTTTGGAGTTAGTTGTCGACGGCCCCGATCCTGCTGCTGTGCAGTGGGTGTTGCTGGCGGGACTACTGGCCACCGCAGCGCTCATCGCCGCCGAGCTCTTGTCGCGGGGAACCGCCTCTGTGGAGGCGGCGGTGGTGGCCATGACCCGTGGTCGATACGCCCGGCAGTTCTGGGGAGGTGGAGTGGGCTTGGGTTTGGCCGCCCCGATTGTTCTAGTCAGTGTCGGCTTGGCCGCCGACGGAGGCGCGCTGCCCGCCGCAATGGCCGGAATCAGTGCCTTGGTCGGAATGTGGTTCTACGAGGACAGCTTCGTGCGGGCGGGTCAGTCCGTCCCGCTTTCCTAGGGGGAGTCCTGGACAGTGGTGGCACCATGAACGAGCTCCACAGCTACCCTCCGCACGAGACCTGGCACGATGTCGTGTCGCTCGACGCCAAAGCCTGGCCCCGCAAAGAGGAGCACCACCACACCCTGGTGCCTACCACCTGTTTCAACTGCGAGGCCGCGTGCGGACTGGTGTGTCATGTCAACCACGACACCGGGCGCATCGACCGTGTCGAGGGCAACCCGCTGCATCCGGCCAGCCGGGGCCGCAACTGCGCCAAGGGCCCCGCCACCCTCAACCAGATCGACGACCATGAGCGCATTCTGCACCCGCTGCGGCGGGCTGGCGAGCGCGGCTCCGGCCATTGGGAGCAGGTGAGCTGGGAGGAGGCCCTCGAAGACATCGGCAACCGGATCCGCACCGCCATAGCCGAAGACCGCCACAACGAGGTCATGTACCACGTGGGCCGCCCCGGCGAGGACGGCTTCGCCGAGCGAGTGCTTCAGTGCTGGGGAGTGGACGGCCACAACAGCCACACCAACGTGTGCAGCTCCAATGCCCGCATCGGCTACCAGAGCTGGATGGGCCACGACCGCCCCTCATCGGACTTTGCCAACGCCGAGGTGATCTTCCTCATCTCGTCGCACTTGGAAGCGGGCCACTACTTCAACCCCCACGCGCAGCGGATCATCGAAGCCCAGGGCAATGGGGCCACGGTCATCTGCGTTGACCCGCGGCTGTCCAACACCGGCTCCAAGGCTGACTACTGGTTGCCGGCCTGGCCCGGCACCGAGCCCTTCCTGCTATTGGCCATCGCCCGGCTCCTTTTGCTCGACGGCACTTGGGAGCGTGATTTCGTGCGCCGCTGGACCAACTGGGAGGTCTTTCTGCGCAAGCGCCACCCGGATCGGCCGTTGGAATTCGACTCGGTGGGCCCCGCGTTGCTCGACGACTACGCGGCCTACACGCCTGAGGAGGCCGAACGGGTCTGCGGCGTGCCCGCGGCTCAGATAGTCGAGATCGCCCAGATCATCGGTGCCCATCCAACCAAGTTCGCCTCCCACAATTGGCGGGCCGCCGCTGCCGGGAATATGGGCGGCTGGCAGACGGCTCGATGCCTGTTCTTCCTCAACGTGCTCACCGGCTCGGTGGGCACCGTGGGGGGCACAACCGGCAACGGTTGGAACAAGTACAAGGCGCCCCACCCGCCGGGCGCCCCGCCCTTCGAGCAGTGGAACGAGCTCAGCTGGCCGCGGGAGTATCCGCTGTCCCACCACGAGATGTCGATCCTGCTGCCCCATTTCCTGGCCGAGGGCCGTGGCCGTCTCGATGTGTATTTCAGCCGGGTGTACAACCCGGTGTGGACCAACCCCGACGGATTTAGCTGGTTGGAGGCCTTGAAGGATCCCAACAAGGTGGGCTGCCATGTGGCCCTCACCCCCACTTGGTCGGAGACGGCTGTTTTTGCCGACTACGTGCTGCCCATGGGTGTGGGGGCCGAGCGCCACGATGTGGCCAGCTTCGAAACCCACGCCGGACGCTGGATCGGCTTCCGTCAGCCAGTGCTGCGCCGCTTTGCCGAGATCCGGGGCGACGCAGTGACCAGCGAGTCACGCACCCACGAATTCAATCCTGGTGAGGTGTGGGAGGAGAACGAGTTTTGGATCGAGCTCTCGTGGCGCATCGATCCCGACGGCGCCATGGGCATCCGGCAGTGGTTCGAGAGTCCCCAGCGACCAGGCACGCCGATGAGCGTGGACGAGTACTACGGGGCCATGTTCGCCGCGGTGCCCGGCTTGGCCGAAGACGCCGAGGCTGCCGACCAGACCCCGTTGGAATTCATGCGCGACCGGGGCGCCTATGCGCTGGACGGCGACATGTACGTGCCATATGAGCGCGAGGTCGACCCCGCCGAGCTCCAGGACTGCCACGTCGACGACTCCGGCGTCTTCCGCCGCTCGGGCACCCCGGGCACATGGTCGGGCTCGGTGGAGGAGTTGGCCGGTCTGGCCTTGGCCGGGCTCGGGGACGGCTCACCAGCGGTGCAGGTGGATGGCACGCCCAAAGAGGGCTTTCCGACCCCGTCGCGCAAGCTGGAACTCTTTTCCGAGACGCTGGCCGAATGGGGCTGGCCCGAGTACGCCACCCCCACCTGGATCCCGTCCCATGTGCATTGGGAAGATCTGGACCTCTCCGGCGATGAGCGCATCCTGTTGCCGACGTTCCGCATCCCGACGCTCATCCACACCCGTTCGGCCAACAGCAAATGGCTGTCGGAGCTCAGCCATCGCCACCCGCTCTGGATTCACCCCTCCGACGCCGAGGCTCTGGGCATCGATGTGGACGGCCTGGTGAGGATCACCACCCGGATCGGCCACTTCGTCATCGGCGCGTGGCGCACTGAGGGCATCCGCCCCGGGGTGGTGGCAGCCTCGCATCACATGGGCCGCTGGCGCCTAGATTCCGAGAACGGAGGGTCGTGGGCGGGGGGCGACGCCGACATCACCAATGAGGGCACGCTGTGGCGGCTCAAACGCCGAGGCCGTCCGCACCGCCACACCAGCGCCGACGATGACACCGACCGCATCTGGTGGAGCGACACCGGCGTCCACCAGAACCTGACCTTCAGCGTGCAGCCCGACCCGGTTTCGGGAATGCAGTGCTGGCATCAGCGGGTGAGGGTGGCGCCCGCCCAGCCCGGTGACTCCTACGGCGACGTGGTGGTGGACACCGCTGAGGCCCGCAAGGCCTACCAGGAGTGGCTGGCCAAGACCCGCCCGGCGCCCGGCCCCGGCGGTCTGCGCCGGCCCCTGTGGTACTCCCGACCGCTCAAGCCCCAACCTTCTGCTTATGCACTCTGATCTCCCCCTTGCACTCGAATTCTCATTCAACAGAGGATTCCCTCATATGAAAGGAACGAGACATGACCCGTATGACTCCCAGTGAGGCGTTCGTGGAGACGATGGTCGCCCACGGTGTTGACACCATCTTTGGCATCATGGGCAGTGCGTTCATGGATGCCATGGACATCTTCGAGCCGGCCGGCATCGAGCTGGTGCCGGTGGTCCACGAGCAGGGCGCGGCCCACATGGCCGACGGTTTCAGCCGGGTGAGCGGTCGCCACGGCGTGGTGATCGGTCAGAACGGGCCGGGCATCTCCAATTGTGTGACCGCCATCGCCGCGGCATTTTGGGCCCATAGTCCGGTGGTGGTGGTCACCCCCGAAACGGGGACCATGGGCATCGGCCTGGGCGGATTCCAGGAGGCCAACCAGCTGCCGATGTTCGAGGAGTTCACCAAGTACCAGGGCCACGTAAACAATGAGAAGCGCATGGCCGAACTGACTGCCCGCTGTTTCGACCGGGCCCTGTCGGAGATGGGTCCGACGCAGCTCAACATTCCCCGCGATCGCTTCTACGGCGATATCGATGTGGAGATACCGACGCCACAGAACCTTGATCGGGGTCCCGGTGGTGATCGGACCCTGAACGAGGCCGCCGAGCTATTGGCCGGGGCCTCGAACCCAGTGATGGTCGCTGGCGGCGGGGTGGTGATGGGCGATGCCATAGCGGAAACGGTGGCGTTGGCTGAGCGACTGGGCTGCCCGGTGGCGAACAGCTATCTGCACAACGATTCATTCCCAGCATCGCATCCGCAGTGGTGCGGACCTCTCGGCTACCAGGGCTCCAAGGCGGCGATGCGCCTGATCTCAAGGGCCGATGTGGTGTTGGCGCTGGGCACCCGGCTCGGGCCGTTCGGCACCCTGCCCCAGCACGACATGGACTACTGGCCCAACGACGCCAAGATCATTCAGGTGGACGCCGATGCCACCATGCTGGGCTTGGTCAAGCGCATCGACGTGGGCATTTGCGGCGACGCCGGAGCCGCTGCCACCGCGCTGCTGCGGCGTCTGCAAGGCCGAGAGCTGGCCTGCGATGCCACGAAGGCGCAGCGGGCTGCTGAGATCGCGGCCGACAAAGCCGACTGGGAGGCCGAGTTGGACGACTGGATCCACGAGACCGACGACTTCAGCGTCGACATGATCAAGCAGGCCGCCGAGGAGCACTACAACTGGATGCATCCCCGCCAGGTGCTGCGCGAGCTGGAGACGGCCATGCCGGAGCGGGTGATGGTGTCCACCGACATCGGCAACATCAACTCGGTGGCCAACAGCTACCTGCGTTTCGAGGAGCCCCGGTCGTTCTTCGCCGCCATGAGCTGGGGCAACTGCGGCTATGCCCTGCCCACCATCATCGGAGCCAAGAAGGCCGCCCCCGACCGCCCGGCGGTGGCTTACGCCGGTGACGGTGCGTGGGCTATGAGCATGGTGGAGACCATGACCGCGGTGCGCCACAACATCCCGGTCACCGCGGTGGTGTTCCACAACCGCCAATGGGGTGCGGAGAAGAAGAACCAGGTGGACTTTTACGGCCGACGGTTCGTGGCCGGCGAGCTCGACGGCGGCGAGGACTGGTCAGAGGTGGCCCGAGCCATGGGCGCCGACGGTGTGCGGGTCAATGAACTCGACGAAGTCGGCCCCGCGTTGACCAAAGCCATCGACGCCCAGATGAACGGCGGTCGCACCACCGTCCTAGAAGTGATGTGCACCATGGAGCTAGGCGACCCCTTCCGCAAAGACGCCCTCAGCCGCCCCATCCGCCACCTAGACAAGTACAAGGACTACGTCTGACCGCTGCACTACTTCCGCGGTGGCGGACTCCGTTCAAAGAGTCTGCCGAAAAGGGTAGAAGAAGTTCTACCGTTATGGTATAACAGGTTCATGGACCTGAACATAAAGGACCTAGACGACAACGTTGGCCAGCGTTTGCGAGAGCAGGCAAAGGCCGCGGGGCTATCGGTGCAGCAGCATCTGCGTAATGAGCTCACCCGGATCGCGGCAAGGCGCTCACCTGCGGAATTTGCCAACAGTCTTGACCCGATGAGCCGGCTGGAATTTGAATCGATCCGCCAGCAACTGCGCAACTTGGATACCTAGTACTAGATGCCCAAAAGTTACGTTTGTGATGCCGGGGGAATTCTAGCGGCAGCTGGCGTACTCGAAGGAGAAGCGCCGCGAGATGCAGAGTTCTTAGCTCTGGATTGGTCGGTAATGACCGTCGGAAGGTTCCTAGCCGCTCGACATGAAGGACATCCGGAGAGGGTCCAGGTAGAGATTGGCCTCGCAATGTCCGCGATTGACGAGTGGTTCCCGGTGCGGTCCATTGTCAACGAGACCATCTCTCGTGCTGGTCTAGGAGCCGTCGACACTCTTGACTCTTGGTCTGCCCTCATCTTGGCCGAACGTCTTGAACTGCCCCTGTTCACTGCCTCGGATGAAGTTTCCAGCCCCAACATCGAGATACACCGGCCCTGGTAGACGGCTCTAGTTGATGGCCTATACCCGGACAGTCAGACCGTAGGCATCGCGCCCACCGAGGTATTCGCGGTATCGCTCACCGTGGAGCTTGATGAGGTCGTCGAGCGCGGTAAGGCCGGAGTCAGATACAGAGATCGAACCGCTTCTGAGCGTATGACGGGCATCTAGGAGACCGGCGAGTCCATAGCTAGTGTCCGGCATGAATACTGCTGACCCAGCAAACGGACCCATTTGCTTGGCCGTTGGGAGGACGACTTCAGCAATTTCGGAGCCTATCGGCTTGTACCCCTGTTCCTTTGCTTCCCGACACGCTACGACTAGTAGCGCAAGGCCCATCCTCTCCAAGGTGTCTGGGGTGAACCAGATCATCGCAGTGCACTCGGCACCCTCAGGCGTGTCCATAGTCGACTGTATGGTGATTTGGACCCCCTTGAAGTCGCCTGATCGTGAGAAAAGAGCGGTCGCCTCCTCTTCGGTGGGGTACCAGTCGCCAGGTTCCACCGACTCAAGCCGGAGCCTGCCTGCTAGCTGGGCGAGTTCTTCGACGTTGTCTGGATCGGCGTAACTCAAGGCTCGCTGAAATGTGTACTCGGGAAGGTTCTCGATCACCGTCATCCAGAAGAAGAAGTGCTCTGAGTTGTACAAGCGCTCCCCTGAGACTCGACCGACGGGCACGTGGGTGATACCGGACTCCATCACAGTCACCGCGGGGAGCCTGACTGCTACGTCGGGCATTACCAGAGCTCGGCCATACCGGGTAGCCAGAGAAGATGTGGTAGTCATCGGCTTGAGTGCACACTCGGGCATCAGCTAATCCTATGGATCTCTAAGGTTCACGCGCCGGCTGAGCAGGGAGTTTCCCCGAAATCGATACTTGGTGGCAGTATCCTGTCACCCCGCATCAGTGGCCGGCTACGTTGGCAGCGTGCGATCGCTGAGCGACTACCTCGACCTCACCGTCGAGCATGCTCGATCGCAATGGAGCCAGATACTTCGCCGTCGGCCGAAACCTCGCCAAGAGCCCTTTACACCGGTTGAAGCAATCTTGTGTTACGGGCTCTTCTTCGTAATGGACCCACACCGGTATGGGGGCGGCTCCATGCACCGAGCGCCGAAAATTCTGCATGACCTGGCTGAGTTATTTGTCCGGCCTCCGGGATCGGTCAACAACGAGATGATGAACCTAGACGGGTCTCGCAAGAACGCTGGTGCGCATGAGTGGAGATTCTTCATCGAGATGGCCGCTGACCCCGATCAGTTTCCTCACCTGTACAACCGAGTGCTGAGCGCTGCCCGAGACATGGGAGTGGAAGAAGACCGCTTACCTGATTTCCTTGCGTTGGAAAGCGTTACGAGCTTTGACCTGCTGGGCCAGGAGGAGCTTGCTCGCCAGCAATCCTTGGATGCCGTTTTGGAGGTGAAGGCCGCTAAGAGAAGACTGCGGCTGCTCGCTGATGAAGAAGAGACGACCCGGATAGCTGAACATGAGATCCGCATTGGCCAACACAGATTCGCGGGACAGGTTCTAGAGAATTTTGCCCACAGCTGTGGATTCTGCGGATTCGCTCCTCGGTCACTTCCCGGAAACAAGCTGCTAGTGGCATCACACATCAAGCCCTGGGCAGCGTGCGATGACAAGGAGCGGTTGGACTTTCGTAACGGCGTAGCAGCATGTCCGACTCATGACGCTGCTTTTGACACAGGGCTCATTACCGTGAACGGAGGCCTCAGGGTCCACCGAGCCCCCAAGCTGGAAGTGAGCAGTCGTGCTGATCCCGGAGTCGACCAGTACTTCGGTCAGGTCCTCAAGCCCAAGCTGATTGTTCCCAAGCGAGGACAGCGCCCTGGGGACTCGTACTTGGAATGGCACCAGGAGCATGTATTTCAGGGCGTCGTAGAGATCTGACGCCCAGCCTTTGGTGCTCTATTACGATTCTAGGGGCGCGTCGCAGCCGATTAGTTCGGGGTTGGTGGGGGCGAGGCGGTTGATCATCGTTTGGATGGCTTCGGGGTTGTTGTCGACTAGCAGATAGTCGCGGTTGTGCTTGGCGGCGGCTTCGCCGAGGGTGCCGCTGCCAGCGAAGAAGTCGAGTAGGAGGTCGCCGGGCTTAGAGTGGACTTTCACCAGACGCTCGAGCACACCGAGGGGCTTCTGGGTGGCATAGCCGGTTTTCTCCTTGCCATTAGGGCTCACGATGGTGTGCCACCACACGTCGGTGGGGGTCTTGCCCCGGGCTGCCTTCTCCTTGCCGACCAGGCCGGGGGCCATGTAGGGAATCCGGTCCATCTCCTCGAAGCAGAATGTGTAGTCGACAGGGTCTTTGGCGTACCACAGGATGCTGTCGTGCTTGGCTGACCATTTCTTCTTGGAGCGGGCCCCGTAGTCGTAGGCCCAGATGATCTCGTTCATGAACGAGTCCCGGCCGAATATCTGGTCGAGAAGCACCTTGCAGTAGTGGACTTCCCGGTAGTCGATGTGGAGGAAGAAGCTGCCGGTGTCGGCGAGCACGCGGTGGGCTTGCTCGAATCGGGGGGCCAGAAAGCCCATGTAGTCGTCAAAGGCATCGTCGTAGCCTGATTTGCCCAGGCGGATTGTGCGGTAGCGACGACCGGCGAAGCCGGTCCTGTCGCCCGCTACTTCGTCGTGGGCGACCTTGATCCGGTCGCGCTCTTGGCGCTTGCCGGTGTTGAACGGGGGGTCAATATAGATGAGGTCAACGCTGCCGTCGGACAAGCCCTGCAAGACCGGCAGGTTGTCACCGAAAACGATCTTTCCCATCTGGGCCAAGCATAGGCAGCGGCCAGTTGAGCCTTGCGCTCTTCACCCTGCTGGAGATGGCGAGCAAGCCGAATAACCGTTCAAATGGCAATGGTTCTTTGATGCCATGAAAAATATTGAAAGTAATTGTATCCACAGACATTTCCACATATCCACAGGGCTCATGGAAGGGCACGCACCTACCAGGATGCTGCTGATTCTCAACATCGGGCATGGCGAGTGGTGTTCCCTTGGTTAGCGGAGGAGGCGGCGGGCGGTTTCGATCAGTGACGCTAGCTCGGCGGCATCGGCATCGCGGGGCAGGTCGTCGGCAATCGCATCAGCTTGGTATTGCAACTCGCTTGGGATCCGACTGGGGGCGTAGGGGCTGGCCCGCAGGACTTCGGCGAACTCGGCAGCCACCGCGGCCAGTCGGAAATGGGGCGTGGCGGCGTCGAACGATCGTTCCACCGCAGAGCGGGGGAGGTGGGTCGCCAACTCGACGATGGTCCCGGTTGTCGGCCTCTCGTAGCGCATCCTGACCGTGGCGAGAGCGCTGCGGTCATCCCGGGTCCTGGAGAACAGCTCCAGTTCGTATAGCGCGGTGGAGCTGTGGCCGATCCCGATCTCGCCAGCGTCTTGGGTGTCGTCGCGGAAGGACTCATCGTCAATGTCGCGATTCTCAAAGCCCAGCAGGCGATAGGAGCGAACCACATCGGGGTTGAAGTCCACCTGCACTTTGGCGTCGCGGGCCGCGTAAGCCACTAGACCATCGAGGTCGTCGACGAACACTCGCACAGCCTCAGAAGGCGTGTCGATGTAGTGGTAGGTGCCGTCGGCCCGGTTGGCCAACTGCTCCATAAGCTCGTCGTTGAAAGGGCCCAGGCCCACGCCGATGGTGGACAGGCCGATGTCGGCTCGCTCGCCAATCGACTCGAGGATGTCGTCGGTGCGGGTGGCGCCCACGTTGGCGACCCCGTCGGACAACAGGAGCACGAGCACTTGGCGCCCGGAATGGGCCTCGTCCAAGGCCATGTTGTAACCCCGGACCAAACCCGACTCGGCGTTGGTGGATCCACCAGGAGTGACCTCAGCGCGGATATTGTCCATGATCCACTTGGCGTTGCCCTCGATCACCGTTGGCTCCAACACAGTGGCTGATCGACTCTCATAGGCAACCACGCCCACACGGGTCTCGCGTGGTAGCCCCGAGATCAGCAATTCCACTGCCCGGTGGGCCAGGGTGATCCGTCGCATTGACTCGGGTCCCGATCCGGTGGGCTCGTCCATGGAGCCCGAGCGATCCATCACCAGTACCACGCTGTCGGGCGCGGCTGCCTGAGACAGCTCCCGCGGAGCCTGGATGCCCACCCGCAGCAACACATGGTCGGGGTCGGCGAACGGGGAGGGGGCCGCTTCGAGGTTGACGGTGAATTCGTCGCGGACATCCTCATAGCCGCCGTCGAAGTAGTTCACGAACTCCTCGGTCCGCACTGCGTCGATGGGAGGCAACTGGCCGCTGTCCAAGAAGTTTCGCGCCACGGTGTAGGAAGCAGTGTCGACATCGAGGGCAAAGGTCGAAAGCGGGTCGTCTGAAGTGTCGACGAATGGGTTGACGCCGTAGTCCTGGAAGGTGTTCGGCTCGCATATCCGACAGGGCCGCCGGGTGATGAAGTCATCCGACATGGGTTCCTCAGCGGCCATGGGCTGAGGGGCACCGCTTGCCGAACCCGAGTCGGCCATGGCTTCTGCCGGCTCCTCCCTTGGGCCGCTGAGGTCAACTAGCTGGGCTTGTTCTTCTGGAGATTCCGGAACAGCAGAATCGGAATGGTCGGAATCATCCGTTGGTGCCGACAGCCCCTCTGTTGGGACTACAGCGGTTTCAGCCGATGGCTCGTCTTCAGAAGCCGCAGGAGCCTCCGTGGCCTGTGATGAACCCCTTGGCTCAGGGGCCGGCGGGCTTGAAGTTGCTTCTGAAAGTAGTGGGATCCCCGCCGCCGGACCGTCGCCCCCGCCATTGCTGTTGCATGACGCGGCCAGAACGCACAATGCCACCACCGCGGCTACCAATGCCCGGCGCGGCATTGTCTTGCTCTGCTTGAATGCAACTGCTCTTGACATGAGTCCCCCTGAAATTTGCGGATGCCCGTAGCATCCTTTCGGGGGTTTCTGACGATCCGAGCCGCGTTCTAGTTCCCAGCGGGCCAGAAAAAGGTGTCTTAGGAGGCCTCGGCGGCAGCAGTGCCGGCGGCGTGAGCGGCAACCAACAGGGGCCCGATGGTTCCGCCGGCACCCGGGTAAGCGGCCCCGAAGGGGCTGGCAGCGGCGTTGCCCACCGCGTACAAGCCCTCGATGAGGCCGCCGTTTTGGTGGCGGACCTGGCCATTGGTGTCAGTGCGGGGGCCACCCTTGGTGCCCAGGCACCCGGGATGGAGGCGGACGGCAAAGAACGGGGGCTCAGCTACCGGCCCGAGCGTGGGATGGTCAGCAGCGGGGTCACCGACGAAGCGGTCGTAGATGGAGCGGCCCCGGCCGAAGTCGGGGTCGTCGCCTGCGGCGGCCAGTCGATTGAACCGGGCCACCGTGGCGGCTAGCTCCTCGCCATCCACGCCCATGGCGTCAGCCAACTCCTCCAGGCTGTCAGCCCGGCGCAGCCAATCAGGATCGGGGCCGCCCCGGCGTAGGGGGCCCAGGTGGTATTGACGGCGGTAGCCCCCGTCGAACAGCAACCAGGCGGACGCGGCCGGATACTGGAATCCAGTGGGATCGAAGGCGTGCATAGCCCGGCCCACGTCGTTGTAGTTGCGGGCCTCGTTGGCGAACCTCCGCCCTCGGGAGTCCACCATCAGCGATCGGGGACGTGCCCGTTCGGTGAGCACTAGTCGGTGGAATGGCTGGCCGTCGATCTCTTCGCCGGGCACGGTCATGGCCGGGCACCACCAGGCTTCAGCCATGTTGCCCAGCTCGGCCCCCATAGCCAGGGCCAGCCTCAGCGCAGTGCCGTCCATGCCGGGGGCGCCCACCGGGCTGGTCATCGGCCCTCCGAGGAAGGCCTGTACCAAGGCAGGATCTCGTTCGAACCCGCCAGAGGCCAGGATCACCCTCCCGGGCAATACCTCATCGCCGATCCGTATGCCGTTCACCGTGCCACCCGACTGGGCCAAGCTGTCCACTCCAACCCCAACATGGATCACCGCCCCGGCCGCCTCGGCCGCTTCTACTAGCGAGGCGATCATCGACCGGCCCATAGTGATCACTCCGTGGCGAGTCCGGGCGGCCACTTCGTCTCGGTCGAAATATCCGGTGGCCAACTCCCGGTACGTGATTGGCGCAGTCACGTTGGGGGCGGTGCGGATTCGCTGGTCGAGCTCAGCGGGCACCACTCGGGGCTGGGGCTCCAGGGGACGATGACCAGGTTTCCCGCCGGGCAACTCGGGGTGATAGTCGGGATAGGGGACGGTCTGCCACGAGAGGCCGGTGGCCGAATCCATCCAGTCGGCCACAGTGGGCGCCTGCTCGGCGAAGTAGTCCACGAGTTCGTCGTCCACGTCGCCCAGCCGCAGAGCCCGCAGGTATTGCCGGGCTTCGGCGGGGGAGTCGTCCACCCCTTCGTCGGCCATCAGTCGGTTGGCCGGCATCCAGGCCAGTCCGCCCGACAAGGCAGTAGTCCCACCCAGAACCGAGGCTCGCTCCACGATGGTCACTTCGGCCCCGGCCTGAGCCGCGGCTACTGCCGCGGTCAAACCAGCCGCCCCCGACCCGACAACCACTACTGAAGCCATGATGGGCTCAATTCTCAGCGCGTCAGCCTTTGGGAGTCCAGCGGAACCAGCGGATGACGACAAGCACGCCGACGACACCCCAAGCGGCCATGACCAACCAGTTGGTCACCGGCCACATCGGTTCGTCGGAAAGCGGATCGAAACCCCGTTGGAGAGCTACTGCCAAGTGCCTGATGGGGAAGATGTCGCCGATCACCGTTATCGCCTGGGGCGTGTCGTCGGAGGCGGGCACATAGACATCGGATACGAAGTAGAGCGGCAAGACGACCAAGTTGATAAATGGGGGTGCGGAAGTCTCATTGGGAACCACCTTGGTGAACGCCAGCCCCAACGCACAGAACACTGCGCCTCCGATAAGCAGAGTAACGATCAGGCTGGGGACTGTTTCCCACAACAGCGAGACGTCGTAGACCGCCCAGCCGATTGCCACCACGAGCACTGCCATGAGTGCGATCACGACGTAGGAGGTGGCCACCAGTCCGCCCATGAACACCCACGGGCGCATCGGCGTACCCCGCACTCTTTTGAGGATGCTGGTCTCGCGGCGGATGACGGTGACCATGGCCAGATTCACAAAGGAGGCTTGGACCACGGAGAGGGCGATGATTCCTGGCACAAAGCGGCTGGCGAGTTTGGGGCCGACCGGCGTCACCAGCTCGTTGCCGAACAGCGCAGTGAGAACGAACAAGAAGATGAGCGGCAGCACTACCGTGAAAAAGCTGGCCAGAGGATTGCGCCACAACAGCACAAAGTCGAAGCGGGTCTGAGTGGCCAGTTGCCGAAGGCCCCGACTGCTCATCGAGTCAATTCTCCAGATCGTTCGGCATCGCCGATCAACGCCAGATAGGTGTCTTCCAGCGTGGGGGCTTGCACTTCGAGAGATTCGATCTTGTGCCCTAGCCGTGCGGCTGTCTCTAAGAGCACAGCCACAGTGTCGGTGACCTCGTCGGTCAAGATCACCAGCCTCTCTTGGCTCTCGGCGGGATCGGTGCTTGTCTCTCTTTGGCCTTCAGATGTATCGAGCAACTCCGCAGCAGCCCGCAGTTGCTCGGGCAGGTCGGCCAGCGGCACATCTTGTGGGTTCCAGGAGATGCGAGTTTGCATTGAGGCAGTCTCAGCCAATTCTGCGGCTGTGCCCCGGGCGATGATTTGTCCCGCGGCGATCACCGAGATGCGGTCAGCCAGACTCTGAGCCTCGTCCATGTAGTGGGTGGTGAGCAGCACGGTCACCCCCAGGTCGCGCAGGCCGTCGATCATGGCCCACGCCTCCCGCCGAGCGGTCGGGTCAAATCCAGTAGTGGGCTCGTCGAGGAACAACAGTTCGGGATTGCCCACCAGCGCCAATGCCAGGTCGAGTCGGCGGCGCTGACCGCCGGACAGGCGCCCGACTCGCTGATCGCGGTGCTCATCCAAGCCGACCAACTCCAGCACCTCGGCAACCGGGCGAGGGTCGGCGAAGTAGGAGGCCCACATGATCACCGTTTCGGCCGCAGTCAGGTACTCCTCAGGCTGGGACTCCTGCAACACAATGCCGACCCGCTCCCGCCAATCCGAGCCGACCTTGGCCGGGTCTTGGCCGAGGACGGAGACCTCTCCGGCAGTTCGCGGTCTGAAGCCTTCGAGGATCTCAACGGTGGTGGTCTTGCCCGCGCCGTTCGGCCCCAGAAAGGCCAGGATCTCGCCCTCTTCCACATGTAGGTCGACCCCGGCCACCGCTTCGAATGCACCGTAGGCCTTGTGCAGGCCGGTTACCTCGATCGCCGGACTCTTCATTACACCTACTCTCGGCGTGTGTGTCCGACAGGGTAGGTGCCGCACGGCCTGGCTGCATTTTCCGGCTGTCTAGCCCCCCAACGTGGCAGCCAGCGCGGCGGTGTCGAACCACTGGGAGAGGCGGCTGATGCGGCCGTTGTCGACATCGAAGATGTCCACCGCGTCAAAGGTCACATTGCGACCGTCAGCCGTGGCGCCGGTGAAGGTGATTTCGACCACCACGGTGCTTCCGTCGCAAATGAACCGAGTGGGGTCGTCGGCATGGACCGGAAACATCCCGAAGATCTTCTGGAACATGGCAATGGCTTTGTCGGAGCCGGTCCGGGGACGCGATCCCGAGGGCACCAGGTCGAGCTCAGGATCGAGAACCGTGGCCATCAGCTCCCAGTCCTCGGTGTTGAGGGCGGTGAAGTAGTCCTTCACGGTCTCTAGTGGGCTTTGTCCCGACTTCTCTGCACTCATGACTCGCTCCTCAAGATGTCTTTGACCTCGCGCATGGCCCTAAACGACCAGCCAGCCAATTCGGGGTCGCCGAAAGCGGTCACGTTCCACATGATCAGATGGCGCAGACCCGCGTCGTAGTAGGTGCGGACCTCCTCGGCGATCTGCTCGGGGGTGCCGCAGAAGCAGTAGTAGTCCACCACCTTGGGGGGGATGCCAGCGATGATGGCCTCGGCCTGCTGGCGGGGCACCGAAGCGGGGATCAGCTCGTGGAAGCCCTCGGGCGGCTCCACGCCCAGTTGGCGGAAGATCTGCGGGGGCAGCATCACCATGATGGCCCGCAGCAGGGGCGCCTCCTGCATGCGGCGGAGGGTGGCCTCATCGGGGGCGGCCAGCACGTAGGCCAGCAGCCCGGGAGTGACCGCATCGGGGCTGCGACCGGCCTCCACAGATGCCTGGCGAATGGTGGCCAAAGAGTCGGCGTAGACTTCGGGGGCGAGTTTGGTGGGCAGCCAGCCGTCGGCCAACCGCCCGGTGATGTTCAGCATCCTTGGGCCGTGGGCCGCGGTCCAGATCGGCGGGGGAGTGTCCCCGTAGGGGGACAGGCCCAGCACTGCGTCCTTTAGCTGGTGGTATTTGCCCTCGTAGTTGATGGGGCCGTCGGCCGCCCACAGTGCCCGGATGATTTCGATGCCCTCTTCGAGACGGCCGACCGGGCGGTCGAAGCCCATGCCGTAAGGGGTCACGTTCATCCGCTCTCCCGAGCCGAGTCCCAGAATCGACCGGCCTTGGGTGAGGTGGTCGACAGTGAGAGCCATGTTGGCCACCATGGCCGGATGGCGGCGGATCAGGTCGGTCACCACCGATCCCACCTTGATGGTCTCGGTCTGGGCTCCGACCGCGCCCATCATCACCAGCGGGTCAAAGTACACGTGGCCGCTGGGCTGCACCGCGGCCAGCGGGCTCATATCCGGTGTCCAAATCGAGTCGGGGTGCCAGCCCATCAGGTGGCACGGCCACCACAGGGCGTCGAAGCCGTCGGCCTCGGCCCGCTGGCCCAGCGTCACCGCCCGATCCGCGGGCGGCATTATCTGGCCGGGAACGCCGATTTCCAGGTCTTTCATCCGCCAAACTCCCGGCGGCGCATGTTGTCGGGGTCGATGACATCGCGGATCAGCCGCACCTGCTCGCCAGTGGGCACTGCGGTAGTGGGCAACTGCCCCTCGGGGGCGGGCAGCTCGAAGCCGGTGGCCTCTTGCACCTGCTCGAAGGTGACCCCGGGGTGCAGCGACGCCACCTGCATGTGGCGCGTTTCCGGATGGAAGTCCATAACGCACAAGTTGGTGATCACCAACTCGGGTCCGCCCTCCAGACCGGCTTCGGCGCGCTCTGACCCGCCGCCCAGATAGCCAGCGCAGGAGATGAAGTCCACGCTCTCCACCAGGGAGCGGGGGCTGTGGTTGGGGTTCCAGTAGTACAGCGCCTTGCCGATGGAGCCCATGTCACCCAGCCCAGCAGTGCCGGGCAGCCGCACTCTGGGGTTGTGGTAGTCAGCCCCGATAACCGAGTTGTTGCCGTTGCCGTAGCGGTCGAGCTGGGCTGCCCCCACGCAGAACTTTGTGAGCCACCGGCCGTTGAGGGCGAAGTTCCAGAAGTCGCCGTACTGCTCCACATACATAATGGAGTCCCGCCACAGCGGGGCCTCCAGGGTGGAGGCGGGAACCCGGTCGGGGCGGGGTTCGAGCCCCACCGCTCCGGCCAGCCACACCAGGTCGGGGGCGTGGGTGAGCCGGGCCAGCCAAAAGGCGCTGACCGGCACGAACGAGGCCATTCCGTTGCAGGCCTGGTCGCCGTCGGCGAAGCAGGCGGCCAGCCGGGCGATCATCAGCTCATCGATGGTCCAGTCATCAGCCGGGGGACTGTTCTGCCAGTCGCTCATGGCTGTCCTCCCGATGAGTTCATTCCGGACCTTCTCCGGCCTACGAACGCCATCACGTCTGCTCCCAGCCTTCCAGGGCGGCCTGTCTTTCTGCTCCACCCACCGTCTCCAAATACTCAACATGGTCCGCCGGGCCAGTCACGTATTTCTCCATAAACGCAGCCACCGCTTCGTCGTCTCGGGTGGCGCCGATCCACTCGAGGTGCATTGCCGTGTCGTAGCCGTAGCGGGGGAAGAACGAGGTGGGATGGGCGCCGAAGGGGGCCTCCACTACCGCATCCACCATGAAGCCAGGCAGTACCGTGCGGTCGGGGTTGGCTCGCAGCACCTCGGAGTCCACAATCTCTTCGGCGGTGACGATCACCGTGGTGG
This sequence comes from marine group bacterium Sva0996 bin134, assembly GCA_002239105.1. GTDB lineage: Bacteria > Actinomycetota > Acidimicrobiia > Acidimicrobiales > Bin134 > Poriferisocius. The sequence goes on along the minus strand of MPNQ01000012.1, from coordinate 7,740 downwards.
CCGCCTTGGGCATGATGCCCAGGTCGGGCCACAGGGCGGTGGGCTCATAGCCGATGTTGCCGAACTGGTCGGCCTTGTGGGCGTGCACCAGCGCCACATCGGGCACCAGGGCCTTGCAGGCCACCACCGACGCACCGCCGAAGGGGTCGTCGAGCATGACCAAGTTGTCGTTCACGTCGATCAGGTCGGTGCCGATCAGCCCCCGGGTGGGCAAGAACGGCAGGTTGCGAGCCCCGGCGCCCAGGCGGGCATTCAACGCGGTCTCCGACAGCTCCTCGACCCGGATTGCACCGGCTTCTACCGCTTTGCGGTAGCGCTGGCACAGACCGAACTGCTCCATGGACACCGCGGCGCCGATGAGGCGGTTCATGGCCCCGGCCGCGGCCAGCAAGTCCACAGGGATGCCGCCTACCAGGCACACGACGCCGAGCTCTTTCCGCCCTTGGCGGATCAGCTCCCGCACCAGCGCCATCGGCGCGGCTTGGGTGGCCATGTTTTGGATGGCCACGGTGTCGCCGTCGCGCACCAGCGATGCTGCCTCAGGCAACGTGGTCAATTTTTCTGCGCTCATAAGAGCTCAACCATCTCTCGGCCTCCGTGGAGTTCGATCACCTGACCGGTTGCATAGTCGGAATCGGGGGACGCCAGCCAAGCGCAGGCCCCGGCCACATCCCCAGGCGTGCCAGCCCGGCCGATGGGGATCTGGGCCTCGATGCGCTCGATGATCGATTCGGGGATGCCCAAACCGGTGTCGTCGTCGCGGGCGCCAGTGAGACGGGTGCCGGCGATGTAGCCGGGTGCCACTGCATTGACGTTGATGCGATGGCGGGCCCACTCCCGGGCTAGCGACTTGGTGAGCGCGATCACACCGCCCTTGGCTGCCGAGTAGTTGACGTTGCCGGCAATGCCGTAGATGCCGTTTATCGAGGCCATGTTGACCACCTTTCGGTGGTGGGCCGGTGGTCGTTCCCGGCTGCCCCGCAGCATCGGAAAAGCCGCCCGGCATAGGTTGAATGTGCCTTTGAGGGCCACTTCGCACACCAGGTTCCACTGCTCGTCGGTCATGTTGTGGGCCATCGCGTCGGCGGTGATGCCCGCGTTGTTCACCAGGATGTCCAGGCTGCCGAAGGTGTCTTGCGCGGTGCCGAGCATGGCGGCGACGTCGTCGAGGTCTACCACCGATCCTGGAGCGGCTACGGCCTGGCCGCCCGCAGCTACGATTTCGTCGGCAGCCTCCTTAGCGACATCACCGTCTACGTCGTTCACCACGACCGCAGCCCCGTCACGAGCTAGCCGAGTAGCCACCGCCAACCCGATGCCCCGACCGGCCCCGGTGACCAGCGCGACGCGCCCCTCTAAAGCGTTGCCCACTAGAAGCTTCGAGGCAGTCCGAAGGTCTCAGCGATGCTGTTCCGTGCCATCTCGTTGGTGATGGGGCCGATGCGGTACAGACGGCTGTCTCGCCAATACCGCTGCGGATGGGTTTCCATGGCGTAGCCCATTCCGCCCAGCACTTGGATGGCGATGTCGGAGCACTTGCCGGCGTATTCGGAAGCCACCACCTTGGCCATGTTGGCCTCCCGGCCGCAGTCCTCGCCCGACTCCGACTTCCAGGCCGCGTAGTAGGTCATCAGCTCGGCCTGCTTCTGCATCATGGCCATGTCGGCCAGATTCTGGTGCCACACCTGGAACGAGCCGATCTTCTTGCCGAAGGCCTCCCGCTCCATCAGGTAGCTGAGGGCCTCTTCGATGCAACCGTCGATGATGCCGGTGCACAGGGCGGCCACCATGATCCGCTCGTTGTTGAGGGTGGACAGCATTTGGTAGAAGCCCTGTCCGGGCTGGCCCACCACATACTCGTCGGGAACGAACACATCGTCGAGGAACACCTCACAGGATCCCACCGACCTCATGCCCACCTTGGGTATCTGGCGACACTCAAGCCCCTCAGCGGGGTTCTTCACCAAAAACAGGGTGACCCCTCGGGCCGGCTTGTCCACGATGTCCTCGGTGCGGGCCATCAAGAACAGGTAGTCGGACACGTGTGCCGCGGTCGACCAGATCTTCTGGCCGGTGATGCTCCAGCCGCCGTCCACCTTGGCGGCCCGAGTCTTCATGGCTCCCATCAGGTCGGTGCCGCCCGACGGTTCGGTGACCGCGATGGCCACCCGCAGCTTGCCCTCGGCCAGTTGGGGGATGAGCTCTTCGCGGGCCACGTCGGAGGCGAACTTGTTGATCGACTTGGCGCAGAACGAGGAGATGCCGAATGTCCAGGTGAGTCCGGCCAGTGAGCGGGCCAGCTCCCTGGTGAGGATCATCTGGGTGACCACGTCGCCGCCCTGGCCGCCCAGCTCGGGGGGCAGGCCGATGGCGTGGAACCCGGCTTCGGACATCTTGTCCCACAGCTCGAAGGGGTACTCGAACTCCTGGGCCTCATAGTCGCGGGACGCATCCTTGGGGCATTCCTTCTCGACCCAGTTGCGGACCATCTCTTGGAACATCTGCTGTTCGTCGGTGAGGGTGAACTCCATGTGCTTGGTTGCTCCTTGTCTATGTCTCAGTCTGAGGTCAGTCAGTCACGGTCAGTAGCGCCAACCGTCGCCGAAGGTGGGGATGCGGCGGGCCAAAATGTCCTCCACACAGGTGAGGGCGGCCCGGGCGGCTCGGTCGGTGCCGATGCCACGGCTACGGAACGTCTCGCTGGCGAAGTACAGGCCGTCCACCGTGGGCGCCCGCCAATGGGGCCGGAACTTGCCCACCAACATGGGCTTTTGCGCAACGCCGAAGGCTGGGTCGAAGGCCAGCAGCCTTCTCTTCCACACATGGTCGGCTAGGCCGGGATACATCACGTACAGGCCCTGTTCGAGGCGGTCGTACATGTCTTCGATGAAGCGCCGGTCTCGGCCACGAGAGCCGGGGACTATGCCGCCGGTGCAGTACAGGTGGAGTCCGTCGGGAACGCCTGTCGGGTCCATCGCCGTCTGGTCGTACATGTAGCCCGGCGTGGGGCTGTGGGGGGTGGCCAGCCAGGTGGCCAGCTCCCGGGGGTCGAACATGGTCACCGGCTCTTCGGTGGCGAAGTAGAGGTTGAGCATGGTCACCCGGTACTGGTCCTGAGCCAGGTAGCGGACCTGTTGGGTGTACCAGTCCGGCAGCTCCCACTCGGGCACCACGTTGAACACGTTCCACACCGGCAGGGTGGAGATGACCGCGTCGCACTCGATCACCTCGCCGATGTCCCAGTCGTTGGGCACGTTGGGGGTGTGGGGGATCGACACGCCGACTACGGCCCCGTTCTCAATCAGCACGCGGCCGGCCGGGGTCTGCATCCGCAACTCGCCGCCGTGTTCGGTGAATCCGTCGGCCAGGTCTTGCCACATGCCATCCCAGCCTTGGCCGGGCCAGCAGGAGTAGGCGGCCATGTGCCGCTCTTCGTAGTGCATCTTGCGCACCCACAGGTTGTCGCTGGCCGAGTGGTCGTACCATTCGTCGGTCATGCACTCCAGCACGGCTATGAACTCGTAGAGGTCATAAACACCCTGGTCAGTGGTGTGCTGGGCCAGCCATTCCCGCATCGGGCGGTCGTCCCACTCCTCCAGTTCGTCCCAGGAGGTCTCGGTTAGGGCCTTGATGACCTTCTTCACCTCGGTCTTGTCGGGGTAGCGGTCTCGGATCGATCCCCACTTACCGGCGTCGTTGTCCCAAATGGGCATGTCGTGAGACACCTCGCCGTGAATCAGCTCTTTGCCGACATGCTCGAACACCTTGGTCAGCCCCGAGCCCGGGTCTTCGATGAGGTGCCCTCCGAGGTTCACCGTGAACCCCTCGTCCTCCACCGCCAGCGCCCGGCCTCCCAGGAATGGGGACCGCTCGAGAATGGTCACCGAACGCCCCTCGGCGGCCAGGAGGGCTCCGGCGCTCAGTCCGGCCGCACCGGCGCCGATGACGACAACGTCGCGTTTGGTCATGGGGGGATACTAAGAGCGTGGGCCTATGGGCGGCACTTTATGAAGGCGGCCCCACAGGCTTACCTGGGCTTATGTCACGGCAATTTGGCTCAGGGCGTCCACGGTGGCCTGCGGACCGATGTCGTCTCCGACGTGGGCGCCGGTGAGCAACACGATGGGCAGGTCCACGCCTGCGGCTCGGTAAGTGGCGATGCGGTCGGCCAGCGTGTCGGGTCCGAGGGCGCATTGGGCCAATACGGCCTCATCGGGCACCAGCGACAATGCCTTGGCCCTGTCGCCGTTCTGCCAAGCCGCGGCCACCTCAGGCAGATTGTCGAAGGTGTCGACAAATGCGGGCTGGTGGGTGGGGACCATGGAGTAGGCCAGCACCTGTCGGCGCATTCTCTCCAGGGCCTGTTCGGGATCGGGGCCGGCGTAGGCCCAAAACGACAGAACGGTGGAGATGGCGGCGGGATTGCGCCCTGTTTCGGCGGCCGCGGCTTCGACGATCTCGCGCTTGGGTGCGACTTCGGCCGGCGGACACCAAGTCATGAACACTGCGTCGGCGATCTCGCCGGCTAGAGCCAGCATCTTGGGATTGATGGCCCCTAGCCAGACAGGCACATCCGCCGCGGGCAGGTCAAGGCGGAATCCCTTGGACCGGAATCTCGGCCCATCGTGGTTCAGCTTCTCACCGGCCAAAGCAGACCGAAGCAGGCTGATGAACTCTCGCACGGTGGCCAAGGGCTGCTCGAAGTCGCCGCCGTGCCAGCGGCCCACCACAATGGGGCTGCTGGCCCCAATACCGGCCACTATCCGCCCGGGAGCCAGCGAGGCCAGGGTGGCGAACCCCATGGCGGTGAGGGCAGGGGAGCGGGTGTAGGCGGCCACGATGCCCGAGCCCAGCTTGATGCGCTCGGTTCGGGCCGCCATGGATCCCAGCGTGGCGAATACCTCGGGACCGGCCACTTCGCCCACCAGTGCAGTGTCGATGCCAGATTGTTCGGCGTGTACGACGAGGTCAGTCAACCATCCGATAGAGAGTCCGTCTTCCACCGGCATGGTGATGGCGACCGGGGGACTGGCCATGCTGTTGGTCTACAAGTGGGTTGGGAGATTCGAAGTCAGAACTAGCCGACGAAGCGGTCGCGGAGCTCTTCGGCCAGAGGCTGGTTCTCGGCGTTGTCAGGGTGGGGGAGCCACTCCTCGCCCACCGACAAATAGCGGGTGGCCAGCTCGATTAGCGGCCCATGAGCCTTGTCGGGGGGGATGAAGTTCCATTTCAGCCACGGCTGGGTGTCGGGGTTGCTGGGCTCGTTCAGAACCAACGGGATGTCGGCATCGCGCACTCCGTCGATCATGGTGTCGAAGTCGTCAGAGCAGAAGGCGATGTGGTGCACGTACTCGCCCTTTTTGGCCAGCACCTTGTCGGGCCAGTGCCCCGGTTCCGACGGCGACCACAGTTGGATGGACACGCCGGTGGGATCGGGGTTTTGGAACGTCACCCAGCTCATGGGGGTGCCGTCCATGTCGTCGGCGCCTGAGCCCCGGGTGACCTTCATGGTGTGGCCGGGGGCCAGAACTTCCAGGATCTGTTGCCAGTCGGCTTCAGCCTGATCTAGATCTTTCACCAGCAATGAGATGTGGTCGATGTGGATGCCCATAATCTTCGCTGTCTCCTAGGGGATATTGCTTGGCTACGCAGCCAGGTTCTCGATGATGGTGGCGTTGGCCAGTCCGCCGCCCTCGCACATGGTCTGGAGGCCGTAGCGGCCACCGGAGCGCTCCAGCTCATTGAGCAGGGTGGTCATGATCCGGGCGCCGCTGGCCCCCAGGGGATGGCCCAAGGCGATGGCTCCGCCGTTCACGTTCACCTTGTCCACGTCCACGCCAGTTTCCTTGGCCCAGGCCAGTACCACTGAGGCGAAGGCCTCGTTGCACTCGAACAGGTCGATATCGTCCAGTTCCATCCCGGCACGCTCCAGCACCTTGGCGGTGGCCGGGATTGGGCCAGTGAGGATGAGCACCGGGTCGCTGCCCACCACGGCCATGGTGTGGATCCGGGCCCGAGGGGTGAGACCGTGCTCGGCCACTGCCTTCTCAGAGGCGATGAGCAGCGCGGCCGAACCGTCGGTGATCTGGCTGGAGTTGGCCGCGGTCAGCGGTCCGTGCTCGGAGAAGGGCCGCAGCTTGGCCATCTTCTCCATGGAGGTATCAGGGCGGATGCCCTCGTCCCGGGCGCATTCGCCCACGGCCAGAACCTCGCGTTCGAAGCGGCCTTCTTCCCAGGCTCGGGCCGCGTTCTGGTGGCTGCGCAGAGCCAGGCCGTTCATGTCCTCCAGGGTGACGTCCCACCGCTCGGCGATCAGGTTGCCACCACGGAACTGGTGGACTTCCTCGTCGCCGAAACGGTTGGCCCAGCCATCGCCGTCGAATGGGTAGCGCATGCCCAGATCGGGGCCCACGTCGCCCTGGCTGTTGAGCTTGATGAGGCTCATCACCTCCACGCCGCCAGCCACCACCAAGTCTTGGGTTCCCGACATGATGCCTTGGGCGGCAAAGTGCACCGCCTGCTGCGAGGATCCGCACTGGCGGTCGATGGTCACCGCCGGTACGTGCTCGGGCAGCCCGGCTGACAGCCAGGCGTTGCGGGCCACGTTGAAGGCCTGGGCGCCGATTTGGCCCACACAGCCCATGATGCAGTCGTCCACCGCCGCAGGGTCCACACCGGTGCGCTCGATGAGGCCGCTCAAGATGTTGGCCCCGAGGTCGGCCGGGTGCAGGTGGCTCAGCCCCCCGCCGTAGCGGCCCATGGGGGAGCGGACTGCGTCGATGATGTAGGCGTCGGCCATGTGTGTGCTTTCTGATTGTTGTCGCTAGTTGTTGTTGGGCTGCGGCTTATCGGCTCGGAGGCTTCAGCCCACCGCCCGCTCGGCAGCAGCCACAGTGTTTGCCATCAGCATGGTACGGGTCATCGGCCCCACCCCGCCGATTCGGGGCGAGAGCCAGCCCGCCACCTCGGCCACGTCGTCATCCACGTCCGACACCAGCTTGCCGTCAGCGAAGCTCACCCCGGCGGCCACCACCGCCGCGCCGGGCTTGACCATGTCGGCCTTCACCATCCGGGGTGCCCCCGCGGCGGCGATCAAGATGTCGGCATGGCTGGTGTAGCGGGAGATGTCGCCCGCCCCGGTATGAACCACCGTGACCGCAGCGTTGGCATTGGGCCGCTTCAGCGACAACAAGTTGGCCAGCGGCCGGCCGATAGTCAGGCCTCGCCCGATGATCACCACATGTTGCCCCGCAATTGGAATCTCGTAGCGCTCCAGCATCAACTGGATGCCCCGGGGTGTGCAGGCCAGCGGTGCGTCCACCCCCTGCACCAGCCGCCCCAGGTTCACTGGGTGGAGCCCATCGGCGTCCTTTTCCGGCAGCACCCGCAACAGCGCGGTCTCGTAGTCGAGCTGGCCGGGGAACGGGTACTGCATGATGTAGGCGTCCACCGCCGGATCGGCATTGAAGTCGTCCACAACCGCGTCCACCTCGTCTTGAGAAGCATCAGCAGGCAGACGCACCTCCCGAGAACCCATCCCCAGCTCCTCGCTGTCACGGTGCTTCATGGCCACGTAGTTGGCCGAAGGCCCATCGTCGCCCACCAACAGCGTGCCCAGCCCCGGGGTCTTGCCCTTCTCGGCCAACGAGGCGATCCGCTCCCGCAGTCCTTCTTTGATCTCAGCTGACAGCATTTCGCCGTCGAGTTTGATAGCAGTCATCGCCCGGAATTCTCGCTCAT
>MPNQ01000054.1 GCA_002239105.1 marine group bacterium Sva0996 bin134 | reverse complement strand
GGTCGAGACAGTTGGAACCGGTGACGTCCGAACCTACCCTGCCGAACACTCCGACGCACCGCCCGGTGAAGACGGCCAGTCGACCAGCATGGGCTTTTCTCCCCAACCCCCACGCTGGTTCATCGCCCAGGTGGAGTGAAGATAGCTGTGGCGAGAAACCGTCGTGGAGAGCGTTCAGTTGACATGACGCCGCCTCTGACACCCTTGCGAGCCGCTGTTCTTTTCACCCTGGCAGCAATGCTCGTCGCCGGCAGCATCGCGGCCTGTTCGTCGGACACCAACGAGGTTGTCGTATCCAGCGATCCCCCTGCCTCTGTGGGGACTCCGACTCCTGAGGCTGCGACATCGGAGGGAGTTGCTCAGCCGTCAGAACCCACGGTCGCGCCGGATGTCACACCCACCGAGGCTCCCGATGTCGCTGAGCTGGTTTGGACCAAAGTGGATCTCGCCGACGCTCTAGGCGCAGATGAGCACTCGACCATCCGCCTCGAGTCGGTAGGCGACGGGCGAGTGCTGGCCCTGAGCTCCGTCGACCGAGGCATAGCCGAGATGCTGGTTACCGAGGACAGCACGGATTGGGCACCAATCCCAGTTCCCGCTGGTTTCCTGCCTTGGGAAGTCGACATCATCGGCGACCGCTGGTTGATCCTGGGATGGGACTCAACCGTCGAAGCTCCGGGTGCTCAAATTCTGTTCTCCGACGACCAAGGAGTGAGCTGGACTGGGGTCGATGTCGACTTGGACTCACTCGATGGCACTGCTTGGATCGCCGACGCGATTGTGGCCGGAGAGATCATCGTGGTCGTGGTCCTAAACGATTCAGTACCGCCCGACGTTGAGGCATTTTCTGAGGACGACATGGGCAACGAGCCAAGCATGAGCAGCGTCCACATCTTCTTGAGCGATGGCGGGCCAGCGGATTGGATCACGGAGTACCCGGGGTGGTTCAGAATCGGCTACGGAGCGTCCGATGGCTTCCACCTGATCATGTCCGGCCCGGAGGAGATCTCAATGGTGGAGTCGCTCGATGGTCGTCAGTGGACCAGTACCGTCGTGGACTATGAGGTAATCGATTCTGGCCCGGACACGATCTGGACAACCGATCAGACCGGCCAGGAATTCATGGTTGAGCGCTTCGAGGGCGTCTACGGCTGGGACCAAGTGCTGACATTGCCCGACGGCATCAGCTGGATTATGGACCTTTCCGTTGGGCCTGCGGGCGTTGCCGCAGTGGGAAGACCAGAAGCGGAATCGGCCGAACAAAGCGCCTATGACCCCGACATGTTCTTGATCGGCTGGTCAGTGGATGGCAGCGACTGGGAGTGGCAAACCCTCCAGGAGGCTTTCGGCCTTCCCGAGCCCACCCAAGACGAAAACTCCTTCACCGAAGTGCAAGTGGCCGTTGGCCCCGATTTCGTGCTCGCCCAGGTTCAGACCTTCGAGTTCCCCCAACCCGCCTTGCACGAGGACGTCGAGATCGGCGACGGTGCCGGCCAGTCCGATTCAACCTCTGCCTACCTCTCTGCTCCGATTTCCCCCTCGCCCCCGCGCTGGTTCATTGCCAGGGTCGACTGACAGCGAGGGTGCCAGCCGCCACTTAGACTCGGCCCATGATCATCGATGTGGACACCCACTGGGAGATCACGGGGGACACGGCGGGGGTTGACCCGATGAAGCCGTGGGCCGATCAGATTCCCGACAATCGGACGCATCTCGCCAACGCCATTGCCGGCGACCTGCTTCAGGTGCTACCCCCGGAGCGCCGGCCCAGTCCGGCGGAGCTATTGCCCAAGCTCTTCGAGCGGGCCAAGGAATCGGGTGGGCCGGTTGTGTTGCACCCCCGCCACGACTCCACCGCGGCTGAGCGGGTGGCATGGATGGACTCGGTGGGCATCGACCACTGTCTGGTGAACCCCGGCGGCTACTGGCAGAAGCTCGACTACTTGCGGCCCGAGGATCGTGTGGTCGCCGCCCAGCGGTGCAACGACTTCCTCACCGACCAGCTTTGGGACCAGCGCCACCGGCTCCACTCGGTTGCCACTGTCGACTTCTCCGACCTGGACGCGGCAGTAGATGAACTGGAGCGCTGCCGAGAACGAGGGGCCCGGGCGTTCTTCCTTTACACCTTGCAAGGGGCGCCTGCCGGGGGCCCGCCAGGCCACCCCGACTGGGACCGGGTGTGGGCCGCGGCCACGTCGTTGGGCATGGTGGCGGTGATCCATGTGGGAAACACCGAGGCAGATTTCTCGAAGTGGGCCGACATCGGCTGGGACTTGCCCGACGGGGCCGGCGTGGGCGGGCTGATCCGGCTGGCCAACACCCAGCGTTTGCACGCCGCCCAGAACCTGGTGGCCAGCCTGCTGTTCGGCGGGGTGTTCCACCGGTTCCCCGACCTCACCGTGCTGGTCGAGGAGATGCGGGCCGGATGGCTCCCCTGGTATGTGGCCACGCTGTCCCGACAGTGCCTTTCGTCGCCCTCTTTGGGGGATTGGCCATGGCCGGTCAGCGGAGAAGAGATGCTGCACCGCAACCTGCGGCTCACTCCCCTGCCCGGCTTCGGCGACACCGACGCCCTGGACGTACTGGCCGAGTTGCCCGACATGGTGGTGTTCTCCTCCGACTATCCCCACCAGGAGGGCAATGCCGACCCCATCGAGCTGTACCGCCCTGCTCTCGACGAGGTCGACGACGAAGTGAGGACCGCGTTCATGGGCACGACCGCGGCCGACTGCTTCGCCCGAATCGGCGATCCCCTGCCTGCGGTGGCCTAACCGCTCCCCCAATCCCCGAACTCAGCGCCCCACGGGCTGCATGTAGAACGTTATGCCGCTGGGCGCCTCTTGCTCGGTGAGGGCGTCGCGAGCCGCGGCCAGGGTCTTGCCCGCCTCGGTCTCCTCGTAGAACCAGGCCTCCGCTTGCCGTGCCCCCGGAGGCGGGCCGCCGGCTAACTCCAGGGCGGCCTCCTGGTAGTAGGCCCGGATGTCATGGGCAATGGCGATGGTGTCAAGCCTGGGGCCGTACACCTCTTTCCAGTGTTCGCCGGCAGCCACCCGCTCCAAGTCGGCCAGCGCCCCGGCCACGCCGTCGGCGTCGATCGCCCGGCCCACCTCGGTGGCGCCCCGACGGGCCACTGCCCGTTCATAAGCGGCCCGCAGTCCCTGGGCTTCGTCGATCGACGGCGCGATGTCGGGGTCGAACCGGGGCGGCAGCGCACAGGCCAGCGGTGTCTCTACCGCTTCAACCACCTCGGGATAGTCCACCAGAACTGGGCCTGACGATGCGTCGAGCAGTTCGAATGCCGCGCTCAGCACGCCGTGCTGGAATTCGGCGTTGTCGGGCATGCCCAGCGGGCGGCCCAGGGGGAACTCGCAATGCAGTACCCGGGGAACATTCATCCTCTCAGCCACTGCCCGCATCGAGGCCAGCACCACGGTAGCGATCCCGGCTTCTTCCAGTACGTGGGCCAGCGCACACACGGTGCGCGTGCACAGCGGTCAAACCGGGGTCAAGATGGCCACGTCCACCCCGTCGGCCCTCAGCTCGGCGGCCGCAGCCGGGCCGGTGTCGAGGCGCACCTCCGAAACCGTGTCGGGCTGGTTGCCAGCGAACGCCACATGCCGAGGCGCCACGGCCCCGATGGTGCCGGCGGCGGCCAATTCCTCCAACCGGTCGATGGGATACACCACGTTGTGGTCGGACACATACGCCGCCCGGTCGAAATTCGAGCTCCAATGGCCCAAGATCAGCTCTCGGTCGCCCCGGTCGAGCATGCGGTAGCTGACGTCGCCCCGGCCGTCGAAGCGGTCCTGGTCGGCCCGGTGCAGACCCGCGCTGGTCACAATGGCCACCGTGGCTTCGGCCAGCGGCGGCGGCGAAGCCCACGGAGTGGACTCAAACTCCGGCACCGGCAAGTTAGCCATCATGTCGCGCATCACTTGGTCACTGGACATGCCCTAACTCTCCCATAGCATCGCTTGTTCACCCGGTGCCGGGCATGGACAATTGTGTCCGCAGCTCTGCGTAGTGGGCCCGGGCCTCATGGCCGTTGGCTCCGGACGGCGGCTCCACGACCACTCCTCTACCCAGAGGCCAGTCAGCGGCAACTTCGCCAGGTCGTCTGCCCGTTGCCATTGCTGCGGCCTGCACTGCTGCACCCAGTGCCACCGTCTCGTCGTCATCAGGCACATTTACCGGCTCGCCGTGCAGCGCCGCAGCCCGAACCCGGTATGCGGCTGAGCGAGCACCGCCGCCGATGAGGTGCAGGCGTCCGCTGGCATCCACTCCAGCGGCTCGCAGTGCGTCGAGCCCATCGAACAGCCCGCACAGCACACCGTCGTGGGCGGCCAGGGCCAGCTCCTCGCGGGTCGTGTCGTTGCGCAGCCCGGCAAAGATCCCGGTGGCGTCGGGCAGATCTGGGGTCCGCTCCCCGTCGAAGTAGGGCACCAGCACCAGGGCATTGGAGCTGCCGGCAGCAGCCATGGCCAGCTCGGCCAGGCCCAAAGGATCTACTCCCAGCCAACGGGCCACGGTATCGGTCACCCGGGTGGCGTTGAGAGTGCACACCAGGGGCAGAAACGCTCCGGTGGCGTCAGCGAATCCGGCCACTGCCCCCGTTGGGTCGCTAATGGGCGTGCGAGAGACCGAATAGGCCGTGCCGGAAGTACCCAGCGAGATCACCGAGTCACCCGGCTTCAGCCCGAGGCCAAGGGCCGCGCCCATGTTGTCGCCAGTTCCGGGGCCGATGAGCACAGCGTCGCCTACTCCCAATGCAGAGGCAGCATCATCGGTGATCTGCCCAGCGGTCTCGTCGGGCCCGAGCACTTCAGGCAGCCGGGACAGCCAGCCAGCGGGATCGTCGACCACCAACCCCAGCAAGTCAGCGGCCATCTCATTGGCAGCGGGATCGAACCAGCCAGTGCCCGATGCGTCGCCGCGGTCAGTGACGTGGGCCCCGGACAGCCGCCAGGTGAGCCAGTCATGAGGCAGCATGATCCGGGCGATGCGGTCGGCCAGTTGGGACTCGTGCTCGAGCACCCACGCCAGCTTGGCGATGGTGAACGACGCCAACGGCACCGAACCGCAGCGCTGCGCCCATCCCTCCGGGCTCAAGCGGGCTACCAGATCACGAGCCTGGGGCGCAGATGTGGTGTCGTTCCACAGCTTGGCCGGGCGCAGTACCTCACCGTCGTCGCTCACCAGCACCAGGCCGTGCTGCTGGCCCGCCACGCTAATGGCAATGACGCGGGCCCGGTCGGCCTCAGTGAATTGGGCAAAGCAGGCCGCCAACGCCTCCCACCAAGTTTGGGGATCCTGCTCGCTCACCGGCGGTTCCCAGCAGGTGTGGGCATGGGGAGCGCTGGCCCGGTCCACCAGCCGTCCCGAGTCGCGCGCCCGCAGCTCGACTTTGGTCGACTGGGTGGACGAGTCCACCCCCGCCACCAGATCCATCAGCTCGGCGTGGTCCAGATGATGCGGTTGACCTCGTTTTCCAGGCGCTCTTGGCGACCCGACACCGGCTGAGGGCTGAGCCCGTCGGCCACTGCTTGGTCGGCCAGAGTGGCCAAGTCCACATCGCCCTTCATGATGTCGACACCCACGCCCGACTCCCATTGGGCGTAACGCTGTTCCCGGGCCTGTTCGATGGTGCCGTCGGCCACCATGGCCTCGGCCACCAGCAGGGAGCGGGCCAGGGTGTCGATGCCCCCGATATGGCCCCAGAAAAGGTCGTCTCGGGCCATGCTCTGACGACGGAGCTTGGTGTCGAAGTTGAAGCCGCCGGTTGAGAACCCCCCGCCCCGCACCATCTCGTAGAGGGCCAGCGACAGCTCGTCCACCGAATTGGGGAACTGGTCGGTGTCCCACCCGTTCTGGGGGTCACCCCGGTTGGCGTCCACGCTGCCGAAGATGCCGTTGTCCACCGCATAGGCCACCTCGTGGTGGAAGGAGTGGCCCGACAGGGTGGCGTGGTTGACTTCGATGTTCACCTTGAACTCGTCCACGAGGTCGTAGCGCTCCAAGAACCCGTGGACCGAGGCGCAGTCGTAATCGTACTGGTGCTTGGTGGGTTCTTGGGGCTTGGGCTCTAACAGCAGCGTGCCCGAAAAGCCGATCTTGTGCTTGTGCTCGGCCACCAGGGTCAAGAAGCGGGCGAGTTGGTCGGCCTCTTGGCGCAGGCGGGTGTTGAGCAGCGTTTCGTAGCCCTCTCGCCCGCCCCACAGTACGTAGTTGGCCCCGCCTAGGCGGTGGGTGGCCTCGAGCATGTGGCGCACTTGGGCCGCGGCGTGGGCAAACACCTCCGGGTCAGGGTTGGTGGCTGCCCCCGCTGCGTAGCGAGGATGGCTGAACAGGTTGGCGGTGCCCCACAGAAGCTGCACCCCGGTGGTCTCCATCTTGGCCGCGGCCCGCTCGACCATGTCGTCGAGGTTGACCCGGCTCTCAGCCAGACTGTCGCCCTCAGGGGCCATGTCAACGTCGTGGAAGCAATAGAACGGGGTGCCCAGCTTCTCGAAGAACTCGAAAGCGGCGTCTTGTTTGGCCCTAGCGGCGGCCATTGGATCTTGTCCGGGCTCGAGCCAGGGACGGTCGAACGTGCCGACGCCAAAGATGTCGCTGCCCGGCCAATTGAAGCTGTGCCAGTAGCACACCGCGATCCGGAGATGGTCCTCCATCCGCCGCCCCAGCACCTGCCTTTCGGGGTTGTAAACCCGATAGGCCAACTGGCCGAGTCCGGCGCTACCCCCGGCATGGGCCACCGGTTCGGGAACGGTGTCAAAGAAGTCGGTCATTGTGCGGCTCCGTCGCGACGAGAAATCTGCCGCCTGATTCTAAGGTTCGCCGCACGAAGCCGCTCGTTTGCGCGTACGCTGACGGGGTTGAAAACAAGCGACAAGCATGAGAGGCGGGTCCATGTCTTTTCCATCCGATCTTGAGATCGCCCGCGGGGCGAATCTCCGACCGCTGACCCAGATAGCCGAAGAGGCCGGCATTCCAACCGAGATGCTGGAGCCCTACGGGGCGGGAGCGGCCAAGATCAGCCTTGACGCCATCGAGGCGCTAGCCGACCGGCCTCGGGCCCGCTATGTGGTGGTAACGGCCATCACTCCCACACCGCTGGGCGAGGGCAAGACCACCACCACGGTGGGGCTGGGCCAGGGGTTCGGCCACATCAACAAGAAAGCCACCATCGCCATCCGCCAGCCCTCGCTGGGGCCGACGTTCGGCATAAAGGGCGGCGCGGCCGGCGGCGGCTACAGCCAGGTGGTGCCCATGGAGTTGTTCAACCTCCACCTCACCGGCGATATGCACGCGGTGACCGCAGCTCACAACATGTGCTCGGCCATGCTCGATGCCCACATCTACCACGGCAACGAGTCGGGCCTAGATCTGCACAACATCACCTGGCGCCGAGTGGTGGACATCAACGACCGGGCCTTGCGCAATGTGGTTATCGGCCTGGGCGGGCGGCTCGACGGGGTTCCCCGGGAGAGCGGATTCGACATCACCGCCGCATCCGAGGTGATGGCCACCTTGGCCCTGGCCACGTCGCTATCGGACCTGCGGGCCCGGCTGGGCCGGATCGTGGTGGGCTACACCAAAGACGGCGACCCGGTGACCGCTGAAGACCTGAAGGCCGCCGGCGCAATGGCCGTGCTGTTGAAGGACGCCCTCAAGCCCAACCTGATGCAGACCCTGGAGGGCGGTGCCGCCTTGGTGCACACCGGACCCTTCGGCAACATCGCCACCGGCAACTCCTCCATCGTGGCCGACCGCATCGCCATACGCACCGGCGACTTCCTGGTGACCGAGGCCGGGTTCGGCGCCGACATGGGCGCCGAGCGGTTCTTCAACATCAAGTGCCGCTACTCGGGCATCGATCCCGACGCCGCGGTGATGGTGGCCACCGTGCGGGGGCTCAAGGCCCACTCCGGCAACCACCGGATCGTGGCCGGGCGACCCCTGCCCGAGGCGCTGCTGGCCGAGAACCCCGACGAGGTGCACGCCGGGGGCGACAACCTCCGCAAGCAACTGTCCAACATGAAGGCCCACGGGGTGACCCCGGTGGTGGCCATAAATGCCTTCCCCGGCGACCACGACGCCGACTTGGCCGCCATCGCCGAGATCGCCGACGAGTACGGCGCCCGCTGCGCGATCACCACCCACTTCTCCGACGGCGGCGCGGGGGCAGCCGAGCTGGCCGAGGCAGTGGCCGAGGCCTGCGAGGAGCCCAGCTCGTTCAAGGTCCTGTACGAGGACGACTTGTCGCTCAAGGACAAGATCGCCGCGGTGGCCACCACCGTGTACGGCGCCGATGACGTGGAGTATTCAGCCACCGCTAACCGCCAGCTCAACACCTACGAGTCGGCCGGCTTCGGCCACCTCCCGGTGTGCATCGCCAAAACCCACCTGTCCATCTCCTCGGACCCCTCCCTCAAAGGCGCCCCCACCGGTTGGACCCTGCCAGTGCGGGAAGTGCGGGCCTCGGTGGGCGCCGGCTTCGTCTACCCCATCTGCGGCGACATGCGCACCATGCCCGGCCTAGGCCGCCAACCCGCCGCCATGGGCATTGACCTCGACGAAAACGGCGAGATTGTCGGCCTGAGCTGACTACGAGGCTCTCACTGTTACCCATGACCCTGTGAAGGACACTTGGTCGTGGGGCAGATAGGCTTAATCGACCTCAGGGTGCCTCTGGGGGAAGGGGGTGTACATGGCGAGGCGGGAACGTTTGACCGTGCCGATGGTGCGGGACAACGGAAGCCTGCGGGAAGCGACGTGGGACGAGGCCCTGTTGCGGGCCGCGACTGGGTTCAACCAGGTGCTCTCCGAGCATGGGCCGCAGGCATACGGGATGTTCAGCTGCTCGAAGGCCACCAACGAGATGAACTACATCGCCCAGAAGTTCATCCGCACGGTGGTGGGCTCCAACAACATCGATTCCTGCAATCGAACTTGACACGCTCCTTCGGTCGTCGGTCTGGCGACAGTGTTCGGAGCGGGAGGGGGCACTAGCTCCTATCAGGAGATCGAGGAAACCGACGTGGTCCTTCTGTGGGGGTCGAACGCCCGCGAGGCTCATCCCATCTTCTTCCACCATCTGCTCAAGGGCCTCGACAACGGCGCCCGCATGTACTGCGTCGACCCCCGCTACACCTCCTCGGCCCGCTTCGCCGACGTATGGGTGGGCATCGACGTGGGCACCGACATCGCGCTAGCCAACGGCATCGGGCGGGAGATCATTAGGGCTGGCCTGGCCGACCAAGAGTTCATTGCCCACTCCACCCAGGGTTTTGAGGCCTACGCCGCCTCGGTGGAGCGGTTCACTCCCGATGCGGTAGCCGCCATCTGCGGCATTCCCCCCGAGGCTGTCGTGGAGATGGCCCACGCCTACGCCACTGCCGACAAAGCCCAGATCCTGTGGACCCTGGGCATCACCGAACACCACAACGCGGTCGACAACGTCCTCTCGCTGTGCAATCTGGCCCTGCTCACCGGCCATGTGGGGCGGTGGGGCTCGGGTCTGGTGCCGCTTCGGGGCCAGAACAACGTTCAGGGCGGCGGCGACATGGGGGCCATTCCCAACAAGTTCCCTGGCTTTGCCAGCGTGGACGACCCTGACCACCGAGCCCGGTTCGAGATCGCTTACGGCCGATCGCTCAACCCGGTCCCCGGCTGGCATCTCACGCTGATGTTCGAGGCCATGGAGCGGGGCGATCTGCGGGCGCTCTATGTGATCGGTGAGAACCCGGCCGACTCCGAGGCCGACGTGATCCACGCCCGGGCCCAGCTCGAAAGCCTGGACATCCTGGTGGTGCAGGACATTCTGATGACCCGCACCGCGGAGATGGCCGACGTAGTGCTGCCCGCGTCAGTGGCCTGGGCGGAAAGCAACGGCACCGTCACCTCTAGCGAGAGACGGGTGCAGCGGGTGCGCCCTGCGGTTTCTCCTCCTGGCCAGGCCCGCCACGACATCGACATCCTGTGCGACATGGCCGAGGCGATGGGCGCCGAACTGGGCCCTCGCGACCCGGAGGCCGCGTGGGACGAACTGCGCGGGCTTTCGGCCATGCATGGGGGGATGGCCTGGGAGCGCCTGGAGGCTGCTGGCGGACTGCAATGGCCGTGCCCCGACGAGGATCACCCTGGCAGCCCCTTGCTCCACGGATGGCTGTGGGCTGATGACTTGGAGGACCACGACCCGGCACCGTTCTCAGTGCTCGAGCACGAGGGACCGACCGAGGAGTTGAGCGAGGAGTTCCCCCTGAGGCTCACCACGGGACGGGCATTGGACTCCTATAACACCGGTGTGCAGAGCGGGAACTATGACTCACCGCTGCGGTTTGCTGGACTTGATCTGAATCCGGCTGATGCGGCTGCACTTGGCGTCGCCGATGGCGACCGGGTGAGGGTCTGCTCCCCCCGTGGTTCGGTGGAGATGAATGCCCGCATCGTGTCGAGCCTTCCCGCTGGCCTGGCTTTCACCACCCTGCACCAACCCGAGCTGATCGATGTCAACGTGCTCACCAACCCCGACTGGGACCCCAAATCGGGCACCGCCGAGTTCAAAGCGGCTGCCGTGAGGGTTGAGCTGGTCGAAGCCCCCGAGACTGCGGGGGCCTCCGTTGGCTGACCTCCACTTCGGCGACGACCAGCCCATCGACGCCGAGCGGGCCGCCGTCGATGCTGTAGTGCCCCCGGCGGACGCCGCCACCGTCACCGAGACCGAGCGATTGGTGCGAGGGGGCCGCTCCCGCCGACAGGAACTCCGTCACCTCTTGCTGCCGGTGCTGCATTCGCTCCAACACGAGATCGGCTGGATCAGCCCTGGTGGCTTGAACTGCGCCGCCGAGCGGCTGGGGGTGCCGCCGGCCGAGGCCTACGGCGTGGCTACGTTTTACGAACTGCTTCGGACCACTGATCCTGGGCACCGCGATGACATCGTCCATGTGTGCGTCGACCCCACGTGTGCCATAGCTGGAAATGACGGGCTGCGGGCTTCGTTGGAGGCCAGCGGGGCCAGGGTTCACGCCAGCCCTTGTCTGGGCCAGTGCGAACGGGCTCCGGCTCTGTTCATACAGGGAGTTGGCCGACCTGACCGGGTGCCGGCCGACGACGAGGATTTTCGCTTGCCTCAAGCTGGCGACCCGGGTCTGAGGGTGCTGCGTCGGGTGGGCGAAGTCGATCCCACTTCCCTGGACTCGTACCGGCAACACGGTGGTTACCAAGCCCTAGCCCAAGCCATCGCGATGGGGCCCGACGCGGTCATCGCTGCCGTATCGGAGTCAGGCCTGTCAGGTCGGGGCGGGGCTGCTTTCCCCACCGGCATCAAATGGCGGGCAGTAGCCGACGAACCCGGACCCGGCAAACACGTGGTGGCCAACTGCGACGAGTCGGAACCGGGCACTTTCAAAGACCGCATCGTCTGCGAGCACGATCCGTTTGCCGTCATCGAATCGATGACCATTGCCGGTCTAGCTACCGGTTCGCCCCATGGTTGGATCTACATCCGAGGCGAATACCCTCGGGCCACCGCCCGCCTAGAGGGCGCCATCGCCCAAGCACGGGCCGCCGGTCTGTTGGGCGACGACGTGGCCGGCAGCGGACAGCGCTTCGACATTGAGCTGCGCCGAGGGGCGGGGGCCTATATCTGCGGCGAGGAGACCGCCCTGTTCAACTCCATCGAGGGCTTCCGGGGCGAGCCTCGCAACAAGCCCCCCTTCCCCACCACTCACGGCCTGTTCTCCCAGCCAACCGCCATCAACAACCCCGAGACCCTCATCAACGTGCTTGACATCGTGATCGACGGCCCCGAAGCCTACCGCTCGGTGGGCACCGAACGCTCTCCCGGCACCCGGCTGTTCTGCCTGTCAGGCCGGGTAGCGGTACCTGGCCTCTACGAAGTGCCGTTCGGCACCACGCTGGGCGAGCTGCTGGCGTTGGCCGGCGGTCCAGTGGGCTCCTTGGCCGCAGTGCTTCTGGGCGGCGCCGCCGGGGTGTTCGTCAGCCCAGACGCTCTCGATATGCCCCTCACCCTGGAGGACGCCCGGGAGGCCGGCGCCACCTTGGGGTCCGGGGTGGTCACCGTGTTCGATGACACCGTTGACATGGAGGCCGTGGTGGTCCGCATCGCCGAGTTCTTCCGGGACGAATCGTGCGGCCAGTGCGTGCCCTGCCGGGTGGGCACCCAACGCCAACACGAGGTGCTGGTGGAGTTGCAAAGCTCCGGCCAGCCTCTGGCCCCCCAGCGCGCTGAACTCATCGACGACATGGCCCTGGCCATGGTGGACGCCTCCATCTGCGGCCTGGGCCACACCGCGGCTTCCGCGGTGCGCTCCGCTCTGGCGCTGGGCCTGATAGGAAATGGCTCGTGAGCGGCGTGGCCACCGAGACTGCGGTCACCATTCGGGTCGACGACCAAGAGGTCGCCGTGCCCGAGGGGGCCACCATCCTGGATGCCTGCAATGCCGCCGGGGTGGACACCCCCACCATCTGCTACGGCCCCACCCTCACCCCGGTGAACGTGTGCCGGGTGTGCGTGGTGGAACTCGACGGCAGCCGGGCCCTGGTCCCCTCCTGCTCCCGACCCGCCGAGGAGGGCATGGTGGTGTACACCGACAGCGAGCGGGTCCGCCACAGCCGCAAGATGGTGCTGGAGTTCCTGGCCACCGGTGTAGACCTGACCCAGGCCGACGAGATGGGCCAGTGGGCCGAGCACTACGGAGCCGACCCCGATCGCTACGTCCCCGGCGGCGAGACCATGGACGAGCCGGTGCGGGTGCAAGACAACCTCTACATCCGCGACTACGACAAGTGCGTGCTGTGCTACCGCTGCGTGGAGGCCTGCGGTAACGACGCCCAGCACACCTACGCCATCTCGGTAGCCGGCCGGGGCTTCGGCGCCCGCATCTCCACCGAGTTCGACGTAACCCTGCCCGACTCAGCCTGCGTGTACTGCGGCAACTGCGTGGCCGTGTGCCCCACCAACGCCCTCCAATTCAAGACCGAGTTCGACCTCCGCCAAGCCGACGACTGGCGCCCCGAAGACCAGACCGTCACCCAAACCGTCTGCTCCTACTGCGGCGTCGGCTGCAACCTCGAACTCCACGTGCAAGACAACCAAATCGTCAAATGCACCTCCCCCGACGACCACGACGTAACCCAAGGCAACCTCTGCATCAAAGGCCGCTTCGGCTGGAACTACGTGTAGGGCGACGTAGGATTTAGCCATGGTCCCGCTGCTCGTCCCCCAACTGGACGCACTTGCCAGTTCAGGCATGAAGAGACTAGACTGAAAGTTATCTAAAGTATATGTCTACTACTGAAACTGGATTGGCCGACACGAGGCTGCTTACCGCCGACGACCTGCTGCGGCTAAGCGCCCAGGGCGTGCGCGGCGAACTGGTGCGAGGAGTGCTCCACGAGACGATGGCATCAGGACACCGGCACGGCAAGATTGCGGTCAATCTCGCCATGGAGCTGGGCAACTTCGTAAGGCCCAAGAAGCTGGGCACGTTAGTGGCCTCCGATTCGGGCGTGTGGCTGGAGCGCGACCCCGACACCGTGCGCGAACCCGACGTGGCATTCACCTCAGCAGAGAAGATCCCTCTGGACGCGGAAATCGACGGCTACGCCGAAGTCGTCCCCGACCTAGTGGTGGAGATCGTCTCGCCTAGCGACAGCCGCCGCTGGGCCCGCGACCGAGCACAAATGTGGCTCGACCACGGAGCCCCACTGGTCTGGATAGTCCACCCCGACACCCGCACCATCGACGTTTACCGCCCCGGCGAAGCTGCCATGACCCTGCACGAGGCCGACTCCCTCAACGGCCACGACATCCTCCCCGGCTTCACCTGCTCTGTCAGCACCGTCTTCGCCTAGGCGGTGTTGACAAACGGACTCAGCAGCCCGTTCGGTCTTGTCTGACTGATGTGAGGAGTTCGGTGTTGGATCGGCGGCTGCTGTGGAGGCTGGCGATGGCGGCTGCCTGGTCTTGTTCATGGCCGGCGTAAAGGCTTTCCATGCGATCGAGGAGCGATAACCGTTGGACGATATTGGTTTCCAAGCGGCTCAGCGAGAGACACGCTGGCAACCCGAGAGTGCGGGAATAGTTGATCTGCCCGATCAGTGTCCCGGCAGTGTTCGCGAGTCGCCCGTATTCGTCGAGGAGGCGGTTGATCTCGTCCACCGGTAGGGCTGGCACAGGAGTTGGTGTCGGCTCTGGCGGTGGCGCGGAACATGCGCTCGGCCAGTTCACCGAAGCGCGTTGTTGGCAGTCGGTCTGGTAGTCGGCGAGTGGGGTGTCGCCAACGTTTTGCGGCAGGCAGCCAGCATCGTGGCTGTTCATCAGCAACCACACAGAACGGCAGCCGTCGAGGTCGGTGTGGTCCCAGTCGAACAGGGCGTGGCCGATCTCGTGGGCGACGACAGTCCATAGGCCCTCGTGGGCGAATCCGCCGTACGCGCCCATGTCCACGAGTGTCGGACCGCCGCGGAATGCCCCTCCCGCAAGGGTGCCGGCTTGCCGGTCGGGCATCATGAACAGCAAGAACATGGTGGATTTGGCGTGTTGCCAGGCTTGCCGGTAGCAGGGCGACGCGTTGTACATTTCGTAGATATCGGTGATGCCGTCGCGATCCAGGCTCCCCAGCGTTTGGTGGCCGTCGTCGCCCGGGGGGGCGATCACCGTTCCCTCGGTGAACGAGACGACCGCCATGGCGGACGATTCCCGCAAGAAAAACGGGGTGACCCTCGAGTTGAGGACGGACACGGTCACCTTGACATCGGCGCTGGTGAGAACACCCGGAGGGGAGCACATGTACACGGGCACCGTGTGGACCTCCCCGATCGGGGCGGGACAGCCGCCCGGCACGAGCTGGGTGTCGCGGCCAAGTTCGCACCGGTAGACGTTCATCACGGCCTCTTGGGCGGAGATCAGCCCATCGCGTTGAAGGATCACCCGCTCAGCATCGGCTCTGGACACTATGTCGGCGGGCCGATGATCGCCGGACGCTCCTCCCGAGGCGAACACCAGTAGCAGGGCGAGCAAAACGGTCAGGGCCTTCATGGGTGGCTCCCTTCGGGGGGTGACGACAAATTGCGCTAATCGAATTCACTCTGGATCCTCCCGCCCGAAGCCGGAGAGGGAGTACCAAATCACTCCGGCCAGCCCGACCAGCCCGCCGATGACCATGGCGGCGATCTGCCCGGAATTGCCGTGGCCAAACTGGACGGCCAGCCAGCCGGACCAGACCGCGCAGGCGGCCGGGACAACGATGATGCGGGGGCCGAACAGGATCATTGGTCCCACCAGCAACTGGCCCCCACCGACCGGCAACCCGCGTGGACGCCCCGGTAGTAGTCGTCGTCCGAGCACCGCCATGGCTTCTTAGAACCCTTGGTCTCCACCTGGCGAGGGTTGCCGCTGAAAGCGAACGCCCGGCCCTCCCGATACCCCTTGTCGAAGCAGGCGGCGGCGCTCATGCACCCGCTGGGGAGGAATAGGAGCGCGACGAGGCAGAGTCAGAGTGCGAGGGTGATGGCACGATTCATTGATTGGTCTCTTTTGGGTAGCCAGGTTGGTCCCATCGAAACCAATGACCTGGCCCGAAGGGGCTAGGCACACCTGGCCACGCTCAAGCTCAATCACAGGTCCGGCCCGTTGGTGGTGTTCGTAGGACGAAGCCGTGGCATGGCTGAACGTAGTTACGTAGGGAGCCCGGACTCATAAGCTTCAGCCAGTGAGGTCATTCCACAACTCCCGGGCAATGTCCCATAGTTGGACGATTCCAAGCAGTCGGTTCCCGTCCTCAACAACGAGAACAAAGTCGTTGGTGCGGAAGTACTTGATCATCTCGACACCCAAGACTTCCCCTTTGCTGCGGAGCATCTCTGCTTTCACCGGTTCTTTGATGTTCCGGACGTTCACAAGGGGGGCCTGTTGGCCCAGGGTTCCGGCCCCTATGACAGCGAGGTAGCGGGAGGTAAGCACGCCGACCACCCTGCGCGACTCCTCGTTATCGACGATCGGGAACTGGTCGTAGCCAAACTTCTCAAACTTGCGGATCGCCTCTGTGAGCGAGTCATCCTCGAGTAGGCACTCGGGCTCCGGGACCATCATTTGCCCGAGGGTGACGTCTCGAGGGTCGATGTTGGACTCACACATATTGAACATATCTACCTTATGTACTCGCAATATATAGAGCCATTCCGGGGGTACTGTCACTGGCGTCGGTAGACTAGTGACATGGATTTAGGTGCTTTCACCAGGAGAAACGCCGCAATGGGCAGCGACTCGCCAGTGGGCCGCGAAGGCGCCACCGTGGAGGTCGAGTTGGCCGAATTCGCCGAGTTGGAGTCGGGCGAGGTGGTGAAGTTGATCTTGCAGGCTGACAGTGCTCGGCGGCAGCTTGACGGCTATCTGACTGCCTTGTTGGGGCGTTTTGGTGATTTGGAGGGGCAAGATGCGGTTGAGGAGTTGTGCCGCCAGTTCGGGCTGGGGCGGCATCGGGCTCGTCAGCAGGCTAAGGCTGCGGGAGCGCTCAAGGCGCTGCCAACCACGTTGGAGGCGGCCAAGGAAGGGTGGATCTCTATTGACCATGCTCGGTTGTTGGGTGAGTCGCATGAGCGGGCGCAGCTGACCCAGGCCCAGGAGCTTGAGCTGATCACATTGGCCATTTCAGAAGATCTTGACCAGTTCAAGAAGACCGTGATCCGTCGTGAGGACGAGCGTAGAGCCGACGACGGGTTGACCCGCCATGAGCGGCAGAGGGAGCGTCGCAGCGGCAAGGTTTTCGACGGCGACGACGACATGGTGATCTTGTATGCCCAGTTCGACCGAATCGCTGGCGACCGGGTCAAGACTGCTCTGCACAACTTGAGCGATCGGCTGTTCCGCGAGGACGCCAAGACCGGGAGCGACCGCACCCACGAGCAGCGCAATGCCGATGCCCTGGTCGCGCTCATTACGCAAACCCCAAAGAGCTCCGGGAATCCCAGCGAAGACGACGTTCAGGATGACAGTTCAGGATGCGACGAGATTGCGCCGCAGGCCACCACCCTGATCGTTTCTGTCGACTACGACACGCTCAGCGGCCAGCTCAAGAACGCCGGGCTGATCGACGGCACTCCCATCGACGTGGACGACCTCCGCCACATCGCCTGCGATGCCGGCATCGTTCCCGCCATCTTCGCCGCCGACGGCCAGCCGCTGTACATGGGAAGAAAGCAGCGAGCAGTCACCTCAGCCCAGAAGCTCGCCCTGGTCGCCCGCGACAAGCAGTGCATCGGGTGCGGCATGAGAGCCAGCGCCTGCGACGCCCACCACATCATCTGGTGGGACGAAGGTGGCCCCACAGACATCACCAACCTCGTGTTGCTCTGTCCGAAGTGCCACAAGAAGGTCCACAAGCAGGGCTACCAGGTGATTAATGGTCCCTGCGGGCAATACCGATTTAGGTCTCCGAAGCGCAGATCAGACGGAGTGCTGCCGAGAGGACCAACTCCCGCCTACTCACCAGTGGCCCAGAACTGCTGAATCCGCTCGATGGCCTCTTGCCGAGTCATCTCGCCCAAGCGGGCTTCGGAGAGACCCACCCTGTGTTTCAGCAGATAGAGCAAATCAGCCGGGATCGACTCTGCCGACGTCGGCCGTGCTCGGCGATCGGGCGGAACCCCGTCTTGGACGCACCGCCAGAACTCCTCTGCACTGACCTTTAGTTGGTCGCGCAAGATGTGTGCCCAAAGGGCATCGCCATAGGTGGTGCGATTAGGCGGCCTCGACATTCGCGTCCTCAAGATAGAGCCATCGGGAAGCTCCAACTCGTAGGTCTCATGATGCGTATTGCGCTTGCCTACGGCTGACCGGACCAGCCTCCATCCCTCAACCTTGCAAAACCGGGCATGGTCACGCCGAGTGGGTGTCGGAAAACTCAAGACTCCCCGCCGTACACCCAACTGGCTAGCTCAGCATCAGAACTCATGGACACGAACAGCACAAGTGGCCAGAGATGCTCATGGTTGGCTGCCAGCCTGAGCCGGTCCTCCCAGTCTTCTGAGTACTCACGGAGGGCCTCAATGAACTCCTCGACGGCCCCCTCCAAATCAGCCCCATCCGCGGCAATCGGGCTACCAGGCAAGAACACCGACCACCCACCCGCTTCGGCCACCGCCTCCGGCCGGCCCAACCGCCACGAGTCAGCCAAGAGCCCGTGCAAACGGTCTCGCTCAACCAGTGCAACCCGACTACCCCGACGCTCGATCCCCGCTGCCTTCCCTACCTCAGCAGCGTCGAGCACCTCACGAAGTCTGCGGCGGGTTTCAGAATATGTAAGGAATTGCATGGCTATTTTCGGTTCCGACAATTGCGTACTTTGAGTACATAATGTACATCTTATGGTCCACAGGAACCAGCCTTATCTACCCCACCGCTGATGGACTTCCTTGACTTGGCGACTGGTCATTGTGCCCGCCGCATGT
>MPNQ01000053.1 GCA_002239105.1 marine group bacterium Sva0996 bin134 | reverse complement strand
CCCGCCCCCTGCCCCACCGCCTGCCCCAATCCCAACCCGAGACCCCGAAAACTGAGACAGACCCGCCAGCGACACTCGGACTCTTTGTGCATTTGGCCGTGGATGCCGTCACCGGATCTCCACTGACGGGATGTCGTCGGCCAAATCGAACCCGATGATTTGGGCGAAGAATGAGAGCTCGGCTTCTAGGGCGGCCACGATGTTCTCGGCTTTGCGGAACCCGTGCTGTTCTCCCTCGAACAGCAGGTAGGCCACCGGGATCGAGCGCTGCTCCAGGGCGGCCACGATCATCTCGGCCTGGTTGGGGGGCACCACCACGTCTTCAGAGCCCTGGAGCACGATCATGGGGGCCTCGAAGTCGGCTGCGAAGTGAATGGGCGAACGGGCCCTGTACACCTCTTCGTCTTCGGGGTACAGCCCCACCAGGCTATCCATGTAGCGGGCCTCGAACTTGTGGGTGTCGGTGGCCAGCGCGGCCAGGTCGGCGATGCCGTAGCGGCTGGCCCCGGCGGCGAACACCTTGTGGAAGGCCAGCGCGCACAGGGTGGTGTAGCCGCCTGCGCTGGCGCCCCGGATGATGAGCCGGTCGCCGTCCACCTCGCCGGTGCGCGCCAGGTGGCGGGCCGCGGCCACGCAGTCGTCCACGTCGCTGACGCCCCACAGTCCCTGGAGCGCCTCCCGGTAGGCGGTTCCGTAGCCGGTGCTGCCCCGGTAGTTCACGTCCACCACCGCGATTCCCCGACTGGTCCAGTACTGGATGCCGAGCTGGAGCTGGCTGCGGGCCGCACCGGTGGGCCCGCCGTGGCCCAGCACCAACAGCGGCGGGCGCTCGTGGGGCGGCGCCTGAGCGGTGGGGTGAGCGGGCGGGTAATACAGCCCGTGGGCCTCGGCTCCATCGGTGGTGGGGAAGCTGATCGGTCGAGGACTCGACAGATACGCCGGATCAACCGGGGGGCGGGCCGGGGGGCGGATGACCTCGAACGACCCGTCGGCCACGTCGATGCGCACGGCGGTGGGCTCTTGGGACGGCGATGCGGCAATGGCGCACACGGCATGGGGGCCGGCAGAGCGGACACTGGCATACGAGGTCCAGGGCAGATCGAGCCGCACAGGCCCTGAGCCATCGGGAGATATGGCCCACAGCTCGGCCAGCGACCCCCGCATCGCGGCCACCGCCACCGTGTTGTCGTCGCACACCGCGTAGCTGGGATCGTCGAACACCCAGGCCGGGCGGTGCATCTCGGCGTCGAGTTCGAATACAGGCGTCAAATCACTGCCGTCGAGCCAATAGAGGTTCCACCAGCCGTTGTGGTCGCTCATCACGTAGAGGCGGCCGTCGGGACCCCACTGGGGCTCCACCACCGAGCCCATGCCCGAAATCGCGCGCTCGCCGTCCACCCACAGCTCGGTGTGGTCCCAGGGCATGTTTGGGTGGTTCCACTGCACCCACGCCAGCCGCTGCCCGTCGCCGCTGGGTCGGGGCCAGGCGTAGAAGTCAGCCCCGGCGGCCACGATCTCGGGCTTGCCCGATCCGTCGCCGCTCAGCCGCACGATCTGATTGGCCTCCTCCAGGATGCGGCCCTCTTGTTGGGCCGCCCGTGCCGCGTGGTGGTCCTCCCGTACACACACCGTGGCTTCGCCGAGGGCCCGACCGTCGGCGTAGCGCCAGCCGTGGGCGAACGCGGGCTCGGGGGTTACGGGGCGGGCCGTACCGTCGGCCGACACATGCCACAGGCGGCCGTCGGCGTCGTCGCAGGCGTAAACCCCGTCGGCGCCGTCGGGCCACCACGCACCGCCGCCGTAGCTGTGTACCCGGCTCCGCACCGACGCCGAGGGCCACAGGTCGGCGCCATCGCAAACCAGCGCATTGCGGCCCGACTCGGTGGGGCGCGACTCGGTCCACCACATCCGGCCGTTCTGGTGCCACACGCCCACCGGCACAGCGGCGTCGGCCACCATCGATTGGGCCGAAATGGGCGACGGCCAGCTGCCGTAGGGCAGGGTTTTGGGCTGAGTCACTGCAACAGGTCAGCTATGCGGCCGATGCCCTCGCCCAAGTCGTCGTCGCCGAGGGCGAACGACAGCCGGGCATGACCGGGGCCGGCGAAGGCCTCGCCCGGAACGATGGCCACCTGCGCCTCATCGAGGATCCATCCGGCCAACTCAGCGGTGGTGTCGGGGATGCCGGGGCGGCCCAGAACGCCCTCGAACGATGGGAAGGCGTAGAACGCCCCTTGGGGTTCAAGGCAGGTTACCCCGTCGATTCCGTTCAGCAACCGGTGCATGGCTCGTCGTCGCCGGTCGAAGGCGGCCCGCATCTCGGCCACTGCGTCCAGCGGCCCGCTCACCGCGGCCAGCGCGGCCCGCTGGGCCACGTTGGACACGTTCGAGGTTTGGTGCGACTGGAGGCTCACCGCCGCGGTGGCCGCATCGGGAGGACCGATCAGCCAGCCCACCCGCCAGCCGGTCATGGCATAGGTCTTGGCCACGCCGTTGAGCACCAAGCAGCGGTCGGCGATCTCGGGGACCACCACCGGGATGGAGCTGAACTCGTTGTCGTCGTAGGTCAGGTGCTCGTAGATCTCATCGGTGATCACCCACACGTCGTTGTCGGCGGCCCACCGGCCGATGGCCTCCACCCGCTCTCGGGGGTACACCGCACCGGTGGGGTTGGACGGCGACACGAAAACCAGCGCCTTGGTGCGGTCGGTGCGGGCCGCCTCAAGCTGCTCGACGGTAACCATGAACCCGTCATCGGCGGTGGTGGGAACCTCCACGCTTACCCCGCCGGCCAGGGCGACGGCCTCAGGGTAGGTGGTCCAGTAGGGCGCGGGCAACAGCACCTCGTCGCCGGGATCCAGCAGCACGGCGAAGCCGTTGTGTACCGCGTGCTTGCCCCCGTTGGTCACCACCACCTGCGACGACTCCACCTCATAGCCCGAGTCGCGCCGGGTCTTGGCCGCAATGGCCTCCCTCAGCTCGGGCAGGCCCCCGGCTGGGGAATAGCGATGGTTCTTCGGGTCGTCCACCGCGGCTCGAGCCGCGTCCAAGATGGCCGCCGGGGTGGGAAAGTCGGGCTCTCCCGCCCCAAAGCTGATCACCGGCGCCCCCTGGGCCTTCAGGGCCTTGGCCTTGGCGTCCACCGCCAGGGTGGCCGAGGGGGCGATGGCGGAGATGCGCTGGGATATGCGAGCCATGAGCGCAGCTTTTCACACCGCTACCGGGGAGTGGATGTTCAACTTGCCCAACGGCGAACAACGCCGAATGGGCGCCCGGCATCGGTATCGTGGGGCTTCGTGAGCAGTGTTGCCCAAACCCCCGCGATCACCATCCCTCCCGACCTGCTGCCCGAAGACGGCCGCTTCGGCAGCGGGCCTTCTCGGGTGCGCCCGGATGCCGCCTCGGCTTTGGCCGCGGCCGCCGACGGCTTCCTCGGCACCAGCCATCGCAAGTCCACCGTGAAAGATGTGGTCCACCGTCTGCGGGCCGGCGTGGCCGAGTTGTTCTCGCTGCCCGACGGCTACGAGGTGGCGCTGGGCAACGGGGGCACCACCGGGTTCTGGGACGCCGCGGTCTTCAACCTGATTGAGACCCGCAGCCAGCACCTGAGCTTCGGGGCGTTCTCGGCCAAGTTCGCCGCTGGGGTGGCCGGCGCCCCCCACCTGCAAGAGCCGGTGGTCATCAGCTCAGAGCCCGGCACGCATCCCGAGGCGGTGGCCGACCCATCGGTGGACGCCTACGCCCTCACCCACAACGAGACCTCTACCGGGGTGTCGATGGAGCTGCGCCGCCCAGCCCCCGAGGGCCTCGTGCTGGTGGACGCCACCTCGGGCGCGGGCGGGCTGCGCTTCGATCCCGCCGAGACCGACGTCTACTACTTCGCCCCCCAAAAGTGCCTGGCCGCCGACGGAGGCCTGTGGCTGGCCTGCTGCTCCCCCGCCGCGGTGGAGCGGATCGAGCGCATCGCGGCAGGCGACCGCTGGATCCCGCCATTTCTCGACTTGAGCATCGCGATCAACAGCTCTCGCAAGGATGAGACCTACAACACTCCGGCGCTGGCCACCGTGTTCTTGGCCGTTCACCAGGTGGAGTGGATCAATGGCAACGGCGGACTGGAGTGGTCTGCCACCCGCTGCGACCAGTCGGCCGACGTCATCTACACCTGGGCCGAGAGCCGGGACTACACCACCCCGTTCGTGGCCGACACCGCCATTCGCAGCCACGTGGTGGCCACCATCGACTTCGACGGCGTGTCGGCCGACGAGGTTGCCGCGGTGCTGAGGACCAACGGCGTGATCGACGTGGAGTCGTACCGGGCGCTTGGTCGCAACCAGCTCCGCGTGGCCCTGTTCCCCGCCATTCCCCCCTCCGACATCGCCGCGCTTTGCGGCTGCATCGACTACGTGGTGGAGAATCTGTAGCAATGGACGGTGGGGCTGACACCGGCCCCACCCCGCCGCCGAACTGTCGTACAGCTGTGCGCCAAACAGTTAGATAAATCCCCGCCAAATGGTTAGCCAGAGCCGCCAACCGCACTCAAACCCTGACGCCCCCAGCCATAGAAGCACTCGCCGATCGCATCGCACGCGAGACCGGCATCAAGTCACGACCTGCTCTGTGACACAGCTCATCCTCGACTCAGGAGGCTTAACCAACTTGGCCCGCCGTCCTAGCCCGCCAGCCCTCCCCCATCTCCTGGTTCACCCACTACCCCACCCACCCCACCCACAACTAAGGCCTATCAACTGGCTATCTCAACTTCAGCCCCCTGCTGGATTGGTCACAAATGCATGTTGTTACATGAAATTGCCAACAGTAGGATGAGCGGATATGACCCAGAAGCCCGACCCTGTTCACGCTTTCCCCACAAGGGCACCAGCGCTGTCGACAAGTGTCCCGGCTACCCCCACAATCGATGAAGAGCTCGTTCGCCAATGGATCGCCGCGGCGATTTCGTACGCGGTGATTCGCGACATACAAGAAGATGAAGGCATGGAAGCCACGGTGCAAGGCATTCAGGGTGCTTTGGGCTACGGATTTTCGCACGAAGAAGCCCTGCACAGCTTGGAATCGGCGTTGTTTGACTGGGTCTCAATCAAACTGAGCAAGTCCGACAAGGACATACCCCCAATGGGTGGAATTGAGCTCATCAAGTCCTAATGGCACAACGGCTGACACCGATTAGTCGAGTTAAGCTAATCCAGCGGTTCAGGAATCTCGGCTGGGAAGGTCCGTTCAAAGGGTCCAAACACGACACGATGTATAAGGATGGCGTGGCCATCACGATCCCCAACAATCATCGGTCCGAAGAAATCAGCGTCGGACTGCTTCGCACGATTCTGAGAAGCGCAGGAATATCAAGAGAAGAGTGGTTCCAAGCACGTTAGTGATACACCACATAGGACCAAGAAACAGGGCACACATCAGATGAACCAACCACAGAGGGTCACGCCACACTTGGAACCGAGACGGCATCACTTATGCGTCGCCCGCCCAGATAGCCGTCGAATGCCTAACCGGACCAGGACGCATGCCCGCCGAAGGGGACGCCTTGCTCGAATGGATGGGCCGAAGAGCACCTAGCTGGCAGGCAGCGGGACTGAGGGCGGATCAGACGCTTATGTCGCGCATGTCCGAAAGCCGTTGCTCCAAGGCCGGAACCCTCCCTTTCAGATAGCTCAGCGACTCAGCGCCGATCTCCGAGAATTCCGGGTCGAGCGGCAGGCGACCGGGATCATCCAACAGTCTGATGATCCGCTCGAGCACACGCGGGGCGTGGTCGTAGCCGTATCGTCGACAGTAGTAGGCAAGGCCGGACTCAAGGCTGTGCCCATCTGATTGGTCGATGGCGGCCAAGTCGATGTAGTCCCTCAGTTTTGGCCGATGGAGGATCACATCAAGCTTGGTGGCCAGGAGGTCGGGTAGCGCCCCGACTTCCATGCCGCTCACGGTCCAGGCCGGAGCGACCTGCGTCATCGAAGACGGCTGCACTCCGTTTGACTCCAATGCGCGGAACACGTCGACTTTCACTGTGTCTACGAATCCGTGGAACATGTTCCTTGCCACTTCGATCACTTCGACCGTCGCCCCGGTCTTGCCAAGCGCATTCTTGACAGTGGTTCCGGAAAATTCCCGCAGCGTCATCACGTCAAGGTCTTCGGACGTGCGGTGCCGCAGGTGGATGGCGACTGCGGTGCCTCCCATCAACACCCCACCGACCTGACGGGCGCATTCGGCTACATGTGGCCAAACTCCTAGAAGGTCGCTGGGGAGCGAATCGGCGTACTCGTCGATACTGGTCATGGGCCCGCCGTCCGCCGAGCAATCGCCGCGTCGAGCAAATCAGCCGTCTCGCCGCTGTCGAAACCGCGCAGAGTGCGGCACTCCCGCAAAACCGCAACCGGCAGGGCTCTGAACGCCCAGGCCCTAGCACACGGGTCTCTGCCCCCGACAAGCGTCTCGGCGATGTGCAGCCCGTGGAGAGAAATCCTCAGCTCATCGCCCGGCGTGCCGGACCAGAAATTCCTCCAGAACCTCGGCGGTATCGTGTCGCCCGTCTCTGCGGTTGGCGTGGCCGGGTGATCGCTCAAGAACGCGAGCGCCGACATGCACTCGTCGGTCCACGCAAGACTCCACAGCCATACCCGCTTCAGCCCATAGCCATGATGTACCGACGCTCTGCGGCGCTCGGCATAGCCCAGGCGTGCGAGATCGTTCAGCACCCGCGAGGCATGCGCAGCGGAGATTTCCGACAGTTCGGCGAGTTTTGCCGTCGTGGCGCCAAATGGTCGGGAGCGCAAAGCGCTCAGGACTGCTTTGGCCCCAGCGCTCAGCCCCGCAAGCGGGTTGTCCCGCGGGTGTACCCCCATCGGCGTGACGGCCAGCCACGGGTCGCCGCGCCGTACCGGGGGGCTGTTGAGCAGCCATCGGAGCCTCTCCGGGGCCGAGAGACCGGCGACAGGCTGTAGCAGCCCCGCGATCTTGCGGGCAGTGACTTTCGAGACACCGACCTTTTCGGCCACTGACACCGAGTCGATCCGTCCGAGTTCGGCTGCGGCCACCCATGCCTGCGGGACCAGCTTGGTCGAGTGCAGCGCCGTGCCGGTAGTAACCGTGTAGCGCGTGCGGCAGCTTCCGCAGCGCCATCTACGCCACCCCCGACTGGAAATGCCGAGCTGGGCAGCCCGCTCGCTCCCACAGGACGGGCAAGCCGGCATCCCGCCCCATCTGGCCTCAACCAGGCGGCCGTCTCTCGGCACCGTACCCACTACTTGAAGCATAACCCCCATAGGGGCACTTTGCTTTCCCATGCAAAACAGATCAGCGCTAGCTGAAATCAGCAGGCCCCAACCAGTTGTTGAAAGACCTGGCAGGCAGCGTCTTTGCAGCAAGTTGCCGATCAGCCATGACCGCCGACCGAATGCCCACCTATCAGGCATTCACCACCGACGCCGATCTGGCTATCTACAACCTTGATCGGAGGTCGGCGGACAGGCGGGCGATCTCGGCAGGAGGGTTGAGGGTGTCGAGATGGTCGAGGTCGGCGCGGGCTTGGTCGGGTTGGCCGAGGCCGATGGCTAGCCAGGCTCGCCACAGACGAGCCTCGGGATTGTCGGGGGCTGCTTCTACTGCTTGGTTGATGCGCCGGGCGCCTTCGGCGGCCTGGTCTTCTAGGACGGTTTGGATGAGTATCACTCCGCTATAGGTCAGGGCCCCGGGATGGTCGGGGTGTTCGGTCAGCACCGCCTGGTACACCCTCAGCGCCAAGGCGGGGTCGCCCTGGTCGGGTGTGGTTGGATCCCATAGGGCGCGGGCCGCGGCCACCGCGTCATCGGCGGCAAGTCCAAGGTCGGCCAGCGTCTCAAATTGCTCCTGGGCCTGCATCACGATCTGGCAGAGGGCGATGTTGGTCCTCAGGCCCTGGGTTTCCACTAGCTGGGAGATGAACTCGGGGGGATTGGCGGCGTCAAAGGCGGCCAGCTCCCCCGCCGCGCCGAAGCAGTCGCCGGTGCGATAGAGCAAGATGGCTCGAAACGCCCGGGCATCGGGATAGTCGGGGGCGGTCGCCACCGCGTCGGCCAGCACATCGGCAGCCTCTGCCTCTTGACCCTCCAATGCGAGCAGCCAGCCCTTGTAGGCCAGTGCATTGGGGTTGGACGGCGACCGCTCCAGCACTCGGTCGTAAATGGCAATGGCCTCACCCAAGTCTCCAGCGGCCGCCGACTCCTCTGCGTTCCTGAGCAGTCCCGGCACGCTGGTTACTGCGTCGTTGCCGGTAATGGTGTCCCCCGAATGGCGCGACCCCACTGCCCGCCCCAAGAACACTCCGGCGACAACACCTACCACTACCAAGCCAACCACCACCGCGATCAGCCTGCCCCGTCCCCGGCCGTCCGGCTGCTCAGGTTGATCCTTGCCTCTCCGAAGCGCCTCAGCCGCCCGCCGCGTATAGCTCCGGCTCAGAGCCTGATGATCCTCCGGCTCCAAGTCGCCCGCCGCCAGTTCTTCATCTAGATCCTCCAGGGATGCAAGCCAAAACTCCTGCTCATCACCCCGAGAGTCATCCACCGTCCTCACCCCCACCAGCATCGGGTGACTGGCGATCTGTCAACTGGGCACGCGCCGACTCAACCAAGGCAAGATCCTCTTGAGAAACCGCTTCGCCGCCCTGCGCAGCCCGCCGCCACCGATTCAGCGTCAGCCCGAGCAACCCCACCCCCAGCACTAGCCCAGCCACGGGAATCACCCACACCAGCCCGCTCACCCCCGACGTCGACGGTGTCAAAACGACCCAGTCGCCGTAGCGCTCGGCAAAACGGGTCCGGATGTCGTCGTCGCTGTGTCCGGCCACGACAAGCCGGCCGATCTCGGCTCGGATCTCCCGGGCGATGGCCACGTCCGACTCCACCACCGACTGTCCCACGCACTGGGGACAGGCGATAGTGGCGCCAATGTCGTGCGCTCGCTCGGCGTTAGTGCGGTCGTCGCGACCGTCCACCACCCCGAACACCAACATGGTGGCGGCGGCCACCCCCACCAGCAGCCATGACAAGATCACCTTGCGACGGCGGGAGATCATGAGCCCGCTCCCGCACGGGCCAGCTGGGACTCGAGCCCGGCCAGGGTGACGCCTCCGGTGAACTTGGACACCACCCGTCCAAGGGGATCCACAAGGTAGGTCTCCGGCACGGCGGTGACCCCGAAATCAATGGCAATGCGACCGGTGTTGGAAATCACGATGGGCCAATCCCCGCCCTGCTCGGCGAAGAAGTGGCCGATGACCTCCACCTCATCTCGGAAGACCACGCTCACCAGCCGAATATTGGGATCGCCGCGGTAGCGGTCGTGGAATGCCACCAACTCGGGATGCTCCACCACACACTGCACGCACCAGGTGGAGAAAAAGTTGACCACCACCCAGCGCCCTCGCTGGGCACCCATGTCGAAGCCGCTCCCGTCAAGCGTCTCCCCGGCAAACTCAGGGGCGAAGTCGGGCACGGGCGGCCCTCTTCGGTCGCGCTCCGACACGGCGAACACCACGATGAGGGCCACGGCCAATACACCGACTGCCAGCCCCACCCACCGAACCGTTCGCAGCCGCGGGGGCCTTTCAGACTGGTCGGAATCGACGGGCTGGTCGGCGGACGGCGGCTGCTCAGGCAACGGGCACCCCGCGTTCTCGAAGGGGAACTCCCGGCACCGGGGCCGACACCGGCATGGTGGGCGACCTCCGACGGCCGGGAAATGCCGAGAACACCGCGCCCAGCAGCATGATTGCGCCGCCTATCCACAGCCACAGCGTCAGCGGCTGCACGGTCACCCGCACCCCGGCGGGGCCATCGGGGCCGTCGGGCAAGTCCAACACCGCCACCTGGATGTCCCGCACCGGCGACGATTTGGTGCCCGGTGTGCGCACCACTCCCCCGTTGGCGAACCGGCTCACCCCCGGCCGGACCACCGTGCCGTCCACCAGCACCACTGCCTCGGTCTTGACCTTGTTGTCGAACACTTTGTCCTGGGTGCCCACAAATACGATCTCATGCCCGCTGACGTAGGCCGTCTCGCCAGGGGCGATGGTCAGCTCGCTCTGGTGCAGATAGCTGTTGCTTGCGGCCAGCGCCACTGCCACCACGACCACGCCGATGTGTACCACCATGCCGCCGTTGGCCCGACCCACCAGGCCCCGCCACCCCTGCCTTCGGGTGGCCAGCACCAACTGGCGCACCGCCGCGCCCCCCGCGAACCCGGCCAGGCCGAACGCCAGCAGCGGGGCCAGGCCCCGAGCCCCCACCAGCAGGGCGATCAGCAACCCGGCCACCGCCGCCCAGCCCGGCCACATCAGTCGCTCCGACAGCCGCTCGGCGGTGGTCTTGCGCCACGGCAGCACTGGGGCCACCGCCATCAAGAACAGCAACAGCAACCCGACCGGCATCGTCATCCGGTCGAAGAACGGGGTGCCCACACTGATCCGATCGCCGTTGAGCGCTTCCACGATCAGCGGGAACACCGTCCCCAACAGCACCACGAAGGCGAACACCCCGAACAGCAGGTTGTTGGCCAGAAACGAGGCCTCCCGCGACAGCGCCGAGTCGATCTGCCCCGGAGAGCGCAACCGGTCGCCCCGCCAGGCGATGAGCCCCACGGTGACCACCACAATCAAAGCGAAGAACACCAGCAGCGCGGGACCCACTGCATCGGCGGAAAACGCGTGAACCGAGTCCACCAGCCCCGAGCGAGTCAAGAACGTGCCCAAAATGGTCAGAGCGAAAGTGGCGCACACCAGCGACAGGTTCCACACCCGGAGCATTCCCCGGCGCTCCTGCACCATCACCGAGTGCAGATAGGCGGTGCCGGTCAGCCACGGCAATAGCGAGGCGTTCTCCACCGGGTCCCATCCCCAATAGCCGCCCCAGCCCAGAACGTCCCACGACCACCACGCCCCCAAGATGATTCCGGCAGTGAGGAAAGCCCAGGCAAACAGGGTCCACCGGCGGGTCTCCACCAGCCACCCCTCCCCCAAACGACCGGTGGCCAGTGCCGCTATGGCGAAGGAGAAGGGCACGGTGAAGCCCACATAGCCCAGGTACAGCATCGGGGGGTGCACCGCCATCAGCCAGTGGTTCTGCAACAGCGGATTGGGCCCGGGACCGTTATAGCCCGGCGGCACGTCCACCCGACGGAAGGGCTGGGCCAGATCCAGGTTGGGCCAGTTGAACATCAGCACGAAGAAGA
This sequence comes from marine group bacterium Sva0996 bin134, assembly GCA_002239105.1. GTDB lineage: Bacteria > Actinomycetota > Acidimicrobiia > Acidimicrobiales > Bin134 > Poriferisocius. The sequence goes on along the minus strand of MPNQ01000053.1, from coordinate 7,444 downwards.
ACAGGCACACGATGAACAGCACGGCCATGGCCCATCCCACCAGCGGGTCACCGAGGCGGTGGCGGAACTTGGTGACCACCACCACCAGATACCCGGCCAGGATGAGGGCCCACAGCAAAATGGAGCCCTCCAGCGCAGCCCACAGCGTGGCCACGTTGAACAGCGCGGGAGTGGCGTGGCTGCCGTTTTCGGCCACATACGACACTGAGAAATCCCGGGTGATGAGGGCCCGTTCCATGGCGAACACCGACAATGCGGCCCCGCCCAGCACCAGCCAGGCGCACAACCGCACCCGGTCGAGCCGGCGAGCGGCCACCATGAACACCCCGAGGGCCGATGAGGCCATCGCCACCGAGATGCCCAGAACTCCCAGGGTTATGTTCACCGCATCAAAATGCCAGAACTAAGCGGTTCAGGCCACACAGTCCTGCATTGCACCTGAGCCTGAGGACCCATTTTGCGTTCTGCCGAGCATATCCATCACTGACTCGGCGATTGCCTGTCCCAACAGCGGCGGTACGGCATTTCCGATCTGCCTCGCGATTTGTGTGCGTGTGCCGGCAAAACCGAATCCGTCATCAAAGGACTGAAGGCGGGCACCTTCTCGCAAAGTCAGAGCCCGGTCTTGAAACGGATGGATGCACTTATTTGAGGCAGGATGCACAAAGTTGACGGTTAGCGTCACAGAGGGCTCATCGGGATCAAGGCGCGAGTAACTGGACGAAAACCCCGATGAAATCAGATGCTCCGGAACAGAGCTGATGTTCGAGCCTGCGTGGCGAATTATCTCCAACATCCTCTCGGAGTGGCAGGTGGCGACATGCCACTCCAGTCGTTCAGAATTCCGGCGACGAGCCGCCTGGTAGTCACCTTGCGGCGGGAGGCCATACTCTTCGATCCACCCGCCTGCAATTACCGGGGGCAGGTCTCCGATAGCTTCCATGACCGTAACTGCATCCAATAGCTTCGATTCTTCTTCAAAAAGCGAAAGCCCCTTGTGTCGAGTGGGTGGTAGAACTCGTCGCGAACGGTCGCGGACCCCAATCGTCTTGAAGTCTCCGGCGTGGGTGGGACCGGGGAATTGCAAATCGATACCCACCTGCGCGCCGATCATCACTAGACGCTCCCGCTTCTGAGGAACACCGAAATGAGCCGCGTTCAATATTCGCCAGTCTGAAAGGTAGCCAAGGCCCTCAAAGCACTCTTGAATCTGCTCGATGGTTGAACCCCTCTTGTGGGTTGCCAGACCAACAACGTTCTCCATGACAAATACAGGCGGACGGAAGTAGTTGACGTACCCGGCAAATTCCTCAAAGAGCGAATTGCGTGGATCATCCTCAGTCGAGGAACGAAATGGCCGGATCGACGAAAAGCCTTGACATGGAGGCCCGCCGACAATGACATCGACTTCACCCTGCGACAACCCCACCCTTTCAGATACCGACCCAAGCCGGATTTCCCTGATGTCAGCAGCAATCGAAACTGCCTCAGTGTGGTTCAGACGAAAGGTGTCGATGGCCACCGGGAGAACGTCGATCCCATAATCGACCCTGAAAGCTCCAGTGTTCTCAAACCCTTTTGAGAAACCGCCCGTTCCACAAAACAGATCCATCACCCTCATCCCCGTCACCTGGAATCCCTCCCCGTCGTCGTCCGATCTAGCGAGACTATAGTCTCATACGCCATGCGGCGTGAGGTATCTACGATGATAAACCGTGGCAGTGACAACCCACGCGGACCCAGCCGACGAAACTGCCAAGGTTTTTGCCCGCGCCGTTGGCGCCGTTGTCGCTCAACTCCGCAGAGATCGCGGATGGTCCCTCGAAGACCTGGCAGACGAAGCGGGGAAGCATCGCACCTACCTCGGATTGGTCGAACGCGGTGAGCGCCACCTGAGCATTGCAGCGGCCTATCGCATCGCCCACGCCCTTGGCTTGTCACTCTCCACATTGATTCAACTAGCAGAGAGCGGCAGTGCCGCTACCAAACAAACAGATCACTCCCAGCGCCGGACAGTGCTACCCGGTACAGCCCGCCGAGAAGATGCCGTCACTGCTATCACCACGCTGGACTTGAACTGGATCCAACAAGCTGTCGAAAGCACCTATCGCACATTAGACCTAATCGACGAACGGCTCATCAACACAGGTTCACCACCATTGGCCCAAGTAGTTGAACTTGCAAATCTGTCGGCCATAATCGGAAACCTGCTGCGTACGGCCTTGGCCCAACTCTCTCATGGCCGCTACATGAGTAACGAGCCCCACAAATTTCCCGATCTCATTTCTGCTTCAGAATCATTAGAAGGTTTAGAAATAAAGATCGCCCTAGAGAAGAACATGCCCAAGGGCCATTTGCCCAAACCAGGGCCACACCTTATTTGCCGTTATGTTCTTGCAAGTCGCGATGGTACTTACACACGAGGGATTCGAGGCAACGCAGCATGGATCTGGGAAATACGCCTCGGAATCCTGCTACAGGAAGACTTTAGCCTCTCCAACACTGAAGGAGACTCAGGTAAGACAGCGGTTATCAAGTCATCTGTACTCGACAAATTACCTTGTATTTACTATGACCAGAGGTTTCTCCCCTACGCCAAGCCTCGACCCGGTCACAACACCTGACTGGAGCTTTGTCGGTCTCTGGCCCAGGAGCCGTTTTGCGGGACTAGACATCCATATTTGCTAGTCATTCGTATTGCCCGCGCTCTTCGGCGTCGTCGAGGCGGTCTTGGTTCTCAACCCGGTAGTCGTTGTCGTGTTTGACCAGCATTCGGTCGCTGGCGAAATACCAGCCGTCGTCGGCCAAACCGGCATAGGCGCTGCTTTGCACCCAGTGGCCGTCGATTACCACCGGCACCTCAGGCTGGAATTGGTCAGACACCCCGCCGGTGTGAACCACGTCGGCCACCACCCCGTCGAGGATCACCGAGAACGCCACTGCCGGACGGCCGTCGTCCAGAGTCACGTCTTGCGGAGACCCGCTCACCGGCGAGCCGATCATGCGGAACCGGTCTTCGCCTAGTTCCTCCCGGCGCTCCACCGCATCGTCCACCTCGCGGAATACCAGCGTGGCGTCGGCCAGCACCTTCCACAGCACAAAGCCGATCACCAGCAACACCGCAGCCACCAGCAGCACCGGAACCCAACGGCGGATGCCCCTCCGGGCGGGCCGGGGCGGCCTCGGGCTCAGATCCATGGCCTCTTCCGGGTCGACCAATTCCTCGGTCGGAGAGTCAGTCATCGGGCATCATCCACCGGCGGCGGTTCTCGGGCACCCGACGGCTCAGCGATCGACCCCGCATCAGCACCCACCCGGTATAGGCCACCACCGCGGCCACCGAGATGCTCCAACCGGCAACGAGATATCCCACATGAGTCATGGCTGCTCCTCTGAGTCATCCAACAGATCTGCCTCGGCCCGCCGTTCTTCCATGGCTTCGTCCACCTCAAGTTGTTCGATCTGGCTTTCGAGGTAGGCCAAACGGAAGCGGTGCAGCAGCAGCCAAGCGAACAGCGCCATACCCACTGCGAACGAGAACGACAGGGTGAACAGGGTCTCGTCGCGGATCTTGCGGGCGATGAGCGTAGACTGCTGGTGCAGGGTCCGGTTCTCCCACCAGTCCACCGACCGGTTCACGATCACAATGTTCACCGCCCCCACCAGGGCGATCACCACCGAGCGCCGAGCCCTCACCGCCGTGTCGGCCGGGATGCGGCGCACCGCCAGATAGCCCACGAACACCAGCACCATCACCAGGGTGGTCACCAGCCGCACATCGCCCCACTCCCACCAGGTCTGCCAGGTGGGACGCCCCCAGATGGAGCCGGTGACCAGGGTGAGCACCCCGAATACCACGCCGATCTCGGCAGAAGCGTGAGCCATCATGTCCCACCAGTCGGTGCGCCATCGCAGATAGGCCAGGCTGGCCAAAAAGGTCAGCCCGAACCCGGTGTAGGCCAAAATGGCCGACGGCACATGGACGAACATCAGGCGCACCGCGTCGAACTGGCCCACCACGTCGCCCTGCTCGGTTATGCGGGTGTCTTCGGGCACCCAGGCGAAGGCCAGCGCCACCAGTAGGGCAAACCCGGCCAGCGTCAGCCAGCCTAGGACTCTCGTCGCCTTGGACGAGGTGGTGGCAGCCACCACGGTGCTCATGCTTCCTCCAAAAGAGCCCCGTAACTCAAGGCTCCGAATACCCCATAGATTGCGGCGAAACCGGCCAGAAGGCCCAACCAGGCCCACCCTTCGGCCCCGGCCACGCCGAATGCGTCCTGAAATGCCCGAGTGGCCCCGACGAGCACCGGGGCCACCACCGGCAGCAACAGCATCGGCAGCAGAGTTTCCCTCACCCCTAGCCCGGCCACCAGCGCCCCGTACAGCGTGCCCGCTGCGGCCACCCCGGCGGCGGCAGCCAGCCCAGCGCACACCAAAAGGCCGTAGCGGTGCACGGTCACGTCGAACAACAACACCACACCGGCCGCCAACAGCACCTCCAGCACCACCAACTGAATGGCGATGGCCGCCGCCTTGCCCCCGAACACGGCGATGGGGTCGATTCCCGACAACAGCAGCCGGTCGGAGGCCCCGTCAGCCAAATCCACCGCAAACGAGCGGCCGATGGCCAACAGAGAGGCCAAGAGCACGGTTACCCAGAACAGCCCGGGGGCATAGGTGCGCAGGGCCTCCTGATCGGTGTCCAAGGCGAAAGCGAACAGCACCAGCACGGTTACCGCAAACGGCACGATCTGGTTGATCCCCACTCGGGCGCGCATCTCGATCCTCAGGTCCTTGCCCGCGATCAGCCACGCATCACGAAACACGGCGGTCACCCTCGGTGGAAGCATCCCCGTCGTTTGGCCCATCTGCCGAGTCGCTCCCGGCGCGCACCATCCCGCCCACCACGCTCACCACCCGGGGCTTGAGCACCTGAATGCGCTCTAGTTCGTGGGTGGCCAGAACCACGGTGGCTCCCGCCGCGGCCGCGCTGCGAACCAGAGCATCCACCGTGTCGCGCGACTGCTGATCCAAGCCGGCGTGGGGCTCGTCCAACAGCCACAACTCGGGCCGCCGCACCACCAGCGAGGCAATCGAGGCCCGGCGGCGCTGCCCGGCCGACAGCCGACCCACCCGAGTGTCGGCAAGGCGCCCGGTGAGCGAGAGCCGCTCAATCGCTTCGTCAACGTCTGTGCCACCAGCCCCCGCAGCTCGAGCCCAAAAGGCCACGTTCTCGGCCACCGTCAGATCGTCGTATAGCCCGGCGCGATGGCCCAACAACGCCACCCGGCGGCGCACCATCCGACGCTCATCGTTCAGATCGTGGCCCAGCACCCACCCCTGGCCCGAGGCCAGCGAGCACAGTCCGGCGCACAGCCGCAACAAGGTGGTTTTGCCCGCCCCGTTTGGTCCCTTGAGCAGGACGATCTCCCCCGGCGTAATTTCGAGATCAACTCCGGCCAAGGCGGGAAACCGCCCCAATAACGTCACAGCGGCCCGGAGCCGGACGGCAGGTTCCACAACTCCTGTCAGGCTACAGGGGCGCTTTCTGATCGCAGAAACCAAGGACCTTGCGGCTGCCCCCATCGGCAGGCTTATGATCGGCGTGATGTTCGGCCTGGTGACTGAGAAGGCGTATGAGCAACACCGGGCCCAATTCGATGCACTGGACGAAGAAGGGCACGGCCTCCAGTGGCTGCGCTTGGCCGACGACGGCCAGCTCCACGGCCCCTCCGATGCCCACCCGGTGGTGGCGTGGCTGTCTAGCGACCTGTTCTTTGGCGGGATTCTGGACCGGTTCTTCGAGATCGTGGAGGGCGCGCCCGATTTCCGCTGGCTCCAGTCGGCTGCCGCCGGGGTGGATCTCGATCCTTACGAGCGGTTGATGAACAGCGGCGCCCGGATATGCAACGCCCACCTCACCGCCATTCCTATCGCCGAGTTCGTGCTGCGAGCGGTGCTCGATGTGTTCCAAGACGCCGAGCGCTGGCGGACCGCCCAGGCCGATGCCCGATGGGAGCACCACAATTTCCGCGAAGTGTGGCGATCCCGCTGGCTGATCATCGGGCTGGGGGCCATCGGAGCGGAGACCGCCCGCCGGGCCCGGGCGTTCGAGGCCCATGTGACCGGGGTGCGCCGCCATTCCACCGGAGATGAGCCGGTGGATGCCATGATCTCGCCCGCCGAGGTGCTCGATGCCCTGCCCGACACCGACGTGGTGGTGCTGGCCGCCCCGGCCAGTCCCGAAACCGAAAACCTGGTGGACAACAGCTTCCTGTCGGCCATGAAACCGGGTTCAGTGCTGGTGAACATCGCCCGGGGCAAGCTGGTGAACGACGAAGCCCTGCTCCGGGCCCTGAACGACGACCGCCTGGCCGCCGCCGTCTTGGATGTGTTCAACGCCGAGCCTCTCGATCCCGACCACCCCTATTGGTCTCATCCCAAAATCGTGCTGACCCCCCACTCCTCTGGCGGGGGTATTGGCCGGTGGGATCGGGGTGCCGAGCTGTTCTGCGACAATCTGCGCCGACTGTTGGCCGGCGAGCCGCTCGTCAACGAGGTGACCACCATGCAGTTGCCCACCGACCTCCCCTTCGTCACGGGCAGGGACAAGCAATGAGCCCGAATCCAGGAGCCTTGGCCGGACTCCGGGTGCTGGACATCTCGTCTTTTTTGGCCGCGCCCCAGGTGGCCACCTTCCTGGGCGACTTCGGCGCCGATGCCATCAAGATCGAACCGCCCTCGGGGGAGGCCCTGCGCCGCATCGGGGCCAGCCGCGACGGGGAGTCGCTGGTGTGGGCCATGGTGTCGCGCAACAAGCGGGTCATCACCTGCGACCTCAATCGCCCCGAGGGCCGCGACATCCTCCGCCAGCTGGTGTCCGAGGTCGACGTGCTGGTCCACAACTACTCCCCGGCCATGCTGGAGCGCTGGGACTGCACCTGGGAGCAGCTGCGGTCCATCAACCCCGGCCTGGTAATGGTGTCGGTGAGCCCCTACGGGCACACCGGCCCGCTGGCCGACCGGCCCGGCGCGGGCACCATGGCCGAGGCCTTCGCCGGGCTCACCCACATGACCGGAGAGTCCGATGGCCCGCCCATGCTCACCTCCATCCCGCTGGGCGACACCCTGACCGGGATCTTCGGACTAATCGGCGCGCTGGTGGCCTGTTACGGCCGGGATGTGAACGGCCTCGTCGGCCAGCACGTCGACGTGTCCATGTATGAGCCCATCTTGACCCTGATGGGCAGCACCCTCGCCGCCTGGGACCCCAACGGCGACGACCCTCCCCCCGCTCGATTCGGGTCGCGCCTGGAGACCGGCGTCCCCCGCAACATCTACCGCACCGCCGATGACCGATATCTCTGCCTGTCGGGAACAACCGACCGCCAGGTAGAGCGCATCCTGGCGTTGACTGGGCGGAACAGCCCCGAAGACCAGGCCA